>JBBQGQ010000006.1:0-173378 GCA_038323195.1 Acidimicrobiia bacterium | reverse complement strand
ATTGAACGCGAAATCGAACGAGTCGCCGCCGATCGAATACGCCGGTTCGAGAATGCCGCTGATCGAAACGCACACAGTCGAACACGTCGGAGGCGGCAACAGATCCCACTGCACCTCCGCCGCCAAAGAAAGCGGCTCGGCGCGACGGCTGCGCAAAACCACGTCAGTGGAGCGACGCTTGCTGATCAACACCAGAACCAGCACCCGCACGACGGGATCGAGAACCGCCTTCCCGGCATCGGTCCAGGTCGCGTGGCTGAGTTCCAGCACACCAAACCGCTCGCCGCCCTCCGCAAGCGGCACCCACACCGACGCCGGATCCTCACCGGATACCACTACTTCGCCCTTCATGAACGAACGTCCCGCAAGCGTGCCGTCGATCGGCTGGCGCGGCCCCGTCGGGCCGTCCTCACCAAGTTCTTGCAGCGACACCAACCCGTAATCGGCGATCAACACCCGGGCGGATTCGGCTCCGAGCACACGCCCAGCCACATCGACCACCCGGACCAGTTCACTCGCAGGCAGATTGGCCGTCGCTTCCAGCATCGACACCAATGCGTCGCGCACCGATACCGGTTCCCGACCCCCCTCCGCCGTTCCTTGACCAGCCACGTCAACACCCTTCCGGTGAACACGTCACGCTACTCACCCGCGACCCGTCGAGGCGGGTGTGATGACCGTGAGCGATGAGCACGACGCCGACTGCGCCAAGGAGTGGAGGCAGTCGTCGGTGGCTCCGGGGGTCGACTGACACACCGCGCCACAACGGATCGATGCGGAAATCCGTCAACCGCCTCGCCGCTCGCGGGCTGTCAACCGGTGCATGCGTAGTCAAGTGCGCGTGTTTATGCGTCGATCGCAAAAGGATGGCGAGATCAGCGAATCGTCGAGCCGCCAACATTCGCCGTCGTCACAACGTGAGCGGTTGGCGATTCGGCCGACCAAGTTCAGCCACCACACAAGTATGTCCATCAGGTCCTCTCGTTCGCCTGGATTGCATTCAGTCGCACCCGGACTCGGCTCGTTACGGTGCCGTAGAGTTGACGACCCAACCGGGCTCAGCTCCGGCGTGATGACGAGGACCGTGTTGTTGTCCAGTCCTTCCCCCGATGCGCCCGGGCAAACCACCGTCCGCGGCGGACGCTGGCGTTCCGTCGGCATCGAACGAAGCCGCGCGGTTGCGAGAGGGCGACATCAGGAACGGTGTTGGTAGCAACCAAACTGAACCGTGTCGCCGGCACGACTGCGGCGTCAAAGAACCCCGCGCAGCTTGATCTCGACCGAAGACATTGATCCGCGCGTTGTGACGACGCGTTAGATCGTTTATCGTTTGATGTGTCGCGGGGGCGGGTAACCATCAGCTATGGCAGCTACCAAGCAACGCGCTACGAAAGCGGCGAAACAGAGTTCGCGGAACACGACGACGCGGGCGGTTCGAAGGACTTCGAAGGCGGTCGGAAAGCGTGCCGTCAAAGCTGTGAAACGGTCGACGTCCGCGAAGCGCGCGACGGTGAAGCGCAAGACGGCAGCCGCGAAACCGCCGGCCGGTTCGCGGGCGAAGGTTCAGCGCACGACCGGCGCGGTCAAGAAACGGACTGCAGCTCGCAAGGTGAGGGTTCAGACGCAGCGTGGCGATGCCATCGCGGTACTGAAGGCGGACCACCGTCAGGTGGAGCAGCTCTTTAAGCGCTTTGAGAAGGCCGGCGACGGCGCCTTCCGATCCAAGCGTGCGCTCGTGGACTCGATGATCGAGGACCTGTCGCGGCATGCCGCCATTGAAGAGCTCGTGTTCTATTCGGCCGTTCGGCGGGAAGTGAGCGGCGCGGAGAAGGATGTACTGGAAGCGCTTGAAGAACACCACTTGGTGGAGGTTTCGTTGCGAGAGCTCGAGGATCTCGATCCGTCGGACGAGCGGTTCGGCGCCAAGGTCACGGTATTGATCGAACACGTCCGCCACCATGTGAAGGAGGAGGAAAAGGAGCTCTTCCCAGACGTGCGCGACCGGTTGGGCGCACGACGCCTCCAGGAACTCGGCGCCGAACTCCGGGCGGCGAAGCCCCGGGTTCCGACTCGCCCACACCCCGCTGCTCCCGACGAGCCACCCGGAAACGCGCTGATCGGCGGGGCCGTGGCGGTCGTGGACCATGCCCGAACTGTCGGAAAGCGTGTGGTCGATCGAGTGCTGTAAGCGCCCCCACACGCGTTGCGATGTGCTCGGGACCCGCCTGAGGATCGCACGGTTCTCGCGATTGTCGGCGCGTGTTGGTCAGCGTGCCGGAGGCTCATTCGAGGAGGCGGCCGGCCGAGTCGGCGGGCCCGGCCTGGTCGAGCCAAGCGCGGAGCTCGGCGCGAACCGGGTAGACACGTTCGCTGGATAGCTCGGTGAGCCGCTCGTCTTCGTTACTCAGACAGTTGTAGAAGTTGACCTGAAGGTCGGGATCGAGGTCGGGAAAGTCGGCGCGGCTATGGCAGCCGCGCGTTTCGCGCCGGGCGAGGGCGCCGCGTATTGTGGCCTCGCCCACCAACAACCCGGCTCGTAGGTCGATGAATTGGGCGAGATCCGACCAACCCTCTGCGCTAGGCCGAACATCGACGTCGGCCAGGATCGCACGGATCTCGTCGAGCCTTGCAATTCCGTCGCGCAGGCCCGCATCGTCTCGCACGACTCCGCAGTGTTCCCACATCACATCCCGGACCGCCCTTTGGAGAGGACGTGCAAGTTCCGGCCCGGGTCTGATCATCGCGTCCAGCTCATCGTTCGCCTCCTCGATGATGCGACGGGGGTGGATGGCGATGTCGCAGCCCGCCGAGAACAACGCTGCTGCGTCGCCGGCGCGTTTGCCAAAAACGATCGTCTCCGTGAGCGAGTTGCCACCCAGCCGATTGGCGCCGTGAAGGCCGCCGGTGCACTCTCCGGCCGCGTACAGCCCGACCACTCTGGTGGCGTGGCTCTCGGGCTCTACCTCGATACCACCCATTGAGTAATGCGCGGTGGGCGCGACTTCCATTCGCTCACGCGAGATGTCGAGCATTTGGTACTCGATGAACTGACGATACATGCGTGGCAGCTTCTCGATGATGAGGTCTTTGGGCTGGTGCGTAATGTCGAGGAATACACCGCCGTGCGGGCCGCCCCGGCCTTCTGTGATCTCGACGTAGTTTGCAAGCGCGACTCGGTCGCGCGTGCTGAGTTCCATGCGCTTGGCGTCGTAGCGAGCCATGAAGCGTTCGTCGAGCGCGTTGTAGAGACGGCCACCCTCGCCCCGCACGGCTTCGGTTACCAGCGTGCCGGCGGCCTCCTCGGGAGCGACCATGCCCGTCGGGTGGAACTGCACCAGTTCCATGTCCATGACGCGACATCCGGCGCGTAACGCGAGGGTGATCGCCTCGCCGAAGTTCTCGTCACGACGCGAGGAACTTCGCCGCCAGACGCGCGTGTGGCCGCCGCCGCAGAGCACGACTGCGTCCGCGATGAATGCGGTACGGCTGCCGTCGTGCAAGTCGAACGCAAGGGCCCCGAAGCAGGCGCCGTCGGCGATCAACAACCGCGATATGTAGTTCTCCTCGACGACTGGAATGCCCAGCGCGGCGACCTTGGTCGCCAGCGTTTGCAGGATCGCGCGACCCGAGTAGTCGCCGGCGTAGCAGGTGCGCCGCCAGCGGTGGGCGCCGAAAAACCGTTGATCGATGCGACCGTCCTCGGTGCGAGCGAACGCGCATCCCCACGCGGCTAGCTCCTCCACGGCCGCCGGCGCCTCGCGCACCAATATCTCGACGACGCGAGGATCACCGAGCAGGTAGCCCTCCCCGACGGTGTCGGCGAAGTGCTGCTGCCACGAGTCCTCCTCGTCTCGAGTGCCGAGGGCGGCGTTGATCCCTCCCGAAGCGAGCACCGTGTGCGCGTCGAGGCGGGACCGCTTCCCGACGACAACTACCTCTGCCCCCGCTTCGTGCGCGGCGATAGCGGCCCGCAGCCCGGCCCCGCCGGAGCCGATCACGAGGACGTTTGCTGTGTGGGTTCGTACGCTCGTCACGCGACAAATCTGTCCTCGCGGAAGCCTCAGTATCAAGCGTGCAACCCCAATGCGACGAGTGCGCTGGCCCGCCTACCCGTGTTTCCCGTTGGGGCGAGGATCCGTTCGGAGGTGGAGACGTGGCGATCCCGGTTCGTGAGCAAGTTCCCAGGTGCCGAGCTCGAGATCGTGGCGGTGGCGGGCATGCGGACTGCGCCGACCATCCTGGCCCAGTCGCGGCAGTAAGCAGGCTTTCCCGCGACAGCGAATGAGTCAGCGGGGTGGCCAAAGCCTCCGGTGACTGACCTTCGCGACCGTTCGGATCACGATTCCGCCCGACCCTCGAGGCGAACGTCACTCCAACACCTGCGTCTGCTCTGGTCGAGCCTGCGGTGCCTTCCGAGCAGCCGCGGGCAGAGCGAGAATCCCAACGCCTCGCAGTTCATCCACGGACACGGCATGCTGAACGCGGCCCTTTGGGAGGTCCCGGACACGCCGCAGACCCGCTCTTCGTCTTGTACGCTCCGGCGCTTCACGGCTGCGCATCATGCGCGACAACGCGCGCGAGCTGCCCGCCCGAAGACGAGTCTGAGCGGAGCTATTCCGTTGCGAGCGTCTGTGCCACCGGTCGCTTCGCGACTCGGCGCGCCGGCCACCACGCGATCGCGTTGGCGAGAACGACTGTCCCGCCGAGTGCGACTGCCATCGGGATCCACGGCCACGCCGCGTCGTCGGCGACTCCGTAGGCGTCGGCGATACGCGCCCAGACCACATGGCCGAGCAGGATCCCGACTGGCGCGCCGACGACGACGCCTACGATCGCGAGCATCGTCGCCTGCAACGCGACGATGCGAGCGATCTGCCCGGGCGTGCATCCGAGCGCGCGCAGTACCGCCAAGTCGTGACCGCGGCGGCGCACGGAGAGCACGATCAGATGGCCGACTGCGAGCAACGCGATCACGACCAGGAACCCGGCGAGCGCCCACGGCAGCCGGTGGAGCTGGCGGAGTTGCTCGATCTCCGCGTGTGCGACCGGACCGCCGGGCGAATCGCCGTTGTTCAGCGCCCTCAGCCGCTGCATCGCGGCCGACCGGTCGGCGCCGGACCGGAAGGTCACCGCATACTGTGAGTCGTCGCCGCCGGTCGCTACGAGCCTCAGGGTGCGCACGCCCCCGTCGGTGAACAGCGCGCCGTCGGCCAGCGCGTAGTTGCTCGTGGTCGCGGGGAACAGCGCGGTGCCGACCACACGCACCGACTTGCCTTCGATGTCGACCGCGCCGCCGATCGCCGCGCCCGCGCGCTGCAGGGTCTTGGCGCCGAGTGCAACCTCGTCGGGGCCGGCCGGCGCGCGACCGCGCACGATGACGAACCCGCGGTCGCCCTTCACGAATCGCTCGGCGAAGCGCGGCACGGTGTGTCCGTTCACGCGGGGCTCATAGTCGATCCACACCTGGGTCACCGCACTTACGTCGGGGTCAGCCAACAGCCGATCGGCACCTCTCGGGTCGCGCGCGACCGTTTGGCCGGCGTCGAGCCCGCGGACGAACACGTCCCATCCCCAACCCTGGCGCGCGGGTTCGGCCGTGAGCCGGTTGAGCGACGCGGAGAAGACCGCGACACCGATCACACCTGCCATCGCGAGGGCAGTAGCTGCGGCGGCCGAGCGCAGCGGGATCGCGCGGCGACCGCGCCCAACTTCAGTAACCATGCTCGCCGCGGTGGCGGTGGTGACCCCACCGATGCTAAGTCGGTGCGCGATTGCTGCTTGCCGGGTCGTACCCGGTGCGCGCATGCGCCCGACCCAGAGGGCGGCTGCGGCCGAGGTCACGAGGACCACGGCGGCCAGGACGGCCCCGCCCCCGAGAAGAACCGTGGCGTCGAATTCGAGCCCGCGGGCGAACTCGCCGCGGCGGGCGGTGCCGATCGGCATCCAGTTCGATCCCAGCCACGCGCCGAGCATTGCCAGCAACGCTCCGATGGCCGCCACCGGCACGAGCGGCGCGCACGTGTCGACGACGCGAGCCGTGCGCGTCGCGCCGAAGACGCGCAATACCCCGCGGTCGTCGGTCCCGCGGTCGGCGTTGCGCGCCAACACCTGGGACATCAAGACCAATCCGACGAGCGCTGCGACCCCGGCGAATACCAGCAGACCGTTGGCCAGCACGCCCGCGGTCGAGCGGAGGGCGTCGATGACCGACGTAAACGTGTTCCTGTCGGTGATCGCGTCGCCCGGTACCGCCTTCGTGACGGCCGCTTCGAACTGGACATCGGTGATACCGGGCCGGTAGCGCACCATCACCGTCGGTTGCCATTGGATGGTCGTGCGGTACTTGCGGAAGAAAGCCGGCGTCAAGAAGTTGAAGAACACGACGTGCGATGCCGCACCGACCTCGAAGAGGCTGCGCGTGATCCCCACGACGCGCAGCTGGATATGCGGCCCCTGCAGCATCGAGAGGTCGATGCGGTCGCGGTTCAGAGTCTGGATGGTCGCCTTGCACAGCGCCGAGCCGACCGGCGGCGCATTGGCGTCGAGGCAAACCCATTGCGCCGTACTGGGCGACGCGACGTCGAAGGTTCCGCCGACACCAAGGCCCAACGCCGCCGCGGTCGTCTCGGACAGCGCGATCTCGTCCGCCGCGTCGGGGTTCGCGGCCCGACCCCGCAGAACCCGGTAACCGAGCAGGTCGGTACCGAATCCGGGGTCGACCGGCGATCCGGCCACCGCGTATCCCTGGCTCGTGAAGAGGCCCATCAGCGCCAGGCGCTTGCCCACCGCCACCTCGGGCAACCGCGTAATCGCGCCCAGTTCGGCGAGCGAGAAGTTGTTGCCCAGCACGACGTACGCGTCGGCGTTCTTGGTGATCCGATCGGCGCGATCGATGCTGCTCCGGGTCCGACGTGCCCCGGCGGCTGCCGTCAGCACCACCGCGCCCGTGAGACCGACGAGCAGTGTCAGGGCGCAAAGCGCGGGCCATCGGCGCCGCCACTCCGATCGCGCCCGCAACCAGATCACAGTACCCATCAGGCCACGCGACGCCGCGTTCGGGCAAGGGTGTAATCCGCCCGGCGGTCGGGTGCTAGCCCCCCTGGCCCCGGGTGTGCCCGACCCGGGAGACGAGCCCGAGCTCCAGCAAGTGACGCAGCACCTCCGAGACCGTCGGCCCCGACAGACCGGACGCTTAGGCGGGTCACGGCAACGGGCCGTGTCATGATCCACGCGTCGACTGGCGGCGACGCCGACCTGTGGAAAGACGGTGAGATCGTGGCCCTCCATGTCGACGCGTTCGATGCCGACCGACGCGCAGGATGGAGCGTGTCAGTGCCGGAACCGCACGGGAAGCCACGAACCTCCTCGGAGCCGGAACGATCTCGCGTGCGCCCTGGCCACCGGCGGCGGAAACGTCATCGCCTTATCCACCGACCTCATCTGTGGCCAACGGTTCGGACCGGCGATCGGCGGGAGTTAGACCGATCTCGGAGCACCCGCCGAGCGGCTGCCGGTTCGGGATGCGACGCCGAGACGAACGAGCGGATCGAGAATTGGCCGCGACCGATACCACTGCACGAGCGCGCCCCGCCGCACAGTCCTCAACTGCGACCAGTACCCGCATTGCTTGCTCCTCGCGAACCTCGCCCGCGCAATCAAGCCCAATGTGTGCTCATCGAGCCGCGGTGGTTCGGCGGGCGCGCAGCATCGAGCCGCGGGCCTTGTCCGAGTGCCGCGGAGGGTCTGGCGAGGTCTGCGCGGACGCGCGATGAATGGCCCTCGGCACGGCGCACCGTCGTGGCGCCCATGACGCTGCCGTCGAGGTAGCCGGCGTCGCGGATCGTTCCGTCGACCACCTCGACCCATGCGTAGAGTCGGTTCGCGAACCGGAACCGATCGTCGCGCGCTATCTGCTCGAGGTCGTACAGGACGTCGGGCGGCCGCGCGTCGTAGTGCGTGAACCCAGACTCGAAGACCGCCTTGTTCACTCCGGTGACGGCTTCCGACGGGATCCACGACAGGCTCGTGTCGGTGGTTCGATGCGCAATTTTGGACCCTCCGTTCGCTTGACGCGTCGTACGGTACGCAAAGTCATCCCGGCTGCGCAGGCTGAAGGCCGGTGTCGCGAGAGTGGTGGTAGCACCCCGGCCGCGGGGTGCCGCCCGCCTTGTGCGAATGCCCTCCGACCCGTTCCAATTCACCGTGTGATCACCGTGTTCCTCGCCGACGACTCCCTCCTCGTGCGGGAGGGCGTTCGGGCCCTGCTCGCGATGCAGCCCGACCTCGAGGTCGTCGGCGTCGCCGAGGACCTCGACGGTCTGGTCGCGGGCGCGGCCGAGACCCAGCCGAACGTCGTCGTCACCGACATCCGGATGCCGCCGAACTTCCAGAACGAGGGCATCGAGGCCGCCAAGCTCGTGCGCATGCGCAATCCGGGGACGGGCGTGGTGGTGCTGTCGCAATACGACGAGCCCGAGTACGCGATCGCGCTGCTCGCAGACGGAGCCGCCGGCTACGCCTATCTGTTGAAGGACCGGGTCGGCGATGGCGACCAGCTCGTACGCGCGGTGCGCGAGGTCGCGACCGGCGGCAGCATGCTCGACCCCGTCATCGTCGCCGCGATCGTCAATCCGGCCCACACCGAAGGCGAGCTCGACGAGCGCGAGGAGCAATTGCTGCAATGGATCGGCGAAGGCCGCCCCGTCAAAGCCATCGCGACCGCATTGGACATCACGCCCGAGGCCGCCAACGACGCGGCCGAAGAACTGTTCTTGAAACTCGCGAAGGAGGCGAGCGCCGGACGCGAGAGCGCGTTGCGGCGCCTTCGCCTGTTGCAGAAGGCGATCGTCGACCGGGAAGAGCAAGGCGAGACATTGCGACGTATGCTGCCCGGCGGATTGGCCGAAAAGCTCCGCGACGAAGGCCGCGCGATCGGTGAGACCGAGCGACTGACGGTCACCGTCCTCATGTCCGACGTCCGTGGGTATTCGGGCATCGCCGAACGCGTGGAACCGACACCGCTGGCCGGGATGCTCAATACACACCGCGCCGAGATGAACGTGGCGATCCTCGCCGAGCTGGGGACCGTGATGCAGTACGTGGGCGATGCCGTGATGGCGGTCTTCGGCGCACCGTTCCCGCAGGCCGACCATGCCGACCGGGCGTTGGCCGCGGCGATCGGGATGCACGACCGCCAACACGTGGTCAACGAGCGGTGGTGTGCCGAAGGGCTCCCGGAGTTCGGGCTCGGCATCGGTCTGTCGACCGGCGAGGTCGCGGCCGCGCTGCTGGGTTCCGCGGCGCGCATGGAGTACACGCTCGTCGGCGACACCGTGAATCTCGCGCAACGATTGCAAGACCTCGCCCGACCGGCGGGCACCACCGTCTTGAGCGGGCCGACGGCGGCAGCGATCGCCGGACCGCTCGACCTCGAGCCGATGGGCGAACACATCGTAAAGGGCCGGGAGACACCCGTAGAGGCCTACCGTCTACGGATACGACAGGAAAGGCAATCCGATGCATGACGTGTGCACCGCGCGGGCCGTCCGCAAGACGTTCGAGGCCGACCTCGCGCCTGTCCGTGCGTTGCGGGGCGTCGACCTCGACGTCGCCGCGGGTGAGTTCGTCGCGATCATGGGCCCGTCGGGCTGCGGGAAGTCGACATTGCTCAACCTCGTGGCCGGCCTCGATGTCGCCGACGAAGGCGAGATCACAATCGCAGGCGAGACAGTGACCGGTCGCAACGAGGACGAGCTCGCGCGCATGCGGCGTCGTCACATCGGCATCGTGTTCCAGTTCTTCAACCTGCTTGAAGGTATGACCGTGCTCGAGAACGTCGTGCTGCCCGCCGTCATCGCGGGAACGAAGCGTCGCCCGGCGGAAACCCGCGCCCGCGACATGCTCGACCTCCTCGGGCTCGCCGACAAGGCGCGACAACTGCCCGGCGTGCTCTCGGGAGGGCAGCGGCAACGACTCGCGATCGCACGCGCGCTGGCGAACGAGCCGACGATGCTGCTCGCCGACGAGCCCACCGGCGCGCTCGACACTGCTGGTGGGCACGAAGTGCTCGAGCTGTTCAAGCGGTTGCACGCCGACGGTCAGACCATCTTGATGGTCACGCACAACGACGAGGTCGCGTCGGCGGGCGACCGGATCGTCCGGATGCGCGACGGCCGCGTGGAATCGGACGGCGTCGACCGTTCGGATGATGCCACTTCCGCAACGGTCTGAGTAGGAGATGTCGACCATCACGCATCGAGTCGACGAGCGCGACGCTTCGGGTGTCACCTCGCGCGCTCGGTTGTCCGCGACCGGCGCGATCGCCGCGGTGCTCGCGTTGGCGGGCTTCGTCGTCGGCATCGCGGGCGCGCGCTCGCGTGGTGATGCGCCGGCATATGCCGCGGCCGTGCTCGTGGGCGCGTGGGCAATGGCGACACTCGTGGTTGCGTTCCGACGACCGACCGAAGTTCTTCCCGTCTGGCTCGCAGTCGGGACGCTGGCGGGCGCCGCGGCACTGGCGAGCGATCGTCTCCTCGGCGTCGTTCCTTACGCCGTCGCCGCGCTCGCGGCCACGTTGCCGACGGGAACGATCACGGCGCGTCGGTTCCGGGCAACGCGCCGGTTCCTCGTTGCCGTCGCAGTGGGCGCACCGTTCGTAGTGGCGATTGCACTGCATGAAGACCTGCAGATCGGGCTCGTCGTCGCCGAGTCGCTCCTCCTCGGCACGATTGCGCTCGGCTCTTTCGCCCTGCGATGCCGCGACGCGTCGGCAGTCGATCGCGCGCGACTTCAGTGGGCGGGTTGGGGGGTCGTCGTCGCAACCGGAGTCGCATGTGTGGTCGGCCTCATGCACGCGTTGGTCGGCTGGCCCGACGCGCTCGGCGTGCCCATCGCCGCGGGCACGTTGTTCGTTCCGTTCGCGATCGCGCTCGCGTCGTTCGACGCCACTGTGCTCCGCGTCGACCGCATACTGGTACGCACGATCGAGACCGGCGGGCTCGTCGTACTCGTCGGCGTCGTCTATGTCGTCGTCGTGCTCGGGTTCGGGGAGACTCCCACCGCAGCATCGCGCCGGATGCTCGGATTGTCGCTCGTCGCGGCCGCGATTGCCGCCGTGTGCTTCATCCCGGCGCGCAATCGACTCGAAGAGCTGGCGAACCGCCGCGTGTACGGCGATCGGCGGGCCCCGGACGAGCCGTTGCAGACGTTCGGCGCGCGTATGTCACGCGCGATCCCACTCGACGAGCTTCTCTTGCAGCTCGCGGAATCACTGAAGCTGAGCATGAACCTGATCGCGGCCGAGGTGTGGACCGGCACCGACGGTGTGCTCGAGCGCGCCGCAGCGGTTCCCTACCGAGAGCCCGAGACGATCAGGCTCGCCGAGAAGGAGGGCGAGGTGGTCGCCCGCGCGCACGCGCAGGGAAACGCATGGATGCAGGTGTGGCTTCCGGCCCTCGTCGAGCAGCACCGGGACCGGGTGCTACGCGTCGCGCCGCTCGTGCACTCCGGCGAGCTCCTCGGAGTCGTTCTCTGCGCCCGCACTGCCCAACAGCCGCCGTTCAACGACGAAGAGGAACGCGTGCTCACCGAACTGGCGCGACAGGTCGCGCTGGCGCTGCACAATTCCGCGCTCGACACCGCGCTGCAGGCATCGCTCGTCGACCTGCGCTTCGCCAACGAGGAGCTGCGCGCGTCTCGAGCGCGCATCGTCGAAACGGCCGATCAGTCGCGACGCCAGATCGAGCGGAACCTGCACGATGGCGCGCAACAACACCTCGTTGCCCTCGCGGTGAAGCTCGGGCTCGCCCGCCAGCTCGTGGAAGCCGATCCGGCCGCAGTTGCGACGCTGCTCGAGGAGCTGCGCGCCGACGCGCAGGCCACGCTCACCGAGTTGCGTGAGCTCGCGCACGGCATCTATCCACCCCTGCTGATGGACCGCGGCCTCCCCGAGGCGTTGCGAGCTGCGGCGAACCGGTGCGTGCTCCCAACCGAGATCGACGCCGATGTCGGTCGATTCCCGCCCAACGCCGAGGCCGCCATCTACTTCTGCTGTCTCGAAGCGCTGCAAAACGCCGGGAAGCACGCGGGCGAAAATGCGCGGATCAAGGTGATGGTGGAGGCCGACGATCAGGTACTGCACTTCGCCGTAGTCGACGATGGCGCCGGCTTCGACACCGCGAGCGACACGATCCGCGGGCACGGATTCGTCAACATGGCCGACCGGCTCGGCGCGATCGGAGGAACACTCTGCGTCGAGAGCTCACCGGGCCGCGGCACAGCGATCACGGGCGACATTCCGCGCGGGTCGACGTCGGAGTGACGTCCCGCGCACAGGGTGGTCAGGGGTGCTCGCGATCCCACAACTCACGTACGAGGGTGGGACCGAAATCCTCCTTGTGTACATACGCGAGCGCGCCGACCTCCCGCGCGTCGGCGGGCAGATCGGCTTCGGAGTAGGTCGAAAGCAGGATGACCTCCACCTCGGGATGCTCCGCCCGAATCCGCCGGGTCGCCTCGATGCCGTTGATGCCGGGCAGGTTGATGTCCATCAACACGAGGTCGGGCGGATCGTCGTCGACGGCAACGAGGGCGGCTTCGCCCGTTTCGGCTTCGGCCGCGACCTCGAACCCGGCGGTCATGCCGATCACCGTGCGGGCGACCGCGCGGAACGGGAGCTGATCGTCGACGATCAACACCCGTACCGTGCGGGTCGAATCCGCGGTCACATCCATCGGATCCATCGTGCGACAGCTTCTTTCCCCAGCCAAGGGTGCCAGCCCCCCTCAGCGGGGTGGGCTGCCGGGGCCGGCTTCGTTGAGGAACAACAAGACGGCCTTCACCCGCCGGTGCACGTCAGGTTCTCCCGACAGGCCGAGCTTCGAGAACAGAGAATTTATGTGCTTCTCGATTGCCCGCTCGGACAGGAACAAGGCCTGGGCGATACCGATGTTGTTCCGTCCCTGCGCCATCTGCTCGAGCACCTCGCGCTCGCGTGGTGTGAGGCGCTCGAGATCAGACGACGCCCGCGCCGTCCTCTGCGCCACGAGGGCTTCCACGACCATCGGGTCGATCACGCTTCCACCGTGCGCGACCTCCTCGATCGCGTGCACGATCTGCGCGCCATCGGAGACCCGTTCCTTCAGGAGGTACGCGCGACCCTCCGAGCCGCGCTCGAGCAGCGCGAGCGCGTACACGGGATCGACGTACTGCGACAACACGACGACGCCCACCTCGGGGTGCGAGTCGCGCAGCGCGAGCGCCGCTCGGATTCCCTCGTCGGTACCGGTCGGCGGCATCCGGATGTCGGTAAGAACGACATCGGGCAACTCGCGGTCGACGAGCGCTATGAGCTCATCGTAGGTTCCGCCGGAACCGGCGACCTCGAGCCCGTCTTGGTGGTCGAGCAGCTTGATGATGCCTTCGCGCACCAGCAGGTTGTCCTCTGCGACCACGACCCGTAGTGCCATCGGAAGCCACGTTACCGCCGCGCCACGCCGACCCTGCGACGCTGACGACTTCTTAGTCGGTCCGCAGAACAGTTGCGGGCTTCACACGCGTCGCAAGCCACGCGGGAACGAACGCGACGACGGTCACGGCGAGAGCGCTGAGCACTACGAGCATCGCGATCACGTCAGCCGGTACCACCGGCTGTTGCACCGATCCGATGTTCCCGGCGACCGCACGCCACGCCGCTCGCCCGATGACCACCCCGATCGGAAGGCCGACGATGAAGCCGATGAAAGCGAGCGTCCAGGTCTGCCACATAACCGAGGCCGCGAGCTGCTTGCGTTCGAAGCCCAACGCTTTCAGGACGGCGAGCTCGCGATTGCGGCGGCCGACCGAGGCGGTCAGCGTGTACACGAGCGTTGTGATCGCGAGACCTGCGAGAAGTGCCGCGAGAAGCAAGGGAAGAGTATCGACCCGTACGAGGTTCTCGACGTCGCGCGCAGGGATGCGTTGCAACACGTTCGAGCCGAAGTCGTGTTGAAGGCGCGCGAGCGCGACGTTCGGGTCAGCACCGCGCGCGTAGTCGACGAGGAACATCGTCACGATCGCGGTCGGCTCCACGCGCCGAAGACCTTGCAGTGTCACTCCTGCGCCCTCATCCAGCCTTCCACTGAAGAAACTGCCCGCCGATATAGCGAGCATCACGCCGGTAATCCGCAAGGAGGCGCGCTTCGTGCCGGCGACGACGCTCACGACGTCACCGACGCGAGCGTGCAATTGGCGCATCGTCGCACGCGCGAGCACGATTTCGTTCGGCGATTGCGGAGCGCGACCGTCGAGCATGACCGGCTCGAGGTTGCCCTTGCGGGCGTCGACTCCCGCGAGTCCGACGCGAATGCCGTTGATCGTCGGCGTGTCGGGAGGCGAAGCGAGCGCCGAGAACGCCGCGACGTACGGATTCCGCGCCAGCAGGGCGACACCGCGGGCTTCCTGGTCGGCTTGCGCGTTCGAATTGCCGACCACCACATCGAAATTCCAACCCTGCTGGCGCGGCGTCGCGGCCAGCTTGCCGAGGCTCGCACCAAAGGTCGCCGCAACAACCACACCGGTCGCCGCGATCGCGACCGCGACGATCGCGCCGCGGCCTGGCGACGCGCCGGAATCGTCGGCCGACAACACTGAGGCAACGCCGAGCCGGATCGACGGGCTGAGACCGGCACTGGTGATCGACTCCCCGAATCGTGCGCGCCGCCCGGCCGGTGCGCCCCGAAGACTCCGCTTCGCCGCAGTCGAGCTCAACGTCGACGCGGCAGCCAACGTGATCGCGAGCGCGATCACGAGTGACAAGCTCACGAGGACGCAGAAGCCCGCGCCCAACATCGCGACGTTGACCGCGAAACCTCCATGGATCTCCGCTTCTCGGGCCAATCCGATCGGCGCGAGTGGTGACGTCGCGATCGCGATCACGATCGCAAGGAATGCGCCCAACATCGTGATCGCGATCGGCCGAGCGAGCGCGACCGCCACGAGTTGTCGCCGCGACATCCCGATCTCGAGGAGCTTGCGATGATCGGCAAGCTCGGAGCGCAGCATCCGCGCAACGTTCAACGCGAAGACGAGCAGTGTCGCGATCGCGGCAAGGACGGCGAATAGCCACAACGCGATGACTTCGACATTGATGCCGTGTTGCACGGCGTTCGCGGCTTGGACAATGTCGGAGCCGGGCAGTATTTGAATCTTGCTGCGCGACAGCGCGAGGGCCGACCGGGTGAACGCCGGAAGATCCGCGGCGCCATGCCGGAACCGGACGCGGATGATCTCGCTACCTGGCAGCTCCGCGCGGTCCACACCGAACGCGCGTGCCAGCCTGCCGACGAGCGCAGGCGTGACGTAGACGGTACCCGACGAGTCGTTCGTGACGTTCTGACGAACCGGCACCACAGTGATGTCGGTCGGCTCGCGCACGACTCCAACGACGCGAACTGCGTAGTGCGGTCCCTCGGGACGCATGGCCGCGATGACACCGGAAGCGCCACCCGAGAGTGCCTGCCGCAGCGTGAAGGCGTAGAGAGTGAACGACGAGCCGGGACGCAGGTGATGCGCGCGGGCTTCCTTCTCGTTGACCATCACTTCATCCGACCGATCCGGTTGCGACCGCCGACCGTGCACCACCATCGGGCGCTCGATCGTCTGCAGTGCATCGACGTTCGCAGCGCCGAACACCGCGGTCGTCGGATCGAACCTCGACAAGTTGGTACTCATGAGCAGATAGGGAAATTGCATCCACCGTTCGACCTGCGGCAACGACAACACGCTCTCGGCAACCGACGGCGTCGTCGCGAAGAACACCGTCGCGTCCTCGGGTCGGTTGTACGCGAGGAACCTCCGCATCGCCGTTTGCGAACGGCGCGCGCCAACGGCGGCAGCAAGGGCGACGCCGCCCCCGACGGCGACGACCAGCGAGACCACGATCACGGCGCGCCACGAGGCGCGAAACTCGGCCCGCGTCCGCAACCATGCGGCGATCACGTCAATCATTCGAGCACGCTCATCGAACGGCGCCAAGGTGGCCGCCATCCTCCATCGGGGTGTGCTAACCCCCCTTTCGTGCCTGTACGCGGAGACCGACCGGCCGACGGCTATCCCGCGTCGGTCGGCGTCGCCATGGAGGCCATCAAGCTCCGCAGATCGTGGGGCGTGAAGCTCGTGACCGTCGAGTCGACGGCGGCGCGCGCCGTTGCGGTGCGCCGCAGCCCGAACAGTGGAGCGAGCTCGCCGAAGTAGCGGCCGGGACCGACGCGCTGCACGAGCTCCTCGCCGCCCCCTGAGCGCTCGCGTATCAGCTCGATCTCGCCCACCTCGACGACGTACGCGACATCGCCGGCGTCGCCTTCGCGAACAACAACGAACCGGCCGGAAGTGCGACGCGCACGGGCTCTGTGTGCACGGCGCGGCGGCGAGGTGTCAGCTCGACGACACGGTCGGCGAGCGGTAGCAGCCGATCGTCGTGCGTGGCGACGATCACCAGTCGCCCCGGCCGCGCGGAATCGCGCAGCAGCCGGAGGACTCCCTCCACTTGCAGTTCGTCGACGTGCGCCGTCGGTTCGTCGGCAAGCAGTAGCTGCGGGTCGAGACACAAGGCACGAGCGATCGCGACGCGCTGCTGCTCCCCTCCGGAGAGATCGGAGGGACGGTGCCGGAAACGATCGGACAACCCGAGAGTTTCGAGCACCTCGCGTGCACGGTTGCGTCCGGCCCGGCCGGACGCACCGGCGTTCACGAGGCGACGGCCACGCTGTCGAGCGCGGTGAGACTCGGGATCAGGTTGAACGACTGGTAGACCACGCCGATCGTCCGGCCGCGGTAGTCGGAGAGCGCGGTGCCGCGCAGCTCCGTTACCTCGGTATCGTCCAATCGGATCGATCCCCGCGCGGGCGTGAGCAGCGCGGCGAGCGCGCTTAGCAGTGTCGTCTTGCCGCAGCCGCTCGTGCCCAGGAGCAGTACCAGCTCGCCGTCGGCAACGTCGAGGTCGAGCGCGTTGATCGGTAGAACGACGTATCCGCCGCTCGCGTACTCGATTGTCACATCGCGCAGTGAGAGGGCGCTCACATCTGGCGTCCGAACGCGAGCGCGGGATCGATGTGCACCGCGCGGCGCAAGCCGACGAGGGCGGCGACCAGCCCGACCAGGATGCCGACCACGAGCACCTCGAGATAGGCGGAGCCCGGCGTCTCCACTGCGAACGGTATCACGGGCGCGAGCGCGCGG
Source organism: Acidimicrobiia bacterium (assembly GCA_038323195.1). Taxonomy (GTDB): domain Bacteria; phylum Actinomycetota; class Acidimicrobiia; order IMCC26256; family PALSA-610; genus PALSA-610. Next base: position 156,164 of record JBBQGQ010000006.1, on the reverse strand, counting down.
TTCACGAGCGCGCCGACGACACACGCGGCCAGCGCGAGCGCGAGGCCCTGCACCGCCATCCCGCTGAACAGGGTTCGGTTGGCGTGCCCATTGCCTTCAGGACGGCGATGTCGCGTGCGCGCTCGAGCGCCGTGAGATACCCCATCGTCGCGACGATGCCTGCCGCCATGAGCCACTGTCGCTGATGCGGCCGTTACCTCGCGCGATCGTGTGGGTGCCGGAAACTCCTCCGGCGCAGTGACCTGTGGTTGCGCGCTGGTGTGAGCGGCGCGGTTCGGACGCTGCGAGGATCGGCGTGTGGCCCGTTTCTACCGTCTGGTCCGGCTCGTGATCGAGCTGTTCGTGCTACGCGCCCGCCGGGATCGTTCCAAAGATGTCGAGATCCTGGTGCTACGCCACCAACTTCAAGTGTTGCGGCGCTAACACGCGCATCCGCGCTTCAAACCCGACGACCGCGCGATCCTCACAGCACTCGCGCGTGCGGTCGGCCGTGACCGCTGGTCTTGGTTGGCCGTACCGAGTCACGACGCGTGGGTGTCAGGCAGCGCGTCCCACAGGCCGAGCGCCTGCCAAATGCGATGGTATGCGGGTCCGTCGAGGTCCAGCTCGTGCCACAGTCGGCGCAGCTTGCGCATTGACTCGAGCGCCTCGGCGTGGTGCGCGTCGTTGTCGGTGTATGCCTCGGCGATCACGGCCGTGGGGATGGCGTAGCGATTGACGATCTGGCGCGATGGCCGCAGCATCATCTGCGCCATGGTCGCCAGGACTAGCGGCGCGCCGACGCCGAGTGCGATTCGACGACCGCGGCCGAGCTGCGGTACCTCTCGCTTGAGGTAGTGGCGGGCGAAGGAAAGGTGGCGGGCCTCTTCGGTGACGTGAATGCGCATGATGCGTTCGAGCAGCGGGTGGATCTGCCGACCGGAGCGCAGCTCGCGCCGTTGCACGTGGTCGATGGGGTCTTCGCCGCCGAGGACGAACAGGAAGAACAGCGGCGGGAATCGCCGGCCGAGGCCGATGATGAACCGGGCACCGATGCGGTCGAGGCGGTTCAGCCCTTTGGCGTCGAAGCCGCTGCGGTTGACGAATTCCTGGAACATCAAGGAGTGCTGAGCCTCTTCGATCACCTCGTGATAGGCGTAGCGGAACTCGGGTGACCCGTTGGCCAGCGTCGAGGCGAACTCGAGCAGGCCCCGCTTGAGGACGCTCTCGAACTCCAGCCCGGTCTTCATCTTGGAAACCACCAGGTCGAGGCCGAGGCGCGCGCGTGTGGCCTGGGGTAGCGCGCGGTACCAGTCGGTGGCACCCAACGAGTCGTCCGTGTCGAGCTCCCAGCGGGGATCCTCGGACTCCATCGCCATCTCCGGGCCATCCCAGTCGATGTCGCCGTAGGCGTCGAAGTGCTTCACGACCGACTGGTGGCTCAGCCGGCGCAACAACGCGTCGTACGGGTCGGGTGCAGCGCCATCGAGGTGTTCCTCGACGGCAAGATCAGCGGTCACAGCGGTCACAGCGTCACGGTGTCTCCTCGGTAGGGGCGTGGACAGCGAGGTGGGCGACGGTCTTGAGCGCGTCGATCAGAATCTCGGGCGCGACACCGCGACCCGTGGGGACAAGCCCCCACAGCGCGGCGCCGTCCATGAAGGCGAAAGCAAAGCTGCGGCCCACCTTGGCGAAGTCGGAGTTTTGGTCGGCTTGCCCGGCGCGCATCTCGGCGAAGATCGCCTCGCTCTCGGTGGCGAAGCGGCGCTCCATCTCGACCACCGCGACGCGCAGGGCCGCGTCGGTGCGCGCCGCCACCCACAACTCGACCCAAGCGACGAAGGTTGGCCCCTGGAACATCGACCACAACAGATCGATGGCGGCGTCGAGATAGTCGGTGCCCGGCGCGATGTCGGCAAACGCCTTGCGGTACTCAGCGACCCGCCGATCCAGCAGATGCCCGACCGCGGACGTCAACAACTCAGCCTTGGACGGGAAATGATGCAGCTGCGCCCCGCGAGACACGCCGGCGCGACGCGCGACCTCGATCGTTGTCGTCGCCGCGTACCCACGTTCCACCAGCGTGTCCAACGCGGCGTCGAGTAAGGCCGCTCGCGTCGCCAAGCTGCGCTCCTGCACCCGTCGCTCCCCAGTCACCACTCCGTTCTACGCGTCCTAAATCGAACAGTCAAGACTGATTGTTTAAGCCGGCACTTCACCCTGTAGGTGCCGAAAACGGCGCTGTTGCGTTGCGTCGGCCCGGCCCGCGCGGGACCGCGTCGCCGTCCTGCTTCTCGTTCAGATCGTCCGGGCGACCTCGGTGAACGCGATCTCGATGCACCGATGTGCGCGCGCATCAACGCCGAGTTCGTAGCGGCCGCGCCGAATGTTCTGCATGAGCGCGTGGCCACGCATCACGACGCGGGCGGTGTGGTCTCGTTTAAGGCCGCGCATCGGTCGGAGACGGACTTTGAGCCGGCCATGGTCGCACTCGATACGGTTATTCGCATACTGCTCGGTGTTGTGAAACACGGTCGGCATGTGCTCATCGATCGCAGCACGTAACACTGGCGCCCGGTCGGTCACCACCTCGACCGGCTCGCCGTCAGCGCGCAGGGCCGCCGCAAAGAACAGGCGTACCGAGCCGATCCGGGTCGCCGCTGGGTCTCGGTGCGGGACGTCGGCTTGGGTGCCCAGATCATCTCGGCTGGGAAACGTCGTCGGGGCAGTTGCGCGCCGGCACGGACCCAGGCGGGTGCGGATACGTCTCCCGCCTCGCTTCGGCAGGCGCGCACCTGGCGTCGCAAGCGAGCGGAGAGCGCTGCGCCGCATCCGGTCTCTTCGCATCCTTGCGGGACCTCGCCCGCGCGCGGCTGGCGCGACCTGCGAGGGTGCGCCTTTCGGAAGATAAGTGGATCACGGTCTTCGGCGTCGATGGCCATGACCGAGCGGCCACAGTCAAGGTCGAGACGCTGCAATGGAACTTTGCCGAACGGTTGTTGCGGCTTGGCGAGAGGTTGTCGTCGAGACTCTCGTGGGCTACGGCTTGGAGCCGCGGTCGTTGGTGCCGCACGCTTGTTGCGCGAGGGAGAAGGAAAAGAATGCGCCTCCGAGGGTCCCTCCCGGTGGCCCGCTCACGGTGTCGACGCCGGGCAATACCTGGTAGCGGTGCTCGACGGTTGCGTGTGACGCGGCCGGCGCGAGCTGGAGGCGGAACGACTCGGGTAAGTCGCTCGGTTTCGTGGACTCGACCAGCGCGGGTTGGTCGGCGAAGTCCTTCTTGAACGTGTCGTACGCGGCTTGATGGTCGACGAACCGGTAAGAGGTGAGGTCATGGTCTGCGGCGAGCGCCGCTTGGATCGCGCGGGTCTGGGCGAGACTCGCGCCAACCTTCATGACCACTTCCATGTCCCAATCGTTGGGGTTGGTGTACAGCTTGGCGTCGTTGGCGAGGCTGTCCCGCAGTCGCGTGGCGGCGTCGGGGCTGCTTCGCAGCTGCACCGCGACCAAGCGCGTGTGCAGGGCCGAGCAAGTCGCCACGGTCTTGGCCGAGGGGGGCGCCGGTCTTCCCATGGCCAAGTAGGTGATCGCCAACATCTGCGCGGCCGTCCCTGGCGGGAACACCTCGTACTGCTCGACCACCGATGAGGTTTCGAGCGTCTGTTGCACCGACGCGAACGTGTTGGCGCTGGAGTCGGTCGGTACGACCCACCCGCTCACATGGCGCATCTCCTGTGACGGTCCGAGCTGCTTGTGCGTGGTAGCGACTTCGACACGGCGGTGCCCGCCGCCGAGCGCGGTGATGACACCGACGACGGTTGTCACCAACAACAAGACCACAACCGATGCGGTGACCGCCCGTCGGCGCGCCACTCGGCGGCGCACGGTACGCACGTCGCCGGTGAACGGCGCGATCTCGGCCCACACGACCCCGAGCTCGCGACGAAGCTCATCCGTCCGCATCGGCGTCCTCCTCGTCGTCGATTTCGACCCGCAATGCGCGAAGCGCAGCATGTAGCGTCGACTTGACCGTCCCGACGCTGCAGCCCATCGCCGCCGCCACATCGAAAAGTGGCAGGTCCGCGACGTAGCGCAACACGACCGCCTGGCGCTGGCGGGGCGGCAGCGTCGCGATCGCATCACGCACACACAACCGGGTCGCAATCGCCCCGCTCGGGTCGACCGACGCCCACCCGCCCGCGCGATCAGGGTCGTGCCTACGGAGGCGTGCTTGGCGCCGCCATCGGTCTCGCACATAGTTCATCGCCACCACATACACCCAGCCGTCGGGCCGACTCAGCTCCCGTACCTGACGCCACCGGCGCAGCGCTCGCACCAGGGCCTCCTGGGTCGCGTCGTAGGCCAGCTCGCGCTCTGCGCCCGCCAGCATCAACGCGCGCGCAACCGGGTCGAAGCACGCCCGGAAGAACTCGTCGAACTCCTGGCCGGCCATCACCACCAAGACGCTCCCACAACCACAAAGGTTCAGTCCCACCCCGCACTTTTCCGACAATCACCAGCCGCATCATCGCCCGGCCGGCGACGACGCGAGACCGATCTCGCCGCCAGATCGTCATAGCGCCGAGGCGCGCCAGAACTGCCTGATTGACGATGGTCGTGGCGTTGCGGGCGCTTTTCTCTCCCGCTTTTGTCACCGGCCCTCGCTTCGCTCGGCCGTCGTCCGTCGGTTCCGTTCCCGTTCCTGTCCCCGGTTTCTGGCCCGCCCACTGGTCCATCACCCCTCTCTCCCCACTCGCCGCGGTGGCGGCCGCCGACTCGAACGTGGAACCGGGCAATGTCTGAGCGCGGGCGCAGTAGCGGGTTCGATGGTCGCACGGAGGACGTGCTCGACTCTCGGTGCGATGCGTGGTCCGGACGCGGGCGCGGCCATGACGCAGTCGCGAGGCCGGAACGTTCGGACCCCGGGTGTTCTCCGCGATGTCACAAAACGATTTGCGCTCCCGCCCGACACCAGATCGTCGCTTCGCGCCGAACCCAGTCAGCGACTTGTTCCGTGGTACATAGCCGGCGTACGAGGACACCCCATGCGCGTCGAATGGGGACGCGCGTTTCGGGACAGGCCCGTATGGGCCGAGGAGCGCGGAGTGTGAGCCTCTTTTCTGATGTGCGCGAGCTGGCCGGATGGCGACTGGCCCCGAGCGGGCAGTATTGATTGTGAGCGTTACCCGGCGGCTGGAGCTGTCGGACCGTGGGGATCTCGCTGGATCGATTGCGCGCTCCCGCTTGGTGTGCGGGGATGGCGTTCACGGATCGCCGCCATGCTCGACGGTCGTTCGCGCCTTAAGCCGGGACAGCAGCACGCAATGGTGTGGGGCTCATCGCACCGGACCGCCCGGGATACGGCCACAGCACCTCGACACCCGCCCGAGTTGGGCGCGGTTCATGGGTCGGCTGGCCATTGGGGGCAGGTGGTGTGGTAGGTGCCGTCGACGTACTTGGTCGATTCGGCCTGGGTGAGGTTACGGCCGGCTTCTTGGCAGGCGGCTTGTTGCCATGTGGTGGGGTCGAGCGTCCATACCTGTGTGATGGATGGGATGTTGTTGGGGTCGTTCGATTTGAGGTCGATTTGGGTGGCGAGCGCGAGGCCGTCGGGTCGCAGGACGGCGGGGCCGTAACGGCTGCTGGCGAGTGGGGCGCCGATCTGTTGGCGGGACTGGACGTCGAAGAGTCGGGTGGTGCCGTCGAGGGCGACGGCCGCGAGCAGGTGACTGTCACGGCTGAAGGTGAGCGAGGCGACCCAGGCTCGGGATGCGGAAATGGGCAGTCCGTTTGGCTTGAGTGTGGACGCGTCGTAGAACGCGAGGGTGCCGTCGAATGCTGCGGCGACGAGGAGTTTGCCGTCGGGGCTGTAGCGGGCGTTCGGAGCACGAGGAATGGGCGGCCCGACGCGGCGTCCGGTGTGGGTGTCGAAGATAAGGGTGTTTTCGTCTTGGGCGGCGACGGCGAGGCGGCGGCTGTCGGGACTGAAGGAGAGTCCGTGGATCTGGCCGCGGAGTTGGTTGGGTGCGATGTCTCGGGGTTCGACGCGATTGCCGTTGGCATCGATGACGAGGACTGCGCCGTCGTCGTAGCCGAGCGCCAGGTGTCCCGTGGTGGGGTCGACGGCGGAGGTGCCGGGTTGGTCGGTTCGGATGCGACGGGCCGGGCCAGTGAACTGGTTGGTGCGGTAGTCGTAGCGGCCGGCGCGACCGTCTTGATTGACGACGAGGGCGTATTGGCTGTCGGTGCTGAAGTCCATGGAGGTGATGTTGGGCGGGAGGTGGTAGAGGGCCTGGAAGGTTCGCGCGTTGCGGATGGTGATGCCGGTGTTGCCGATGGTCCAAAGGAGCTGTCCGTTGGGGCTGTATCCGCCAAGACCGTCGGTCGTGCTTGCGATGGGTCCGATGGTCGAGCGCCCGTCTAGCGCGAAGAGCGCGACGATCGGGCTGTTGCAGTCGGTGACGGCGAGGGTGTTTCCATCGGGAGAGATTTTCAGCTCGCACACGGAGCCGCCTTGCAGACTGACTGGGCTGCCGGTCGGCTGCCCCGTGTTGCCGTCGAGGGTGATTGTCTCGCCGGATTGCTTGGCGTACAGCACGTCGTTTGTGCGGGTGATCGCGACAGCAGGGCCGTTTACTTCAGCGTGGGCTGCTTTGGGCCACACGGGCCGTCGGGTGATCACGTTCCAGGCCATGAGGCGCTGGGCATGCAGGTCTCCCGAGACGAGGCGGGTGCCGTCGGGACTGAAGGCGAGGGCGAAGTCCACGATGTTGGGGACTCCTTGTAGCTTGCCGACCTCTGCGAAGGTGCGCGCGTTGAGGAGCGTTATTGTGCTGGCCTTGCTGCCAACGGCGAGCAGTCCGGTCGAGCTGAACGCGACGGCGGTGTAGTTCGGGCCGTCGTTGTTCTGCACGGTTTGGCGGGAGGGATCGCCCGCGAGCGTTCTCACGAGGTGACCTGAGGCGAGGCTCCAGACGAACGCCTTGGACTGCTCGGGGGCCTGGACGAGGCCCCCTGCGGCCAGGTATCGGCCGTCGGGACTGATCTCGAAGTTCGCGATGCGTTGGTCCGGAGTGAACTCGTGGACGTGGCGACCGGTCGCGAGGTCGAGCATTGCGATGCGACTCTGCGTCGGAGTGATGGTCCAGGCCATTACGTACCTGCCGTCGGGAGTGACACGTGTCTCGGCGATCGTCGTCGGGTACGGCCGCAGAGTCGGCCCGATTGGCCGGCGCGTCGCAATGTCCACCCGGCGGAGCGTGCCGTTGACGTACCCGATGAGTAACTCGTGGTTGTTCAAGAACACGGCGGTGGAGGCATCCGAATTTCCTTGTCGGATGTAGCCGAGGAAGCTGGGTTCGTGGACGAGCGCGGTCAGCAGCGCTCCGCGTGTGTCGAGGCGGTCGTTGCGTCGGTGTGCCTCAACCGCGAGGAGCAGTCCAAGGTCACGTTTCGTGTCGAGTAGCGCGCCGGATTGACCGACGAGACGTTGGATGTTCGCTTCGCGGGTTTGGGCGCGTGCGGTGCGGCTGGCTCGCAATGCCAGGCTGCCGCCGATTAGCGCGAGGACAAGAGCGATTGCGGTGCCGCCGAGCAGCAGACGGAGCCGGCGATTGGCGCGTTGCTGGCGTTTCGCGTCGGCATCGTGTTGCGCTGTGGATGAGTCGAGAAACGCGCGCTCGAGTGCGTTCAACTCGCCGTGGTGGTTGTCAGCCCATTCGTGTGCGGCGTCGAGTCGGGCGCCGCGGTAGAGGTCCGTGGGTTCGCGCCCTCCCGCGTCCCAGAGCTGGGCGGCGTCGCCGAGCCGCCGGTGGAGCCGCAAACCGGCGCGGTCTTCGTCGAGCCAGGCGCGCAGGCGGGGCCATTCGCGGATTAGTGCTTCGTGTGCGACCTCGGCGGCTCCGTCGTCGATGGTGAGCAGGCGCGCGTCGACCAGGCGCTCGATCATCGCGTCGACGTCGCAAGCCGTTCCACCTTCGGGAACGAGATCGGCGACGCTCACTCGACGCCGCGTCTCCTGCACGCCATCACCGATATCGGTCAGCCGGAGGAACAGGTTGCGCAAGATGGGCTGCTGATCGGCGGGCGTGTCGTCCACGATGTGATCGGCGGTGCGGGCGATCGCTGACTCGACTCCACCAGTTTCGCGGTATCCGTCGAGTGTCAGGGTGCGGCCGTCGCGTAGCTCCCATGTGGCGCGTAGCGCGTGTGACAGCAGGGGCAGCGCGCCGGGTTGTCCGGCTACGTCGCCGACGGTGACGTCGACGAGTCCCGACTCGAGTTTCAAGCCGGCGATGCGCGCCGGTTCGATCACGGCTCGGCGAAGTTCGTCCTCGCGCATCGGGCCGAGCAAGACCTGGTTGTCGGTGACCGCGCGAGCGAGCAGTGGGTGTGCGGTGAGTTCTCCATAGAAGTCGGCGCGTAGCGCGATTACCGCCGGACCGGCGTGTGCGAGAAGAGCATCGACGAATGCGCTCTGGCGCGCCGGGTCTCGGCAGAGCGTGAAGAGTTCCTCGAACTGATCGACCAACAGGACTGTCTGTGCATCGGCGCGGTCGGGTGGCTCGCAGAGGGTGCCGGGCGTTACCACGACGGCGTGATGACAGCCCGCGACATCGCCGTCGCGAACGGCAGCGACCACGCCCGCGCGCAGAACGGAAGACTTGCCGCTCCCCGAAGCGCCGACGATCGCGATGAGACGTCCGGGCGCAATCCGGCCGAGGATCTCCGTCAAGATCTGCTCGCGGCCGAAGAACAGCTCGCGGTCCGAGGCTTCGAACGAGAGCAGGCCCCGGTATGGGCATTCGGTCGACGCGAACGGCGCCGCAATCGCGGGCCCGCTGAGTGCGAAGACCCGCTCGGGCACGCTGATGCCCTTGAGCCGGTGCGGGCCGAGGTCGATCAGCCGGTGGCCCGGCGGCAGGTGCCCCGCGACGAGTTCGGTGGTGGTCGACGAGCAGAAGATTTGCCCGCCGTCCGCCTGGGCACGCAGCCGTGCGGCAAGGTTCAGGGTCGGGCCGAAGTAGTCGGTGCCTCGCCGTTCGGCTTCGCCCGTGTGGAGCCCGAACCGCAATCGCAAGGTGATGTCCCCGGGCCATGCCTCGGTGGCGACAGCTTCGGTGATCGCGATCGCGGCCTCGATGGCGTTCGCGGCCGCGTCGAAGACGGAGACGGTTGAGTCACCTTCACCCATCGATTTGAGGAACCGTCCGCCGCGCGCTTCGACAGCCTCCGCGATCAACTCGTCATGTCGGACCAACGCGCTCGCCATCGCTGCGGGTTGCGTGTCCCAAATGGCGGTCGAACCCTCGATGTCGGAAAGACAGAACGTCATGACCCCTGTGGGGAGCGTCGTCGCCCAACCGGTCTGCAAGCGCTCGACGAACTCGCCCGCGGTGAGTGGCCGACGCTCGGGATCGGTCGCGAGACCGCGTCGGAGCGTGGCTTCGAGCTCGCTCGCGTTGACGTCATCGATTCGCTCCCACGTCGGCAGGGTCCCGGACGGAGGCGATCCCGTGAACAACGTGAACGCAGTTGCAGCAAGTGAATAGATGTCCGTCGCACGCGACGGAGGGAAGCCGCCCCCGAGTTCCGGTGCGCGAAAGTCGGGCGTTCCGGCTCGGCGACGCCGTGCCGTCGGTGTCGACGACATACCGAAGTCCACGAGCTTGACGTGCCCACCGCGCGTCAAAATCAAGTTGCCCGGCTTGATATCGCCGTGGATCACCGCCGGATGCTGGGTATGTAGATGCGTCAGGGCATCCGCGGTGTCGGCGAGATACGACAGCACACTCGACGGCGCCAGCCCGGGCCGACCGCGCTGGCCGAGCAACTTCGCGAGATCGATACCGTCGACGAAGTCCATGACGATCACATACGAGTCACCCTCGAAGAAGTCTTCGCGCAGAAGCGGAAGCGCGGGGTGCGCAGGCAGGTTGAGCAGCACACGCGCTTCCGCAAGTAGATCATCGCGATCGGCAGTGCTGTGCACGGTCCGGATCTTCAAGGCGACAACGCGGTCGTGTTGATGGTCTAGGGCCCGCACCACTCGGCCCTCACCGCCGCGGCCCAACACCTCGAGAATCTCGTAGCGGCCCTTCAGAAACTCAGCCATGCCTCGACCCCCAGGCGTTCGCCTGAGTCTCTCGTACGCTACAGATGATGACTTCCGAGCTCGAGATCATCGCCGGACACTCCTCGCTGCGTGTGTGTCTCGAAGACGACCGAATGACCGTCGGCAAGGGCCCACAAAACGACGTTGCCCTCGACGACGCCACCGTGAGCCACATGCACGCCACCCTCGAACACTTCAGCGCCGGCTGGTGCATCACCGACCTCGGGTCGTCCAACGGCACCTGGATCAATGGCGAACGCATCTGGTCGCGACAACCCCTACGCGACGGAGACGAGATCCGTGTCGGCCACACCCAACTCATATTCCGCGACCCCGACGCCCGACACCCACGCACCGAAACCGAAGAAGCACCTCCCAACGTGACCACACGTGAGCGAGATGTTCTCGTCTCGCTGTGCCGACCCGTCCTCGCCCGCGACATGTTCACCGAACCCGCCTCAACCCGAGCGATCGCCACCGAACTTACGATCAGCGACGCCGCCGTGAAACAACACCTCACGAACCTGTTCAACAAGTTCGGGATCGCACCCGACGACGAACAGCGACGACTCCGACTCGCCAACGACGCCATCCGACGCGGCGTCGTCACCATCGCCGACCTCCAACCGCCGCAAACGCCCTGAAGAACCGCAATGCGAACCGGAGGCTCCGTTCCATCCACGCCCCGATCCTCCAGCAATCCCATCAACCGCGCCATCCCCCCACAGTCACTCGGGCCCTACCGGCCCCGCAAGGCACTCCTACCGCCCGAGCAACCCCGCCTAAAGCGTCGGCGCGTGTTGTGCCCGCGTTGAACGACGGTCGTCTCCCCTAGAGGTACCGCCGAAACGACAGCAGCTACGGGCGTCGCACCGGGCAGCACTACGTGTGGCCGACCTCGAGAACGTGTCCCATAACGTCCGACGGCCGACTGGCGCGACGCGTGGCATAAGTGCCGATAGGGGACGCGTCACCGGCGAGAACACGGCGCTCGCAGCCCAAACGTGCGTGCCGCTTCCGGCCACATGCCGGCGTTCCGACCGAGCGAAGTACTGACCAGGGAGAACGCTCCGTGGGACGGCTCCTAGGCCGCGTATAGGCCGCGCCCGATTCCCAATTCCTTCTGCGACCGCATCGCGGGTGCGGTCGCGGGCTGATGCGGACCGAGTCTGGAGCCCGGCGACGCTTGATTCGGAACGGTGTCCGAAGTGCGCCAGCGGGAAATGCGGATCCAAACGGATTTGGCGCGGCCCGACGTGCCGCTCGCGGAGTTGAACAGCGTGTGGCGGCCGCCCTCGTCGGTGACGTTGGGTGGTTCGCGGGACGCCGGGACGGAGCAACGGTCAAGGTGGCAGCGGTGCGAGCCTGACAGTACGGGGACGCGCAGACCGGAAGTGTCGGACCAAATTCGCGTGATGTTACAAAACGATTTGCGCTCCCGAACTTGACCAGTGGCATCGCGGCGAATCGAGCAGGTTCGGCCGACCCGGCGCGCTGAAGATGGGGGAGTCGAACCCCGCGGCTGGTACACACTGGGTACACGAGACCTCCCGAAACGACCGGAAATGGCCAGCAACCGAAAACGCGAATGTCGAGGTCAGCCGTGGTTTCCGGTAGTGACCGGAACCACCAGCAAGGCTTCACACGGATGAGGTCGGAGGTTCGAGTCCTCTACCGCCCACTCGTTGTCAGAATTGCAACGTTCACCCTGACCAGGCGCTCTTTCGCGTGACCGATCGCTCAGGCAGGTTCGTCTTCTTATTCAAACCCTCGTCCGGCAGGCGCGAGACGCGTCCCCTATCGGAACCAACACGCGGCAGTCCCGAATGTTGAGGCGGCCCGCACGGGACGGCCGGGACCGCTTGGCGGGCGTCGGCGTGCCTTTTTTCGGTGGTTTGACTGAGCGCTTGGAGCGGCTGGTCAGGTCCTGTTGGCTGCCGTGTAGGCGGCTATCGCGCGCTCGCGGGCCGTTGCGTGGTCGACGATCGGGTGTGGGTACGTCTCGCCGAGTATGACGCCCGCGCGTGCTAGCTCCAGCGGTCCGAGCTCGGACGGTGCGTGGATGCTGGCACCGTGGAGTGCGGCGAGCTCGGGCACGAAGCGGCGCACGTATTCGCCGTCGGGATCGAAGCGACGGGCTTGCGTGAGGGGATTGAGCACGCGGAAGTACGGCGCGGCGTCGGGTCCGGTGCCGGCGACCCATTGCCAGTTGCCGGCGTTCTGCGGGATGTCGCCGTCGATGAGGAGGTGGCGCGTGTGACGTTCCCCGATCCTCCAGTCCGCGAGGAGGTCCTTCACGAGAAACGAAGCGGTGATGAGCCGGAGTCGGTTGGGCATCCAGCCGGTCGCTGCGAGCTCGCGCATGCCCGCGTCGACGATGGGGTAGCCGGTCTGGCCGTGCTTCCAGGCCTGCACCTCGTCCGGGTTCGAACGCCACGTGATTGTGTCGTACTGCGGCTGCTGCGCGTGGTCGACGAGGTCGGGGCGTTCGGCGAAGAGGTGCGCGTACCAGTCTCGCCATGCAAGTTGGCGGACGAACGCCTCGCGTCCCGGTGTCGGGCCGGCGGCGGCGCGCACGACCTGGCGAGGCGAGATGGTGCCGAACCGCAGGTCGGCCGAGAGGTGCGAGGTCGCGTCGCGTCCGGGGAGATCGCGTTCGACCTCATACGCGTCGATCCGTTCCAGGAACGCGGCGAGCCGGTGGCACGCGGCTTCGCTCCCGGGCGCGATGGGTGCGGTGCCGTCGATCGATGGGAGCGAGCTTCCCTTGATCGCAAGGATGCACGCGTGCCCGGCGCGAGCCGGCCCGGGCAGCGGTGCGGACGACCAGCGTTCGTAGAACCGGCTGAAGACGCGGGGAACGCCGCCGGCTGCGGTAAGGATGGTGCCCGGCGGATGAATGAGTGTGCTCCACGACCGCTCGACCGAGATACCCGACTGCGAGAGGCGGCGGTGCACGGCGTCGTCACGCGCCTGCGCGAGTCTCGTGACGTCGTTGTTCCACACGATGGTGTCGGCGCGATGCTCGTGGGCGAGCCGCGTCACGGCCTCGATGGGATCGCCGGTCGCTACGGTGAGCGATCCGCCGAGCGTGCGGAGCTCGTCGGTGAGCGCGGCGACCGAGGCGATGAGCTGGCGCCGGCGATACGGTCCGGCGCTATCGAGCAGGCGACGGTCGAACACGTAGACCGGGAGCACCTCGGTATGGTCGCGGGTGGCGGTCGCCCATGCGAGGTTGTCGTCGAGCGACAGGTCGCGTCGGAACCAGACGATCGCTCGGGTCATGACCACCGAGTTCACGAGCTCGCGTGCATGGTGTCGAACCAGGCGAGGGCGCCGGTTGCGGTGTCGGAGTAGATCGTCTGCGGCGACGGAGACGGCGACGCCCACGGCGATCGTCTGTGCGTTGTTCGTGACGATATCGGCGAAGGATGCGGCGGTCGTGTCGGCGCCGAGGTCGCCGACGGAGAAGCCGCGGCCTCGGAGTGGGTCGGCGAGGATGTAGTGCAGTCGAGCGGGTCAGCAGCCTCTTCCAGGCTTAGCTCGTCGGCCTGATGCTTCTCGGAGTCCGCCATGGACGTCTCAGACCGCGATCGAGTCGAACCGGGTTCGTGCGTGCGCGGCGGTGTCGTGACGATCGGGGAAGCCGGGAGCGGTGTACAGGAGCTGCGTCGCGTGGATGTATCGCTCGTCGAATCCGGCTTCGCAGTATGCGAGGTAGAAGTCCCAGAGCCGGCCGAATCGAATGTCGAGCCCGAGTGCCGGGAGTTCGGTCTTGATCGCATCGAGGTTGGTGCGCCAGCGTCGCAACGTTTCGCCGTAGTGCCCGCCGATGTGGTCGACGTTGCGCAGGGTCAGGCCGTTGCGGTTCGCAGCGGCGGTGAGCGCGCCGATCGATGGGAGGCAACCGCCGGGGAAGATCGCGGCCTTGATGAAGTCGGTGTGGCGCTTGAGTCGATCGAAGCTCTGGTCGGGCACGACGATCGCCTGCATCGCCAGCGCGCCCTCGTTTGACAGGAGGCGTCGCAGGGATGCGAAGAACGTGTCGTAGTCGCGCCAGTCCACGGCTTCGATCATCTCGATCGCTACCGCTTTGTCGAAGGTGCCTCGCACGTCGCGGTAGTCGCGGTCGAGCACGCTGATCTGGTGTTCGAGACCGGCGGCCCGGACCCGTTCGACCGCGAACTCGTATTGCGCCCGCGAGACGGTGGTGGTCGTCACGAGGCATCCGTAGCGTTCGGCAGCATGTAGCGCGAAACCGCCCCAGCCGGTCCCGATCTCGAGGAGCCGATCGCCGGGGGACAGGTCGAGCGCGCGGGCCAGCCGATCGAACTTCGCCCGGGACGCGTGAGCGAGCGATATCCCGGGAGCGTCGAAGATCGCGCACGAGTACGCCATCGTCTCGTCGAGCACGTACTGGAAGAACTCGTTGCCGAGGTCGTAGTGCGCTCGCACATTGCGCGCGTCACGATCAGGGTCGGCTCGTCGTAATCGTGCTATCGGGTCGAAGAGGGCGGTCGAGAGTCGATGCAGCGCGTCGCGACGTCCGCTGATTGTCTGCAGGCTGCGTAGCGCGAGCCGCAACACGCCCGGGAGGTCATCGGTGTCCCACCAGCCGTCAGCATACGATTCGCCCAGACCGACGCTGCCCTCGCGCAGGACTCGCTCGTACACGCGGGAGTCGTGAACATCGACACGGACGTCAATCGGTGCGCTCGTCCCAAGGCGGTCGCGTTCGCCGAAGTGCGAGTGCCCGATCGGATCGACGAGCTCCAGCGTCCCGCCGTGCAGATGGTTCAGCAGGCCGATCACGAATGCACGCCCTATTCGATTTCGCCGGGTCATGCGTTGACCTCCTGCGCAGGTCGCGACTGATGACGGTATCCGGGCACGCGGGCGAGGAACAGCGCCACGGCTTGGCGGTAGATCGCGAGCGACACCCGCAACGGCATCGCGGGATAGCGCACGAGAATGCCGAGCGCGAACCGCCGGTCGAGCACCCGTCGCCGCAACGCCAGGCCCGCCATGAACATCGTTTCGCCCTCGCGCACGACCGCGATATCCAGGTGCAACGTCTCGCTCGGCGCGGTCCACGACACCTGATAGTCGACGTCTACCGGAAGGAAGGGCGACACGTGTAGGCCCTTGGACATGACTTGCGAGCCGGTATCGGTCCGGGCGTCGATGACATACCAGTGGCGTTCGCCCCACGGCGTGTTCGTCACCTCGAGCACCAGCGCGTCGAGCGCGCCGCCGTCGGCACTCCAGCAGTAGTAGACGGTCAAGGGATTGAACAACCATCCGAACGTCCGCAAGTGCGCCAGGAGATGGACCGCGCCGTCGGGACGGCGTCCCAGACGCTCCTCGACCAGGTCGCGTACCGCATCACCCAGAGGTCCCGGCCGCCCGTCGAAAAAATCGCGTCGCCGGAACTGCACCAGCGCAGTGCGGCGAGCCGACCAGCCCGGCAGATGATCGAGCGAACCGGGCAGCGCATCGACATCGAGATAGGCGAGGAACAGCCGCGGGGAGAACTCGCGCACGACCGGCGTCAGCCGACGATGCCTTGCGGTGCCTGCATAGACCGCGACCGCGCTCATCGTTCGTCTCCGATCGCGCGTGCAACCTCCAGGGCGCTCTGCACGCCGTCCTCATGGAACCCGTAGCCCCAATAGGCGCCGACGAAGTAGATCCCGCGAGCGCCCTGGATCTCGCGCCGGCGCTGCTGCGCACGGATCGCGGCCAGGTCGAACACCGGATGCTGGTATTCGAACTCGGCCAGCACCAGCTTCGGATCGATCGCGTCGGCGCGGTTGAGCGTGAGGAGGATCGGCCGTTCGGAGGTGATCGCCTGGAGTGCGTTCATCCAGTACGTCACGGTTGCACGACGACCGCCGGGATCGATCCAGTAGTTCCAGCTCGCGCGGGCAAGCTGACTGTTGGGTAAGAGGCGCGCGTCAGTGTGCAATGTGGCCGTGTTGGGTTGGTAGGAGATCGAGCCGAGCACCGCCTGCTCGGACGCGCTCGGGTCGGCGAGCATCTCGAGTGCCTGGCCGCTGTGTGCGGCGATGATCACCCGATCGAAGCGTTCCGGCCCGAGATCGGTCAGCACCTCGATCTTGGAAGCGGCGCGGTCGGAGGGGTCGGCGACGACCTTGTGCACCGCGGTCGCGAGCCGGATCCGATCGGCGAACGGCGCGACGAGCCGGTCGACATACTTCCGAGAGCCGCCGCTGATCGTGCGCCAGTGCGTGCGGCCTGGGAGGCCGAGCAGTCCGTGGTTGTGCATGAACCGCGCGTAGGAACGCATCGGGAACCGCGTGAACGTCGACGGATCGGCGGACCAGATCGCGCTGCCGAACGGAACAAGGAACTGCTCGACAAACGATCGGGAGTACCGGCCGCCACGCAGGAAAGCCTCGATCGACTCGTCGCTCGTACCGTCGTCGCCTCCGGTCGTAGGAAGACGGTCGGATGCCTGCCATCGTGGTTCGTTGACGACGAGGCGGCGTGCGGCGCGGTTGAAACGCACGATCTCGGTCACGAGGCGGAGGAACAATGGTCTTGTGAGGTTGCGCCGTTGCGCGAACAAGGTGTTGAGGTTGGAACCCCGATACTCGAGGCCGCTCGCGGCGTTCGTGACGCTGAAGCTCATCTCGGTCGGTTGCGTCTCGACGCCGAGCTCGCGCAGGAGGGCCGTGAATCCCGGATAGTTCGGCTCGTTGTAGACGATAAATCCGGTGTCAACGGCGTGGATGACGCCGCCGACCTCAACGTCGACCGTGTTGGCGTGGCCGCCGACTCGCGTGTCGCTCTCATAGACCGTTACCTCGTGGTCGCGGTGCAGTGCGTGCGCCGCGACCAATCCCGATACGCCGGTGCCGACGATCGCGATCCTCACGGCGCCTCGATCTCGCTGCGGATTCCGGAACGAGCAAGGCACCAGTCCCAGAGGCGGCGCCGTTCGTCCGCGGTGTCGGATCTGCGTGTTGCCGATGCGCGGTGGGTCGCGCGGGGTCGTCGATCGAGCCAGAACGATCCGGTCGTCTCGATCGGTGTGCGGTCGTCGGCGGCGAGCCACACGAGGGTGTCTGCGCCCTGATCGGGACTGCGCAGCAGCGGTCCAGAGACGCGTCGGAAGGTCGGCAAGGATCGTCGTACGCCGGGCGTGTCAGCCCAGCCGGGGTGCATTGCATGCACGGCGATGTGGTCGGGACGTAGGTACTCGGCCCACATCTGGGCGAGCGTGACTTGAGCGCGTTTGGCTCGCGCGTAGGTGACCGTGCCGTCGTAGTCATCCGGTCCCATCTGCAGTCCCGCGACGGACAGTGGTTGGGAGTACATGCCACCTGAGGACACCCACAGCACGCGCGAGCGTGGGGCCGCACGAAGCTGTGGGAGCAGAAGACCTGTCAAGAGGAACGGGCCGAGCACTTGGCTTGCGACGGTGTGTTCGATGCCCTGCGGCGACTGCCCGTATTGCTTGTCGAGCGCACCGGCATTGTGGATCAGCGCGTGAATCTCCCCATGGCGGCGCGACAGCTCATCAGACGCCTTGCGGACGGCATCGAGATCGCCCGTGTCGGCGACCACGTACCCGACTTGCGCTGACGTTGTGCCGTGGCGGAGCTGCTCGCACACCGCGGCGGCTTTCGTGGCGTCGCGTGCGATCATCTCGACGGTCGCGCCGTCAGCAACGAGTGCCCGCGTCGCGGCGAGACCCAGCCCCGATGTCGCGCCGGTGATCACCACGACCCGGCCGGTCAAGTCGTACTGGCCGACCGGGGTCCAGTGATCGAGACGCGATCGAACCGCGTAGCCGATCCGGGTGAAGCTTGGGACGATCGTCATTTCAAGCGTCCGATCGACCGCGTCCGCGAATAAGGTCATGACACTGGGGGCCGATCCTCGGCGAGCACGCGCCGCAGCCCGTCAGCGGCCCGATGGCCGATTCGGCCGAAGACCGCGCCGAGGGCAGGATTCGCGAACCGCAGTCCGCTCCGCAGCTGTAGGTCAGCGTCGTAGATCACCGTCGCACCGTTGGGTCCGGGTTCGACGAGGATCTCGTCGAGCGAGGTCAACATCGACGTCTCGGCGCGCACGACAAGCCGCCCCGGCGGTTCCCACGTAATCACCTGGTAGCGCAAGGTCATTGCGCCGAACGGGACCCGCACAGCAACGTCGAACACGGCCCCGAGCCCCGGAACCTCACCGGCAACCATGTGCACATTCCGTACGCCCGGATCCCAGCGGACGAAGTTCCGCAGGTCCGCCATGAAATCGAACGCGCTCTCAGTCTGCCAACGCGTCGGAACCGATGTTCGATAATGAGCCACAACCCGTCGTACGGAGACACCTCGTGAATGGACGGATCTCCACCGGTTCGTGATCCGTCCGCGACCTCAGCCCCGTACGTGCTGCGTGAGGCGCTCGAGGAACGTGCCGCCGCAGGTTGAGCCTGCGCCCCGACACGAATCGGTGTGGGACTACCCGCGGCCACCCCGACTCGAGGCTGTAGATCGGCGGCTTCGTGTCGTGCTTGGCGGGATCACGATCGCGGACACCACCAGCGGGTTCCGGATGTTGGAGATGAGCCATCCTCCGAACTACTACTTCCCGCTGGCCGACATTAGGCCCGACGCGCTCGAACCCGAGGTCGGATCAAGTTGGTGCGAGTGGAAGGGACAGGCGCACTACTACATGGTGCGTGCGGCTGAGCGGAAGGCGCGACGGGCGGCGTGGAGCTACGCGAATCCGAATCCGGCGTACCGCGAGTTGGCCGGGATGGTCGCGTTCTACCCAGCGTTGATGGACGCGTGTTTCGTTGACGAGGAACTGGTGCGCGCGCAGCCGGGCGGTTTCTATGGTGGATGGATCACGAGCGAGCTGGTCGGGCCGTTCAAGGGGGCACCGGGTACGAACTGGTGGTGACCCGCCGCAGAGTTCGACCTCGGTCAGTCGCGGGCTCGCCGCGCCTGATGGTCCTGGGTTCGCCGATTTTTGTCGATGGCGGCGATCCGTTTGCCGATGCGCTCCGGACACGCAGCGATCTGTCCGTACCGGACCTGAGGAGGTCGCATGCAGACCATCGGAGCGCGTTCGCTAAGCCGTCAGGCGATGGTGAAGCTTGTGCTGTTCGCGGCGGCGTTCGCGTCGTTCTTGTTGTCGGTGTACCTGTACTTTGTCTCGGACGACAAGACCGCAGGGATCTTCGTTGGGATCTGGGTTCCGTCGATCCAATCGATGGGGGCGTTGCTCCTCGCCGGCGAACGGAGCCCGCGATGAGTCAAACGTTGTTGTTCGAGATTGGCGCGGTGATCTTCATCGCGGTCGCGACCGCTCTGTTCCTGTACGGCTTGGCCGAGTTCAAAGACTGGCAAGCCCGCGACGACACCCAAACCCAAGCAGATCGTCGCGACGCAGCGACAGTGACCCCAATGTCCATGCTGGATGACACCGCCCGTCGGGCCGTCCCGTTACGTCGCCCCGCGACCGATGCCTCCGGTCGCGCGTCACGGGCATCCATAGCGTGAGATTCACATCGTGACATGCCTATCCGCATGCCCGATGAACGTCGCATGATGAGATCGTCGTGACGTCCGATCTCGAACTCCCTGCAGGTCTCGATGGTGCGACGATCGGCATCGTGATCGTCGACCACGGCTCGCGCCGTGATGAGGCCAACCGCCGCCACGAAGCCTTCGTGGCGAACTGGCAGACCCGATGCGGCCATCCGATCGTGGAGCCCGCACATATGGAGCTCGCAGAACCATCGATCGGTACAGCGTTCGACGCGTGCGTAACCGCCGGTGCCGCAACGGTGGTAATCGCGCCGTACTTCCTTTGGCCGGGCGATCATTGGGATCGCGATATCCCGGCGCTCGTCGCCGAAGCCGCTGATCGCCATCTCGATGTCCGTTGTCTCGTCACCGCCCCCCTCGGTCCGCACCCGCTGCTGATGGACATCATCGACGATCGTATCCGCTCCTGCGTCACCCACGCGCTCGGTAGCGGACTGGAATGCGAGATGTGCGCCGGGTCGGATCGGTGTGGGTTGTTGTGACTGATGTTGTGATCGTTGGAGCGGGTCTCGCCGGCTTGGTCTGTGCGCAGGATCTGACCCGTGCTGGTATCGGGTGTCAGGTGATCGAGGCATCCGACGGAGTCGGCGGCCGGGTGCGGACCGACAACGTAAATGGTTTCCTGCTTGATCGAGGCTTTCAGATCGTGCTCACGGCGTACCCGCAAATACAGCAACGTCTCGACCTCGACGCGCTCGACCTCAGGTATTTCGAGCCAGGAGCGATGGTGCGCGTGCGCGGCGGCTTCCATCGGGTGAGTGACCCGATACGGCGGCCGCTGCAGATGCTGGAGACGATCGGCGCCCCGATCGGGACGTTGGGCGATAAGGCGCGCCTTGCACGACTCGTCTTCGATGTGCGCACGCATTCAGTGCGCGAGCTACTTCGCCGCCCTGACACCACCACCATCGATCGGCTGGTCAGTGCCGGGTTCTCCGACCGGATGATCGAGTCGTTCTGGCGGCCCCTGTTCGCAGGAATCCAGTTGGATCCGCAACTCGAGGTGTCGAGCCGGCGTTTTGAGACGATTCTGCGCATGCTCGCAATCGGAGCTACGGGCGTTTCCCGACACGGGATCGGCGCCGTCCCTGCGCAGCTGGCTTCGACCCTCCCCGAGGGCGCGGTGCGACTCGGCGCCCGGGTCGTGCGCGTTACTGGTTCGGGTGTCACGCTCGACCACGGCGAGCATCTCCGCGCGCGGGCAGTCGTCGTGGCCACCGAAGGCCCTGCGGCGCACCGATTGCTCGGCGACCGCGTGCCCGACCCGGGATCGCGTGCCGCCGCCTGTTGTTGGTACTCGGTCCCGCGCCCGCCGATCCCAGGACCAGTGCTCGTCCTCAATGGGGAAGCGACCGGCCCGGTAATGAATCTCGCGGTCATGAGTGAGGTCGCCGCGTCATACGCGCCGCAAGGCCGCTCCCTGGTCGCCGCAGCAGTGCCTGGAATCGATGCGCTCGACTCGACGATCACCCAACGGGCGCGCGAGCAACTGGCTCGCTGGTTCGGTTCCACAACCCGCGAATGGGAACACCTCCGCACCGACGTCATCACCCACGGCCAACCAAGCCAGCGACCGCCACTCGATCCGAAACGACGGGTCGTGCTCGGCGATGGCGTGTTCGTGTGCGGCGACCATCGCGATACCGCATCGATCCAGGGTGCGATGTTCAGCGGCGAACGCGCCGCCACCGCCGTCCTGTGCCATCTGCGCGGCCCTCGCTCTCGCGAGCCTGTCCAGCGCACGGCGGCAGGTCGCGCGAGACACAACCTAGGCTCGGCCCGTGAAGGACTGCGGAGGCGACGGCGATGAGTAGCGCATCCGACCATCCAGCCAGAGATGATGAGCGTGTAGCGATGCTGGCTGCGCTCGTGAACGGCGACGTCCCCCTCGCGTATCGACTTGCGGTCGAGCTCCTTGACTACGGAGTGCCGTTCGATGAGATCGTCATGGATGTGCTCAGCCCGGTCCAGACCGAGTTGGGCCGTCGTTGGGCCACAGGCGATCTCAGCATCGCGGACGAGCACGCAGCGAGCGCTGCGGTCGAGGATCTGCTGGTGAGACTCGGCGCCACTGCCGAAAGCGCTCATGGTGCGGCGGTCGTGGTCGCGTGTCCCGAACGCGATGTACATGCGCTGGGTGGTCGGGTGGTCGCGAGCGCGCTCGCGCTCGAGGGGTTCCGAGTGTTGTTTCTTGGCGCGTCGGTTCCCGCGGCCCATCTTGGCGACTTTTTGGATCTGCACCAGCCGTTCGCGCTCGCCCTGAGCTGTTCGATGCCGACCGCTCTGGTCGGAGCAGCCCATTCGGTCGCGGTGGCGCACGATCTGGGGATCCCCGTTGTGGGCGGAGGTCGCGCACTCCGGACGGCAGATCGAGCAGCTCAGCTCGGTTTCGACGCGCTTGCGCAGGTTCCTAGCGACGCCATTCGGATCCTGCGCTCATGGGAAGTGTCCTCGCCGGGCGCGCTGGCTGTCGCGCCGGGCCCGCTCGCCGAACATGCAGCGTTCGCCCAACGGAGCTTCGGCCTCGTCGGGGCCGCGCTCGCAGCGACGGCCAAGGACGACAACACAACGCCGGTGCTCGGTGACGAGCTGCAGCGGTTGTTACAGGTCCTCGAAAGTTCGCTCCTGGTGAAGGAACCGGTGTTGATCGCGGAGCACGTGCAGTGGCTACGCGAAACGGGCCCTGCGCACGGGTTCGAGCTCGCGCACATCGACGCTGCGCTCGTGGCGCTCGCCGACGCGATGAACGGCGATCTTCAGCGCGCCGGCGCCGCATTGAGAGCGGCGCTCAACTGAAAGTCGGCGTAGACGTACGCTCGCTCGTTACGGGCCTCGGAGGTCTTGGTCGGCGAGCACGGCGCGGAGCCTCGACAGGCCGCTGCGGATGCGGCCCTTGATCGTGCCTTCGGGCTCGTCGAGCATTTCCGCGACCGTGCGGTAGCTGTGCCCGCCGAAGTACGCGAGCTCGACTGCTCGTCGCTCGCCGTCAGGAAGCTGCCCGAGAGCGTCGCGCAGGGCGCCGGCGACGGTCTGCGCGACGACCGCGGCTTCCACTCCAGACTCTGAAGAGGTCGTCTTGTGCGAGTCGCGCTGTTCGCGCGCTTTGCGCGCACTATCGGATCGCATCACATCGAGTGCACGCCCGTGCGTGATCGCGAGGAGGAACGCTCGTAATGATCCGCGTTGGGTGTCGAAACGCTCGGACCGTTCCCACAGCCGCAAGAACACCTCCTGGGAGATCTCCTCGGCCCGTCCGCTGTCGCCGACGAGGCGGCGGGCGAACGCGAGCACCGGACCGCGGTGACGTCGGACCACCTCGGCCATCGCGGCGTCATCGCGCCGGGTGATCGCGGCGACGAGCTCGTGGTCATCGACCTCTCCGAGATCTTCTCTCGCCACAGCTCCACCCGGCCCGGTCGCGAAGGAACCAAGCTACGCCGGTCACCGAACTCAGCCGCGATCCCTCGGGCAGGTCTGGGCTAGCGATCCGACGATTCCACGACCGGCGGCGCGAGTAAGGCCTGTCGTTCGATACGGCGGACGAGGGGCCGGAAGATGAACCGATGGCACGGGGCGACCGCGTACCAATATGCGCGTCCGAACAGGCCGCGCGGCCGGAACAGGGCCCGCTGAACGAAGACCGTTCCCGCATGCTCGGGCTCAGGGGCGATCGTCCACTCGAGCCACGCGTCACCGGGGAGGAGCATCTCGGCACGCAGTCGCAGCAGACGCTGAGGTTCGAGGGCTTCGACCCGCCAGAAGTCGACGACGTCACCTACACGTAGCTCGGTCGGATGGCGACGACCGCGCCGCAAGCCGACCCCGCCGACCATGCGGTCCATCCAGCCGCGCACGGCCCAAAGCCAGTTGCCGACGATCCATCCCCGGTCGCCACCTAACGCGCACACTTGCTCGTAGAGAGCGGCACGCGTGGCTTGGGTGTGGAGGGTCTGCGTGTCCGTGAAGATGGTCGCGCCGGCCCAGTCGGGATCGGCGGGCATGGGGTCGGCCGGTGTGCGGCCGTAGAGCTCGGCGTCGGTCCAGCGGGTAGAGACCTCGACATCTCCGACTCGGCGTAACGCAAGTTCGATGGCCTCGCGACACGCGATCGGATCGTGCGGAACCACCCGGTCGATCGCCCGGTCGTGGACGACGACTTCGTTCACGAGACTGTCGATCAGCGGGCGTGCGAGATCGGCCGGGATCGGCGTGACCAGACCGACCCACAGTGAAGACAAGCGCGGACTCAACACGGGGACCGGGACGATCACCCGTCGGCGCAGACCGGCGACGTGCGCGTAGATGTCCATCATCTCGTGGTAGGTCACGACGTCCGCGCCACCGATCTCGAACACCTTTCCGTACGCGTCGGCCTTGCCGAGCACTCCTATGAGGTACGCGAGCACGTCGCGTACCGCAATCGGCTGTACCCGCGTCTCGACCCAGCGTGGGGTAGTCATGACCGGCAGGACCTCGACGAGATGGCGCAACATCTCGAAACTCGCGCTTCCCGAACCGATGACGACCGCGGCGCGTAACTCCGTCAACGGCACCTGCCCAGCGGCAAGCACACGACCCACCTCATGACGGCTCGCGAGATGTGATGAGAGCCGGCCGCCCGCGTCGTCACCCAAACCGCCCAGGTACACGATCTGTTCGACATGCGCCGCGGCGGCCGCATCGCGAAAGTTCTCTGCTGCAGTCCGGTCACGGGTCTGCCAGTCGGGCTGTGAACCGATCGAGTGCACCAAGTAGTAGGCCGCGTCGATGTCGCGAAACGCGGCGCCGAGCGACTTCGCGTCGAGCACGTCCCCCGTCACGACCTCCACCTGCGCACGCCAGGACTCGGCGTCAAGCTTCCCCGGGGTGCGGGCCAGACACCGCACCTGATGATGGGCCGCGACCAGCTCCGCGACCAGCCGCCGACCGATATAACCGGTCGCCCCCGCAACCAGCACGCGACGACGGCGGTTCACTCGAGGCCCGCACGTCGACGCAACGAGGACACGAACCGTTCGGGCTCGGCGAGGGTGAGCGTGATCCCGGGATGACGAAGCGAACCGACCGGCACGAGCCCCGGTACCGGCTCACGCAAGAGCACGCAGACACCACCGTTGGTTGTCGTACCGAACGTGAGTCCACGGTCGACGAACGACCCGCGCGGCCCGATCGCCGTGAACCAGCGGTAAGGCCCGGTCCGGCACACCTCGCGCACATTTGTGATCGCGGTCTCACAGGTCCACGGCCCAAACCGCGCCATGAAGCGATCAGGCGTGAGCGTCACGTGCGCCGTACCCGGCGTTACGCCAATCATCGCGAGCATCGGACGGAAACGAGGCTCAAACGCGAACTCGAACTGCTCGACCTCGGCCAATCGGCTCCCGGCAGCGATGTCGTGCGCATCGCCAGCCGCGAGTACCGCAAGGAGTTCGCGACCGGCGCGTTCAGTCGCGGGACCGGTCGTGCGCCCACGAACCCTTCCATCCGCATCGACGAGCAGCACCGTCACGGTGTCGGTGTTGTCGATCGCGAGCGCGTCCGTCACACGCCGAACATCGGTGTACACGGTCAGCGTGCGACGACGCGCCTCCTGCTCGCGTACTGCCTGAGCCATACCACCGTCGATGAACCGACGGGCCGGCGACCAGCGCGTCGCAAGCACAGGCACCTCGTAACAACGCAACCCCGGATGCGTTTTCGAGATCGTGTCGAACCACGAGATCCACGAGTCGACCATCGACTGTTGCTCGCGCCTGAACGCCACGACAACCAGATTCGACGAACCCGCGAAGGCATCGGGAGGCGTGAGCGCCCGCCCTTCAAGGTCGCGCGCCGCGAGGCGCGGAAACCGCAACATCTCGGGTGACTTGGCGCTCGGACCAATCATTGGGTTCGCTGGCCTCTCCGAATCCGTCGCAATGCAGTGGATTCCCTTGGGGGCGCCGTGACGTGATCACCGAACGCAGACGCGTTCACCGGTCCGGCTCGGGTCGAAGCAACCCTGCATCATCTGATGAAGGTTCGTCACGTCCGGAGGATTCCTCGCCAAACACCCCTCTTACGGAACCGGCACCAGAAATGGACGGCTCATCCACTACCAACGAACCCGCGAGAGCGGCTCATCCACCTTCGTGTCGGCTCCGTAGGCCTGTCGAACTCCGCATCGGAGCCCATTACGAAGAACGAGGCGACGCTGTGGACGTTGGCGTCGCGGAAGGCGTTGCGCAGATCGGACCGATCGAAGCATCGTTCTGTCGTTACGTAGTCGGGGTCAAGCAAGCCGTGCGTGGTCGATCATGCTCGTGCCCGCGTCGCCATCGCGTCTGCACAATCCGCCGCGGGCGCCCTGCGATTGGCCGCCGAGGCCGAACTCAAATCAGCTACAGCGCGGGCAGCTAGCGACGCGAACGCGGCGCTTCTCAATCGGAGCGTTGCTCTCGCGCGGCAAGTCTTCGAAGCGCCGCGCGACCAACCAGTATCCCGAACGCGGCATCTAGATGCTGCGAACGCACCCGATCGTCGAACGCACCCGGCTAAGTCTTCGTGCCGCGGCGGGGTGAGGTCCGTCGGACGCCTAAGTCATCCAAGCAGGATTTCGCCCCGTACAAGATCCGTACACCAATCGTCGCCGAACCGAAGGATGTCGACGTGCACGATGGATCACGATGAGGCCGCGCAACTACTCGGCGCCTACGCACTGCGCGCGCTCGAAGACGACGAGAATGCTCAGGTCATTGCACATCTCGAAAGCTGCGCGTGCTGCCACGCAGAGGCGACCCAATACGAGCGCGTCCTCAGTATCCTCGGCGATACCGCCGAACCAGACGAAGCCGCGTAGTCGCCGCAGCCCCGCGTTGCATCTCTGCGCTCCTCGCGCACATCGGAGGTCGATGAGGTGACCATCACTGCGTTGGCACTCAACTGCACACTCAAGCCTGCCGACTCAGAATCGAGTACCGACAAACTCATCGGCGAGGTACTCGCGGCCCTCGCAACCCACGACGTCATGCCGGCCGGCACGATCCGTATCGGCGAACACGACGTCCGGCCTGGCGTCACGTCTGATGAGGGCGACGACGACGCCTGGCCCGCGATACGTCAGCGGATCCTCGACGCCGACATCCTCGTATTCGGCACGCCGATCTGGATGGGTCATCCCAGCAGTCATGCACAGCGTGTTCTGGAACGCCTCGATGCGTTTCTGGGCGAGACAGACCCGGCAGGCCGAATGATTTCGCTCGACCGGGTCGCTCTGGTTGCTGTGGTCGGCAACGAGGACGGCGCGCACCACGTCGCCGCAGAGCTATTCCAAGGGCTCAGCGACGTGGGCTTCACGATTCCCGCGGGCGGCATGACCTACTGGGTGGGCGAAGCAATGCACAAGACCGACTACAAGGACCTCGACGAGGGTAGCGACAAGACCAACCAGGCGACCACGACCGCCGCCGCGAACGCCGTCCACCTCGCGCGCCTCCTCAAGGCAGCGCCATATCCGAAGTCATGAACCCGATCGTTAGGAAAGCAGCGGAGCCGTTAAGCCAAGATGGGTATCGGCTCCGTAGAACCGTTATGCGACGAATCTGGTTCTCGGGCGTCATCCTGTTCGCTCTCGTAATGCTCCTCGCGGGCTGTGGGAGCAGCTCGAAGGGAGCCTCTCCCACGCCGACCTCGGTTCCCAGCGTGAGCACGGTGAAGTCGGGTTCATCTGCGGCGGCATCGACGGCTGGGATGACGGCGGTCACGATCGAGACCGGGGGCAGCGGATTCATGTTCGCTACCTCACCGGTGAAAGCCGGCGCAACGGTGACGGTTAGGAACAACACCGCCGTGCAACACACGGTCTCGGCGGACACGACCGCCGGCGGATTCGACGTGACGGTCGACCCGGGCAAGACCACGACCTTCACCGCGCCGTCGAAGCCCGGCGTCTACAAGTTTCACTGCAACATTCACACCTACATGATGGGCACGCTGACCGTCACATGAGGCCTATTGCGTGCGGGCTCGTTCTCGTCTTTGCCCTCGGCGCGTGTAGCGGAAGCGGCGTGAAATCGTCCGCCGCGCCGACGTCCGAGGGAGGTCGGCGGCCGGTGCTGGAGGTCGCGGGATCCGAGCCGTCGGCCTCCGCCCGTATGGTGTGTGCGTCCGAAGGAAAACAAGAGATCGCGGTCTCGGTCGGCGTTGATACATCACGCCCGCTGGTTGGCACGTGGCGCGATCACCTGTACTCGTGTATCTACGGATACGGGGCCAGTCAGGCGATGACGTTGTCGGTGAAAGAGCTTTCGAACGCGGGGGAAACGACCGCGTACTTCAACATGCTTGGCACCCGGTACGGGCGCACGCGCGCGTTGGCGGGGCTCGGCCAGGGCGCATACCAAACGCGCAACGGATCGACCGTCGTGCGCAAGGACTATCGCGTGTTGCTCGTGGACGACTCGCAACTCCCCGCGCGGTTCGGTAGACCACTGAGCCCGCGCCAAGATGTATCGCTCAGCGTGGCCGCAACGATCATGGGCTGCTGGACCGGCGCATAGTCGGGGTGTGAGGTGTGTGAAGAACTCGAGGTCTTCTCATCCGACGACCTGTCGGCGACGGATACACGTTGACAACCCCCATGAGAGGACTTCGGAATGCGTTTCAAGAAACTGGCAGTTGCGTTCGCGGCTTCGGGGGGAGCGGCTGCGCTTTCGCTGTTTGCCCTCGCTCCAGCGACCGCGCAAGCGGCAGGTGCATCGACCTCCTATGAGGCCAACCTGCAGGCGTTGAACGGCTCGAATGCATCGGGAACACTGATGCTGACGCTCAATGGTGATCAAGCGACGATCACCGAACACGCAACGGGTCTCGCGGCGACGTTCTCGGGCAACCCGTACCCGCATGTGCAGCACATCCATATCGGCGCCAAGGGAACGTGCCCGACCGCGGCCGCAGACAAGAACAGTGACGGCGTGGTCAGCACAACCGAAGGCGGACCGTTCTACGGTGCCATCGGCGCGACCTTGTCGACGAGCGGCCCGACCACTCCCGCTTCGGGAACGGTGCTGACAATCGCGCCGAGTGGTGCGACCATCAACTACAGCCGCACCTTCACGCTCGACGCGGCGACGGTGTCGTCCATCCAGGGAAACACCGGCGTAATCGTGGTGCACGGTCTCGACCCGACGAAGCTGAGCGCCAAGGCTCAAGGCGAAAAGAGTGACCTCGTCCCGACGTTGCCGCTGGCAGCAACGTCGCCCGCGCTCTGCGGTGCGCTCGTCGCCGCTCAGACCACGGCCGTTCCGGCCGGCGGCGCTGCGACCGGTGCCGGCGGCACCTCGCACACCGAGCGCAACACGCTCGAAGTGCTCGGCATCGCAATGCTCGCCGGTTCGGTGCTGCTGTTCGGCCGCAAGCTCATCCCGGCTCGTACCCGGAGCTGAGCAAGCGTCTAGCAATGCCCAAGTTTGCGAAAGGGTGGTCGCCGCGTACTGCGGCGACCACCCTTGCAATCGTGTTAGCGGTTGGCGGAGCGACCACGTTTGTCGTCGGTTACGCGAACCGCGCAACGCCGCCACCGCACCCGCCCGCGTCGGCCTCAGGCCGGATCACACCGAGCACCAAGTCGCCGTCACGCTCGACATCTCACTCGCCGCCGAGCTCGGTAACTCCGACAAGGCCCACGACACCGTCGGCGGCAACGCGGTTCGCCCGGTTGCCGGTCGCAATCAGCATCCCGAGCATTGGCGTGCTGTCGCCGATCGTGGCCCTCGGCCTCAACGCCGATGGCACCGTAGAAGTCCCAAGGAGCTTTCACGAAGCCGGTTGGTACAAGTACGGAGTCGAGCCCGGCGAAAACGGGCCGTCGGTGTACCTCGGCCACGTTGACTCGGTATCGGGTCCGGGCATCTTCTACCGTCTCGGCGCGCTTCGCCCAGGTGATCACGTAGCGATTGGACGCGCCGACGGTCGGCAGGTCACGTTCGTGATCACCGGTGTACGCCAGTATCCAAAGGCCGTGTTCCCGACACTCGAGGTGTACGGCGACACCCCGGTTCCCACAATCCGTCTCGTGACGTGCGGCGGTGCATTCGACTCCGCCACCCAGCACTACCTCTCGAACATTGTGGCGTTCGGTCAGCTCGCCTGACCGAGGTCGAACCGCAGCAACGCAGAAGTGCCGGACGTCCCGATCGCGAACACGTGGTCGTCGGAAGCAACGCAGGTCTAGGCACACGCACCGCGCCTGAGCGGCCACATGCCGGCGTACCGACGAGTGGGGCTCTGATCAGGGAGAACATGCAGTTGTGATGCTTCAAGGCCGCGGTCAGGCCGTGCCAGTGTCACCGAGCACTTCGCTGACAGCAACACGCGTGGCGTAGTCCCATCCTTGTCGGGGTCGGATCGGGATGCCCGCTCGGCGGAAGCGGTTGGCGACGGTTGAGGGATCGACCCCGAATCGCGCGGCGACGTCCGCGAGTGAGGAACCGTCCGCGTAGCTGCGGGCGGCGGAGGCGAGTGTCTTGTGTTCCCATTGTTTCGCGACAGAGCGTCGTTCGACGCCCTGACGGTTGAGATGCGCGATCACCGTGGTCCGGTTGATTCGGAAGCGGTCGGCGAGGTCGTTGATGGTGTCGCCCGCGCGGTGTCGATCGACGAGCGCGGCGATGTCGAGCGGGCGAAGTCGCCCCCGAGTTGGGTGCGGCGCAGCTGGCGGGGGAGTGGTGTCGGCGGTTCGAGATCGGCCCTCGCCGGCAGGTTCCGTCGCGGGGTTTGAATAGTGTCCCAATGTTTCGGAGGGCAGCGATCGAGCCCCTGCCGAGGTCCGTTTCTGGCGCGCCTGCGGAACGTGTCGCGCACCCGCTCGTGCCTGCGGCCCTGGTGGGTCCAGGGACCTCAGTCGCTTGGCGGGGTTTGAAAGCTGTCCCTCAAGGTCCACACGTTGTCAGAACTACAAGGTTGTCCCTGATCAAGTGCCATTTCGCGTCGCCGACCACTTGTTTGTGAACGGTGGCTCGAGCTCGGTGTTCGACATGATGGTTCTTGCTCATCGAAGAACGGCGCGGCCAGCGCGCCGGTTGACGACACTGCTATCCTCGCCGCTGTGTCGCGCGCCCGGTACCTGATGCGGCTAACCGGTGAGTTCGCTCTCTACACGGGCGTGAACCGAATGTGGTGGATACCGCCTCTGTTGTTACTGTTTGCAATCGCGTTGCTGGTGATTGTCGTCGGGCAAGCGGCCGCTCCGTACGCGGTGTATCCCGTGTTCTGAGGCTATGGCCGACACTTCCCGGCGTACAGAAGCGGGGTCGGCTGCCTCGCCGTGGCGCTGGGAGCAGGTGCCCGAACCGCAAGAGCGTCCTGTCACCTCACGACGACGCGCGTCCCTCGGGCGCCTCCTCGGCGCGCTTGCCTTCGCGGCGTTCCTTTGGATCCTCGGCCGCCGGACCATCGCGATCGCAATCGCGATCGGCGTCCTTGTGGTTACGATCATTTCGATCATGTCGCCTGCGTTTGCACGTATGGCGGACAAGGTCACGCATTCGTTGCAGCACACGGTTGCGCGTGCGCTCACCTTCTTGGTGCTCGGCGCCTTCGAGCTCGTGGTGTTCACGCCGATTGCTTTCGCGCTGAAGCTGCTGCGTCGTGATCCACTCGCAGCAGGATCGCAACCCTCCGATTTGACGTTTTGGCATCAGAACCCCGCGGTCGGGCGGCCCTCTCTTCACCGTCACCAGTTCACGTATGAGCCGCGCCCGGCTCGCGCGAAAGGGTTCAACGCACGGTTGCCGCTCGCGTCCCTTCGGGCCGCGCTCGGTCTTGTCGTGGTAGTGATCTTGTTCGACGTCGTTCTAGGTGCTGCTTACAACGTCGTCTTCGATCGGGGCGGTAACGCGCCGTCTGGAGCTCACATCGCGCAGCTGGGTGCGTGGGCGAATGAGCCGTGGGCTGCGGAGCTGCGGAAAGAGATCGCGAGCAGTTCGAGCCGCCTGATTCCGCAGCCATTGCGCGGCTTTACCTATCCCGACTACTCGGGTCGCTACGTCCAAGTGAAAAACGGAGTGCGTTCGTCATACGAGCCAAGTCCGGCCGGCAAGGACCCCACGAACGTGTTGTTCTTCGGGGGATCGACGATGTTTGGCGCGTACCAGCGGGATCAGCACACGATCCCGTCTGAGTTCGCTCGCCTTGCCGAGGCTGACCGGCGGGCGGTCAGGGTCGTGAACTATGGCGTCATCGGCTACGGCATCTGGCAGGAGGTAGAGCTCCTCGAAGAGCGTCTCACTAAGGGTGACATTCCCGACGTGGTGATCTTCTACGACGGAGCAAACGAGCAGTTCATTCAGGCCAGGGAAGGCCCGGTCGCGACGCCATCGCATCTATACGCGAACGACGTGCGAATTGGCGGCGCCCCGTCCCCAAAACAGCAGACGCTCCGCGGCGAGATATACGACTGGTGGGCACACAGAAGCGCGGCCCATCGGTTCTTCGATGGGATCAAGTCGCTCTTCACAAACAACAACCAGCACCCGTCCAATCCCCTCGCAGAATCCCCCCTGGCACAAGCACTGTGGGCACGCGATCAAACGGCCACGCGGGGCGCCGAACGGGGAAAGGACGCCGTTACGATCTATCAACGGGCCGTGGAAGTCGTGCAGCACCTTGCAGCAGCCTACGGCTTCCGCGCCGAATTCTTCTGGCAACCTTTGTTGTATACGAAACCCGTCGTCAACGGTGAACAAGACGCACTGACTGAGTTCGGTGCCACACCCGAAGCATGGTACGCGTCATCCGCCGAAGCGCGCCGGCTGCTGAAACCGCCGGTCATCGACCTGAGCGATGTGCTCGACAACGTACGCCAACCCGTGTTCGTTGACTTCGACCATACGAATGAGCTCGGCGCTGAAGTTATCGCGAGCGCGATCTATCACGACAGCGCTTCTTCGCTCAATACTCTGAGCGCCGGACGACAACCATGAACGTCCTCGGTATCAGTGCCTTCTATCACGATGCGGCTGCTGCCCTCGTCCGTGACGGAGTGATTGTCGCTGCCGCCCAAGAGGAGCGCTTCACGCGCAAGAAGCACGACGAGCGTTTTCCCGTCCATGCAATCACCTACTGCCTTCGGGCGGGCGGAATCGAACGCGACGGCATTGACGCCGTCGTCTTCTACGACAAGCCCATCGCGACGTTCGTGCGGCTGCTCCGGACATACTTTTCCGTCGGTCCCCGCGGCTATGCATCGTTCCGCCAGGCGATGCCGATCTGGATACGCAACAAGCTCTGGATCCCGTATCAGATCGAACGCGGCCTGAACGATCTGGGATACCAGGCGCCCGACGTTTGGTTCGTCGAACACCACGAGAGTCACGCCGCAAGCGCCTTCTTTCCGTCACCGTTCGAGTCCGCCGCGGTGCTCACATTCGACGGCGTCGGTGAATGGACGACGAGCAGCATCGGAGTCGGGCGGGGCAACCGAATCACTCTCGAGCGCCAGTTGTACTACCCGAACTCGCTCGGACTCCTGTACTCCGCCTTCACATATTTCTGTGGCTTTCGCGTGAACTCCGGCGAATACAAGCTCATGGGTCTCGCGCCATACGGAGAACCCAGGTACGTACAGCGCATCCTCGATCATCTCGTCGATCTGCGCGACGACGGATCATTCCGCATGAACATGCGGTACTTCGGCTTCCTCGGCGGGTTGACAATGACGAACGGACGCTTCGAGGAACTGTTCAACGGACCGCCTCGACAACCGGAAAGCGACATAACGGCCCGAGAAATGGACCTTGCGCGTTCGATCCAAGAAGTGACCGAGGAGATCGTGCTCCGAATGGCTCGACACGCGGCAACCCTCACAGGCGAGCGCAACGCGTGCCTCGCAGGGGGCGTCGCACTGAACTGCGTCGCCAACGGTCGATTGCTGCGGGACGGACCGTTCGAACGGCTCTGGATACAGCCCGCGGCTGGCGATGCCGGAGGCGCGATCGGCGCGGCACTCTACGGATGGCATCAGATCTGCGACGGGCAACGCCTAGTCGATCAGCGTTCCGACGGCATGGCTGGCGCGTATCTCGGTCCAGAGTTCTCTCATGACGAGATTCGTCAGTTCCTCGAGATGAATGCATACCCGCACGAAGCAATCATCGAGCCGACAACGTGGGCCCGGCGCATCGCGGAACTCATCGTTGATGGCAAAGTTGTCGGACTCTTCGTTGGCAGGATGGAATTTGGGCCTCGCGCACTCGGCCACCGTTCGATCATCGGCGATCCGCGATCGCCCGCCATGCAATCGCTCATGAACCTGAAGATCAAGCACCGAGAGTCGTTCCGGCCGTTCGCACCCGCAGTGCTCGCTGAACGGGCGTCGGAGTATTTCGACCTCGACGTCAGATCCCCATACATGATGTTCGTCGCTCCGATTCAGGACAGCCTGCGACGGCATGACGGTCATCGCCGGCTCGACGACCTACGTAGCTGGGTCAATGAAGTGCGATCCACTCTCCCAGCCGTGACCCACGTCGACTACTCCGCTCGACTTCAGACGGTCGACCGTGAGCAGAGTCCCGAGTTTCACGCCATAATCGAGCAGTTCGAAGTGCTCACCGGCTGTCCCGTCGTGATTAACACTTCCTTCAACGTACGGGGCGAGCCGATCGTGTGCACACCCGAAGACGCGTACCGGTGCTTCATGCGTACCGAGATCGACCATCTGGTGCTCGGGTCCTTCCTACTGGACAAGAGACTCCAGCCCGCACGGCCGGTCGACGACGACTGGAAGGACGACTTCGTGCTCGACTGAGCGCGACAGGTCAAGGTGGAGCCGATGCTGGCTGTCCGCACGTTCGTTGCACTGGACGCTTGGCTTCTGTCATCCTCCAGCGCAACCGCGGAGCAGCGATGAACCGAAGGAGACGTGGAAACTACTGGGACGTGATGATGGCTCGAACGCGGGCGAAGACCCCACGGTTCGTCGAGGCCGTCGTCGCCGACGCCAAGGTGCTCGCGGTAGCCCGGGGCGAACGGCATCGCTTTCGCGGGCGTTTCGACGCACTATGTCAGGCGTTGCGGCTCATGTGGGTGAGCGAAGCGTTTCTCGCCCAGACCTGCTATCGAGCGCAGGCGCGGCTCGACGCGCTCGGCGTTCGGATCCTGCCTCGCCTGATGCATCGGCTTGCGATCATGACGGCCCAGGTCTGTGTCGGCCGTGCGGTCATCATGCATCCAGGCGTCTGCATCCCACAGGGGCAGGTGGTGATCGACGGATTTATCGAGATCCACCGGGGCGTCTGGATCCGATCGTCGGTGACAGTTGGCCTCCGTCACGGCGACCCGCGGGGTCCTACGATCCACCGGAATGCCCGTATCGACGCAGGAGCAAAGGTGCTGGGCCGAATCACCGTTGGGCGCGATGCCAAGATCGGCGCGAACGCGGTCGTCATCGAAGACGTACCGGCGGGCGCAACGGTGGCCGGTGTACCTGCACGAGTCGTCGCGTAGCCCCATGCTTCTGAGCTAGTGCGGAGCGCAACTCACGCGAGATCGAGCCTTTCCCTCACTGACGCCGCAATGTGATCGTGGCCGCTCTGCGTGGGGTGCAGTCCGTCGTGCATCAGCCCGGCGGCGTACGCGCCGTCCCAACCCGGACCAAACTGACGCGCCCACAGGTCATGCAAGTCCACCACGGCGCACCCTTTCGCCGCCGCGACGGCTTTGGCAAAACCGCGATACATCGCTTGCACCATAACGTCGCGTCGGCCACAGATCATGAGGTCTCCGACGGACGACGAACCGACCGCGGGAAGCGTCATCGTGATGCGTCGTGTCGACTGCACCGACGCAATCCGTGCGCCTCGCGCAACATTCGTTCCGCGGAGAGATGCGCCCGTGTCAGTGTGAAGGAACAGGGCGGTCGGCGACGTCACAACGGTCGAACCCGCGATCGTCGTGGCATCGCAGTCGACGCGGGGCGGCCGTTGCTCGAACGGAGTCACGAGAAGCGTGTCCGCGTACGGGGCAACACGGGAGATGAGGCGGCTCAGCGCGTCCCCAAACCGGTCGGCATCGCGAAATCGGACGTCATTCGAGAAGAGGACGATGACGAGATCCGGCCGCAAAAGATCGAGCAGCGCGAACGGGTCGCCGGCCGAGCTTCTGCAGAAATGGGCAAGCGTCTGCTCCTGATGGCCCAGGTTGTGCACGACATTCGACCGATCTTCGGAGTGCGGGCTGCCGTAGGTGCAGATCCCGGCGATCGCCGTAATGCCCGGCTTCTCTGCGTCGTATCCCCTGACCTCGACGCGGTCAGTGACGCTCTTGGGGACGAAGATCCGCTCGAGCTTGACGCCGCTTTCGCGCGCTTCCCGACGGCTGTGCCATTCAGCTCCATCGACGCGGTACTGCCAACGTCCAGCCCCGGGCACAGCAAACATGTAGAGCTCGAATGCGCCGACTTCCAGATCGGCGGGCTTGGTCCATGTCAGCTGGTCGGCGACGCGGCCCGAACTGTAGAGACCCTTGCCGAAGGGAGCGACGTCGAACGGATCCATGGGCTTGGTCTGCGTCCAATTACCGGTGCTCGTGAATTCGTTGTGATGCCAGAGGCCGCGGAAGCCGTCACCGCTGTGTGCGCTCGACGAATCGATCGCGTACGCGAGCTGCGTCACCCAGTTGCGAGTGACGCCGATGCGAGGCATCGCCGGGGAGTACGTGATGGAATCACCGATGCATACGACGGTGCAGCCCTGCTTCGACGCACGCGCACGCTGCCAGCGCGCCAGCGCGACGGGAGTGCTCACTCGAGGCGCGGCGTCAGCCAGACTTGCTGAGGGATGTGAGGCACGCGGAGTTCGCGATGCTGAAGTTGGTCTCGTCGCAACCCGGTTGCGGCGAGTTGAGAGCCGCGGTCGCGGGCGTTGGGTACCATCGCACGCGGGCTCATCGAGTCCATTGACGTCTAACCCTCCACGATGACCGCCCGGGACACGTGTCGAGATCCTATACGCGCCCACGGCTCTCTGCGGGCGACGTCGATCACATCGTTGGCGTGATGCGAGCCGCTCGCTCCGCGTAGTGTCGTGCTGTTATTTTGTCCTGGTAGTCGGAGTGGAACTGTCGATGCGACGACACACGGGGAAGTCGTGAGGGCGCGAACACGCGTGCATCAGCCGCGCTTCGTCCATGCCGTCTTCGGCGACACGAAGATGTGCGCGGCGGCCCGCGGGGAGCCAAAAGAGTTCCGCGGCCGCTTCGATGCGGCTTTTCAGGCGCTACGCCTCATTTGGCTGACCGATGCGTTCCTTGCGCAGGTGCTCTACCGCGCGCAGGCGCGGTTCGACGCTCTCGGCGTGCCGCTCTTGCCGCGCGTCGCGCAGGGCTTGGCGATCATGACCGGGCAGGTGTGCGTGGGACGCGCGGTCGTCATGGAGCCAGGCGTGTGCATCCCTCACGGCCAGGTCGTCATCGACGGACACGTGGAAATCGAGCGAGACGTTGTTATCTTGCCCTGGGTGACCATCGGGCCGAGTGGCGGCGACAGCCGTGGTCCGGTGATCGAACGCGGGGTACGCATCGGCACCGGGGCGAAAGTGCTCGGCCGAATCACGGTGCACCGCGACGCGAAGATCGGTGCGAACGCGGTCGTGCTCGAAGACGTACCCGTCGGCGCGACCGTCGCGGGCGTGCCGGCGCGGGTCGTCAGGCGCGCTACTCCGCGCTGAGCACACGCCCGTCTGGATCAGGTCACTCGCGCCGCCTTGTGCTCTGGGTACATCGCTACTGAGGGAACGCTGCCGGTGCGTTCTCCACGTGACCCAGTCATCATGTCGAATGTCCCGGGAGACCGCACAGCGACGGGGAAGACTGACCGCCTCCGATTCGTATGGTGAGCGGGCCGCCGACGTTTCGTATCGTCTGGTTCCCGCTGCCGCCGAGGAACGTCGCTCCGAACGTGACAAGGTTTGAAGACGTCCCCGGTTCGTCGCCAACGAGTTGCACGGTGATCGTTCCGCGCACGACGAAACCGTCGCCGGTCGCGAGATCCAGGATCCTCGGCGACGACAACGAGCTGCATTCCGACGCGGTCCCGCCGCTCACCTGGTAGAGCGACAACCTGAGGACGCTCGTTGCCCGCTCACGCGGCGTCGACCCGGAGGTCGCCGGAATGCGGCCGGAGTGCGCGCCGTCCAACAACCACCCGACCGTGACCCACGGCGCGTTCGTGAGCTCTGGTCGAAGGTCGCGCGGCACGCGTTGCGCGAGCGCGGCTCGGGGCAGCGATCGCATCATGTGCTCGTAGTCCGCGAAATATCGCTCGTTGTAGAAATTACCTCCGGTTGCCCGGACGTTGCCCGGTATTCCGATCAGGAGCAGGAGCAAAACGACGGGCAACGAGGCACGCCAGGTGCGGATCAAAGCATCCGCCGCGACGGCGAGCGCAGGAAGCAACAACGCAACGATGATGTCGAGATACCGGCTCGATGCGGCGAATTGTGTGCCGGCCCATGCTCGGTTGACTCCGCTGATCACCAGGAACGCGGCGGAACCAACGAGCATCGCGGCCGGTATGCCGCCGTACCGACGGAATTCGGTGACAGTTTGCCGGCGCCAGGCCAGCACGAGACCCACCGCGAGCATGGCGGCGAGCGCCCAACCGACGAATGGCACCTCCCCGAGTGCGTCGAACGCGGCGGTCAGTCCGGTGCGAAACCAGTCGTACAGCTCCGACGGCGACGTGACGGTGGTCGATGAGGATCTCGCATAGTGCAGCCACCATCCTGCGTACACGGCAGCGAGCGGAACTGTGTGAAACGCTGCCGGCCGCCATCCGCGCCGAATGAGAACCGCGAGACCCACGACGCCGATCATCGTCACCGCCACACCGGAGCACATCAGTGCTGCGAGCCCGGCGATGAGGCCAAGCCAGTCGCGGCGGCAGAGAGGGCCGTCATGGTCGGCCAACAGGACTTGTGCGAGCCCGAGCACAAGCGGGCCGATGAAGGCGATCTGGAACGCCCAGAGGACATCCTGACTCCCGCTCCCGAAGAAGACGTAGCCGCCGGCGACGAGTGTGGCGACCCAAGGATTGACGCCCGCCCTGCGCATGACGGCGCGCAGCAAGAGAGCCGCGACCAGGTGCAGGACGATCGTCATCAGCTGATACGGCAAGTAGCTGCGCAGACCGACAACGAAGTACATCGCCCGGTACACGGCGAGCGGAAGCGCAACCCAGTGGCCGCCGTGCTGCGCGAGAAGATCGTGCAGGTTGAAGCGACGTTCAGCGAGGAACTCCCAGTCATCGCGGAAGAACCAGACATTGCGCGCCGCTACGAGGTAGAAGACGAAGCCCGCGAGCTCGATGGCAGCGAACACCGCCGCCGCGGTGCGATCTTGGGTCGATCGGCCAGGCGGATGAGCGACGGTTTCTCTTCGTTCGTCGACGAGCTCAGGAATCATGCCGGGTTCGAGCGGAACCTTCGAGGTGAACAAGCACAAGCGGAGGCTACGCTGCATCACTCGAGGGCGTCGAGGCGCGTTGATATCGTCACCGTGCGAGTTGGCCTCGCGGATGCAGCGAGGCGCAACCGCAATCGACCGCGTCCAAGCAGATCTGGCGTGCTCGGAAGGAGGTCGATTGCCCTCCCGTGAACAGGTCAGTGGTCCTTACGGCGCCAGGCCTCCCACACCCAGGGGTAGTCCCACAGTTGCGTGTGTGTCTCGCGCAACACTCGCTGAATTGCCCGGCGACGCCGATGAGCCCGAGGAAGCCACTCGTGGAACTGTATGAGTATCGTGTCGATACGAGTTGTCCAACCCGACTCGGCAAGGCGAGGGAGCACCTCGTACTCACTGCCCTCGATGTTGAGCTCGAGCAAATCAATGTGATCGAGCTCGAGCTCCTCGAACACTTCCGCCGCGTCTCGGAGTTGCGCCTCCGTTACTTCGACCTTTCGCTTCTTCGCGAAGTAGTTCTCGGGAAAGAAACTTGAGCCCGGGCCCTGAAGGGTCATCGTCAAGATGCCATTGCGATCGCTCAAGCCGTGTTCGAAGACAGATATGTTCGGATGGCGAGCCGCGACTTCGTGCAGACGCTGCAGCGGTCTCGGATTCGGCTCGAAAGCGTAGATCTGAGCGCCGGACTTGCGAGCAACGCGCTCTGCCCAGTTCCCGACGTAGGCGCCGGCATCGACGACGATGCTGGTTTCGTCGAGGTCGAAGTCGATCAGTAGATCCGGATTCTCTTGGAGCGCTCGCCGCATCGCGATGAGAGCGCGGCTGTAAACGACGTGCTCGTAAATCGGGCGAGCACCCGGCGCCGAGTTTCCTTTGCGACGAGAGTGGATGAACCCAAGTGGCAACCGGTACGCGCGGCGGAACGCGTATGCGGCGCGCGCGTGATCCACGGGAAAGGACCCTACGCGGCGAACTCGTCCGGGTCAATTCGCGTCGACGGTCTCGACCTCGAAGCGCGGCGCCTGTTCGTCGCGAGCGCGTCGATCGCAATCGAGAGGGTCGGGGGGCAAGTCTGAAACTGTCGGTACGCGAGTCGCGCCGCCACCACTCGCGTCGGGGCCGGTTCGACGTCGCCGATTCGCCCCCGCTCACCGCATTCGGTGAAACAATTCGCCCGACGCGCCAATCGCTTGCGGCGAACCGTGTTGAGCTCCTCCGCGGACCACGACGGTGCTGAGAAGTCACTGCTATCGTCGTCGATGTGTGAACCCACCCGTGCGAACGTCCGCGGCGGCCTCGCACGGTCCGGCGTAGCGTCCCGCCGATAACACGCCGCGAGGAGAGCCGATCATGCCGTTCGACCCGCAACAGCACCAGAGGATTCAGCACTGGATGGACGGGAGCGGTTCACGTTGCAAGGCGTGCGGTGCGAGCAACTGGCGTGTCCATCCCGAAATCGTGGTGTTCCAGAACCTTTCTGCGGGAGATGTCGAGCCGACCAGCGGCTTCGAGGCGATCGTGACCTTCTGCTTAGGCTGCGCGCGAGTCGTCGTCCTCGATGCGAATCAGGTTTTAGCGG
Organism: Acidimicrobiia bacterium; assembly: GCA_038323195.1. Taxonomy (GTDB): domain Bacteria; phylum Actinomycetota; class Acidimicrobiia; order IMCC26256; family PALSA-610; genus PALSA-610. Next base: position 115,477 of record JBBQGQ010000006.1, on the reverse strand, counting down.
GAAGAGCGCCGTGAGGTTCGACGCCGGCGAGCATCTCATCGCGCGCAGCGCGCTTGCTGGATGGCTCGGCCGGCGGCTCGCTCCCGCGCGCGCGGAGACTGAGAAGGTTGGCAAGTTTTGCGGTTGAACGCGCGCCGCGTGGCCTTGGGCACATTCGTCGGGGTCGAGGCGGCTGCCTTGGTGTTCTTCGTTCGGATCTGTCGCTACGCCTGGTTCTCGCAAGACGAGTGGGACTTTCTCGCGAGCCGGCAGGCGGGCGATCTCGGGGATCTGTTCCGGCCTCACAATGAGCACTGGTCGACGTTGCCGATCCTCGCCTTTCGCCTGTTGTGGTGGTTTTTCGGGTTGCGTACATACGTGCCTTACCTCGTTGCGGGAGTGACGCTTCATCTGATCGTCGCCGCACTCTTGCGAATGGTGATGCGACGCGCGGGCGTGGGTCCGTGGTTGTCGACGGCGGCTGCCTCGGCGTTCGCGTTGTTGGGATCCGGCTTTTTCAACATCGAGTACGCGTTCCAGATGGCCTGGTGCGCCACGCTGGCCCTGGGTCTCGGGTACTTGATGTTGGTCGATCACAGCGGTGCGGTTGATCGGCGCGACTGGATTGGCCTGGGAATGGGGCTCGCCGCTTTGATGTGCTCGGGTGTGGCGACGACGATGATCGTCGTCGTCGGTGTCGCGGTCCTGATCAGACGAGGTTGGCGGCCCGCGCTATTACATGCCGGAACCCTGGGCGCGGTCTATGTGCTGTGGTTCGCCGCGGTCGGACACCAGGGGTACACGCGGCGTGCGACCATCGTTGAGGCGTTGCGATTCACGGCGCGCGAGGTGAGCGGGACCTTCGGAGCAATCGGCCATCTTTGGGGCGTGGGCGCGGCGCTCTTCGTCTTGTTGTGCATCGGCCTGGTGCTGGCGTGGGGCTCGCTTCACGGCGTAGCGCTTCGCGAGCGCGCCGCGGCACCTGCCGCGCTGCTGGTCGGGGCGCTCGTGTTCTTGTTTGTTACCGGGCTCGGGCGTGGCGCGGACTTCGCAAGGCTCACGCCGCCCGGTCCGGCGAGCCGATATCGCTACGTCGCGGCCGTGCTGATACTGCCCGCGTTGGCGGTCGCAGCGGATGCGCTGGGCCGAAGGTCGAAGGTGCTCGCGCCAATTGCTCTGTCACTCCTCCTGGTCGGCGTGCCGGGCAACATGCGCGTCGCTGCCGACAATGCGATCGACTGGCGCGGGTACAAAGAGTTCATTCTTTCGGCTCCGCGACTTCCGATTCTTGCCAACGCTCCACGTTCCATGGATCCCGACCGGGCCTATAACAAATGGCTCACTCTGGGCTGGCTCCGCGACGGCATCGCGTCCGGGCGGATCCCGGAACCCAAACTCCTTACGCCGACGCGTGTCGCGGTCCTGTCACTCCAAGTGGCGCTCCGGCCCGCGGGACACGCGAAACAACACCCATGCGTCGCACTGGAGCACGCCATCATCCGAGTGCTCACCACCGGTCACGCCCTCACGGTGAACGGCGCGGTGTCGGTCGCATACGAACCGGTCGGTGAAACAGCCTCACCGGCAGGGCTTCTGCGACCCGCGACCTACGTCGCGGTCGTCGGCCCGCTCCGACTGCGCCTGTCTCCAGCCTCCCCAAATGAAGCCGCCGTTGTTTGCGGGTGAGCAACTCGCCGGTAGTACACCCGGCGCGGTCGTGAACGCCGCTGACGTTCCCAATCGAACTGTCGTCGGGCGTACTGCAGAGCAATCTCAACGTGAGACCGAGCCGACATTTGGCGATAACGCTGAGCGAGCAGGCATGATGCACGCGTGCCTGATCCGGGTGAGCAGCCACCGCAGCTCGTCGTAGTTGACCCGGGCATCGCGCGCGCGCGTCGCGAGCGGCGAAACGATCATGCGCGTGCGCGCGTGTCGTTTCGCGGTGATGCACGTCGAGAACGACGGCCGACGTGGGTCGTGCTGGTACCGACACTGATCCTGGCGCTCTGGGCGGCGTGGTGGGTTACCAACGCGACCCGTGACTTCACCGCTGAGATTCAGGGGGACAGCGCGGTGTATCTGAGTACTGCGCAGGGCCTGCGTCACGATGGGCTGCCGACGGTTGCGTTCAACCTGCCCTGGGATGGCTTTACCCCCAAGCAGGCGGCCGCGTTCGATGGCCGGGTCCCGGCGACCGTTTATCCGCCGGGCTATCCGGCCGCGCTGGCCGTCACCTCTGTGGTTGCCGGCAGTGTTCGGAGCGCGGCCCGCGCACTCGACGTTGTCCTGATCGTCGCGAACCTGTTGTTGATCGCGTGGCTGACCGCCCGGATGACCGCGAACAGATCAGTGATCGTGGCGACGATCCCGGCCGTGTTGCTGCTGTTCGATAGCGACATTCGGCGCATCTTCTTCGTCCAGTTCGGCTGGTTGCAGCTGCACCGCTCCGTCACGAGCGAACCCTTGTTCATAACATTCTCCCTGGTTGGGTTGCTCGCGTTACACGGCGCGCTCACGGCCGCGCCCGGGCGGGTACGACGTGCGTTGGCGGTCGCGGCCGGAGCCTCGTCGGCCGCGATGCTCATTCGCTACGTCGGCATTGCGTTCATCATTGCTGCGGTGATCGCGCTCGTTGTCGTGGACCGCCAACGCAACCTTCGTTCACGTCTCCGTCGGGCGGGATTCTTCGCTGGAATCGCAGTCGCTCCGACCGCGCTCTTTGCTGCATGGGCGCGCCTCGATGGAGGTGGATACCCAACTTCGAAGCTCTATTCGCAGGCGATTGATCTCGGCGCGCCGTTCGACAGGTTCGCCGATTACGTCTTGCCGCTGGGCGGACCACACGCATTGCGGTTCCTCATCATCGTGGTAATGCTCGTGCTCGTCGTCATAGGTGCCGTGTGGGGACCCGGCCTGCCCGGCGCGAGCCCTGAGGACGACCACAACGCCCGGTATCTCGTGCAGCTCGGACTGTTGTACATCGGCACATACGTGCTGTTCGTCGTCGTCACGGCCCTCGTGTTCGACCTCGCGGTGCCAATAGATGCCCGCATCTTCGCCCCAGTCCGGGCCCTGTGGTACGCGGTCCTTCTTGCCGTCGCGTACCGGTCACTCGTTCGCGTTGTGTCGAGCGTCGGGACCGCCGCGATCATCGGCGCACTCGCAGCGCTGCTCGTCGTGGCCAACTGGTCGACCACGCGGGCCTTCCTCGACGATAAACCGCGCCCGCCCACGCAGACACCCGTCGCGCAGGCCATCATGCGCCTCCCACGCAACGCGCTGCTCGTGAGCAACGCGCCCGACACCCTGTACGACACGACCGGAAGCGGATCCATCGCCCTGCCGTTCCTGGCGGGCAAGCGAACTCCCGAATACGAACGCAGCATGAGCCAAGTGGTCGACCTCTTCGACCGCCGCGGCGGCTATCTCGCAATGTTTCGGTTCCCCGGGAATCCCATCGCGGTGCCACCAGAGCTCCAACAGTCGCTCAAGATGCACCTCATGGCCCAAAGTCCCGCGCGCCGGCCAACCGTTCAGCTTTACGAAATACCTTCACAAGCCACCAGGTCAGGCACTGCCGCCTCCTCTCCATAACGTCATCTGGTGACCTGTCGCAGTTCGCCGATCGTCCATCTCGACGCTGGCGTGAGGTGGAACACTTCGGCGAGTGGCTCCTGAAACACGCACACCCGGCGGTGGATGGGGGGTCTTGCACACGAGCGATGCTGGACTCGCGCGGCAACTGTTGCCTATCTCTCGTATCAGCCTTCGAGGAAGGCGCGTCCAAGGGTGCCGTTGAAGAGCGTGAACATCAGATAGGCGGGCGTCGCCTCCTTGTCGATGTCGACCTTCTCGGTGTCGACGGCGAGGACCGCGAAGACGTAGCGGTGTCTTCCGTGGCCCGGTGGCGACCCGGCGCCGACACAGCGCTTCGTTCTTGCGTCGTTCGGGAGTTGAAAGGCTCCTGGGGGCAGCCCCGAGCCGGACTCGTCGCCGGCGCCGGCGGGCAGCTCGGTGACGGTGACGGGAATGTTCACCACGGCCCAATGCCAGAACCCGCTGACCGTCGGCGCTTCGGGGTCGTACATCGTGACCACGAAGCTCTTCGTCCCGGCCGGGAATCCGCTCCGGGACAGCTGGGGGGAGATGTCCTGGCCGCCGGCACGGTCCGACCCGCGACGCTCGCCCGAGCGTCGCGGGTCGGGTGCACCCTACGGATTGCTGTCAGGTGCGTCCCACCTCGCATTCCTTCGGGTCGATGTGACCCAGGTTCTTCACCACTTTGAACGTGCCGCCCTCGGACCGGGCGATGTACATGTTCATCCGCACGTGGTGCTGACCCGGAACCATCTCGGCGGGGCCTCCCGGACCTTGCGCGATGCGAGCGTGGTCGAGCGCCGCGATGACGTGCTCCTGGTTCAGCGAACCGGCTTCGTTGACGGCAGCTTCCCAGAGCTTGAGGGCCCGGTACGTTCCCGTGCACGCACTCCCCGCCGTGAACATCGCGCTCCCGGGGTTCAGGCCTTCGTACCGGTTGAGGAGCTCGATGCTGAACGGATCGTCGACGGACCGGTAATAGTCGAGACAGCCGTACAGGCCTTCGACGTGATCGGCCGGGACGAGATTCAAGAAGTTCTCATCGAAGTAGGTGCAGACGATGATCCCTCCCCGACGCGTGAAGCCCGCACGGTGCAGCTCCTCGAGGAACGGCGTCAGCCCGGGGGGCACGATCGTGTTGAACACGACCTCCGCGCCGGTCGACATGATGTCCTCGACGATCCGCTCGTAGTCGGTGTGATCGAGCGGGAAGTACTCCTCACCGACGATCTCGCCGCCTTCGGCAGTGACGACCTCACGCACCTTCTTGTTCATCGTGTGCGGCCAGATGTAATCGGCAGAGGGCATGTAGAAGCTCCTTGCCCCGGTCTGTTGCATCAGCCAGGGGAAGAAGGGCTCGACCTGCTGCGCCGGCACCGGACCGGTGCAGAAGATCAGCGGGTGACACTCCTGGCCCTCGTATTGCTCCGGGTAGATGTAGAGCGTCTCGGCGCCGTCGACGACAGGTCCCTTGATGGCCTGTCGCGTGGAGCTGTAGATGCCGCCCACGACGACGTCGACCGCCGCACGGTCGACGAGCTTCGCCGCGGCGGCTTCGGCCACGCTGTCGTCGGTGGCGCTGTCCTCGATGAACAACTCGACGGGGCGACCGAGGAGGCCGCCACGCGTGTTGATGTCATCGATCACCATGTTGGCGACGTTCACGTTGGCGATGCCCATGAAGGAAAGCGGGCCGGTCCGATCGGTGATGAGGCCGACCCGGGCGGAACGGTTGATCGCGGTAGTCATCGTCCTACCTCCTCACGCCTCGTACGAGCCGAGCAGCAGCGCGGCTTGTGGTTTGGTCAGGTGTCCGGCTTCCTTGAGGATCGGCGGGACGTCGGGGTCCGAGACGAACTTCGCCCACCCTTCCTCGTTCCAGTCGAAGAGCGCCCAGACCCGGTTCTCCTCGGTGGGATCGCGGAACACCGTCGAGCCCTTGGAGCCGTGAAGGGCGCGCTTTTCGGCGCCCTTGGTTCCGAACACGTCCAGGAATCGTTCGACGTTCTCGACGGTCGTCGTTGCCAGGATCATGATTTCCCCTTTCAGAATGGATCGCTGCGGATCCCAGTCCCGCCAACCGGGTCGGCCGGCGTAGGGGCTCATTGTCCGGAAGGGCCGCCGGCGCGGCATCGGTAGACCTACTCATTTCCGCGCCACGACTGCGTCTCGTCTCGAGATCGGCCCGCCGGCGCGGGCCGTCAGCGTGCGACGATGTCGTCGACGACCTTTTGCTTGACGGCCCAGCGCGTCGCGGCGGCGCGGCTCGAGACGTCGATCTTCGTATAGATGTTTTGTATGTGGTGCTCGGCTGTCCTCGAGGAGATGAACAGTTGCGTCGCGATCTCACCGGCAGTTCGGCCGTCGGCCACGAGGCGGAGCACTTCAATCTCCCGCCGGCTCAGGCCTCCGGGCCGCGCCGGGCGCGCCCGCGGGCTCGGGTCGCGGCGCGCGACATCGATCTGTTGGCGCGCGTAGACGGCCGCGTCGCCGAGGTCGAGCCCAGCTCCCCCCGACATCAGCTCGGCGGTGCGCGTCTTGCCGAGCGTGCGATTGATTCGGTCTTCCAGGTCGTTGAGTTCGGGGACGTGGTGGAAGCTCGAAGACTCGCGTGCCAGCGCGCCGAGGAGCATCGCCGCGGGCGCAAGGCGTTCGAGGCGCTCGAACAACGCGGGAACACTCGCGAGAGTGATGATCAACTGGGGCACGTTGCCGGCCCGATGGAACGCCTCGATGGCGTCGGCGAACAGCACGAGCGCGGCCTCGGGCTCGCCGTCGGAGGTATGGAGGCGAGCCGCGTCGCGTGCGAGGAAGCCTTCGAAGAACTGCACGCGATGCTCACGCACGAAGGCGACGCCCTCGTCCCAAGCCGCGAACGCCCGGCGCGCATCTGTCTTGGAGAACGCCATGCCTGCGATCCAGAGCGCGTAGGAGACCCAATAGGGGTTGCCGAGCGATCTCGCCGCGGCAACGGATTCCTCGGCGAGCGCGAGTGCCTCCGCGATCCGGCCGCACGATTGGAGGCCGTCGACGTAGGAAGCGAGGCCGTAGCCCCGATCAGTTCCGTACCGTTCCGCCACCGCACCGGTGAGCTCGACATAGCGCTCGAGGTCGCCGCAGTACACGGCGCTCAGCGCCTCGATGAACGAGGCGTATCCGGGCTCGCAGGCGTCGTAGCGGGAATCGACTTCCAGCTCGGTCGCTCGGTGCGCGTTCGCGCGAGCAGTCTTCGCCCTTCCCGCGAAGCACGCGTAACCAGCTGCGGTGTACAGGCGGGGGAGACGGCGGACGTCGGCCGCGGTTGCGGGCGCGAGGAGCTCCTCGGCCCAGGCCAGCGTTTCGAACAGCTGCACCGAGAAACCCATCAGCGCGGCATGCGCCGCGATGTCGGTCGCGACCTCGAGCTCGCCTCGTCGCGCGCTCCATTGGTATCCGGAACGCAGGTTGCCCAGCTCCGCCTCCACCCAGTCGACGGCATCGCGCCACCCCGGCCCGTTCCAGTGCTCCCATCGCGTCGCCGACTCCCGCGCGAAGTACTCGGCGTGCCGGTCACGACTCGGCTCGAGCGCGCCCGTCTCCGCCAAACGGTCCTCGGCGAAGTGGCGGATCGTCTCGAAGAGGCTGTACCGGGTGCGGGTCGCGGTGTGATCGGCCACAACGAGCGACTTTCGAACCAACGAGTCGAGATGGCGGAGGACGTCGACATCGTCGGCGCCGTCGACCACCGCGCAGATGCTCGTCAGGTTGAAGCCGCCCGCGAAGACCGACGTCAGTCGGAGCAGGTCGCGCTCGTCGTCGGTCAGGAGGTCGTACGACCACTCAACCGCATGGTGGAGCGTGAGCTGTCGTTCCGGCCCCGGTGTCGACCCCTTCAACAGCCGGAACCGATCGGCGAGTCGATCCCGAACCTCGACCGCGCTCATGGCCGCCATTCGGGAGGCGGCCAGCTCGATTCCCAGCGGGAGTCCGTCCAGGGTCTCGCAGATCTCGGTCACCGCGGCGGCCGTATCGGGCTCCCGAAGTCCGAAGTCGGGCCGGACGGCTCGGGCCCGGTCGACGAACAGCGCGACGGCGTCGGAGGTCGCGCCCCCCTCCAGCGCGAGCGGTGCCACGGCGAGCACCGTTTCCCCGTCGACCACGAGGGTCTCGCGCGTCGTGGAGAGGATCGTGACATTCCGGGACCGACCGAGAATCGCCGCGATGGCCGATCCCGCGGCGGTGAGGACATGCTCGCAGTTGTCGATCACCAGAAGGAGCTGCCGACCTCCGAGTGCATCGGCAACGGTGTCGATCAGGGCCGCGTCGCCCTGCGGCGTGATGCCCAGCCCGGTCGCGATCGCCGCGGGGACGGAGGCCGGATCGCCGACTGATGCGAGCTCGACCATCCACACGCCGTCAGGGAACTCGCCGGCGACCTCGGCCCCGACCTCGAGCGCCAGCCGCGTCTTGCCGACGCCGCCGACGCCGGTGAGCGTGACCAGCCGGTTCGACCGCACGAGGTCGGCAACTTCGGCAACGACTTTCTCGCGGCCGACCAGTGAGCTCAGCTGCTGAGGGAGGTTGCCCGCGAAGTAGTCAACGCTGCGGAGCGCGGGGAACTCGGCCGGGAGTCCTTCGGCAATGACCTGGAACACCGACATGCGTCCGTGCAAACCGCGAAGCCGGTGCTCACCCAGAGGCCGCAGCGCGACGCGGTTGCGCAGCAACACTTCGGTCGCGTCCGAGACGAGCACCTGCCCTCCGTGCGCGAGCGACATCAGCCGTGCCGCGCGGTTCACTTCGCTGCCGAAGTAGTTCCGGTCGCGTTCGGCCGCCTCACCGGTATGGAGACCCATGCGAACGACGAAGTTGACGACGGCGTCGTCACGCAGCTGCTCCTGGGATTGGATCGCCGCGGCAGCCGCGTCGGCCGCAGTCGAGAACGCGGCGCCGAAGCCGTCGCCACCGGTTCCGAACACATAGCCGCCATGCCGTTCGATCGTGCCCCGCACGATGGCGTCGTGGACACGCAGTGCATCGGCCATATCGGTAGGCACTTCGTCCCACAGACGGGTCGAGTCCTCGATGTCGGTGAACAGAAATGTCACCGTGCCCCGAGGGAGCTCGCGCGCCATGCACGAACGGTAACGCAGCGCTGAACTCCTCGATCTACGCGAGCGCGTCGCGCAGCGCGGCGACGCGCTCGGGCACGACGCGCCACCACATCCACCTCCCGCGCCTCTCGCCGACGATCAAACCGGCTTCGGCGAGTGCCTTCGTGTGATGGCTCACCGTCGGTTGTGATCGCTCGATCGGCTCCTCGAGATCACACGAGCAGACCTCGTCCGCGGCCGCGATGAGGCTGAGGAGCCGGAGCCGGACCGGGTCGGCCAAGGCCGCGTAGGCGGCCGCGAGCTCGGCGGCATCCCGTTCGGACAGCGGAGCGGCGAGCACCGAGCCGCAGCACCCGACCGTCTTGGCCCGCGTTTTCGGCATCCGAGGCTCCTGACGTATTGACAACTATCGATACGATGCCTAGGGTACATATCGACGAACACGAATGTACCAGCGGAGTGCCAGGAGGAGTGATGATGATGTCCCGAGTCCAGCTCGCACTGAACGTCTCCGACCTCGACGCTGCAATCGAGTTCTACTCGAAGCTCTTCGGCTCGCCCCCGGCGAAGACGCGGCCCGGCTACGCGAACTTCGCGCTCGCCGACCCGCCGCTGAAGCTCGTGCTCATCGAAGGTGTGGGCGCGCCGGGCTCGTTGAACCACCTCGGCGTCGAGGTCGACTCGACTGACGAGGTGACCGCCGCCCGGGCGCGCTTGACGGGTGAGGGCTTGGAGTGCGCGAGCGAGGACCAGGTCGCGTGCTGCTACGCACTACAGGACAAGGTGTGGGTCGACGCGCCCGACGGCGAGCCGTGGGAGATCTACACGGTCCTCGGCGACGTCGAGCACGAGGCCGGGCAGCTGCGGACGGTCGAGCCCGGCCCGGACGCGTTGTGCTGCGCGAGCGCACCCGAGTCGGCTGCCCGCTGCTGCTGAACATGACCCGAGATCTGGCACGACGGGCGAGCGCCGAAGCGGTCGGCACGGCGCTGCTGGTCGCGATCGTCATCGGGTCCGGCATCTACGCGCAACGGCTGTCGCCCGGAGACATCGGACTCGAGTTGCTCGAGAACGCGCTCGCGACCGGCGCGGGTCTCGTCGCGCTCATCCTCGCCTTCGGCAGCGTGTCGGGCGCGCACTTCAACCCGGTCGTGACCCTCGCCGACCGGCTCCTCGGCGGCACGACGACGCGCGCCGGTTGCTGGTACGCCGCAGCCCAGGTTGTCGGAGCATGCGTCGGTGCGATGGTCGCGAACTTGATGTTCAGCCTTCCGGCTGTGAACGTCTCCCACCACACGCGCGCGTCCGGTGCGCTCTGGCTCTCAGAGTTCGTTGCAACCTTCGGGCTGCTCGTCGTCATCCTCGGTGTGGTGCGCGCGGGTCGGGCCGCGTTCGCACCCTTCGCGGTCGGCGCGTACATCACCGCGGCCTACTGGTTCACGTCCTCGACCAGCTTCGCGAACCCGGCGGTGGCCATCGGGCGCACGTTGTCGGACACGTTCGCGGGTATCCGTCCGTCGAGCGTGCCGATGTTCATCGTCATGGAGTTCGCCGGCGGTCTGGTCGCGGTCGCGGCCGGACGGTTCTGGTTCCCGAACGTCGTCGCCGACGACATCGTCGTCCCGCACGATGCCGCCGACGCCTGATATCGGAGCGTTCGTGGCATCCGGTCCGACCGACCTTTCCTGCGCACCGACGTCGGTACCGGTCGCATTGTTCTTGTGCGTACACAACGCCGGCCGGAGCCAGATGGCGCTCGGCTGGTTCACCCATCTCGCGGGGGGCCGCGCGATTGCGTGGTCGGGTGGGTCGGAACCGGGCGCGCAAGTGAACCCGGCGGCCGTCGAGGCCATGGCCGAGGTCGGCATCGACATCACCGGCGAGTTCCCCAAACCCTGGACGGAGGACAAGGTGCGCGCCGCCGACGTCGTGGTGACGATGGGTTGCGGTGACAGCTGCCCGTACTTCCCCGGTACCCGCTACGTCGATTGGGGGCTCGACGATCCGGCCGGACTGGATGTCGAGGCAGTCCGCCCAATCCGCGACGAGATCAAGTCTCGCGTCGTGCAACTCCTCGACGAGCTCGGCGTCACGACGACGTAGTGCCAATCCAGCTGTGATCTGGCGACCTCTGGTCTGGTCGGGGCGGATCGCGGATTGTCCCCTAGCGTCTTGGAGTCGGAACAGGGGAGACGAACGCGATGATTTCCGCCATGACGTTGGCCATTACGTCGCTCGAGGACTTCGGAACGTGGGCACGCGGAAACGGACTCGAGATCGTTCTGCTGATCGTCGGCTCGATCCTGCTGGCGCGGTTCGCCGGCTGGTTCGGCGCCAAACTGACGGAGCGGATCGACGCTCAGGACCGCAACACCGACGCGCTGGTGCGTTCCGAAGCCGCCAAGCACCGCCACTCGCTCACCCAGGTCATCACCTGGACTGCAATCGTGCTCATCTACGCCGTCACCGGCGTTCTCGTGCTCGAACGGTTCGGTGTCCCACTCGCCAGCCTGATCGCCCCTGCCACCGTCGCCGGAGTGGCCCTCGGGTTCGGGGCCCAACGGGTGGTCCAAGACATCCTCGCCGGGTTCTTCATCATCACCGAACGCCAATATGGGTTCGGGGACCTCCTCCGCATCTCCAACCTGGGCTCCACGACGGGGGTCACCGGCACGGTCGAGGACGTCACGCTTCGCATCACCCGCATGCGCACGGTCGACGGGGAAGTGGTGATCATCCCGAACGGCCAGATCAACCAGGTCACCAACTTGTCGCGTGACTGGGCGAGAGCGGTCATCGACGTGCCGCTGCCCGTGACGGCCGACATCAACCGGGTGAACACGCTGCTGCAGGCCGTCGGCGAAGCTCTCTTCGAGGACGCATCTCTTCGCCCCCTCATGCTCGACGCCCCGATGGTAATGGGCGTCGAGAGCATCGACGTCGAGACATTCAGCATTCGGGTCGTCACTCGCACGCTTCCCGGCAAGCAGTTCGAGGTCGGTCGAGAGCTGCGCGCCCGCATCGCGACGGCGCTCCGGGAAGAGGGGATCACCTTGCCCGCTGAGCTCGAGACCAGCGCGACCCGCCCGATGTGATGCGCCTCCCCATTCGCACGTCTACGGCCGTGTTGAGTGCCATCTTCGCCGGCACTCTCGTCGTGTACGTCTTCGTGCGCCCCGCGTCGGCACCGCAGCCCAACACGGGACCGACTCCAACGCCGACGACGTCGACGACCACCTCGCCGACGGCACTTCCATCGCCGACGACGACTGTGCGCCCGAAGCCACGGACAACTACCACTGCGCCGAGAACGTCGACATCGACTTCGTCGAGGTCGACTTCATCCACATCCCCTTCGTCCTCGTCGCCGTCCACGCCGCCTTCGCGCACACCGACCTCACGGTCGGGGACTTCCACGTCGACACCCGGAGGACCGACCTCGTCGATCCCCGGGACAACGCCGACGACCCGGTAACCCGTCGCTCGGACGGGTTTCGCGGTGCTGCATTCGGGGAACGACCCGTCGGCCAGAGCCAGCCCGAGCGGGCTGAGACGGTCAGGTCGGGAGGTCCGGGGATGAGGTGGGTGCGCGGCGCGGCAGTGCTGGCGGTTTCGTCGTTGATCGCCGCGATCGGAGCGCCGGGGCCTCCGGCGGTGTCGGCGCCGTTGCTGAGTCACCGCCCGATCGTCCGCTTCGCTGCGAACGAATCTCAGAACTGGTCGGGCTACAACCAGGGGTCGCAGGCGCGCGGCGGGGTGCTGTTCCACGAGATCGCCGGCGATTGGACCGTCCCGACGCCGTTCCGGCACAAGGCGGGCGAGGCGGAGTTCTCCTCGGACTGGATCGGCATCGGCGGCGGCTGTGTCGACGCCGGCTGCAGCGTCGGCGACAACACCCTCATCCAGACCGGCACCGAGCAGGACATCGCGAGCAACGGCACGCGCACCTACACCGCTTGGTGGGAGATCATCCCGGAGCCCGAGACGGTCATCACGACGATGCCCGTGCACGCCAATGACCGGATGCACGCCGAGATCTCGGAGGCCGTGTCGGGTTCCAACGTCTGGACGATCGTGCTCACCGACCGCACGACCGGCAAGACGTTCAAGAAGACCACGCCCTACTCGTCGTCGCACCTGACCGCAGAGTGGATCCAAGAGCGCCCGACCCTCATCGGGACCAACGGCACCTCGCTCGCGCCGCTCCCCAAGCTCACAAATCCGGCCTTTGACTTCGGCAAGGTGAACGGCGCGCTCGCCGGGCTGAAGGTGCCACAAGAGATCCTGATGACCGACGCGTCGGCCAACGTGATCGGTCGGCCGTCCGCGCCCGACCACATTGCCGACGGCTTCAATGCCTGCACCTACACGACGGTTTGCGCCGCGCCGACCGGCAGCTGATCAGGCGCTACCGGTGATCGCACTGTGCCGTGGGGGCGGTTCCTGAACCTGCAGACGACTTCGAGGGCACGACCCGGACCGAGACGGTGGTCGCACCCGGCATGTTGCGAAGCGTGAGTGTGGACGCGCAGCGATCTGACGTCACGTGCGCTCCCACCGCCGTGACTGCGTACCCGGCTGGGTAGCTCCGGACGGGGACGTTCACCGCGGTCTCGAGCCCGATCGGAGAGCGGTGTCCGTCGGGTCGCCGGGTCGAGTACGTGAAGTCGAGCGTTCCGGTGCCGGCGTCGAAGCTGAGTTGGATCGGCGTGCCGTTGACGACGCTCGGATACGGCCGCGTGAGAGCTCCGAGCACAGCCTCGTCGAGATTGGGCGCGACGAGCGGCTTGTGGCTGTCCGCAACGATCAGTCCGTTGTACGACCAGTACAGCCACGGCACGAGACGCGTGTCGAACTGGTCTTCGGTTTGGATGAGGGTCGCAGGATCGGTGATGGCTCCCCACTCGGTGACGAGCAGCGCCGCGGCGTCGCGCGTCGCGGCGGCGACACTGCGGTCCATCACCGACGCGTTTGCCGGCGCGTTGAGCGCGTAGACGTGCGTCGACAGCACGTTGTCGGAGCCGATCCCCGGCAGCGAGGTGTCGGCGCCGCCGAAGTTGAAGAGCACGAACGGCTCGACGAAGACGGGGTGACGCGGGTCGACGGCGCGTACCGCGGCCGTCATCCGAGCGTAGAACGGCGCGAGCAGCTGCGTCTCGAGGTCAGGGCAACCCGCGAGGCACGGTGACCAGTTGGTGCCGGGCCAGGGCTCGTTCATCGCTTCGTAACCGATGACGTTGGAACTCGACGCGAAACGGCTCGCTACGGCGGCCATCCCCTGTGCGTAATAGGTCTGGAGGGGGACGCCGCCGGGTCCCGGCCGGTTGGCCCAGAAGTTGTCGAACGCCCGCTGCAGGGCGCGGTTCGTGACGTAGTAGGTCGGGAACGGGTCCGGCGGGTTGGGGAGTCCGTCGGTATAGGTCGCCCACGCGGGCATGCCGTTGCCGTGTGTGACGGGCCCCCAGCCGTCCTGGTGGAAGTCGAGGAGCACATAGATGTGATGGCGACCGAGGATGGCCACCGTGCTCGCGATGGACGCGAGATACGCGCGGTCGACGCGGCCGGGCGTCGGCATGACGAACCCGAACGGAACACCGAGCCGCAACGCGTTGAAGCCGTTGGCGGCGAGGAGGTTGGCGTCGTCGTCATCGAAGCCGTCGGCGGCGGGGGTGAACGGCGCGAATTTCTCGACGAAGTTCATCCCGCGCAACATCACGACGCGACCCGTCGCATCCGTGAACCACCGTCCGTCGTGTCCCAAGGCCGCGACCGGCCGAGCGGAAGCGGAGCCGTGTGACTGGGCGGCCGGTGCAGCGGGCGGGCGGTACGCGCTCAGCAACGGCACGCATCCAGTCGCGACGAGCGCGAGCAGCGCGACGACGAGAATGCTTCCCCTCCGGAGGAGCAACGCGCGACGCTGCTCCTCCGGTGCCGACATGTTCTTATTCTTACTCGTGCGCTCCGGTCACTGGCCTACCACCGAGCCGAAGAAGTGGGTGTCGCCGAAGCTGAAGATCCCGCCGTCGGATGCGACGGTCCAGTAGCCGTTTCCGGTAGGCGAGCCGGCCATGCCGACCATCGGCTTGTTGAGGGGGATGCTCCCCATCGAACCGAAGAAATGGGAGTCGCCGAAGCTGAAGATCCCGCCGTCGGCGGCGACCGTCCAGTAGCCGTTGCCGTCCTTGCTGGAGGCCATGCCGACCATCGGCTGGTTGAGGCGGATGCCGCCCATCGAACCGAAGAAGTGGGCATCGCCGAACGCGAAGATGCCGCCGTCGGACGCGTCCATCCAGTAGCCCTTGCCGGACGGCGAGGCGGCTATCCCCACCACCGGAAGGTTGAGGTGGATACCGCCCATCGAGCCGAAGTAGCCCGCGTCGCCGAACGGATGCAGCGTGCCGTCGTTCGCGGCCGTCCAGTAGCCGTTGCCGCTCGCCGTTCTCGCGATGCCGACGGTCGGCGCGCTGGTGCGCTGGACGACGATGGGCGTGGTGACGCCCGAGTTCGTGTTGTCCACAACCGTGGCGGTCGGGGTCGCGGCTGACAACCAGACGCCGTTCGTGACGTTCGAGATGTGGTTGCCGGTGATGACCGTTCCTGTCACTGGCCCGGCTGCGGCCAGCACGAGGAAGCCGGTGGTCTGCGTGACCGCGGCGTCGCTGTCGCCGGGGCCGCCGTTCACGCCGCCCGAGAGTGCGTCGTGGCTCACCGAGTTGCCGGTGATGACGTTGTCGTTCATGTCCTGGAACGGCGAGTGGCTGTGGATCGAGATGCCCGCGAGGCCATTGTCGTTCGCGGTGTTGCCGGTCACCTGGTTTCCGTAGACGGCCGTACCGGGCGGGCCTCCGGCCATGATGATGCCCGCGGCCCCGTTGCCGTTCGCGGTGTTGCCGGTGATCGTGTTGTGGTACACGCCGGCGAGGGTCGGCTGCGGCTGCCCCGCGTTCGCTCCGCTCGTGGCCACCGCGCTCGGGTTGTGGCTCGCGAGCGTGATCCCGCAGTCCTTGAGGTTGTCGGAGACGATGTTGTTCGAGACGGTGTTGTCGTGGTTGGGACCCATCTCGTCGGTCATCAGGATCCCGCCGACGTTGTTGGTCACCGTGTTGTTGGTCACCGTCGAGTTCACGACGCTCAGCAGCTGGATCGCCTCGCCGTAGTCGTCGTTCGGGTCGGGCGGCGGGCAATCGGCCGAGGTCGGATGGTTCGTGCACGCGTCGTCGTGCATGACCACGTTGTCGGTGAGGGTCAGGTGACTGATGCTGGCCGGGGTCGCGGCGCCGGTCGGAGGAGTGACGAAGATTCCCTGGAGGTCCGCGTTCTGCACAGTGATCTTCTTGATCGTCACGTTGTTCGCGTTGACCAGGATCCCGTTGTGCTTGCCGGTTCCGTCGACGATGGTGTTGGCGGCCGTACCCGTGATGGGATCGGACTGGATCGTGATCCCGGCCTTGTTGGCGGGCACCGTGTTCGCCGTCCCCGTCGGGTTGTGCGATTCGAGGTAGGTCCCCGGCTCGAGTTGCACCGTGTCGCCGGCCGCGGCTTGTGACAGCGCGTGCCCGAGCGTCGCGCACGGGGTGACCTTCGTCGTGCAGTTGTTGGCGGTGTCCGAACCGGTGGGTCCGACGAAGCGCGTACTCGCGAGCGCGGATGCCGGCGACGCCGACCACGAGACCGCTCCGAGGAGCGTCAGCGCGGTGACCGTTGCGACAGAGATGAGCCGACTCGTTCGTAATGCCACGATGGTTCCCCCTTGGGCGCGCGAAAGCGCACGCGTGTTCGTGAGCGGCGCGGATTGCCAACGAACGGTTTACCAGATGGGACTCGGCCGGCACATGGCACCGGGAGTCCGAGCGCCGGCGCCGCCTCTGCGGTTCGGACACGCTGTCCTGCCGAACGTCGAGGGTCGTGCTCTGTCGGGCGCGCGCGCTGCGTGGTGGCGGGCACCGAGGACGGGACTGTGACGCGTTGGCCACTTGCTAGTGGTAGCGGCGGCGGAAGAGCGTGTACGCCACGGGTCCGGCGAGGATCGGCAGCCAGTACGACGCCAGCCGATAGAGCAACGTCGCGAGGACCGCTTGCGCGGGGCGGACGCCGGCGAGGGCGAGTGTGCCCGTGAGACCGGCTTCCACCAGGCCGAGCCCGCCCGGGGTGATCGGAACCATCGCGAGCAACGAGGAAGCTGTATACGCGAGCAGCGCGAGCGACGGCTTCGGCAGTCCGCCGACCGCGGCGAGCGCGGCGAACAGTGCGAGGAAGTCGAATCCGAGCCGGCACGCGGTCGCGAACAGCGCTTCGCGCCAGCGCTCGCCGAGGACCTCGCGGATGCCGTTGCGCTCCCGGATCAGCCGGGCGGGGAGCTCCGTCAGCTTCGGACGCTTGCGCAACAGACGGTTGCGGACGACCTGGACGGCGCGGCCGATACCGGTGAGCAGCGGGTCGGTCGTGAGCAGCACCGCGCCGAACCCCGCGACGACGACGAACCCGGCGATCCCGAGGAACGCCGTCTGCGCGAGCCCGCGATCGACGCCCGCCCCGAGCAGGATCGTCGGCAGGGTGAGCACGGGCAGGAACAGGATGCTCGCGGTCTGGAGCAAGGAGAATGCCGTGAAGCCCGAGATCGCGGTCGCGGTGTCCGAGCCCGACTGGTTGAGGAGGCGGAGCTGCAATGTCGCGCCTGCGGCCGCGCCGCCCGGCACGACCTGGCTCATGGCGTTCCCCGCCAGCTGGGATGTCGCGACCGCGAACCACGCGTCGGTTCGTAGCGCGATCCGTTGGAGCGCGATCGCGCTCGCGAAGCTCGTCACCTCGCACGCCACGATAACGACCAGCCACGCGGGGGCGACGCTCGACACCCTCGGCCACGAGCCGAAAACCTCGACGATGCTCGGCGCGACGATGTGGAACGAGATCGCCGCCACGACGAGCATCAGGATCCGGGGGACGCTGAAGCGGCGCCTCCTCCGACCTCGACCCGCGTCGGTCGCGCTCACCGCGTCACGACCGTTGGGGCTGTCGACGCACGACTCCCGTATACCACGGCCGCGGTGGCTACGAGCCGTTCGTGGATCGGGGACGCCGCTACGGCCGGGAGCACCGAGGGTCGCGCGTCGGCGCTGGTATGGGGCGATCATATGGGGATATGGGATACGGGGATATGGGGATATGGAGATGAGCGTCGCCGCAAGCTCCGACGCGGCGCGGCTTCCCGGTCCGAGCCTGCGGGTCGCGATCTCGCTCATGCTGGTGGGCGCGGCGCTCGCCATCCCGACATTCATCGCGGGGATCGTGCCGGTCGTGCGCGCGATCACGAACCCGATCCAGTTCGACGCCCCGGGCCCGGTGCGTGTGCACCTCGGGAAAGGCACCTACATGGTGTACGAGGACAAGGGAGCGAGCTCGATCGGGTCGTCGTTCTCCTTCGATGACAGCGTCACGATCACGCCCGCCGACGTGATGGTCTCGGGTGTCGACGGCACGAATGTCGAGGTGCGCGACCGCGGAACGATTCGAGAGACGCTCACGCGCAACGGGGACCGCTTTGTCGGCGCGGTCCGCTTCACGACGCCGGCCTCCGGTGATTACGTGGTCAGCGTGCACGAGACGACGGCGCGGCCGGTCCTCATCGCGCGCCCGTTCAGCAACGTCGTCCGCTCGGTGCTCGGATGGTTCGCGCTTGCCGGAGTCGGCGGGCTCGCGTTTGGCGTTGGCGTCGTACTGCTGATCGTCGGATCGGTGCGACGCTCCCGAGTGCGCAAGACGTTCGCGTACGCGACCTTGCCTCCTCCCGGCCTGCCTCCTGCCGGGTGGCATACCGACCCATGGGATGCCGGACGGTTGCGGTATTGGGACGGCAACCGCTGGACCGAGCACGTCCAATGACGCTGTCGGTCCCTGCGGTCGAGTCGCCCCGAGCGCGGCGCGGTACCGTCCGCCCATGCGCGACGGGTGCCGGATCGAACCGGGAGCGAAGGCGAACCTCGTCGGTCGGTCGACCGACGATCGGCTCGGCATCGAGAAGGGCCGGGCCCAACAAGCATTGACGAACCTCACCGATCGGTTGAGCCACCTGCACGGTCGGCTTCACGCCGAGCGATCGCGGTCGGTGCTGTTGGTGCTGCAGGGCCTCGACGCGTCGGGCAAGGACGGGACGATCCGGCGCGTCTTCACGGGGCTCAACCCGCAAGGCTGTGACGTCGAGTCGTTCAACGTGCCGACCTCGACGGAAGCCGCGCACGACTTCTTGTGGCGCATCCACCACGCGTTGCCGGCGCGCGGCGACATCGGCATCTTCAACCGGTCGCATTACGAGGACGTGACCGCCGCTCAGGTGGTCGGCGTGATCGACGACCGGCAACGCAAGCGCCGTTACGAGCACATCAACGCGTTCGAGAAGATGCTCGTCGACGACGGAACCGCGATCGTGAAGATCTTTCTCCACGTCGGCAAGGAGGAACAACGCGCCCGGCTCCAGGCGCGTCTCGACGATCCCGAGAAGCGGTGGAAGTTCGAGCGCTCTGATATCGCGACGCGTGCGAAGTGGGACGAGTACACCCGTCTCTACGAGGCGGCGATCTCGGCGACATCCACGACGTGGGCGCCGTGGTACGTCGTGCCTGCGGATCACAAGTGGGTGTCCGGTGTCGCCGCGGCGAGCATCCTCGTGGACACGATCGAAGCGCTCGACCCGAAGGTCCCGGAGCCCAAGGAACCGCTCGACGGCATCGTGATCCACTAACGCCTGGCAATGCGGCCTGACAGGGCGGGTCGCCTGCGCCGGCCCGGCACGCGTAGGGTCGGCGCATGCCGACTCCGGAGCAGGTAAAAGCCGCGGCCGAGGCTTACATCACCGCCTCGAACGCGAATAACAAGCAGGCGGTTCTGGCCCAGTTCGCGCCGGACGCGGTGTGGTTCGATCCGGTGGGCCAGCCGCCGCACGTCGGCGCCGACGGCATCGGTGCGTTCTTCGATCAGACCCGGACCCTCGCCGACCGCATCGAGATGAAGCTGCTCGATGTGATCGTTTGCGGCACGGAGGCCGCCCTGGTGCTCGAGATCCACGCGACGATCGGCGAGTCGGTGATGATCATGGATTGTGTCGAGACCGTCGAATTCGACGACGAAGCCAAGATCGCGCGTATGAAGGCCTACTGGGACATGTCGCGCGCACGCACGCGCTGAGCGTAGTTCTCACGGTAGTTCTCACGGGCCGGGATGCCAGGTGGGACCTGTGTCCGCTTCGCTCGATTTTCCTCACGGCCCAACTTCGGCCACAATGTATTGGCGATGAGCGTCGAGTCCCGCGATTCCGTCTCGCTGAAGCCCGCCGAGCTCGATGAGGTCGGTCAGATCTTCCAATCCAACGGCCTGCCGATCTCCGACGAGGAGCTCGACCGGCAGGTGGAATCCTTCCCGCTCGCCGTGCTCTCGAGAGCCGAAGGCGACATCGACGGCCTGATGCTCGGATCGCTCGAGCGCATCGGCGGAACGCCCTCGATCCTGTGGGGGATGGGTGTGGTGCGCAAGGGCAAGCTCGCGTCGGCGACGCTCAAGTCGATGACGGGCGAGCTCACCCGTCGGGCTGCGATCTCGTTCCCGGACGAGGATGTGCTCGTCGCGGCGCGTCTCGCCCAGCCCAGCTGCTACGTCCTGCTGCAGAGCTATGCGAACGTCGTGCCTCGCCCTGGATATACGCCGAACGGTGAGGACCGTGCGTGGGGCCGACGTCTGGCGAAGCGCTACGGCAACGACGGCCACTTCGACGATCGCGAGTTCAAGGTCGCGGTCAAGGGCCGTAAGCCGCCGTGCCTCGCGATTCTCGACACGAGCCCGGTGAAGGCGACGGGTGGTGCGAAGATCGCATCGTTGATCGGCACGCTGGACGCGGCCCGAGGTCAGGCGATGATCGCCTTCGGGTGGGCGGTCGCCGAGGAGCTCGCCGCCGGTTCCTACGTCGCGGCCTGCTGACGGGCCGAGAGCACCGCGTCGAGCTGCTCTCGGAGTTTTCGCGCGCTCGTCACCGGCTCCTTGCACGTGTAGCGCTCACACACGTACGCAGTAGGTTCGCCGCCGCGTGCTTCGCGGCCGGCGAGGAGAGGCGACGGATCGTTCGGTGAGCCGGTGAGCGTCACCGCCGCCGGCAGCAACCGGGTCGTTACCTCCCGCCGCAAGGTGCGCGTCCGTTCGTCGTCCGGGTCGCCGACGATCGCGATCTCGACCGGGCTGGTCACGAAACGCTCGATCGCGCCGAGCAGATGCGCGAATCCGTTCGGGTGCGACGCGCCGGCATGCGCCAGCATGTGGAGCACCTCGGTTGCGGGCTCCTCGAACTCGGTTGCGCCGGTCAGGGCCGCGAGCCGCAACAGGCCGTTCGCGGCGAGCGAATTGGCAGACGGGGTCGCGTCGTCGAAGACGTCCTTGAGCCGGACGACGAGCTGCTCCGCGTCGATACCGGTCGTGAAGAACCCGCCGCCGTCGGCGTCGTGGAAGAGCCGGATGAGCTCGGCGGCGACGGTGCGCGCCTCGTCGAGCCAGGCGACGTCGTCGAGCTCGGCGAGGGTGCACAGCGATTCCAGGAGCGCCGCGTAGTCCTCGGCGTAGGCGAGATACGGCGCCCGCCACGAGCGCAGGAGCCGCCCGTCGTCACGCCGCAGCTCGGCCAGCAGGAAGTGGGCATTCGCTCGGGCCTCCGCCATCCAGTCGTCGCGATCCAACGCGGCCGCGGCTTCGGTGAGGGCGCCGAGCATCAACGCGTTCCACTCGAGGAGCACCTTGTCGTCGAGTCCGGGCCGGACCCTCTCCGCGCGGCGGGCGAGTAGTCGAGACTTCGCACGTTCGACCTCAACCGGAGGTTCAGCATCACGGTCCTTCACGTGCAAGATGTTGCCGTGGAAACCGGTGTGGGGGTCTGTGAAGTTCCCGTTCACCGTGACGCCGTAGTACTCGATCACCGCGTCGGCATCGGTCCCACAAACCTCGCGGATCTCCTCGATCGACCAGCAGTAGAACTTCCCCTCGACTCCTTCGGAGTCGGCGTCCTCCGCGGAGTACCAACCGTGCTGCGGGTCGCGCAGGTCGCGCAGTACGTACCCGACGATGTCCTCGACGACGCGCCGGTAGCGCGCGTCGCCCGTCACGAGGTACCCGTGGAGGTACGCGCGTGTGAGCAAGGCATTGTCGTACAGCATCTTCTCGAAGTGAGGCACGAGCCACGCGTCGTCGGTCGAATAGCGGGCGAACCCGCCGCCCAGCTGATCATGGATGCCACCCGCGGCCATCGCGTCGAGCGTCGTCGTGATCATCGTGCGGGTCTCGTCGGAACGATTGCGCAGGTACGCGCGGCACAAGAGGTCGATCGTCATCGCCTGCGGGAACTTCGGGGCGCGGCCGAACCCGCCGTAGCGCGGTTCGAACTGCGAGCGAACGCCGGCGTACGCGCGATCGAGGATGTCGGCGCCGAGCTCGCCGTCGCCGGTGGCGTCCGCCTGCAGCACCTCGTCGGCCAGCGCGGCGGTGAGCTGCTCGCTCTGCGCCGTCACCTCGGCTCTCCGGTCCCGCCAGGCATCCGCTACGGCTTCGCACACCCGTCGGAATGACGGCATGCCGTGGCGATCGGAATCGGGGAAGTAGGTGCCCGCATAGAACGGACGACCGTCGGGGGTGCACCAGACGCTCATCGGCCATCCGCCGCGACCGGTCAACGCCTGGACGGACTGCATGTAGATCGCGTCGACGTCGGGGCGTTCCTCGCGGTCGACCTTCACGTTCACGAAGAGCGAGTTCATGACGGCCGCGGTGGTCTGGTCCTCGAACGACTCGTGGGCCATCACGTGACACCAGTGACACGACGAGTAGCCGACCGACAAGAACACGGGCACGTCTCGCGAACGGGCGAGCGCGAACGCCTCGTCTCCCCACGGCATCCACTCGACGGGGTTCTCGGCGTGTTGGCGGAGGTACGGGCTCGTCTCGCCGGCGAGCCGATTCTCGGTCACGCTTCGACCGTACCCGGCTCGGGCGTCGCGACTGACGAGGCTGCTTCCTTCGCCCACCGGTAGTCAGGCTTTCCGGCCGGCGAGCGCTTGATCGCGTCGACGAGCACGACCTCGCGTGGGACCTTGTAACCCGCCAGACGCGCGCGGGTGTGCTGCTGGAGCGCGTCGAGCGCCGGTGACTCGCCGGCACGCGGTTGCACGATCGCCACGACCCGCTCGCCCCAGTGGACGTCGGGCATGCCGACCACGAGCGCGTCGAGGACGCCGGCGTGGTCCTTCAGCACCGATTCCACCTCTTCGGGGTAGACCTTCTCGCCGCCGGTGGTGATCGAGGCCGAACCTCGACCGAGCAGCGTGATCGAGCCGTCGGTCTCGACGACCGCGTGATCGCCCGGAACCGCCCACCGCACACCGTCGACGACCGGAAAGGTGGCCGCGGTCTTGGCCTCGTCCTTGTAGTAGCCGAGCGGGATGTGGCCGCGCCGCGCGAGCCGGCCGACGACGCCGACCCCGACGGGTCGGAGATCGGGCCCGAGCACCTGGCTGTCGCCACCGACCCGAAAGCGCGGCGCGGGAGGCACCTCGCCGCCCGCGACCACGACCGACTGCCCCTGTCCGCCGGTCTCCGACGCGCCGTACCCGTCGACGACCATCAGCGACGGGAGACGCTCGACCAAGGAGCGCTTGAGTGACGGAGAGAGGATCGCACCGCCCGACAGCACGACGTGCAGACACGAGAGGTCGAGGGCGCGTCCCTCGGGTGAGCTCAACGCGTCGAGCAACGGCCGCGCGAACGCGTCGCCGACGATCACGATGTAGTTCGCTTGCTCCCGCGCCACGAGTCGCCACACCGCGATCGAGTCGAGGTGATGCTCCGCGGGGATGATGACGGTCCCGCCCATGAGCAGGGAGCTGAACGCCACCCAGTGCGCCGTACCGTGCATGAAGGGACAGATCGGGACGCAGCGATTGCGCGCGACGCGACACCGTTCGGCGATCTCCTCGGGAGTGCGGATGGGAGCACCGCCTCCACCACCGCCCCCCATCGCACCGAAGAAGAGGTCGACATGGCGCCACATGACCCCCTTCGGCATGCCAGTGGTACCGCCGGTGTAGAGCAGATAGAGATCGTCAGCAGAACGCGGCGCGAAATCGCGTGCCGGCGATGCGGCCGCGAGCGCGCGCTCGTAGTCGTCGGCGCCGTCGCCCGCGACGGGCGGACTGCCGTCGTCGACGGCGATGAACGTCAGCAATCGGGGCAGGCTCGGACGTATCGCCGCGAGCCTCGGTCCGAACTCGCGGTGGAAGATGACCGCGTCGGCGTCGGCGTCGTCGAGGAGATAGCGCAGCTCGTCCTCGACGTAGCGGTAGTTCACGTTGATGGGAACCGCGCGCAGCTTGAACGCGGCGAGCATCCCTTCGAGATACTCAGTGGAGTTGTAGAGGTAGAGCGCGATGTGGTCTCCGGGACCGACGCCGCGCGCGGCCAGCACGTGGGCGAGCCGGTTCGCGCGGGTGTCGAGCTCCGCGTAGGTGAGCCGGCGCTCGGAGCACACCAGTGCGAGATGGTCCGGCACCGTGTCGGCGACCCGCTCCAGCAGATCGGCCACGTTGAATTCCACGGGCTACCTTGCTCCCTCGCTGCGCCATCCATGGCTTCGCCAGCACACTTTCCGCCGACCTATCCGGCCGACCGTATCGGCTGGCTAGACGCCGAGTCGATGCAGCGCCGCGTCGACGGGTGTGAACGCGGCGCGTGCGAACGCGTCACAGCGCGATCGCTCACCCGAGACGAAGACCGCCTCGGCTTGCGTCCAGAGCTCCGCTTCGACGACGCCCAGCACACTGCGGACCTCGGCGAGGCGCTCCGGCGAGGCCTCGACTCGATCGCGGAGCCGGGCGAACCGGCGCCAATGCTCGGCCTCGGCGAGCTCGGGCGCGACCGAGGGCGGAAAACACGGGACGTACACGCTCGAGCACGGGTTGCCGAGACTCACCCACGCGCGCGGTGGTGCCGCCCTGCGCAGCTCCGCGATGATCGACGCGGTCGTCTGAGCATGCGACTCGCGGCGGTGCATGCACACGCTGAAGCCCGCTCCGTCGGCACCGATCTCGTCCGGCAGCTCCTCGGGGCTCCGATCTCGACCGTGATCGCGCAGCGCGCAGGCGAGATCGCCGGCCGTTGTGGCACCGCCCCGCGCCACGGTTGCGCGCGTGTGCGCAAGGCGGTTGTCGGCGATCGCGGTCGGCATGCGCGGCCATCGATATGCGTCGAAGTCGGTGTTCGCCGCGAGGTTCGAGGAACCGCGCGTCCAGTCGGTGGTCAAGGTGATGCGATTGGAGATCGCGGCGCCGGATCCGACCGGTCGCGCCGCCCACGTGCGATTGCTCGTCTCCAGCACGAAGCCTTCATCGGGATCGGCGACGAGGAACGACGAGAAGTACGGCTCGTCGCGGTGGGGTTCGCCCGATCCGCCCTGCCCGTGGTGCTCCAGCAACGTCGTGAGCACTGTCAGTGCTTCGTCGGCCGAGGCGGCTCGCTCCAGACCGAGCCGGACCAGATCCATACCGAGCAGCGCGGGCGGGAGGTCACGCGGGCGATCGACGGTCCAGATCTTCTCGTTCCCGATCGCGACGCCGTGCTCGTTCACGCCGTGCTCGACGCCCCACAACCACGTAGGCCGCGATCCGAGGAACGCGTGCGCTCCGGGGTCGGCGATCGTGAGGTACTGCGTGCGCACTTCCGCGCCGGCGGCTCGCCGATCGTGCCACTCGACGACCTGCGCCTCGCCCGGATGCCGATCGGAATTCTTCGCGAACAACATCCCTTCGTTCGTGCGGACGCAAAGCGTGTCGCACATCGGGCGTCTGCTTCAGCTCGCGAGCTCGCGTGTGAATACCGCAGGGGTGAGGGGGGCACCCGTCGCGTGCTCGATGAGGCGGTCCCAACGCTGCGTGGCACCGGGCGCGAAGACGCGCGTCTCGAGGGCGCGACCCGCGCCGGCGTTGTCGTCGACGAGCCCGCCGAGCGACGACGCGAGCTGCGACGCGATCATCTCGCCGAACAGATAGTTGTGGTAATAGACGGGCGCGGCGGCGATGTGGATCTTCGCGGCCCAATCCGGGGCGTGGCGGCCGTCGGGCCGTCGCACGAGTTGGAACTGCTCGACCAGGTCCCACCAACGGTCGTCGTGATCGCCGCCGGGTTGTGCGTACAACCCGCGCTCGAAGTGGGTCATCACGAGCACCCAGCGGGCGAAGATGAGCAGTTGTGCCCGGCTCGCGGCGCGCAGCCCGGGTGCGAGCTCGGCGACGGTTTGTGCCGGAACGCCGGCGATCCGGCGCAACCATTCCGGGTCGTGCACGAGGCGTCCACAGCGCATCGCGACGCCCTCGGTGAGGCAGAGGTGCATCGTCCGCAACAGCCACGGGAGGTCGCGCCCGACGCCGTCGAAGTACGCGGCGTGGCCGAACTCGTGCAGCATCGTCTCGGCCCAACGCGCACTCGGGGCATTGTTGCTCAGGACCCGGACATCGCCATCCCGGTCGACGTCGATGCAGAAGGCGTGCTGCACCTTGCCCGCGCGCGGGTCGAGGTCGCTGCGAGCGACCACACTGCGTACGTCGAGGCCCATCGCCTCGAAGCTCCGGACCGTCAGCTCCTCGAGATCCGAGCCCCGCAGGTGCGGATCGAGGTCGACGCCGATGGCGCTCGGCGCGTCCTGAAAGAACGGGTCGTCGTAGTGCCATGGGCGCAGGTCGTCGACGGACACCGCGAAGCGCTGCGCGAGCCGCTCGTCGAGCTCGGCCTTCATCGTGCGGAACGGCGTCGCGGTGATGTCGTCGACCTCGGCGAGCGTCGCGAAGAGTCGGCCTTCGTCGAAGTCGGTGGTCGCGAGGGTGAGGGCGAAGTGATCGCGGAAACCCAGCGAACGGGCCGCCTGATTGCGGAGCCGGACGAGTTCGCGCACGTCGCCCGCGACCTCCTCACCCACGCTCTTCGAGGCGGTCCACGCCGCGGATCGTCGCTCCGTATCGTCGCTCGACCGCAGTACGTCGAGGATCTCGTTGTCGTCGACCGACCTGCCGTCGATCGTGCCGCGGTGTCGGGCGAAGCGCGCCTCGATGTCGCCTTGCAGCTCGACGATCTCGCGGCGCAGGTCACCCGCGACCTGGTTCGGCGCGAAGGTCTGCTCGAGGAGCTCGAGCTCACGCGCGACCAACGGGTCGAGCCCTCGATCCGACCGGGCGCCGCGTATCGCGTCGAAGGCGTCCGGATCGGAGAGCGCGTCCGAAAGCGCGACGTCGGCGGCGACGCGGCGCAGCTGCGTATCGGCACGCGCGTCGACGTTTGCGTCCCACCAGGCCACATTGGCCGCGGTTGCCAGTGGCTCCAACGTCGCGCTGCAATCCGCGACCAGGTCGGCCGGCGTCACTTGAACCAGATGCGCTGGTAGCTACGGCTCATGGGGTGCGCCAGGAGAACGACGAGCGCGACGTCGAAGCCCAACTCGATCAGCACGCTCACGTTGCCGAGCGAAGCTCCACGACCGACGACGACTGCCACCTGCAGGACGGCCGTAGCCACCGCGAGGATGTAACCCCACTTCTTCTCGTTGGCGATGCCGAATCCACCGCCCACCAGCCCGACGAGGATGACGAATGCCCAGGGTCCGAGGATCGGGTAGTTCAGGATCGCGAACACACCTTGGATGTAACTCAGGATGACGCCCATGTAGAGCGTCTGGGGCTGGTGGGGATTGACCCAACGGAACTCTTCCACGCTCCCATTGTGTCGGATCGCGAGTAGGCCTCGCGCCCCGGGCGTGGGATCAGGGAGTACGTGCACGGAGCTGGCCGCAAGCCGCGTCGATCGTGGTGCCACGATTGCGCCGGACGGTTGCCTGCACCCCGGCGGTCCGAAGCCGGTCGGCGAACACGGCGATCCGCCCGGCGTCGCTCGGCCGGCCCGGGTATCCCGCGGTGCCGTTCAGCGGGATGAGATTGACGTGTGCGCCGCCGCGGAAGCCCGTCAGCCGCCCGGCGAGCGCGGCGGCATGCTGCGGGAGGTCGTTGACGCCACTGATGCACGCGTACTCGAACGATACCCGCCTCCCTTTGCGCTCCGCGTAGGCGCGCGCCGCGTCGAGCACGGCGGCGAGCGGGTAGCGGCGGTTCAGCGGCACGAGCTGCTCACGCAGCGCGTCGTCGGGCGCGTGCAGCGAGACCGCCAGCGTGACGGGGAGCTCGAACTCGGTGAGTCGCTCGATGCCGGGAACGACACCCACGGTCGAGACGGTGAGGTGGCGGGCCGAGATGCCGACGTCGTCGTGGAGCCGGGTGCAGGCGTCGAGCACCGCGTCGACGTTTGCGAGCGGCTCGCCCATGCCCATGAACACGACGTTGGAGACGCGCTGCGGCGAGGCGTGCTGCGCGCGCAACACTTGCTCGACGATCTCACCGGCAGAAAGGTGACGCTCGAAGCCGGCCTGGCCCGTCGCGCAGAACGTGCACCCCATCGCACAACCCGCCTGCGCGGAGACGCATACCGTCGCGCGCGCGCTGTACTTCATGAGCACCGTCTCGACCTGGGCGCCGTCGGCCGCGCGCCAGAGCCACTTGGCCGTCGTGTCTTCGTCGGCGAGTTGCAACGTGTCGATCGTGAACGCGAGCGGAAGCTCGTCGGCGAGCCGGCCGAGGAGCGCCTTCGGGATGTTCGTGAGCGCCTCGAGCGGGCGGCGTTGCTCGTAGAGACCCTCGTACAGCTGACGGGCGCGGTATGCCGGCTCGTCGAGTGTCGCGACGAGCGCCTCGAGCGCGGAATGTCGGGCCGCGTAGCGCGTCGTCATATGGGCGCCACCTCGTGCTCGTACGCGCGGTCGACGCGGTGCACGGAGAACCCGAGCGACCGGTACAACGCCAGCGCGGCCTGGTTGTCGGCCGCGCAGAACAACATTCCGGTATCGATGCCGCGCTCGTGCACGTCCTGCAGACCGGCGATCGCGAGCGTGCGCCCGAGACCGGTGCCCTGGGCTCGCGGGTCGACACCGATGGCGTAGATCTCACCCATGCGGGGATCACCGTCGTGCGCCTCGTGGATCTTCATCCAGTTGAAGCCCACGGCTCCCGCGGCGTCGAACGCCATGAGGAGCAGGGTCGCGTCGAACCAGGGTTCGGCCATCCGGCGCTCGAGCGTCGCCGCGGTCCACCCGCCCTGCTCGGCGTGGCCGGCGAACGCCCGGTTGTTGACCTCGAGCCAGGCCTCCTCGTCGTGACCGACCTCGAACGGGCGTACCCGGATGTCTGCCGGCCATTGCGGTTTGCGGGTCAGCGGCAGCGCGACGCGCATCTCGTACTGGTCGCGCGCGGGCTGCAGCCCGGCGGCCGCCAGCTCGGCATCGTCGTCGGCATGCGCGCCGAGCACCCAGAGCACGATCCGGCCGCCACCGTGCGCCGCCACGTGGCGGACGGCCGCGGCGACGAGCGCACGACGGGTGCCGTCGACGCGCGCGTCGGGCGCCACCGCGAGACCCAGGGTCCAGTGGCGCGGCACCGCGTTGTCGCTCCGGGCGACGTGCGCGTAGGCCCGGTCGCCGACGAGGAATCCCGCAGAGTCGGCCGCGGGCCGCCGGAGGTCGAGCCACACCGCGTCGCCGAGCGCGGGATGTCCGTCGACCGTGCGCGCGTCGTCGTCGATGCGCGCGACGCGAGCAACGACGTCGGAAAAGCGCGCCGGCGTCACCTCGACAACGGACTGGTCGGCCACGGAACGAGGGTACCGTGGCAATCGTGGCGCTATCTCGGAAAAGTGCGAAGGCGCGGGCGGCGGCGGCCGTCGAACTGCTCCGTGAGCAGTACCCCGACGCGCGTAGCGCGCTCAATCATGCGAACGCCTACCAATTGCTCGTGGCGACGATCCTGTCGGCACAAACAACCGACGAGCGCGTCAACATGGTCACACCGACACTGTTCGCCAAATACCCCACACCCGCCGATCTCGCGTCTGCCGATGCGGCCGAGCTGGAGTCGATCATCCAGTCGACGGGCTTCTTCCGCTCGAAGGCGAAGAATCTCATCGGGATGGCGCAGGCCGTGGTGGCGCGCTTCGACGGCGAGATCCCCGTCGCGCTCGACGAACTGGTGACCTTGCCGGGAGTCGGGCGCAAAACGGGGAACGTCGTGCGCTCGGTCTGGTTCCAGGATCCCGGCCTTCCGGTCGACACGCACGTCACCCGGCTGTCGGCGCGTCTGCGCCTCACCGACGAGACCGACCCGGTGAAGATCGAGCGCGATCTGGGTGCGATCGTTCCGCCCGCGGAGTGGGGCGACTTCTCGCTGCGACTGATCGAGCACGGCCGACGGGTCTGCGACGCGCGGCGCCCGCGCTGCAGCCACTGCGCGCTCGCCGGCGTCTGTCCGTCAGCCGGAAAGGTCGGCGGCGCGGTCTGAGCAAGGACTCGAGCGGATCCGACCGCGCCTTAGTCCTCGGACATCCTCGTGAGGAGGGTCGACGCCCGGTCGAGGGATCGGCGCGCGGTCGCGAATGCTCGCTCGGTCGAGAACAGCTCGCTGGCCACCGCGGAGTCGGGAGTCGCGCCGTAGCTCTCGGCGAGAGCGGTGATCCGCCGGCTGAGCTCGTCGACCTGCGCGGTGATGCTCGACAGTGCGGCGAGGTCGCTCGTGGTGCTCATCGCGGGCAGTGTGCCATACGCGAATCGGGACCGAATACCGGCCGGGGCGCGAGTGCCGACCGGTACGATGAGCCGCTCCCATGCTGGCTCGAATCGACGTCCGCGGCACTTCCGGCGACTTGCGCGCCGTGCTCGCGCGTCCGCAGACTGCAGGCCCCGACGTCGCGGCGGCCGTCGCCGAGATCATCTCCGACGTCCGGACGCGGGGCGCGACGGCCGTACGGGAGTTGACCGCGCGCCTCGACGGTGCGGATCTGGCCGATCCGCGCGTCGACCGGGAGGAGATCGCGGCGGCGCAGGCGCGGATCTCGCCGGAGCTGCGTGCCGCGCTCGAGCTGGCCCGCGATCAGATCGTCGCATGGCACGAAGCGCAACAGGAGCGCGAGCCGCGACACGTTCGGCTCGGCGTCGAGGTGACCGAGCTCGTCGTGCCCGTCGATCGCGCCGGTTGTTACGTGCCCGGCGGCCGTGCACCCCTCGCGTCGTCGGTTCTGATGACGGCAATCCCGGCCCGGGTCGCGGGAGTTCCCGAAGTGCTGCTGTGCTCGCCACCCGACCGGTCCGGACGGCTGCACGACGCGATCCTCGCCGCGGCCGGGATCGCCGAGGTCGACGAGGTGTACGCGATCGGTGGGGCCCAGGCCGTGGCCGCGATGGCGTTCGGGGCCGGAGCGATGCGCCCGGTCGACGTCGTTGTCGGGCCGGGGAACGCGTACGTCGTGGAGGCCAAGCGCCAGGTCTTCGGGACTGTCGGGATCGACGGACTGGCGGGAGCCTCCGAGGTCGCGATCGTCGCGGACGACACCGTCGACGCCGCGTGGGTCGCGGTGGATCTCCTCGCCCAGGCCGAGCACGGCCCCGGCGGCGCGGTTGCCTTGATCGTGTGGGACGAAGGGGTTGCCGAGCGCGTCGAGCTCGCCCTCGACGCGCTGCTCGTCACCGCCGCCCGCCGCGACGAAGCCGTGTCGACCCTGGACGCGGCCGGCCGGGTGATCCTCGTCGACGACGCGGCGCGCGCCCTCGATGCCGCGAACGCCATCGCCCCCGAGCACCTCGAGCTGATGTGCGCGGCGGCCGACCTTCTCGTTCCGCTCGTACGCAACGCGGGGGCGGTCTTCGTCGGAGCCCACGCGCCCGCGGTACTCGGCGACTACGTGGCGGGTACGAATCACGTGCTGCCGACGGGCGGCACCGCGCGGTTCGCGAGCGCGCTCCGCATCGCGGACTTCCAAAAGCACATCCACGTGGTGCGTGCCGACGCGCCCGCGTTGGCTCGGGTCGGGCCCGCGGCTCGATCGATCGCCGAAGCCGAGGGCCTGTGGGCCCACGCCGACGCGGTTCGTATGCGAGAAGAGCCTCGGTCGTGACGGGAACGCGACCGCTCCCGCGCGACGACCTGCGCGCGCTGGAGGGCTACCACTCACCCCAAGTCGACGTCGATGTGCGGCTGAACACCAACGAGAGTCCGTACGCACCGCCCGCCGCGTTCGTTGAACGTTGGCTCGAGGCGCTGCGCACGGTCGAATGGAACCGATATCCGGATCGCGCGGCCACCGAGTTACGGACCGCGTTGGGTGCGTTTCTCGGACAATCTCCGGCCCGGCTGCTGTGCGGGAACGGCAGCAACGAGATCTTGCAGACGTTGTTGCTCACCTACGGCGGCGCCGGGCGCCGGGCGCTGATGTTCGAGCCGACGTATGCGTTGCACGCACAGATCGCGCGGGGGACCGGCACCGAGGTCGTCGAGGGCGAGCGGCGAACCGACTACACGATCGATCCCGACGACGCGACCTCGACCATCGAGCAATGCCGGCCCTCGGTCGTGTTCGTCTGCACCCCCAACAATCCCACGGGAACGGTCGAGTCGCGCGCAACCGTCGAACGACTCGCGAGGGCGGCCGCCGACGTCGGCGCGGTCCTGGTCGTCGACGAGGCCTACGGCGAGTTCGCGCAGTGGAGCGCCTTGGAGCTCGTATCCGACGATCTTCCGCTCGCCGTCGTGCGCACCTACTCCAAGGTCTGGTCGCTCGCCGGCGCCCGGCTCGGCTTCGCGGTCGCGCCCGCTTGGATGATCGGCCAATTGGAGAAGGTCCTGCTTCCCTACAACCTGTCGGTACCGACGCAAGTCGCCGGGACGATCGCGCTCGAGTTCGCCGCGGAGATGGAGCAGCGCGTCGCGACGCTCGTCGAGGAGCGCGGCCGGCTGTTCGCGGCGCTGGCCGATGCCGACGGCATCGACGTATGTCCGTCGGGCGCCAACTTCCTCATGCTCAGGGTCGCGGGCGACGCGCACGAGCTGTGGAAGCGACTCTTGGCGCGTAACGTGCTCGTGCGCGACTTCTCGTCGTGGCCAAGGATCGAGGGTTGCCTCCGGGTAACAGTCGGCACACCCGAAGAGAACGACGCGTTTCTCGGCGCGCTCGGCGAGGCCCTTCCGGAGGTCGTGAGATGACGGACATGACGGAGATGCCGAACGTGACGCGCCGGGCCGAGGTGCGGCGCGAGACGAAGGAGACGACCGTGGTGCTGTCGCTGACGGTCGACGGGTCGGGCACGACGAGCGTCTCGACCGGCATCCCGTTCTTCGACCACATGCTCGAGCAGCTCGGCAAGCACGCCGGCTTCGACCTGCGGATCGAGGCGACGGGCGATCTCGACGTCGACCTCCACCACACAGTCGAAGACGTCGGGATCGTGCTCGGCAACGCGCTGCGCGAGGCGCTCGGCGACAAGCGCGGCGTACGGCGGTTCGCGAACGCGCTGGTGCCGCTCGACGAGGCACTCGTGCAGGTCGCTCTCGACCTCTCGGGGCGGCCGTTTCTGGTGTACGCCGTCGACCCGATCTCCGAGTGGATCGGAACGTTCGACCCGCAGCTCGCAGAGGAGTTCTGGAAGGGATTCGTCGACGGCGCCCGCGTCACGCTGCACGTGCGCAGCATCACCGGCAAGAACGGCCATCACGTCATCGAGGCGTCGTTCAAGGGTGTTGCGCGGGCGTTGCGCGACGCGGTGAAGGTCGAAGGCGAAGCCGTGCCGTCGACGAAGGGCACGCTGTCGTCATGAGCGCGCCGCGCATCGCGGTCGTCGACTACGGGATCGGCAATCTGAGATCGGCCGAGAAGGCGCTGCAACACCTCGACGCCGACGCCCGCCTGACTTCTGACGTGCGTGTGATCGAAGCCGCGGACGCGGTCGTCCTCCCCGGCGTCGGCGCGTTCGGCGCGTGCATGCAGGCGCTGCGCGCCGCCGGCTTGGAAGCGGCGACGAAATCTGCTGCCACCGACGGAAGGCCGTTCCTCGGCATCTGCATCGGCATGCAGATGCTGTTCGACGGCAGCGACGAGACCCCCGACGTCGCAGGGCTGGGGGTCGTGTCCGGCCGGGTGACGCTGCTGCCGCGGACGGTGCGGCTCCCGCAGATGGGTTGGAACACGCTCGACCTCGGTGCCGGCTCGCGGCTGGGTGCGCACCTTCCCGATCCCGCGTGGCTCTATTTCGTCCACTCGTACGCTCCCGAGCCCGAATGCGACGGCGTCGTGGCCGCATGGTGCGACTACGGCCGCCGGTTCGCGGCCGCGGTCGAGGACGGACCGCTGTGGGCGACGCAGTTCCATCCCGAGAAGTCCGGAGACGTCGGGATGCGGATGCTGCGCAACTTCGTGGAGGCGGTCGGGTAGTCGTGGACCTCTTCCCGTCGATCGACGTGCGCGAGGGCGTGGTCGTGCGTCTGTTGCGCGGCGACTACAGCCTGCAGACGATCTACGACGACGATCCGGTTGGAGTGGCGCGGCGTTTCGACGCCGCCGGCGCGCGCTGGATTCACGTCGTCGATCTCGACGCGGCGCGCAGTGGCGGCAACCCGAACCTGGCCGTGATCGAAGCGATTTGCGCGAACGTGTCGGCGAAGGTCCAAACCGGCGGAGGGGTGCGGACCGTTTCCGACGCCTCCGACCGGCTTGCCGCCGGGGTCGCCCGGGTCGTCGTCGGCAGCGCGGCCGTCGAGCATCCCGAGGTCGTCGACGAGCTCGCGACCTTGCACCCGGGCCAGGTCGCGGTCGGTCTCGATGCCCGCGGTCGTGACGTCGCGATCCACGGTTGGACCGAGTCGACCGGTCTCGATCTGGTCACGCTCGCGAAACGGTTCGCGCGGCCGGGCGTCGCCGCGATCATCTCGACCGATATCGGCCGCGACGGCACCCTCGAGGGTCCGAATGCCGCCCCGTACTCAGCCCTGCTCGACGCCATCGACGTAGCGGTGATCGCGAGCGGCGGGGTCGGGACCCTCGACGACCTCCGCCTGCTCGATCGCCGGCTCGCGGGCGTGATCGTCGGTCGGGCGATCTACGAGAACTGCTTCACGGTGGAGGAGGGGATCGCCGCGTGCTCGCCGTCCGCGTGATCCCGTGCCTCGACGTCGACGCGGGTCGCGTCGTGAAGGGTGTGAACTTCGTCGGCATTCGTGACGCTGGCGATCCCGTCGAGCTCGCGGCGCGCTACGACGCGGAAGGCGCCGACGAGCTGGTGTTCCTCGATATCACGGCGTCGAGCGAAGCGCGCGACACCATGGTGCACGTCGTCGAGCAGGTCGCCGAAAAGGTGTTCATCCCGTTCACCGTGGGCGGCGGCGTCCGCAGCGTCGAGGATGCCCGCCGGCTCCTACGCGCGGGCGCCGACAAGGTCTCGTTCAACACCGCGGCAGTCGACGACCCGGACCTGGTGCGCGCGGGCGCGCACGAGTACGGAGCGCAGTGCATCGTGGTGGCGATCGACGCCCGGCGCCGCGGCGACGGCGGTTGGGAGGTGGTGACGCACGGCGGCCGCACCCCGACGGGGCTCGATGCCGTCGCATGGGCCGAGCGGGTCTGCGCGCTCGGGGCCGGCGAGATCCTGCTCACGTCGATGGACCGGGACGGCACGAAGCGGGGCTACGACCTCGCACTGCTGCAGGCAATCGGCGAGGCGGTCGACGTCCCGATCATCGCCAGCGGTGGGGTCGGAACCCTCGAGCACCTCTACGAAGGCGCGGCCGCGGGCGGGGCCGGGGCGGTTCTCGCCGCCTCCATCTTCCACTTCGGGGAGCACACGGTCCGTGAGGCGAAGGCCTACCTGGGCGGGCGGGGCCTCGTCGTCCGGCCGTGACCTGCAGCGTTCCCTGCCGCGTCAGACGACCGTAAACAACCCGTGACGAGACGGTGACCTGAGGTGGTACCGCGCGGGGCCGGGGTGGAGTACGGTCACCCGTACCGAGTGCTCGGGCTTGGGCCCGGCACGTGTGTAGGAGGTGCCCATGGCCGAACCTCACTACCTCGGGGGCGGAGTCAACCTCCCCGGAAGCGTCGGCGCAGTCGACGACCACTTCTTCCTCCGCTACCGAAGCCTGCTCGACGCCGAGGATGCCGCGTTCGACGAGCTCGAGCATGCGTACGAGGACGGCGATCGAGCGTCGTACGAGTCGGATCTCGCCTTGTGGCACACGGCGATCGAACAGAGATGGAGCTTCCTCGCAACGCACGGCCGGTCGGCCGGCGCCCTACGCCTCTCCTAGTGCGCTTCTCGTAGTCGGTTCACAACCCGTTCACGAAGTCGCGGGCGAGCGCGACCACCTGTTCGGTGCGACCTACGAAGAAGTGGCTCGCGCCGGAGACGGTGGCAATCCGCGTCGACGTCCAGGCGTTCGTCGCCGCCTCGATCTCCTCGGGCGCGCGGAACTCGTCATTTGCCGCGAGCACGAGCAACTTCGGGCGCGGGTCGTGCCCGACTGCGTCGTAAGCGCGCTCGGCACCGAAGCGCAACGGCGGCGCGATCCCGATCCAGCCCGCGACGCGGGGGTCGGCGGTTTGGAGGGCCATGTCGGCGCCGAACGACCAGCCGGTGAGCGCGAGTGGCCCGCCGATGTGCGCCTCCGCCGCCGCCGCCGACGCGGCATCGAGCGCGGCGACGACGTCGAGCGGCTCGTCACGACCGTCCGTGTACGTCCCCTCGCTGCCCTCGACACCCCGGAAGTTGAAGCGCAGGCACGCGATCCCGGCCGTCGGCAGCGACGCGAACAGGGCCGAGACGACGATGCTGCGCATCGTGCCCCCGTACTGCGGGTGCGGATGACAGAGCACCACCGTGGCGCGGGCGTCGGCGGACGGAGCCCACTCGGCTTCCAGGCTCAGCCCGTCGGCGGTGTGCAGCCTCAACCCGTCACGTCCACCGCGTCGCATACGAACGCGAGCACGATCGCCTCGTCGCGCCACGCGTCGTACCGGCCCGACGGCCCTCCGTGTCCCGCGCCCATCTCGGTGCGCAGGTAGATCGGGTTGTCCGACGTCGACAGCTCTCGCAGCTTCGCCACCCACTTCGCGGGTTCCCAGTACTGGACGCGCGGATCGTTGAGCCCCGTGGTCACGAGGAGCGCGGGGTAAGGGGCTGCCCGCACGTTGTCGTAGGGGGAGTACGCCTTCATGCGCGCGTACGCGCCGGGCTCCCGCGGGTCGCCCCACTCTTCGCGCTCGGTGATCGTCAGCGGTAGCGACGAGTCGAGCATCGTCGTGACGACATCGACGAACGGCACCTCGGCGACGATCGCGGCGAACAGATCGGGCCGAAGATTCGCGACTGCGCCCATGAGCAGGCCGCCCGCGCTGCCGCCCCGCGCCGCGAGCCGCTCCCGTGAGGTGTGCCCGGTCGAGATCAGATGCTCCGCGCACGCGACGAAGTCGGTGAAGGTATTGGCCTTGCGCTCGAGCCGCCCGGCCTCGTACCACGCGCGACCCATCTCGCCGCCGCCACGGATGTGGGCGATCGCGAAGACGAAGCCCCGATCGAGGAGCGAGAGACGCGAGGCGCGAAACGATGGTTCGGTCGAGATCTCGTAGGAGCCGTAGCCGTAGAGCAGCGCGGGCGCCGCGCCGTCGATCGGGGTGTCGCGCCGATGCACGAGCGAGATCGGCACTTGTGTGCCGTCGGTCGCGGTCGCCCACAGCCGCGCCGACAGGTACTCCGCGGGGTCGTACCCGCCCAGAACGGGCTGGGTCCGGACGACTTCGGCGCGGCGAGTGGCCATGTCGTAGTCGACGTCGGTGACGGGCGCGACGAGCGAGGTATAGCCGTAGCGGAGTGTGCTCGTGTCGAACTCGGGATTCGGACCGACCCACACGCTGCTGACCGGGTCCGGCATCTCGATCTCGTGAACGTCGCCGGAATCGGCGTGCATGACGCGCAGCCGTTCCAGCCCCTTCGCGCGCTCGCTGAGCACGAAGTAGTCCGCGAAGGCGTCCACCGAGTCGAGTTTCACGTCGTCGCGATGCGGTATGAGGGGAGTCCAGTGTCGAAGCGCGGGATCGGCGCAGGGGACGGTGACGAGCTCGAAGTTCGGCGCGCGACCACCTTGATTGGTGACGATGAGGAAGCGATCGCCGTGTTCGTCGCGGCGATGGTGCTCGACGGTGTACTCGTGGCCATGGGCACGCGGCGAGATCACGCGCGGCTCCGATTCGGGCGCGTCGGTGGGTACGAACCGCACTTCGGACGTGAGCTTCGACGACGCGTCGATGAGCACGAAGCGACCGCTGCGAGTTCGTTCGACCGCGAGGTAGAAGCGCTCGTCGTCCTCGCGTAGCACGAGCACGTCTTCGTCGGCCGGAGTCCCGAGCACGTGGCGCCAGATCTCGTGCGGGCGCATGGCGTCGTCGGGGCGGACATAGAAGCACGTGCGCGCGTCGTTCGCCCACGCCAGCCCGTAGGTGACGTCGTCGACGACGTCAGCGAGGTCGGCGCCGGTCGCGAGGTCACGAAAGCGCAGGGTGTACCGCTCACCGCCCGTGAAGTCGACGGAGTACGCGAGCACCGCGTTGTCCGGTGTGACCTCGAAGCCGCCGAGCGAGAAGTAGTTGTGGCCAACGGCGAGGAGGTTCTCGTCGAGTACCACCTGCGCGGTGCGAGGAGCCTCGCCGCGCGGCCGGCGACAGTGAATCGCGTATTGCGAGCCCTCTTGTGTTCGGGAGGTGTACTCCCACGCACCGTCGGCGACCGGCGCCGACTCGTCCGTCTCTTGGACCCGCGCCTTGATCTCTTCGAAGATGCGATCGCGCAGGGGCAGGAGCGGGGCAAGCATCGCGTCGGCGAACGCGTTCTCGGCTTCGAGGTACGCGATCACCTCGGGGTCGTCACGATCGCGAAGCCAGTACCAGTCGTCGCTGCGCTCGTCGCCATGTGCCGTCATCACATGGGGGGCTCGGCGAGCCTTGGGAGGTGTCGCGCGAGCAGCGGGCGATCCGGGTCCGGGCATCGGCGGGGGAGCCTAAACGGAGCCGACCGTCGACTCCCGGCCGCTACGCTTTCGACCTCATGCCGCCCGTGACGACGCCGATCCCGTTCACGGTCGAGGAACTCGACGCCGTCGCCTTCGACGGCACTGGTCTCGTCCCCGCGATCGTGCAGGAGCAGGGCACCAACAAGGTGTTGATGGTCGCGTGGATGAACCGCGATGCCCTGGAGCGCACGCTCGAGACCGGTCGGATGTGGTTCTGGAGCCGCAGCCGCGACGAGCTCTGGTGCAAGGGCGAGACCTCGGGCGACCGGCAATATGTCCGCGCCGGCTACTACGACTGCGACATGGACGTATTGTTGTTCGTCGTCGAGCAGGAGGGTCGCGGCGCCTGCCACACGGGCGAGCGCAGCTGCTTCTTCCGCGCCTTCGGCGGCGAGGCTGCGCCCGAGCACCTGTGACGGCTCCCGCGGTCCGGCCCTCGCGCGACGAGTTCCGCGTCCTCGCGCACGACTACACCGTCGTGCCGGTCTGGCGCGAGGTGCTCGCCGACCTCGAGACGCCCATGTCGGCGTTCGTGAAGCTCGTGGGTGATCGCGAGGGCTTTCTCCTCGAGTCGGTGGAGCACGCAGAACGATGGGGACGCTTCTCGTTCCTCGGCCGCAACCCCGCGCGCACGTTCGTTGCTCGCGGACGGAACATCGAGTGGCTGGGCGGCTCGGCGCCCGACGACGTGCCGTCCGACCGCGGCACGCTTGCGCTGGTCGATGCGTTGCTGGCGCGTTTTCGTGCTCCCACGTTGCCGGAGCTGCCACCGTTTCACGGAGGGATCGTGGGCTGGATGGGCTACGACACCGTGCGGGAGATTGAGAACCTCCCGTCACCGCCGCCGGACGACCTGGGGTTTCCCGACGCGGTGTGCTCCCTGGCCGGGAGCGTCGCCGCGTTCGACCACTTCCGTCAGCGGATGTATCTCATCGAGAACGTCTACCCGCCGGCCGGGGCCGACGCGACGACGATCGACGCGATGTACGACGGCGCGATCGCGCGGCTCGACAACGCCATCGTCGATCTCGGGCGGCCGTTGCCCTACCGTCCTGCGCTCCCGCCCGAGGACGAGTTCGATCAGCTTCCCGCGGTGCGCCGCAACTTCGAGGGCGGTGCGTGGGCCGGGGCGGTGAACGCCGCGAAGGAGCACATCCTCGACGGCGACATCTTCCAAGTCGTGCTCTCGCAGCGCTTCGATCTCGTCGAACCGGTCGCTCCGCTGGACGTCTACCGTGTGCTGCGGCTCGTCAACCCGTCCCCGTACATGTACTACCTGCACCACCCGGAGGCGACGGTCGTCGGATCGTCGCCGGAAGCGTTGGTGCAGCTGCGCGACGGCCGGGTCATCAGCCGCCCGATCGCAGGGACGCGCCGGCGCGGTCGGAGCGCAGAGCACGATCGCAGGCTGGAGGCGGAGCTGGTCGAGCATCCGAAGGAACGCGCCGAGCACGTCATGCTCGTCGACCTGGCGCGCAACGACGTGGGTCGCGTGGTGCGCTTCGGAACCGAGCAGGTCGAGGAGTTGATGACGCTGGAGCGCTATTCGCACGTCATGCACCTGACGAGCCAGGTCGCAGGTGACCTCGCCGACGGGCTGGGTCCGATCGACGTGTTGCGCGCGACGTTTCCCGCCGGCACGGTCAGCGGCGCGCCGAAGGTACGGGCGATGGAGATCATCGACGAGCTCGAACCCACCAAGCGGGGCCCCTACGCGGGCGTCGTCGGCTACGTCGACTTCTCGGGCAACCTCGACACCGCGATCGCGATCCGCACGATGTTCTGGCGCGACGGCCGGGCCACGCTGCAGGCCGGGGCCGGGATCGTGGCCGACTCGGTGCCCGAAGACGAGGATCTGGAATGCCGGAACAAGGCGCGGGCGTTGCTCACTGCCGCGGCGGCCGCGCAACGACTCCTCGGAGGATCATGACGATTTCGTTCCAGGCCCGGGTCGAAAGAGATCTCGTCGTCGTAGAAGGTCCCGACGCGACATCGTTCCTGCAGAGCCTCGTCTCGCAGGACCTCGATGCGCTCGCGGTCGGAGAGAGCGGGCACTCGCTGCTCCTCCAACCCCAGGGCAAGCTGCTCGTCGACTTCTATGCGGTGCACGTCGCGGCAGACGAGTGGTGGTGTGTGTGCGAGCGCGGGTTCGGCGAAGGCCTCGCGACCGGACTCAACAGATTCAAGATCCGGGTCAAGGCGGAGGTGCGTGAAATACCAGTCGCGGCGCTCGCGCTCCGAGGAGTACAACCGGACGTCGGACCGGACGTACTGCTCGTCCCCGTGGACTGGGGCGGGGTGCTCGCCGTCGACGCCATCGGACCTGAGACGGCGATCGCAGCGCTGAGCGACGCGGTCGACGTGCCGCTCATCGACGGCGACGCGTACGAGCGCGCGCGCATCGAGGCGGGTGTTCCTCGTCAGGGCTTCGACACCGACGAGCGAACCATCCCGCAGGAGGCGGGCCTCGAGGTCGCGGTGTCCTTCACGAAGGGCTGCTTCGTCGGCCAGGAGCTCGTGTGCCGCATCGATACCCGAGGTCGCGTCAACCGGCACCTGCGCCGGCTGCGCGCGCGCACGGGGAGCTTGGCGCCGGGCGCGAAGGTCGCGTACGACGGCCGCGACATCGGCGAGGTGACGAGCGCCGGCGGCGCGGTGGCGTTGGCCATGCTCCGGCGTGAGGTCGAGCCGGGCGCGCAGGTACGCGCCGGCGCCGTCGAGGCGGTCGTCGAGGCGATCTGAATCGGTGCGTCACTCGATCCCGACGGCCGGTCCGTTCGGTGGTGGAGGCGCGGGTGGTTCGGGTACAGCACCGACGTGCGTTTTCTCTGTTCCACGCACGACGACTCCGACACGGGCCCGCCATGATCGAGACGCGGACGGCCGCTGCATTCCGGCACGAGGCATTGCTCTATGCCGGCGACGACGACTTCCGGGTGCGGATCGGTTCGTTCCTCGCGGCAGGAGTCGATGCCGGAGAGCCCACGTTCGCGATGGTCGCCGGACACAAGATCGGCTGGCTGCAGGAGGCGCTCGGCCCTCGGGCGGGATCCGTGCGGTTCGCGGACATGTCGGTGATCGGCCGCAATCCCGGCCGGATCCTGGACGCCTGGCAGGTATTCGTCGCCGACCACGACGGGTCGGACGGGCTGCGCGGTGTGGGTGAACCACTCGGCCCGGAGCGCTCCGCGGCCGAGCGCGAGGAGTGCCACCTGCACGAGGCCCTCATGAACGTCGCGTTCGCCAATGCTCCGTTGTGGCTCGTGTGCCCGTTCGACGCGTCACGTCTCGCCGCTGCCGATCTCGACCGCGTTGGCCAGAGCCATCCCTTCGTGCAGCGGGGCGACGACATCCGCGTCTCCGAGGCGCTGCTGCCTGCGGAAGAGCTGCTGGATGCGCCGTT
Organism: Acidimicrobiia bacterium; assembly: GCA_038323195.1. GTDB lineage: Bacteria > Actinomycetota > Acidimicrobiia > IMCC26256 > PALSA-610 > PALSA-610. The sequence goes on along the minus strand of JBBQGQ010000006.1, from coordinate 73,421 downwards.
GCCCGAGCCGGCCCATGTCGATCTGGAGCTCACCTTCGATCTCGCGACGTTGCCCGATGTCCGCGCCGTCGTCGGGCTCTACGCGGCTGCGTCTGGGCTGGAATCGGACCGGATCGTCGGGCTCGTGCTCGCCGCGAGCGAGGTCGCGACGAACAGTGTCGCCTACGGCGGCGGTCGCGGAAATCTGCGCGGCTGGTCGGACGAGTCCGGGCTCGTCTGTGAGCTCCGCGACACGGGCCGGATCGACCAACCACTGGTCGGCCGCGTTCGCCCTCCGCACGGTTGCGCGAGCGGATACGGATTGTGGGTCGCGCAACAGCTTTGCGATCTCGTGCAGATTCGCTCCGGTCCGCTCGGCACGGTCGTGCGGCTCCGCGTCACTTCCTGACCGGCGTTCCGAGCTCCGACCAGACGTCAGACGTCAAGCGAGCTCGTGCTGCTGGAAGAAATGCCAGATCGTCGCGCTGGCGTCGATCTGCGTGGTCGTCTTGCCCAGGCTTGCGATGGGGATCGACCCGGGCCACGTGTGCCCACCGCCGTCGATGATGTAGAAGACGACTGTGCTGCCATCGGCGCAGCCGGACCAGGTGCGGCGACGTACCTCGGTGCCCAGACGAACGTCGTGGAACGTGGCTGTGCAGTGGTCGTGCGCGGCCCAGCTGGCCATCGCGACGGGCGCGCCCGCGAGCTTCGCGCCGCCGCAGCAGTTCACGCGACCGCCGTTGAAAGGTACGACCGGGTCGGCCGTTCCCGAGAACGCGGCGATCGCGACCGGTCGGGAGCCGCCGCACGACACGACCACCGCAACCGCGCCGAAGGCGGCGAATCGATTGCTCATGCTGCACGCGAGCACGGAGGTCATCGCGCCGCCGTCGGACATGCCGGTCGCGTAGACGCGGTGCGTGTCGACGCAGAACGTTGCCTCGATGTGGTCGAGAAGAGCTCCGACCATCTGCACGTCGTTCTGGAGGCCGCGCTCGGCGGTGAGGTTGAAGTGCCGATCGGCCGGTACCTGACCGTCGGGCGCGACGATGAGGAAGTCGGCGCGATCGGCTTCCGGCTTGAAGTTTCCGTACACAATCTGTTGCACGGCATTCGACCCGAAGCCGTGGAAGTCGAACACGACGGGCACGTCCTTCGTTCCCCGATACGTTCGGGGCACGTAGAGCTGGAAGGTACGCGCGACTCCCTGGAAGGTGAACGACTGCGAGAACTGGCCGGCGGAATGCGGTCGCGCGCACGCAATGGGCGGCCGCGTCGTCGGAGGTGACGTGGTCGGCGTGGTGACGACCGGCGTCGTTTCGGAGGTCGGGGGCAGGCTCGTCGTGTGCGTGGACGAGCTGCTGCAGCCGGTAGCGACCGCAACGACGGCGACGCCTGCGGCGAGGACGGCGGATGCCCTCGCGAACCGATGCACGAGGCGACTCTGGCTCACGCGAGGGCCGTCCGGGCACTCATCGGTAGGGTTACGACGAATCGCGTCCCGCCTCCGGGAGCGGCTTCCGCTCGCGCACTCCCGCCCATCGCCGCCGCGAGCTCGCGCACGATCGCGAGACCGAGCCCGGTTCCGACGGCCCGCCCCGGCGTCTCTCGGACCGTGTAGAGCCGCTCGAACACCCGCGACGCCTGGTCGGCGGGAATGCCGGGGCCGTCGTCGACGACGACGACCGCGACGTGTCCGTCGTCCTGCGGCGCGGCGTACACCTCGACCTGCGCGGTGGCGTACTTCAGCGCGTTCTCGATGAGGTTCGCCACGATCTGGCCCAGGCGTTCGGGATCGAGGTGGACGGGGAGCACGGCACCGCTGACGACCTTCAGTCCGATGCCGAGGTCGCGCGCCTGAGGCGCGAAGGCCTCGGCCGCGTCGCGCACGATCTGCGTCGCGTCGCACGGTCGCGACTTCAAGGAGAACTGGCGACTGTCGAGCCGCGACAGGTCGAGCAGGTCTTGGACGAGCCGCTCGAGCCGACGGCCCTCGGCGCCGATGATCGTCGCCGCCCGCCGGCGCTCGGTCGGATCCGCGTCGTCGAGCGTGCCGTCGGCGAGGGCCTCCGCGTAGCCGCGGATCGACGTCAGGGGCGTTCGCAGATCGTGCGAGATCGAGAGCAGGAACGCGTGCTCGCTGCCGCGCGCCTGCTCGAGCTCCGACGCCATCGAGTTCAGCGCGTCGGCGAGGGAAGCCAGCTCGTCGTCGACGGACGCAGACACGTCGGCGCGGGCGGACAGGTCGCCGGTCGCGAGTTGCGTTGCCGTGCGTTCGATCGCGCGGATGGGGCGGGTCAGTCGTCTGGCCAGCCAGATCGACAACATGCCGACGCCGGCGAGCACGATCAGGCCGGCGAGCAGCATCAGCGGGAGCGCGTCGTGAAGGACCGTCAGGTCGACCCGGTCGGTCGCGATCACAACCAGCACGTCCTGGCGGACGCGGGTCGCGGTTGGGATCGCCAAGAACACGGTGCCGCCCCGGCGGCCGCTCACCTCTTCGTTGGCGAGCAACGCGGTCGGCTCGACGTCGGCCGCACTGAGCCCGGCCGGGAGTTGATAGTTGGGAAGATTGGACACGACGGTCCCGGCCGGCGTCACGAGCACGGCTTGCATGTCGGCGGCGCGCAGCCCGATACGGAACCGTTGGGCCGGCTTGGCGGTGAAGTCGTTCGACCGGACGAGCGCCGCGAGGTCGGACGATCGTGCGCGCATGTCTTCGAGCGCGTGTTGCTGGAGCGACCGGCGCACCAGCTCGTAGGTCGCGAGTCCCGAGAGGAGGAGAACCACGAGCGCGACCCCCGTGAAGGCCGCGACCAGTCGGGTGCGGAGCGAGATGCGCGCGCGTCTCACGACCCCGTCACTTCGGGTCGAGTCGGTACCCCACGCCCCGCACGGTGTCGATGCGCACCGCGGCGGCGAGCTTCTTTCGGACCTGGGCGATGTGGACGTCGACGGTTCGAGCGTCACCGAACCAGTCATAGCCCCAGACGGCGTCGAGGATCTGCTGACGCGAGAGCGCGAGCCCGGGACGCTCCGCGAGGAATTTCAACAGATCGAATTCCTTTCCGGTGAACCCGACGGGCTGGTCGTCGACGCGCACCTCGCGCCGCCCGAGGTCGATCGTCACCCCGCCGACCTGCAGGAGCTCGGCGGTTGTCGCCGCGCCGTCGGCGCGCCGGAGCACGGCCTTCACGCGGGCGACGAGCTCGGGCGGAGAGAACGGCTTGGTCACGTAGTCGTCGGCGCCGAGCTCGAGGCCGAGCACGCGGTCGATCTCGGTGTCGCGAGCGGTCAGGAAGATGACCGGGATCGCCGACGTCTGACGCAGCCGCCGGCATACCTCGAGACCGTCGATGTCGGGGAGCCCGACGTCGAGCACCACCAGCCGGGGCCGGTGGGTGCCGACCGCGGCGACGACGTCCTCGCCCGCGGAGGCTTTCACCACCCGGTATCCGTCGCGCCGAAGGTACAGCTCGACCAGATCGGCGATGTTCGGTTCGTCGTCGACGACGAGGATCGTTCCTCGCTCCATGCGGGCTCCAGCTTCGTACCAGGTTCAGCTTTCATCGTCCCATTGCGGGTCGATGAAGAGTGTGAGGGGCGTGTAAGCGTTACGTCAGGGCTCGCCCGGCTTCAGTCGAGTTGGCTTCAGTCGAGTTGGCCTCAATCGAGTTGGCCTCAATCGAGTTGGTTCGCACGCGCGATTGCGCCGAGCCAGGCCGCGGACGGCTTGGGCGTGCGCAAGAACGTGTCCCGGGTGACCGAGACGAGTCCGAACCGGGGGCCGTAGCCGAGCGTCCACTCGAAGTTGTCGAGCAACGACCAGTAGAAGTAGCCGCGGACGTCGAGCCCGTCGCCGAGGGTGCGCCCGACTCCCTCGAGGGCGTCGCGCACGTAGGCGATCCGGCGGGTGTCGTCGTCGTGACCGAGCCCGTTCTCGGTCACGTACAGGGGGGTCCCGGCGGTCTCGGCCGCGAAGCGCAGCGCGACCTCGAGCGACTGGGGCCAGTACTCGTAGCCCATCGAGGGCACGACCTCGACGCCGGGCTCCGGTCCGAGCTGGCGGCCGCGCTCGTCGAGACGGGTGCGCGAGTACGCCTGGACCCCCACGAAGTCGTCGCCCCGCGCCGCTTCCAGGAACTGGCCCTCGTGGAAGTGCCGCGCTCGGGCGAGGATCTCGTCGGCTCCAGCGGGCGCCCACCAGTCGCCCATCGCGACGCAGATGCCGACCGGGAACTCGCCCGGGCCCGCCTTGAGCGCGTCGTACGCACTCCGGTGTGCCCGCACGAAGTTGTCGTTCACGGATTTGTAGGCGTCCAGATCGCGCCGCTTTCCGGGCGGGAACGCGCCGCCGATGTAGCCCATCTGGGCCACGATGTTCGGCTCGTTGATCGTGCAGCCGATCGAGATGAGGTCGCCGATGTGCGCGACCGTGCGCTCGCAGTAACGGGTGAAGCGGTCGACGACGGCCACTGACTCCCATCCTCCGAGCGCCGCGACCCACCGTGGGTTCGAGAAGTGATGGAACGTCACCACCGGCCGAACGCCTTGCTCGTGACACTCCGCGAGGACGCGGCGGTAGTAGTCGAGCGCCGCGACCGAGAACTCGCCGTCCTCGGGTTCGATCCGCGACCACTCGATCGAGAACCGGTACGCCCCGAATCCGTGATCGCGCACGAGTGCGACATCTTCGGCGTACCGGTGGTAGCTGTCGGTGCAATCGCCCGACGGCTCGACGCAAGGGGTGTCGGGCTCGTGCTCGAACGCCCACCAATCGTTCTTCCAGTTGCCACCTTCGATCTGATGCGCGGCGGCGGCCACGCCCCAGAGGAACCCGTCGGGGAAGGTCACGCTCATAGGCCGGAGCGTAGACTGCGGCCCGCTTGAGCATCCTCGACGACATTCTCGCGACCAAACGCGACGAGGTCACGGTGCTGCGCTACCCGCAGACGCGCGACCTTCTGCGGACGACCGCGCTCGACGCTCCACCGACTCGAGATTTCGCCGCGGTGCTCCGGCGCGGCGACGGCGGGGTCGCGGTGATCGGCGAGTTGAAGCGCCGGTCGCCGTCGAAGGGCGACCTCGCGCCCGACCTCGATCCGGGCCCGACCGCGAAGGCGTACGAAGCCGGCGGTGCCGTCGCACTCTCCGTGCTGACCGACGAGCCGTATTTCGGCGGCATGGTCGCCGATCTCCAAGCCGCGCGTGACGCCACGACCCTGCCGTGCCTGCGCAAGGACTTCACCATCGACGAGGTCCAGGTCTACGAATCGCGTGCGATCGGGGCCGATGCGATCCTGCTCATCGTCGCCGCGATCCACGACGACGCTCTGCTCGCCGACCTGCACTCGCTCGCGGTCTCGCTCGGCCTGGGCGTGCTCGTCGAGGCACACGACGAGCGCGAAGTCGAGCGCGCGTTGCAGGCCGGCGCGTCTGTCGTCGGCATCAACAGCCGCGACCTCTCGACGTTCGTCGAAGATCTCGGTCGGGCAACCGGGCTGTCGACCATGATCCCGAGCGAGGTGATCGCGGTTGCCGAATCGGCGATCCGATCGGCCGACGACGCGCGCCGGGCGGCCGCCGCGGGCTTCGACGCCATCCTCGTCGGCGAGGCGCTCGTGCGCGCCGACGACCCCCGCGCGCTCGTGCGCGAGCTCGCGGCCGCGCCCGTGACACGAAGGAGTCCCGCATGACCATCAGTTGCTACGTTCCCGACGACCACGCGCGCGGCCGTCTCGTCGAAGCTTGAGCCCGAGCACCATTCGATGTTCGTCAAGATCTGCGGGATCACCAACGAGGACGATGCGCTGCTCGCGACGGCACTCGATGCCGACGCGCTCGGGTTCGTCTTCGCGCCCAGCCGGCGCCGGATCGATCCCGAGACCGCGCGCGACATCGTGCGCCGACTCCCGCGTGAGGTGCACACGATCGGCGTGTTCCGCGACGAACGGCCGGAGCGGATCGTAGAAGTCGTTGGTCGGGCCGGCCTGCACGGTGTGCAGCTCCACGGAAGCGAACCCGCGTCCGAGGTGAAGTGGATACGCGAACGGGTTCAGTTCGTGATCCAGGGATTCGCGGCGGGCGATCCCGCGCTCGCCGGCGCGGCAAGGAGCGCAGCCGACATCGTCCTCATCGATTCGCCCGATCCCGGTTCGGGCAAGGTGTTCGATTGGCGCATCGCCGAGGGCGCGCCGCGAGGGAAGCGCATTCTTCTCGCCGGCGGGCTCACCCCGGAGAACGTGGGCGAGGCGATTCACCTCATGCGACCGTGGGGCGTCGACGTGTCGACCGGAGTCGAGCGCGAGCCGGGCCGCAAGGACCCGGGGAAGTTGCGACGGTTCGTCGTCGCCGCGCGCGAGGCCGGGGCCGACGTTGCCGATCTGGCCGCGGAACCGGCGATCGACCTCACCGTCGACGAGGAGGCCGGCGTGACGCGACCCTGGGACTGGCAGATCGACCGTTGAACCCGCGCGCCGATCGGCGCCGGCCCCGTACACTCCGCCGATGTCTGCTCCGCGGCGCGGCGCGCCCGTGCACCTCGAGCCCCCGGGACCCGAGCCGGTCGGACTCGGTCGCTTCGGGGAGTTCGGCGGGAGGTACGCACCCGAAACCCTCGTCCCCGCGCTGGCCCAGCTCGAGCACGAGTTCCGCAGCGCGTGGTTCGACGACGACTTCCGCGACGAGTACGCGGGCTTGTTGTCGAGCTACGCCGGACGACCGACCCCGGTCACCGAATGTCAGCGTCTGTCGGACCGGCTCGGCGTACGGGTGTTGCTGAAGCGCGAAGACCTCACCCATACGGGCTCCCACAAGATCAACAACGTGCTCGGGCAGGCGTTGCTGGCGCGCCGAATGGGGAAGGGACGTGTCATCGCGGAGACGGGCGCGGGTCAGCACGGTGTCGCGACCGCGACCGCGGCGGCCCTGTTCGGGTTGGGCTGCATCGTCTACATGGGCGCCGTCGACGTCGAACGTCAGGCCCTCAACGTCTGGCGCATGAAGTTGCTCGGCGCCGAGGTGGTTCCGGTGCAGTCCGGCAGCGCCACGTTGAAGGACGCGGTGAACGAGGCGATGCGCGCATGGGTCGCGAGCGTCGAGAGCACGCACTACTGCCTCGGCTCCGCGATGGGTCCGCATCCGTTCCCGTGGATGGTGCGCGAGTTTCAGCGCGTCGTCGGCGACGAGGCACTCCTGCAATGCCGGGAGCTGCTCGGCGGCGCCGACCCCGATGTCGTGGTTGCGTGCGTGGGCGGCGGCTCGAATGCGATCGGGACCTTCGCGGGATTCCTCGACACGGACGCGCGTCTCGTCGGCGTCGAGGCCGGCGGACTCGGACTCGAGTCCGGTCACCACGGGGCTGCCGTGCAGCGCGGGGTGCCCGGAGTCGTCCACGGCATGCGGTCACTCTTCTTGCAGGACGAGTACGGCCAGGTTCTCGAGGCGTCGTCGATCAGCGCCGGTCTCGACTACCCGGGAGTCGGTCCCGAGCACGCGATGCTCGCGGCCACCGGCCGGGCCGAATACCACGCCGCCACCGACGAAGAAGCACTTGCCGGCTTCCAGTTGTTGTCGGCGACCGAGGGCATCGTCCCCGCGCTCGAGCCGGCGCACGCCATCGCCTGGGTCGCGCGCGAGGCGGGACGAACGATCCCGGCGGGCGCGACGGTGCTCGTGACCCTGTCGGGCCGCGGCGACAAGGACGCCGCGCAGGTCGCCGAGATGCTGGGCGAGCTCGAGTGAATCTCGAGTCGCACCTGCGCCGTCGCCGCGACGCCGGCGCCAAGCTGCTCGTCCCCTACGTGACCGGAGGTCTCGGTCGGGAATGGCACGAGGTCGTGCGCGCGGTCGTCGCCGCGGGAGCCGACGCGGTCGAGGTCGGTATCCCGTTCTCCGACCCGATCATGGACGGTCGCACGATCCAAGAAGCGAGCCAGCGCGCCCTCGATCTGGGAGCGACCCCGGTCGGCGTCATGGACGCGATGGCCACCATCGACGTCGACGCGCCGCTCGTTGTCATGACCTACTACAACCTCGTGGCGCGCCTGGGCCACGAGCGGTGCGCGCAGCACCTGCGCCAGTGCGGTGTCGACGGCGCGATCGTCCCCGACCTGCCGTTGGACGAGCTGAATGGCTGGGGCGACGCCGCCGACGCCGCGGGGGTCGAGACCGTGCTCCTCGCCGCGCCGACCACTCCCGACGATCGGCTCGCCGCAATCTGCGACCGTTCCCACGGGTTCGTGTACGGCGTCTCACTCATGGGCGTCACCGGTGAGCGCGACCAGCTCGCAGTCCAGGCCGAGGAGATGGGTCGGCGTTGCAAAGCCGCCACCGACAAGCCCGTCCTGCTCGGAGTCGGGATCTCGACGCCGGAGCAGGCCGCCCAGGCCGCGGCCAGCGCCGACGGAGTGATCGTCGGGAGCGCGCTCGTGCGGCGCCTGCTCGACGGCGGCGGTCCCGACGAGGCCGCGGCCTTCGTGCGCTCGTTGCGCGTGGCGCTCGATTCCTGAGCGCCTTCGACCGACTGCCGGGGTTCGTCGACGAGGCCTGATCTCGCGGCCAAGTAACGTCGAGCGCATGCCCGAGAAGATCACAATGGCCGATGGTGCACTGTCGGTTCCCGACGAGCCCATCATCCCCTACGTCGAAGGCGACGGTACCGGGGTCGACATCTGGCCCGCCGCCCGGTTGGTCATGGACGCCGCCGCGACGAAGCACGGCAAGAAGATCGCGTGGAAAGAGGTGCTCGCGGGGGAGAAGGCCTTCAACGCGACGGGTTCGTGGCTCCCCGACGAGACAGTCGAAACGTTCCGTGACTATCTCATCGGTATCAAGGGTCCGTTGACGACCCCGATCGGCGGCGGTATCCGGTCGCTCAACGTCGCGCTGCGTCAGCTCCTCGATCTCTATGTCTGCCTGCGCCCCGTGCGATGGTTCCCGGGCGTGCCGTCGCCGGTGAAGCGTCCCGAGGCGGTCGACATGGTGATTTTCCGCGAGAACACCGAAGACATCTACGCGGGCCTGGAGCTCGAAGAGGGAACGCCCGAGGCCCGTGAGCTCATCGCGTTGTTGAAGGAGCGGTTCGGCTGGACCATCCGCGAAGACTCCGGAATCGGCATCAAGCCGATCTCGGAGACGGGTTCCAAGCGTCTGATCCGCGCCGCGATCAAGTACGCCGTCGAGCACGATCGCCCGAGTGTCACGCTCGTGCACAAGGGGAACATCCAGAAGTTCACCGAAGGCGCGTTCCGCAACTGGGGCTACGAGCTCGTGCGGGAGGAGTTCGCCAACGTTGCCGTGGGCTGGGACGACTGCGACGGCAAGCCGGGCGACAAGGTTCTGGTGAAGGACAACATCGCCGACATCACGTTGCAGCAAGTGCTGACCCGGCCTGAAGACTTCGACGTCATCGCGACCACCAACCTGAACGGCGACTACCTGTCGGACGCGCTCGCCGCGCAGGTCGGCGGAATCGGGATCGCGCCCGGCGGCAACATCAACTACGTGACCGGTCACGGGATCTTCGAGGCGACGCACGGCACGGCCCCGAAGTACGCGGGCCAGGACAAGGTCAACCCGAGCTCGGTGCTGCTCTCGGGCGTGATGATGTTCGAGTACCTCGGTTGGACGAAGGCGGCCGCGGACGTCGAGCGTGCGCTCGAGGCAACCATCGCGGAGAAGATCGTCACCTACGACTTCGCCCGCCTCATGGACGGCGCCACCGAGGTCAAGACCAGCGAATTCGCCCGCGCCGTCGTCGACCGCCTCTGATTCTTCGGCCGTGGTCGAGTACCCGAGCCGGTGGGAGAGCGACGTCGTCCTCACTGACGGCGGCACGGCGCGGGTCCGGCCGATCCGCGCCGAGGACGAACCGGCACTGTTGGCGCTCTACGAGCGACTGAGCGACGAGTCGATCTACCTGCGCTTCTTCTCGCCGGTCCCGCGCCCGACCGCGGTACAGCTGGAACGGATCACGTCGATCGACTACGTCGATCACATGGTGCTCGTCGCGCAGATCGGCGCCGACATCGTCGCGGTCGCTCGCTACGACCGCGTCGGCCCCGACGAAGCGGAGGTGGCCTTCGCGGTCGCCGACGACCAGCAACGGCGCGGCCTCGCCACCTTGCTGCTCGAGCATCTCGCGGGCATCGCGCGCGCGAACGGCATCAGCACGTTCGCGGCCGACACGCTCCCCGGCAACGCGAAAATGCTCAACGTCTTCTCCGACGCCGGTTGGGAAGCCGTCAGCAGGTTCGAACAGGGCACGGTCAGGGTCCGCTTCGCGATCGCGCCCACGAAGACCTCGCTCGGCGTCGTCGAGGCGCGCGAGAGCCGAGCCGAGTCGGCGTCGATCGCAAGGCTGCTCGCGCCCCGTTCGGTCGCGGTGATCGGCGCGAGCCGCCGTTCGGGCCGGATCGGCCACGAGCTCTTTCGCAACCTGCTCGCGTACGGGTTCGAGGGCGCGGTCTACCCGGTGCACCCGACATCTGGTTCCGTCGCCGGCGTCCGCGCGTACTCGAGCGTGCTGGAGGTGCCCGACGCGGTCGACCTCGCGATCGTCGTGGTGCCCGCCGCCGATGTCCTCGTCGTCGCGCGCGAATGCGTGGAAAAGGGCGTGCGCGGGATGATCGTCATCTCCGCCGGCTTCGCCGAGACCGGACCGGCCGGCAAGGACGCCGAGCGCGAGCTCGTCGCGCTGGCGCGCGGCAACGGCATGAGGATCATCGGCCCCAACTGCCTCGGCGTCGTGAACACTGCTCCGGCCGTGCGGATGAACGCGACGTTCGCCCCCGCGCAGCCCGTCTCGGGGAACGTCGCGTTCCTCTCGCAGTCGGGCGGGCTCGGGATCGAGCTGATGAGCCAAGCGGGCGACCTCGGCATCGGGATATCGCAGTTCGTGTCGGTGGGCAACAAGGCCGACGTCAGCGGCAACGACCTGCTGCAGTACTGGGCCGACGACGCGCAGACCGAGGTCGTCCTCCTCTATCTCGAGTCGTTCGGGAACCCGACCAAGTTCGTGCGGCTCGCGCGCAAGCTGGCGCGGTCGAAGCCGATCATCGCGGTCAAGAGCGGGCGCACCGCAGCCGGGAGCCGAGCCGCCTCGTCGCACACTGCCGCGCTCGCCGCGCCCGACGTGGCCGTCGACGCACTGTTCCGCCAGGCCGGCGTGATCCGCGTCGATACGCTCGAGGAGCTGCTGGCGACCGCGATGGTGCTCGCGCACCAGCCACTCCCTGCCGGACGCCGGGTCGCGATCGTCACCAATGCCGGCGGCCCGGGCATCCTCGCGGCCGACGCGTGCGGCGGCGCGGGGCTCCAGGTGCCCGAGCTCGACGCGGCCACGCAGGCAGCCTTGCGCGCGATCGCCTCCGCCGGCGCGTCGGTTCGCAATCCCGTCGACCTGGTCGCGGGTGCGACTGCGGAGCAGTTCGAGGACGCGCTGCGGATCGCCCTCTCCGACGCGTCGGTCGACGCGGTGCTTGCGATCTTCGTTCCGCCCCTGGTGACCCGGGCCGAGGACGTCGCGCGCGCCATCGTGCGCGCGGCCGATTCGGCGAACGGCAAACCGATCGTCTCGTGCTTCCTCGGTCAGGCCGGTGTGCCCGACGCGCTCCGGGGCACGGGCGAGCGCCGGACGATCCCGTCGTTCGCGTTCCCGGAGTCGGCCGCCCACGCGCTCGGCCGGGCCGCCGATCTCGCCGATTGGCGCCGGCGTCCGCCCGGCTCGGTGCCGGACCTTCCCGGCCTCGACGTCGCGCGCGCTCGCTCGATCGTCGCCGCCACGCTGGAGTCGCAGCCGGAAGGCTCGTGGCTCGATCCCGCCGCGGCCGCATCGGTCCTGTCGTGCTTCGGCATCCCGACCGTCGCTACTCGCGACGTCACCGATGTCGACCAGGCCCGGCGCGCGGCACGGGAACTCGGCTTCCCCGTCGCGCTCAAGGCGTCCGCGCCCGCCCTCGTGCACAAGAGCGACGTCGGTGGCGTCGCGCTCGACCTCCACGACGAATCGAGCGTGGCCGCGGCGTTCGCCGCGATGTCTCGATCGGTCGGACCGGCGATGACGGGCGCGGTCGTGCAGCCGATGGTCGCGGCCGGCGTCGAGCTCATCGTGGGCATCACTCACGATCCCACGTTCGGCCCGCTCGTATTGTTCGGTCTCGGCGGCGTGACCGCCGAGCTCTTGGCCGACCGCGCGTTACGTCTCGTTCCCGTGACCGACGAGGACGCGCACCAGCTCGTGCGATCGCTCCGCGGTTCGCAGCTCCTCTTCGGTTATCGGGGCCGGCCGGCTGCGAACGTTGCCGTGCTCGAAGACCTCCTCTTGCGCGTGGGTGCCCTTGCCGACGGGCTCCAGGAGATCGCAGAGATGGATCTGAATCCCGTTGTGGCCTCGGCCCAGGGAGTCGTCGCGATCGACGTGAAGATGCGCGTCGCACCCTTGCGGGCCAAGGCTCCGGTGGACATGCGCCGGATGCGAACGTGACGGTCGGCGCGCGCGGGATCGAGCTAGCGGACGGCCCGCACGAGCGCCGGGAGCGATTCGCGGAAGTCGGGCAAGAGCGTCCGGCCCGAGAGGCGCAGGGCGCGGTTGTCGAGCACCGAGTTCGCCGGGCGCGGGGCCGGCCGGGGCGGATCGAGATCGGCGGTCGAGATCGGCTCGACGCGCGCGGGATCGTCGCCGGCGGCGCGCAACACCTCGCCCGCGAACTCGAACCAGCTGACCGCGCCCTGGTTCGTCACGTGCCACGTGCCGGGGAGGCGCTCGACGACGAAGCTGCGCAACATGCGCGCGAGGTCGGCGGCGACCGTGGGGCATCCGCGCTGGTCGTCGACGAACCGCAGCGGGGAGTCGCCGGCCGCGAGTCGCAGCACCGTCTTCGCCATGTTCGCGCCGTAGCGCCCGATGACCCACGACGTGCGCACCACCGCGCACTCGAGGTCGACCTCGAATTCGCCGCCCAGCTTCGATTGTCCGTAGACCGAGGCGGGATTCGGCGTGTCCCACTCGTGGTACGGCTCGGGCTGCGAACCGTCGAACACGTAGTCGGTCGAAAGGGTGACGACGTACGCGCCGGCGCGGCGCGCTCCCTCCATGACGAAACGCACGCCGAGCGCGTTCACGAGAAAGGCCCGGTCGCGCTCGGACTCGCACGCGTCGACCGCGGTCATGGCCGCGCAGTGGACGATCGCATCGGGCCGGGTGGAGCCGATCGCGCCGAGCACCGAGTCGCGGTCGCCGACGTCGAGCGCGGCGTGGTCGAGGCCGATGACCTCGTGGGCATCGTGCGCGCCCAGGGCTTCGACGACCTCACGACCGACCATGCCGGCCGCGCCCGTCACGAGAACGCGCAACGCTCAGGTCACTTCCACGCGGCCGTCTCGTCGACGGGGGCTCGCTCCAACAGCGGCTGCCACCAGTCGCGATTCGCCGCGTACCAGTGCACCGTCTCGCGCAGGCCCGACTCGAAGGTGACTTGCGGCTCCCAGCCGAGCTCGGCTCGGATCTTCGACGCGTCGAGGAGGTAGCGGCGATCGTGACCGGGGCGATCCGGGACGATCGTCTTGAGTGAGGCCGGCTTGCCGAGCGCCGTGAGCACCGCGTCGGCGATCTCCTCGATGCTGCGCTCCTCGCCGGTACCGACGTGGTACGTCTCGCCGACCCGTCCGTCGTCGAGGATGCGCGCGATTGCGCGGCAGTGATCGTCGACGTGTATCCACTCGCGGCGGTTCTGGGTCGATGCGTACAGCGGGATCTCTTGGTCGTTGATCGCGCGCGTCGCGAAGAGCGGGATCACCTTCTCGGGGAACTGGTACGCACCGTAGTTGTTCGCGCAGTTCGTAATTGTGATCGGCAGGTCGAAGGTCTCGTAATACGCGCGCACGGCATGGTCGCCGCCCGCCTTGGATGCGTTGTACGGCGTACGCGGCGCGTAGGGAGACGATTCCGTGAAGGGTTCGGTCGCGTCGAGCGCGAGATCGCCGTAGACCTCGCACGTCGACACGTGGTGGAACCGCGTGACACCGGCGCGGCGGGCCGCCTCGCACATGGTCTGGGTGCCGACGACGTTGGTGCGGAAGAAGATTCCCGGGTTCGTGATCGCGTAGGAATTGTGCGACTCGGCCGCGAAATTGACCACGACGTCGATCGCGTGGTCGCGCAGCGTCTCCTCGGCGAACGCGAGATCGCCGATGTCGCCGTGCACGAATTCGTGGGTGACGCCGCGCAAGCTCTCGCGGTTGCCGGCGTACGTCAGGGCGTCGTAGGCGACCACGGTGTCGCTCGGGCGCTCGCGTGCCCACCAGCGCACGAAGTTTGATCCGATGAAGCCGGCACCGCCTGTGACGAGCAGGTTCATGTGCGCATCGGCCAGACGGGGCGGGCGCGTTCGGGGATCTCGGCGCGCTTGGGGTTGGCCGCATCGCGATCGGAGAGCTCGGGCTTCGTCAGGCCCCAGTCGGCCGCGATCTGCGGATCGTCCCACGCGACGCCGAGCTCGTCGGCCGCGTTGTAGTAGCCGTCGACGAGGTACGTGATCGTCATGTCGGTCAGCGATGCGAAGCCGTGCGCGACACCCGGAGGGATGAAAGCACTCGCGTGGACGTTCTCGCCTTCCTCGGGCTCGCCCAGGTCGAAGACCTCGGTAGCTCCTTCGGTCGCGCTCCCGACGCGGAGATCGTGCAACACGACGCGTGCGCGTCCGAACGGGACGTACCAGTAATCCGCCTGATGGAGGTGGTAGTGCAGTCCGACGATGCATCCCGCGGAACGGTCGGCGCGGTTTGCCTGGATCATCTCGCGCCCGCTCGGGATCCACTCGCGTCGGAACGTCTCGACGAACAGCCCGCGCCGGTCGCGGTGGACCGACGGCAGCACGTGGAGGACCCCGGTGATGAGCTTGCTCTCGGAGGTGGTTGCCATCGCTACTCCAGATCGGCCCGGGAGTGGTCACCGAGCATGAGTCGGGTCGCCTTGGGGCGATCGCCGCTGCGGACGACCTCGACCTCACGTCCGAGCAGGGAATCATGGATGTGGTGCACGCCGATGATCCGGCTGCGCTCCAACACGACCGAGTGCTCGATCTCGGCGTCTCGCAGCTCGCAGTCGGCACCGATCGCGGTGTACGGACCGACATAGGTGTCGACGAGCAGCGTCCCGGCCCCGATGATCGCGGGCCCGCGCACGACGGACGCCTCGAGCCGGGCGCCCGCTTCGATCACGACGCGGCCCTCGACGCGTGACTCGGCGTCGAGCTCGCCGTCGATGCGCGGAACGATCGTGTCGAGCACCAGACGGTTGCAATGCAGGAGCGGATCCTTCTTCCCGGTGTCGATCCACCAACCTTCGAGCACTTCGTGCATCACGGGATAGCCGCGGTCGATCAACCACTGGATCGCATCGGTGATCTCGAGCTCGCCGCGGGCGGAGGGCTCGATCGCGCCGACGGCCTCGTGCACGCGCCGGTCGAAGATGTACACGCCGGCGAGCGCGAGGTCGGACGGCGGGTCGGCGGGCTTCTCGACCAACCGGACGACACCGCCGTGGGCGTTCACCTCGGCGACACCGAACTGCCGGGGATCGTCGACGTGTGCGAGCAGTATCTGCGCGGCGGGGAGCAGCGCGTGCTTTTGGTCCAGCTCCGGTTGTCGCGACCGGTCAGCGAGGAACCGGTCGACGAGCGGCCGCAGGTCCTGCTGGAGCATGTTGTCGCCGAGGTACATCACGAAGTCGTCGTCGCCCAGGAACTGCGCGGCGACGAGCACGCAGTGCGCCAGGCCGAGCGGCTGCGCCTGGGCGATGAACGTGAGCTCGACGCCGAACTGCGAACCGTCGCCGAGCGCAGCCTCGATCTCGGTTCCGCTCTCGGGCGATACGACGACACCGATGTTCTTGATCCCGGCCGCCGCCATGTCTTCGACGACGTAGAAGAGGATGGGCTTGTTGGCGATGGGAACGAGCTGCTTGGCGCTCGTGTGCGTGATCGGCCGCAGCCGGGTGCCGGCGCCGCCCGCCAGGATCAAGCCCTTCATTCGGTTCCGATCCCTCCTCGCCGGTGCCCGCAGGAGCGGTGAGCATAATGCGGGTCTCACTCGGCGCGTTCATCGACGGGATGGCCGCGGGGGCGTGTCGTATCGTCGGGGGATGGCCGACGATCCCGCACCCGACACCGACTGCGATCTCTGCGAGGCGGCGCGCATCACGCCGTGGTTCCACGAGGACGACATCTGCTGGATCGCGGAGTGTGAGATCTGTGCCGTCCCCATGGTGGTGTGGCGCAGCCATGGCGTGACGCCGCCGGTCGATCAGCTCGCGCACATGCACGACAAGCTCGCGATGGTCGTCTCCGAGCACTTCACGTTCGAGCACTACGTCGACGACAACATGCGCAACATTCCCGATCACTACCACGCCCACGCGCGCCCGCAGGGCGGCTTCTTCGGGCACGGTCTCCAACGGCGTCGGGACGCGTAGGCCCGACGAAGTCGTGCCGACGAGGTGCGCAGTGGGCCGGGGGTTTGTCCCCCGACCCTGATCTGCGACACACGAGCGACGAAACTACGGTCGGCGGTCCGGGTTGGTCCCGGGCCCGCACGCGTCGCCAGGGTTGGACACGTGGGGATCGATCAGACCCAGCTTGACGTCCTGCCCGAAAGACTGCGACACGCCGCCGGGCCCATTGGGGCCGCTGCCGTCCAGCGGGGCGGTCGGGTCATCGTTGTGGCCGGAAAACACGCAGATCGAGTTCGCGTGAGTGGGGCCACCGGTGGGCTTGCCGTTTCCGGTTATCTCACCAGCGAAGGCGGTGCTTGCTGTTGCACCGAAAAGTGCGACCGTGCACACGGCAGTCGTGATGGTTGCCTTCCGAAGCATTGTCTCTCCTGTTCTTCCGGTTGCGTCGAACCCGAGTGGGCTTCACGCATGGGCTACCTCGCTTTCGTCGGAACCGCAACACCTGCATAGCTCATGTTGCGACGTTCGGTCGGTGGGGCACGTGAGACTTCGTACTAACGCGACCCCATTCGACGTATTGCTCCCGACCGGCTGAACTTGTGCAGTGCACTCAAAGCTGAACGGCCGGAGCGCAGCGTGACCGAGCACGTGCTGACGATCGACCTCGGCACTTCCGGACCGAAGGTCGCGCTCTTCACCTTCGACGGCGTCTTCGTCGAAGGCGACTTCACTCCCGTGGGGCTCAACATGCTGGCGGATGGGGGGGTCGAGCAGTCGCCGAACACGTGGTGGCGGGGCGCGGTGGCCGCCGCTCGGAGGGTGATGGAGCGCACGACGGTTTCGCCGGACGACGTCGTCGCGGTTGCCGTGACCTCCCAATGGTCGGGCACGGTTCCGATCGCCCGCGACGGCACGCCGTTGCACGACGCGATCATCTGGATGGACGCGCGCGGCGCGGCCGAGACGCGGCGCGTCGTCGGTGGTGCGCTACGCGTGCAGGGCTACGAGCCGCGCAAGCTCCGAACTTGGATCAGCCGCACTGGAGGCGCGCCCGCGCTCTCGGGCAAGGACTCGATCTCGCACATCCTGTGGTTGCAGCGAGAACGACCCGACGTCGCGCGCGCGACGTGGAAGTACCTCGAGCCGAAGGACTGGCTGAACTATCAGCTCACCGGTCGATGTGTGGCGACGCACGACTCCATCGTCCTGCACTGGGTGACCGACAATCGTGACCCGGCCCGCGTCGATTACGACCCCGACCTGCTTCGGATCGCGCACCTCGACCGCGCGCAGTTGCCCGACCTGATCCCGGCCACCTCCGTCGTCGGTCCGCTCTCCGAGAAAGCCGCGCGCGATCTCGGCGTGCCCGCGGGTATCGCCGTCGTCGGAGGCACACCCGACCTGCAATCGGCCACAATCGGATCGGGGGCGGTGGGAGACTTCGAGGGCCACCTCTACGTCGGCACGTCGTCTTGGTTGACGTGCCACGTGCCCTTCAAGAAGACCGACCTCTTCCACGGCATCGCGTCGCTGCCTTCACCGCTGCCGGGCAAGTACTACGTGGCCGACGAACAAGAGGTCGCGGGCGGTTGTCTGGAGTGGTTGCGCGATCACGCGCTCGAGACCGGCGACGACCTCCGACGACTCGACGCGATCGCGGAAGCGGTTGCGCCCGGAAGCAACGGAGTGCTCTTCACGCCGTGGTTGAACGGCGAACGCACTCCGGTCGACGATCACACGCTACGGGCCGGATGGCACAACCTCTCGCTCTCGACCACCCGAGCTGAGCTCGTGCGATCGGTGCTCGAGGGCGTCGCCTACAACAGCCGCTGGTTGCTGGCGACGGTGGAGAAATTTGTCGGTCGGCCGTTCCCCTGGTTGCACTTCATCGGCGGCGGCGCGCAATCGGAGCTCTGGTGCCGGATCATGGCCGATGTGCTCGACCGCGAGATCCGTCAGGTCGAGCACCCCATCCGCGCCAACGCCCGTGGCGCCGCGCTGTTGGCGGGCGTCGCGCTCGGGCGGATCGGCGTCGACGATCTCGCCCGCACCGTTCGCGTCGTGAGGAGCTACGCCCCCGATCCCGCGACCCGGTCCGTCTACGACGACCGCTATGCGGAGTTCCGCGTCCTGCACAAACAGACGAGCCGGAGGACGAAGCGACATGCCCGACGCGGAACCTGAGCGCACGCCACCGGAACGCGCCCGGCCCGAACGCGTGCGGCCCGAGCGCGTCCGGCCCGACTCGTTCCCGATGCGCTCGTGGGGTCTGCCCGACGACGGCGAGCTCGACCGCGTCGTTGTCGTCTCCCCGCATCTCGACGATGCGGTGCTCGGCTGCGCTCGCTTCTTGGCCGTACACCCCGGCGCCACGGTCGTGACCGTCTTCGCCGGCAATCCGGACGCGTATCCCAAGCCGATGCGGCTGTGGGACGTGCAGAGCGGCTTCGGGCCGGGCGACGACGTGATGCAGGCGCGCCGGCGTGAAGACCGAGCCGCGCTGGCGCTGCTCGACGCGACTCCGATGCATCTCGACTTCGTCGAGCACACCTACAACGCCGGCGATCGACCGGTCGCCCCGGAGGCCATCGCCGAGCGGCTGGTCACGGTGCTGGGTGCGCTCGAGCCGACGCTCGTCGTCGCGCCGTTCGGTCTTGCGAATCCCGACCACGAGGTGACGCACCGCGGGTGCATGCTCGCCCGTGACCGGCTCGGGACCGCGCGGGCTTGGTGGTGCTACGAGGACAGTGGCTACAAGCACATCCCGGGCATGCTCGCCTGGCGCGTGTCGACGCTGTTCCGGCGCGGCGTCTGGCCGACACCGGTGTGCCCACCGGTCGATCCAGACGAGAAGCGCAAGCAGGCCGCGATCGCGTGCTACCCGTCGCAACTTCTCGCGCTCGAGGACGACTGGGCGATCAGCGTGAAACTCGCCGCACCCGCGCCCGAGCAGTTCTGGCGGCTCGCCCCGCCACCATCGGGATGGGAGCGCATAGTCCAAGACTGACCGGCTCACGTTGTCGTCCGAGCATTGCATCCGATGTCAGAGAAGCGCGGCGCACATAGCTTCCGCGGCGAATCGTCCGTAGCTCTCGGCTGACCAGCCGTGGCGGAGGACCAGGAGCTCGTAGAGCTCGGGGGAGCTGTACGTCCAGAGGATGTCGGCCGCTTGGGCCGCGGTGATGCCGGCGCGCAGGTAGCCGCTGTCACGCAGCCGGCGGGCGTTGTCGGTCATACGGCGCAGGCGATCCGCGTCCATCTCCGCGAGCAGCGCCTGGCCGTCGGGGTCGGTCGCGGCGGCGGCGCGGACGAGCAGGAGGATGGGCGCGACACGCGGCGCGACCTCGGTGGTGAGCGCGCCCCACGCTTCGATGATCGTGCGGCCGTCCGCCCGTTGTGCTTGGACCTCGTCGGATCTCTGCTCGGCCGGGACCGAGCCTTCACCTTCGAGCGCCTTGGCGCGGATCGCGCGGACCAGGCCGGGCTTGCCGCCGAATGACTTGTAGATCGTGTCGGCCGAGACGTCCGCGTCCGAAGCAATAGCCGCGACCGTCGTCGCGGCGTAGCCATCGCGCAGAAAGCGGCGTTCCGCCGTATCGATGATCCGGTCGCGGTTGCGGCGCGCCTGCTCCCGGCGGCGGCTGACGTCGTAGGGACGCTTCTTCTTGACCTTCGGATTCCGGTGGCCCATAGAGGATAGATTGATTATAGTAGACTGGAACTAAATAGAAGCAGATGGAACCAGATCACGAAGTGCGTCGAGCGAGCGTAGGAGCCCAGATGGACGGTCCCCAGGCGATGGTCGAGCGGTTGGTGCATGCCACGAACGACCACGACATCGACGCGCTGGTGGCGTGCTTCGCGGAGGATTACGAGAACGAGACGCCGGCGCATCCGGCGCGCGGCTTCCGGGGGCGCGAGCAGGTGCGCCGGAACTGGGAGCAGATCTTCGCCAACGTCGCCGACATCCGGGCCGAGGTGGTTCGGCTCGCGGTCGACGGCGCAACCGCGTGGACCGAGTGGGAGATGACGGGTACACGACGCGACGGAACTGCTCACCACATGCGCGGCGTCATCGTGTTCGGCGTCCGCGACGGACTCGCGCGCTGGGCGCACTTCTACCTGGAGCCGGTCGACTCGATCGCGAGCACGATTGACGACGCGGTAAGCGACCAGGTCGTGCGCGGGTGATTCTCGTCGCCGGCGGCACGGGTCGGTTGGGCACCCTTGTCGTGTCGGGGTTGGTCGCCCGCGGTCTCGACGTGCGCGTGCTGACGCGCGATCCGGCGCGGGCAAGCCACCTGCCCGGGACCCGTGTGGAGATCGTGCGCGGCGACGTCCGAGACCGGTCGAGCATCGAGCCGGCGCTGCGGGGGGTGGCGACCGCCGTCTCCGCGGTGCACGGCTTCGCAGGACCTGGTCGGGTGACGCCGGCGTCGGTCGACCGCGACGGCAACGCGAACTTCGTCGACGCCGCCGCGGCGGCGGGCGCCGACATCGTCATGATGTCGGTCGTCGGTGCGGCGGCCGACAACCCGATGGAGCTGTTCCGGGCGAAACGCGATGCCGAAGAGCACCTGCGGGCCAGTCGAACCCAGTGGACCATCGTGCGCGCGAGTGCCTTCATCGAGTTGTGGGCGGAGATCATGGCCAAGGCGCCGGTGTTCGGACGCGGCGACAATCCGATCAACTTCGTCTCGGTCGGCGACGTTTCCGCCGTCGTCGAGCGCGCGGTGGTCGACCGCCGGCTCCGTGGGCAGACGCTCGAGGTCGGCGGCCCGCAGAACCTGACGCTCAACGAGTTGGCCGCATTCGTGCACGAAGTCCGCGGTGACAGAGGCAAGATTCGCCATGTGCCCCGAGGGGTCCTGCGAGCCATGGCGCCTGTCGCTCGCCGAGCCCGAGCCGCCGTGACAATGGACACCACGAACATGACCTTCGACGCGATGGCCGCGCGCGCCGGCTTTGCCGATCTCCCCATGACCGACCTACGCGCCGCGCTCGCACGAACTGCGGGCGAGCCCCAAGACTGCCCGTAACCCATCCACGCTCCTCCGGGACACGAGCCTCAGGGCAACCCGGCACCCGGCACCTCGACCGGTACCGCCTCGATCCGGCCGCCGTGCGCGGCCCGCGCTTCTTCCGGCACGTGGGTCGGAGCCGTGCCCCGGTAGAGCGTGCACCGGTCGCGGCCGCCGAGCATGCACGCGAACGCGCCGGGATGCGTGCCCTTCACCTCGTCGACGACCTCGCCGCCCTCGCGCAGGCGCAACACGCGTCCGGTGAAGGGGCACGCGGCCCAGACCGCGCCCTCGGCGTCGAGGCACATGCCGTCGACGGTCGCGCCGTGCAGCTGCGCCCAGACGCGCCGGTTGCCGAGCGTGCCGTCGGGCCCGAGGTCGAAGGCGCTGATGCGGCTCGCCATGCTCTCGCCGACCAGGAGGGTCGAGCCGTCGGTGGTGATCACCGAGCCGTTGGGAAACGCGAGCTCCTCCGCGGCCACGTGCGCGTGACCGTCGGGCTCGACCGCGATCAAGCAGGTCTCGCGCGGTTTGTCGCCTGCGTACATGTCGAAGCCGAAGTTGCCGACGTACGCGCGGCCGGTCTCGTCGACCACCATGTCGTTGCACGAGCCGGGTGCGAGCGCGGAGAGATCGGCGTGGACGACGAATGCGCCATCCGGCTCGAGCAGCATCACCTTGCGATCGAGCATCGAGACGACGAGCAGCCGGCCATCGGGCAACCATCCCAACCCCGACGCCTGCTGCGGTACCTCGACGATCGTCTCCGCAACGCCGTCGGCGGTCATTGCCACGACGCGCCGGTCGTGTTGGTCGGAGAACCACAGTCGGTCGTCGTGCCAGCGCGGACCCTCCGGAAACGCGAGGCCGTCGAGGATCACTGTCGTCGTGCGTGCGGTCACGGGTCCGGACGGTACTCGTCGTCGGGGTCGGTCGTCGGCTGCGTCGGGCTCACGTCGTCGAGCAGCCGGGCCGCCGATTCCGGCAGCAACGGGACGACGATCAACGCGACGAGGAAGGAGCCGACGCCGGTCAGGGCCACCGACCGTCCGATCCCGCCGAGCCGGTTCGAGAGCCCGCCGGCGAGCAAGAGCCCGGTCGCCGATCCGATGACCGCGACGACGTAGAGCATCGCGTTCGAGGTCGAGCGGACCTCGGTAGGGAAGAGTTCGGCGTCGAGCGTGCCGAGCGCGATTCCGCCGGCGCCGGCCATGAAGACGGCAAGCGCCGACATGACCCAGAGCGAGATCCCGCCGCTCAGGAAGAAGGTGATCTGGGCGGCGGTGGCCAGCGCCAGCGCGATTCCGGCGACCGGACGGCGCCCACGCGCCTCGGCCAGCCGGCCGCCGAGGACGATGCCCACGATGCCCGGAACCGCGGTCGTGACCGTGCGAAAGAGGGCGATGCCCGTGTTCGAGAACCCCCGGACGTCGGTCAGGTACTTGTTCGTGAACTGCGACGAGGGTGCGCTGAACGCGCTCGTCAGGAAAGCCACGAGGGCGAGGAGCACGAACCGGCGCCCGTGTCGCGCGAACACGTCCCGAACCCGGCCGCGTACCACATCGGTGCGGGCCGAGACCGCGGTATAGCGCGCAGTCTCGCCGAGGTGTCGGGCGATCGCGGGCGCGAGGAAGATCGTCGCGGCACCGAGCGCGAGCGGGATCCGCCAGCCCCACGGGGCCAGGTCGCTGAACGGCAGGGTCACGACCGAGAACGAGAAACCGAAGCCGCCGGCCAGCGCGAGCATCGACGCCGCGTACGCACGTGCACCCTCGGGAGCCTCTTCGACGACGGCGAGGAACGCGACCGTCCCGGTGGTGCCGACGAGCCCGCGCTGGAGCACCTGCGCCGTGGTGAACGTCGCAAGGTTGGGGGCGAGCGCGGACAGCGCGCAGACGACAGCCGACCCGACGACACCGACGAGGATCGACCGGCGGCGCCCGCGGCGATCCGCGATCGCGATGGCGAAGAGCGCGAACAGCGCGCCGAGCCGCGTGAGCGCGAGCGCGACGCCGATGGTCGCGTCGGACGCGCCGAACGTGTGGCTGATCGGGCTCGCGAGTTGGCCGAACAGGGCGGCCGAGAACGAGACGATCGCGGTCGCAGCGGACGCGGTCGCGATGAACGTCGCCTGCTCGGGACTGAACGCGACCGGAGGAAGGCCGACGACGGATCTCGGCGGTGCCGGGTCCGGACGGCCGTCGAGCGCGGCGCGGAGCGTCTCGATCGCGTGCACGCGCGCCCGCCGGTGCGCGACGGCGACGAGAGGCCGGAAGAACCACCCGAAGAACGGGATGTCGATCGCGCCGGTCGACGCGATCGCGACATCGGTTCCGCCATCGGCAGCAGTCAGCCCGAGTGTGAGCCCGATCGCCGGCTGCTGGTCGACCGGCGCCGCGACCACGAAGGTCCGGCTCGGATCCCCAGTTGGGCTCGATGACGCGCCGAGGCGATTGACGATCGCCGATTCCACCGCGTCGAGAGACGCCGCGAGCCGAACGAGCGAAGATCGCGGCACGCGCGGCATGCTACGGGGCGCACCCCATCGGGATCCCGGAGGATGACATGACGAAACTCGCCGTCGGCGACAAGGCACCGGCGTTCACGCTGAAGGACCAGAACGGCAAGGCCGTCCGGCTTTCCGGCGCGAAGGGTCATCGGGTCGTCGTCTACTTCTACCCGAAG
Source organism: Acidimicrobiia bacterium (assembly GCA_038323195.1). GTDB lineage: Bacteria > Actinomycetota > Acidimicrobiia > IMCC26256 > PALSA-610 > PALSA-610. The sequence goes on along the minus strand of JBBQGQ010000006.1, from coordinate 49,283 downwards.
GCCGACACGCCCGGCTGTACCCAACAGTCGTGCAACCTGCGCGATGCCTTCCCGCAACTGAAGAAGTTGAACGCAGTCGTCTTCGGCATCAGCCCCGACCCGGTCGACAAGCAGAAGAAGTTCGACGCCAAGTACGGACTCGGGTTCCCGCTCCTTGCCGACACCGACCACGCGGTCGCGGAAGGGTTCGGCGTCTGGGGCGAGAAGGCGCTTTACGGGCGTAAGTACATGGGCATCGTGCGCTCCGCGTTCGTCATCGACGAGAAGGGCAAGCTCGCCGGGGTCTTCTACAAGATCAGCCCGAAGGACACGGTCCCGAAGGTCCAGAAGGCGCTGGAGTCCGTGGCGTAGGCCCGCGTCCGAAACTCGTAAGCTCCCGCACTCCGGTAGCCGTCCGCGACGAAGGGTCGTGCGAATGTCGGATCGCCCATTCGATCCAGATCGTTTCTTCGATTCCTTCTCGGGCTTCGTCGAGACGAGCGAGACCGGGTCCATTGCCGACCGACTCAACGCGCGCTACCTCGCCCTCATCCACGCGAATCGTGAGCTGCTCAAAGGCGCGCATGTGCTCGATCTCGCGAGTCACGATGGTCTGTTCAGCTTTGCCGCGCTGCAGAACGGCGCCGATCGAGTAGTGGGAATCGAGTCGGAGCCCGGCCTGGTGCGAAAGAGTCGGGCGAACATGGAGCGTTACGACGTTCCTCGCGAGCGGTATGACTTCATCGAGGGGGATATCTTCGAAGAGATCGACGCCGTCGGGCAGTGCGACATCGTGTTCTGCTTCGGCATCCTCTACCACGTCAACGAGCACATGCTCCTTCTCTCGAGAATCGCCGAGCGCGACGCGCGTGCGGTGATCGTCGACACCAACATCTCGCGACTCGACACCGCGGTCATCGAGGTCCGGAACCCCGTCGTGGGCTCGCCGCCGCCGCTCGGCGGGCAACTCGAGGGCTATCCGACCAAGGCCGCGCTCGATGTCATGTTCTCGAGCTTCGGCTGGACGTACAACTATGTCGATTGGAAGCAGTCCGGCCTCTTGGATCGTTTGCAGATGGACGACTACCGGACAGGGCAGAGGGTTTCGGTCGTCGTCGACTGCAACCGACAGTCACTCTCCGCCGAAGAACGAGACCGCGCGGTCCGCGCAGTGTTCGCACAGCAGCGCAACCGCAAAGAACAATGGGCCGTGGTGAGGCGCGTTGCGGCAGAGTTCGACACGACGCCTCACGCACTGTACGTCTGGGTACGCCATGCCGAGCGCATCGCCCGACAGCGAAAGTCACCGCACCGCGCACCAGAATGACGACGTCGGCCAGGTTCAGAGGCGACGACGCTCGGTGCCCCGGCGCTTGCCCCACGTCCTGGACCCGGCCTCGGACTGCCGAAGCCCGCTTCCGGCACCCACGCCGCGCGAGAATCTGACGTGCTTCCTCCGTTCACCACGAATGCCTGGCTGCGTTTCGACGGCATTCGCAACGGCATCTCGCTCGCAGCTCCGGGGTCGGTGCTCGAGATCGGAGCCGGAGAGGGCGCGTCCGGAACGTGGATCGCCCAAAGGGTCGAATACGTGGGCGTCGAACAGGACGACCGCTCCCGCGCCCTCGCGCAGGCGCGCCTCGCCCGCGTCGGACGGGGTCGCATCGTCGCGGGTCTGGACGAGGTGTCCGGCGCGCGCTTCGACATGGTCTGCGCGTTCGAGGTCGTCGAGCACATACACGACGACGTGGCGGCGCTCGCCGAGTGGCGGGCGCGGCTGAACGCCGGCGGTCATGTGCTCCTCAGCGTGCCTGCGCACGCCGACCGGTTCGGACCCCACGACGAGCTCGCCGGCCACTACCGGCGTTACGACCGCGACGAGCTGATCAACGTGCTCGAGAAAGCCGGTTTCTCGCTCGTCCGCCTGACCTCGCACGGAGCCGGTCTCGGGCAGGTGCTCGAGTGGGGCCGAAATCAGGTGGCGCGGCGTCGCGATCTCGCGCCCACGATCGAACAGCGGACGGCCGCCAGTGGCCGCTTGCTACAACCGCATTCGGCCGCGACTCTGATCGGTTGTGCCGTGCTCGCGGCGCCGTTTCGCGTCCTGCAGGCGCCCTTCGCGTCGCGCGATCTCGGCACGGGTTACGTGGCGCTCGCCCGTATGTCATCGTGACGGTGCCCAAGAGCGTCCGCCGGATCGCGGCCGGTGCCTTCGTCGTTCTTGCGCTCGCGTTTTTCGCGTACACGCTGGCCGACGCGTGGAACGAGACGCACGGTCGGCTCCCTTCGGCGGCCCGGCTGGCGGTGGCGGCGCTCCTCGTCGCGGTCGGGCTCATCGCGGCCACGGTCGCGTGGGTGAGCCTTCTCGGATCGGAACGCCGCCTCGACCACGGTGCGGCGCTGTTGGTGTCACAGCTCGGCAAGTATTTGCCCGGCGCGATCTGGCAGGCCGCGGGCCTGGTGAGTCTCGCCCGGTCGCTCGGCGTGCGCGTCGGCCGGAGCGTCACGGCCTTCACGGTCATGGCGCTCACGCAAGCGGTCGCGGGATGCACCTTCGCGCTGCTGTTGGCATTTGCGTGGTCGTCCGCGTCGGTCGTGCCGCGGATACTCCTCGGGGTCGGCGGGGTCGCGGCCGTCACGCTGCTCGACCGGCGCTGGATGGTGAAACTGCTCCACGTCGTACCCCGCACCCGGAGTGCGTCACTCGACGTCGTCCCGTCGCAGGGGGCGATCCTGGCGGCGTGCGGGGCAAGCATCGTGACGCTCGCCGCGACCAGTGCGACGTACGTGCTGTTGCTCGGGAGCTTCGGTGTTGTTCACCACCCGCTTCTCGTGTTCTCCGCGTACGCCGTCGCCTGGACGGTGGGCTTCCTCGCGGTTCCGATTCCATCGGGCGTCGGAATACGCGAGGCGGTGCTGGCCGCGATCCTGCACGGTGCGTTCCCGGCCGCGGTGATCGTGGCGGCAAGCGTGTACCAGCGGCTGGTCTCGGTGGCGACGGAAGGGCTCTTGGCCGCGGTCGCGTCTCATCGGGTTCGGCCGGCGCGGCTCGCGGCGGCGCGCGCCGCAGCCACGGGTAACGACGTCACCGACGCGGAAGCATCGTCGCCTCGAGCTCCGCGTTGAGTGCCCGCACGAGGAACTCGGTGGCGTATTCGCTCAGGTAGCGCTTGTGTGCGGCGACGGCCATCCGCTCGCGCGCCGCAGGCTCCGAGAGCAGCCGTCGGATCTCGTTCGCCAACGCCTCGGGATCGCCCGGCGGGACCATCGCGATCTCCTCGTCGGTGAAGGCGCTGCGGATCCCCTCGGTGTCGCCCGTGATGACGGGACGCCCGACCGCGACGCACTCGAAGACCTTGTTGGGAACGACACGGCGTGCCTTCGCGGTCGTACCGAAGATGCCGAGGCACAGGGTCGCGGCGGCGATCTCGTCTGCGAGTACTTCGTGCGGCACGTGGTCGAGTCGCACGACGTTGGCGGGCCGGAGCTCGCGGAGCAGTTCGTCGACGCGTTCGCCCTCCTGGCCGGTGCCGATGATCCGCACCTCGACGTCGTCAGCTTCGAGCAGCTTGGCGGCGCGCACGATGACGTCGATCCCGTGGAGTTTGATGAACGTGCCGTAGAAGAGTGCTCGCCGTACCGCGGGCACGACCTGCGGCCGCGGGCGAAACGCATCGTCGTCCGCGCCGACCCAGACCACGCCGATGCGATCGGGCGGGATCCGCGCAAGATCTGCGTAGAAGGCGGCATGGCTCGGGGTGTCGGCCACGACTCGACGTGCGCCCCGCAGACTCGCGCGGTCCACCACGCGGACGATGTGGGCCAGCAGCGACCGCGGCTCGACGAGCCGCCGGTCGGAGACCACCGTGTCGTAGACGGAGATAAACGGGTCGAACAGCACGGGCATGCGGCGGAGGCGTGCAAGCGGCGCCAGGACGATGACGTCGAACCAGCCCGGATACAGAACGACGACTACGTCGCAACGCGGCGCACGCAGGAAACGCCAGAGGAGCGTCGGGTACGCGAGCGCCGCGCGCGCCAGCGTCGAGAGCAGGCGACGGTTGGGTATCTCGTAGCGCGCTCCGCGCCAGAGGTCGACGTGGCAGCGGACGACGTCGTGCCCGGAGGAGTCGAGGAGCCCGAGGAGGCGACGGTTCCGTCCGAACGACGGGTCGTAGGTACCGGCAACCAGGACACGAGCCATGACGGCGGACGTTACGCGTTCGCCCACGCCGCGGAGTCGTTGTCAGATTCCTGAAGGATGCGCTTCACGGAACCGACACGCGGTGGTGACGGAGTTGAAAGCAACCGGGAGTGGAGTAGCGCCCGGGACGAACGGGCGCACGACGCGCGTCATGCATCATCGAAACGGCCACGCTCCGGCGCCGGCCGCTCACGGGGAGGCGACGTGTCGTCAGGTAAGAAGTTCGTCTCGATGAGCTTGCTCACGTTCATCGTGATCATCGTCGTGGGCGCGATGTGGGGTCACCATTCACCGGCTGACACCACGGGCCCCACGTTCAACAGCTTGGCCAACTATCCCAAAACGACGACCAATGTGCCGATCGGCCAGCAGGGCATCAACGCTCTTGCCAGCGACACCGGTCACTTGGGCGTGTCGATCAACTTCACCTGGACGCTGATCACCGGCTTCCTGGTGCTGTTCATGCAAGTCGGCTTCGCGTTCTTGGTCACGGGTCTCACCCGGGCGAAGAACGCCGGCCACATGATGATGATGAACATCGCGGCCTTCGCGGTCGCGCTGATGGCGTACTACGCCGTCGGGTTCGCCTTCATGTTCGGTGGGATCTCGCCGATCGCGAACTTGGGTGGCGTCAGTCCGCTTACCGGCATCTTCGGTCATGGCAGTGCCGGCGTCATCGGTCTGCACGGGTTCTTGTTACAGAGCCACGGCTCGTACGACGTCGGCGTGATGGTGCTGTTCCTGTTCGAGGTCGTGTTCATGGAGACCGCGGGCTACATCATCATTGGTGCGATCGCGGAGCGGATCTCGTTCGCCGGCTTCCTGCTGGCCGAGGTCGCGATGGGCGCGGTCATCTACCCCATCTACGGCATGTGGATGTGGGGCGGCGGATGGCTCTCTCAGCTCGGTACCTCACTCCACCTCGGCCACGGTGCGGTCGACTTCGCCGGATCCGGGGTGGTCCATGCCACGGGCGGATGGGCGGCACTCGCGCTCGCAATGGCGCTCGGGCCGCGCATCGGGAAGTTCAACAAGGACGGCTCGGCCAACGCGATCCCGGGACACAACATCCCCTTCGTCGTGATCGGCACGCTCGTGCTGGTGTTCGGGTGGATGGGCTTCAACCCGGGCTCGACGCTCGGCGCCACCGACCTTCGCATCGGGCTCGTCGCGGTCAACACGCTGCTCGCGGCATGTGTCGGTTTCATCATGGCGATGATCATCACCAACGCGAAGTACGGGAAGCCCGACATCTCCATGTCGTGCAATGGCATGCTTGCCGGGCTCGTCGCGATTACTGCACCGTGTGCGTTCGTCGCACCCTGGGCGGCGGTGATCATCGGCGGCGTCGCGGGTGTGCTCGTGGTGTACAGCGTCGCGATGTTCGACCGTCTGGGGATCGACGACCCGTGCGGAGCTATCTCGGTGCACGGCATGAACGGCGCCTGGGGAGTGCTCGCGGTCGGGTTGTTCGCGGATGGCACGTACGGCATCGGATGGAACGGTGTTGGCGCGAACAGCACGCACGGCGTTCGCGGGTTGTTCTACGGCGACGTGGGGCAGCTCGGTGCGCAGATGTTCCACGTCGTGATCGGGTTCATCTGGGCATGGGGCATCACCTGGCTGATCTTCTCGATCGCCAAGAACTTCATGAAGATCCGGGTCTCCCCCGAGGTAGAGCTCGAGGGTCTCGACGTGCCCGAGTTCGGAGTGCTGGCGTACCCCGACTTCGTCCTGCACCACTCGCCGGCCGGTCACGTCACAACCGACGCCGAACCGATCGGGAACGGTGCCCCGCAAACCGTCGACTTGGAGCGGTCATGAAACTGGTGGTCGCGGTGGTCAAGCCGCACAAGCTCGACGACGTCAAGACGGCACTCGAGAACATCGGCATCCAGGGGCTGACGATCACCGAGGTCCAGGGCTTCGGTCGTCAGCGTGGACACGCCGAGGTGTACCGAGGCGCGGAATACCAGATCGACTTCGTGCCCAAGGTGAAGCTCGAGGTGCTCGTCGACGACGGGGACGCCCTCAAGGTCTCCGAGGAGATCCAGGCCTCGGCCCGAACCGACAAGATCGGCGACGGCAAGGTCTGGGTCCTGCCGGTCGAGCATCTGGTTCGGATCCGCACCGGAGAGTTCGGCGTGGAAGCGCTGTAACCGTGAGGAGGTCGATAAGCCAGAAGACCGATAAGCCAGAAGACCGATAAGAACGCGTAAGGGAGGCTTGTTTTCCGGCCTCGGACCCAGCAGCCTGCTGGGAGCCGTGCCGCGCAGGTAGTGATCATCAAGCGTCGCGGTCGAGATCGACCCCGCGGATCAGCTCGTTCGTCCCAAGCGAATGCGCGCTGTGCCCGCGGGGTCGATCGCGTCTCGACCGTAGCCGCTAAGGACGCGCAAAGAACCCGCCACGTACCGCAAGGAAGGCATCAAGCCTGCGTCCGTCCACTCCTCGGACAGCGCATGATCGGTTTCATGACACACGCCGGTCGCCTCGACGGAGGGGTTCTCCCATGGAAGACGTGATCTTCGTCGCCGTGCTCACCGCGTTCTCCGCGCTGGCAGTCGTCTTCGTGAAGGCGTGCGAGCTGATCATCGGGCCCGACGTCGAGGCGGCTCGCGCCGAGACCCAACCCGACGCCGGCGACGAAGCGGTCGCGGCGTGACCGGCGCCGAGAGCGTCATCGGGCTCGCGTTGAGCGTGCTCGCGGCCGCGTACCTCGTGTACGCGCTCGTCTTCCGGGAGAGGCTCTGATGACCGCCGCGGCATGGGCGGAGCTGCTCGTCCTGATCGCGCTGCTGGCGATCAGCACGCCGCTCCTCGGCACGTACATGGCAAAGGTGTACGGCGGTAAGCGCGCGCCCGGCGACCGCGTGTTTCTTCCCGTTGAGCGCGCGATCTACCGCCTCACCGGGGTCGACCCCGACAGTGAGCAGCGCTGGCAGACGTACGCGATCTCGCTCCTCGCCTTCAGTTTCGCCTCGGTGCTGATCCTCTACGCGCAGATCCGGCTCCAGGGGCATCTGCCGTTCAACCCGGACCACCAGGTGGGGGTCAAGCCGACGCTCTCGTTCAACACCGCGGTCAGCTTCCTCACGAACACCAACTGGCAGAACTACTCGGGCGAATCGACGATGTCGCACCTCACCCAGATGGCCGGCCTCGCGGTGCACAACTTCGTCTCGGCGGCCGCCGGAGCCGCCGTCGCGGTCGCGTTGATCCGCGGACTGGTGCGGCGGCGCACGCACACGCTCGGCAACTTCTGGGTCGACCTCGTTCGCACGACGGCCCGCATCCTGCTTCCCCTGGCGTTCGTGTTCGCGCTCGTACTCGTGAGCCAGGGGGTCGTCCAGAACTTCCACGCCGCCAAGTCCGTCACGACCGTGGCCGGCCAGTCGCAGACGCTGCCCGGCGGGCCGATCGCAAGCCAGGAGGCGATCAAGGAGATCGGCGAGAACGGCGGAGGCCCGTACAACGCGAACTCGGCGCACCCGTTCGAGAACCCGAACCCGATCACCAACATCCTGCAGATCTGGATGCTGCTCGCGATCCCGTTCGCGTTCCCGTGGGTGTTCGGGAAGGTGGCGGGCTCGGTGAAGCAGGGCCTCGCCGTGTTGAGCGCGATGGTCGTGCTGTGGCTCACGATCTCGCTCGTCGCGATGGTTTTCGAGGCGAACGGGAACTCGAAGCTCAACAACGAAGGCGTGACCCAGGCCCCCACATCGGCGCAGGCCGGCGGCAACATGGAAGGCAAGGAGACTCGGTTCGGGCCGGCGACGTCGGGCCTCTTCGCGTCCTCGACCACCGGCACGTCGACGGGTGCGATCGACGCCCAGCACGACAGCTTCACGCCGCTCGGCGGCGCGGCGCCCCTGGTCAACATCATGCTCGGCGAGGTCGACCCGGGCGGGACGGGCTCCGGCCTCTACGGCATGTTGTTGTTCGCGCTCCTTTCGGTGTTCATCGCGGGCCTGATGGTCGGGAGAACCCCGGAGTACCTCGGCAAGAAGATCCAGGGCGCCGAGATGAAGCTCGTCGTGCTCTACATCCTGTTCGTTCCGCTCGTGATCCTCGCGTTCACCGCGGCATCGCTCGTGATGAGGCATTCGCTCAGCTCACTCGAGAACAACGGACCGCACGGCCTCACGGAGATGACCTACGCGTTCACGTCGCAGGCCAACAACAACGGCTCGGCCTTCGGCGGCCTGACCGGCAACACCGACTGGTTCAACGTCACGGGTGCGCTTGCCATGCTCGTCGGGCGCTTCATGCTCATGGTTCCCGTGCTCGCGATCGCGGGATCGCTCGGACGCAAACAGGCCACTCCGGCGTCGGCCGGAACGTTCCCGACCGACACGGGGCTCTTCGCGGCGTTGCTGACCGGCGTCGTCGTGATCGTCGTCGGGCTGACGTACTTCCCGGTCGTCGCGCTCGGCCCGGTAGTCGAGCACCTCGTAGGCAAGTTCTAGGAGCGCACGCAGTGACTTCGACTTCGATCGAACCCGTCGAGCCCACCGAGCCGGCCGAGCCGCGTCCGCCCAAGGTCCGGACCCGGCCGTCGGGAACGCGGTCGCTGTTCGATCCCGCGATCATGAAGCGCGCCACGTGGGACTCGTTCGTGAAGCTCGACCCGCGCCAGATGATGCGGAACCCGGTGATGTTCATCGTCGAGGTCGGCGGCGTCCTCACGACGATCCTCTTCTTCCAGAAGCTTCCGTCGGCGAAGTCGTCCGACAGCGCGTTCACCGGTCTCGTCTCCGCGTGGCTGTGGTTCACGGTGCTGTTCGCGAACTTCGCCGAGGCCGTCGCCGAAGGGCGCGGCAAAGCGCAGGCGGACACGCTGCGCAAGACGCGCTCCGAGACCGTCGCTCGCATTCGCCGGCCCGACGGGACGATCACGGAGAAGTCGTCGAACGATCTGCTCGTCGGCGAGGAGTGCGTGGTTGTCGCGGGGGAGCTGATCCCCGGCGATGGGGAGATCATCGAGGGCATCGCGTCGGTCGACGAGTCGGCGATCACGGGAGAGTCGGCGCCGGTGATCCGTGAGTCGGGCGGTGACCGCTCGGCGGTGACGGGCGGCACCCGCGTTCTCTCGGACGAGATCGTCGTGCGCATCACGTCGAAGCCCGGAGAGACGTTCCTCGACCGGATGATCGCATTGGTCGAAGGCGCATCCCGGCAGAAGACACCGAACGAGATCGCCCTCAACATCTTGCTCGCGGGCTTGACGATCATCTTCTTGCTCGCGGTCGTCACGCTGCAGCCCTTCGCGATCTACTCGAAAGCGAGCCAGTCGCTGACCGTTCTCGTCGCGCTGCTGGTGTGCCTGATCCCAACGACGATCGGCGCGTTGCTCTCCGCGATCGGCATCGCGGGCATGGACCGGCTCGTGCAGCGGAACGTGCTCGCGATGAGCGGCCGCGCGGTCGAAGCGGCGGGGGACTGCTCGACGCTCCTGCTCGACAAGACCGGCACGATCACCTACGGCAACCGCCAGGCCGCCCAGTTCCTCGAGGTCCCCGGCGTCGACGAGCGCACGATGGCCGATGCCGCGATGCTGTCGAGCCTGGCCGACGAGACCCCCGAAGGGCGCTCCATCGTGACCTTCGCCGAGGAGCGCTACGGCCTCGTGCCGAGGGACATCCCGAATGCGGAGCTCGTCGCGTTCACGGCGCAGACCCGCATGAGCGGCGTCGACTTCGAAGGTTCCTCGATCCGCAAAGGTGCGGCCGACTCGGTTCGCCGGTGGGTGATCGAACAGGGTGGCACCGTTCCCGACGAGCTCGAGACCATCGTCGACGGCATCGCGGTGCAGGGCGGCACCCCACTTGTCGTCGCGAACGGCAAGAACGTCCTCGGCGTGATCTACCTCAAAGACGTCGTGAAGCAAGGCATGCGCGACCGGTTCGACCAGATGCGCGCGATGGGCATCCGCACCGTCATGATCACCGGTGACAACCCGCGCACCGCCGCCGCGATCGCGGCCGAAGCCGGAGTCGACGACTTCCTCGCCGAGGCGACGCCCGAGGACAAGATGGCGCTGATCAAGCGCGAGCAGCTCGGCGGGTCGATGGTGGCGATGACCGGCGACGGGACCAACGACGCCCCCGCGCTCGCCGTCGCCGACGTCGGCGTCGCGATGAACACGGGCACGCAAGCGGCCAAAGAGGCCGGCAACATGGTCGACCTCGATTCGAATCCGACGAAGCTCGTCGAGATCGTCGAAATCGGCAAGCAGCTGCTCATCACGCGCGGTTCGCTCACGACGTTCTCGATCGCGAACGACATCGCGAAGTACTTCGCCATCATCCCGGCCATGTTCGCCGGCGTCTTCCCGCAGCTCGACTTACTGAACGTCATGCGGTTGAGCAATCCGCACTCGGCGATCCTGTCGGCCGTCGTCTTCAACGCCCTCGTCATCGTGGCGTTGATCCCCCTCGCACTGCGGGGCGTCAAGTTCCGCGCCATGGGCGCGGCCGCGATCCTCCGTCGGAACCTCCTCATCTACGGAGTGGGCGGGATCATCGCCCCGTTCATCGGCATAAAGGCCATCGACCTCGTCGTCACCGCGCTCGGAGTGCACTGATGTTGCGTCGCCAGTTCGTCACCGGTTTGCTCATGACCGTTGTTCTGACCGTGTTGCTGGGTTTCGTCTATCCGCTGGTCGTCACCGGCATCTCGCAGGTCACGATGTCGAAGCGCGCCAACGGTTCGCTCGTGAAGGAGAACGGCAGGGTTGTTGGTTCGTCGCTGATCGGCCAGAGCTTCGCCGACAAGGACGGCAACCCGATGCCGAACTACTTCCAGCCCCGGCCGTCGAACGCCGGCGATGGTTACGACGCGATGGCGAGCGCGGGCTCGAACTACGGGCCGTCGAATCCGAACCTGATCGGCAACGTCCCCGGCGTCGTGACCGGCGCGGACGGACGTCTTCTCAAGACCAACGTCTACGCCACCGTGAGCGACCCGTACTGCGTTCCGGTGCAGGCCACCGACAAGGACGGCAACGACATCACCGACCACGCCGGGAATCCCGTGTACGAGAAGAACAAGGACGGCTCGTACGTCTGCGACCCGAACACCGTTCCCGAGCGGACGATGGCGTACCGGGCCCTCAATGGCCTCGCCGCCGACACGTTGGTTCCGGTCGACGCGGTGACGTCGTCGGCATCGGGACTCGACCCGCAGATCTCGGTCGCCAACGCCCGGTTGCAGGCGGAGCGGGTCGCCCAGGCGCGGAACCTCACCACCGGCCAGGTCTTGGAGCAAATCGCCGCGCACACGCAAGGGCGTCAGCTCGGTGTGCTCGGGGAGCAGACTGTGAACGTGCTCGAGCTCAACCTCGCTCTCGACCGCCTCGCCCCGAAGTCATGAGGTAGGAGCGTGGCCCGGGGCAACCTTCGGGTCTACCTCGGCGCCGCACCCGGCGTCGGCAAGACGTTTGCGATGCTCAACGAGGGTCGCCGCCGCCACGACCGGGGTACCGACGTGGTGGTGGGTTACGTGGAGACGCACGGTCGAGCCCGCACGGTCGAACAGATCGGCGACCTCGAGGTCGTCCCCCGAAAACGCGTCACCTACCGCGGCAGCGAGTTCGAGGAGATGGACGTCGACGCCGTCATCGCCCGCCGGCCGCAAGTCGCGCTCGTCGACGAGCTCGCGCACTCGAACGTGCCGGGGTGCCGGAACGAGAAGCGCTGGCAAGACGTCGAGGAGCTGCTCGCGGCCGGCGTCGACGTCATCTCGACGGTCAACATCCAGCACCTCGAGTCCTTGAACGACGTCGTCGAGCGCATCACGGGCGTGCAGCAACGCGAGACGCTGCCGGACGACGTCGTCCGGCGCGCCGACCAGGTCGAGCTCGTCGACAGCACACCGGAAGCGCTCCGGCGGCGCATGGCGCACGGCAACATCTACAAACCGGAGAAGGTCGACGCCGCGCTCGCCAACTACTTCCGGCCCGGCAACCTCGCGGCCCTCCGCGAGCTCGCGCTGCTCTGGGTGGCCGACAAGGTCGACGACAGCCTGCAGCGTTACATGGAGGACCACGGCATCACGGCCGCGTGGGAGACGCGCGAGCGGATCGTCGTAGCCCTGACGGGCGCGCCCGGTGGCGAGCACCTGGTGCGCCGCGCGTCCCGCATCGCGACGCGAGCCAAGGGCGATCTGCTCGGTGTGCACGTTCGGGCGGGCGAGGGACTGGCCGGGCCGCCGCCGGGATCGATCGAACGGCACCGGGCCCTGTTGGAAGACCTCGGCGGGACGTACCACGAGATCGTCGGCGCCGATCCGTCGATGGCGCTCGTCGATTTCGCCCGCGCCGAGCGCGCCACACAGCTCGTCATGGGTTCGAGCCGGCGGTCGCGGTGGAATCACCTCCTGCGGGGCTCGGTGATCAATCGTGTTGTTCGCGCCTCGGGCGACATCGACGTCCACATCATCTCGACGCGCAGTGAAGGAGACGAGACCGCGCGCCGGCCCCGACCTCCCGCGCTCTCGCTCGGCGTGTCTCGCCAGCGGCAGAGTGCGGCCGCAATCTTCGCGTTGCTCGCGCTCCCTCTCCTCACGCTCGTGCTCGCGCACGAGCGCGATCGCGTCTCGCTGGGGAGCGATCTCCTGCTCTATCTCCTGCTCGTCGTCCTCATCGCAGTCACGGGTGGCGCCTGGGTTGCGGGCAGCGCGGCGGTGGCCGCATTCCTGCTCGTCAACTGGTACTTCACGCCTCCGATCCACACGTGGACGATCAGCGACGGCCAGAACGTGCTGGCGCTCATCGTCTTCCTCGTCGTCGCCGCGGTGGTGAGCGCGCTCGTCAGCGCGGCCGCGCGCCGCGCTGACGAAGCGGCCCGGGCGCGCAGCGAGGCCGCGTCGCTCGTGCGACTCGCCGGCGCGCTCCTCGCCGAGGACGATCCGCTGCCGAGCATCATGCACCAGCTCCTCACCAATTTCGCGCTGCGCTCCGTCGCGGTGTTGCGCCCGGTCGGGCCGAACGAGTGGAGGGTCGAGGCCCACGCGGGCGAGGCGATCATCGAACGGCCCGAGGACGCGACGGCCACCTCCGAGCTCCCCGACGATGCGGTATTCGCATACGACGGGCCCAACCTCACCGGCGACGACCGCCGGGTGCTGAACGCCTTCGTCGCCCAGGTCGCCGTCGCGCTCGCGAGTCGTGAGCTACGGGCCGATGCGTCCGCCGCGGTCGCCCTCGCCGAGGCCGACGCACTGCGCACCGCGCTCCTACGCGCGGTCTCGCACGACCTACGGACACCCCTTGCGTCGATCAAGGCCTCGGCTTCCACGTTGCTCGCCGACGACCTCCATCTCGACGACGAGACCGTGCACCAACTCCACCAGACGATCGACGAAGAGGTCGATCGACTCAACGAGCTCGTCAGCAACCTGCTCGCGATGAGTCGCCTACAGGCCGGTGCGCTGCAGCTCGCGTACACCGACGTGGGACTCGACGAGATCGTCGGTCGGGCGCTCGTGAGCCTCGGCGACCGCGCCGGGGGAGTCGTGGTCGATGTTCCCGACTCGCTGCCGCGGGTTCGCGCCGACCCCGCGCTCGCGGAGCGTGCAGTCGCGAACGTCGTCGACAACGCGCTCGCGTGGTCGCCGCCGGAGCAGCCCGTGCGGATCGAAGCCGCCGTCGTGGGTGAGGATGTGGTCCTGCGCGTGATCGATCGCGGGCCGGGCATTGCGCCGGCGGATCGCCACCGGGTGTTCCAACCGTTCCAGCGTCTCGGCGACGCGCAGAGTCGCGGTGGCGTGGGCCTCGGCCTCGCCGTCGCACGCGGCTTCACCGAGGCGATCGGCGGCGAGCTGCAGTTGGAGGACACGCCGGGCGGCGGGACGACCATGACCTTCGTCTTCCGGGTGGCGCCGACATGAGCAAGATCCTCGTGATCGAAGATGAAGCGCCGTTGCGACGCGCGCTGCGCATCTTCCTGGAGGCACACGATTACGCCGTCGTGCTCGCCGCATCGGGACGCGAAGGGCTCGACCTCGCCGCGCGCGAGCATCCCGACGTCGTGATCCTCGACCTCGGTCTCCCCGATATGGACGGCGTGAGTGTCGCGGCGGCGCTCCGGGGTTGGAGCACGGTACCCATCGTGGTGCTGTCGGCGCGCGACGCCGAGCCGGTAAAGGTCGCAGCCCTCGACGCGGGCGCCGACGACTACGTGACCAAGCCGTTCGCCATGAACGAGTTCCTCGCCCGCCTGCGCGCCGCGCTGCGACGCGCCGCGCCGACCGAGCAGGAGCGTGTGATCGCCACCCAGGACTTCGAGATCGATCTCGGCGCGAAGCAGATCAAACGCAACGGCAGCGAACTGCACCTCACGCCCACCGAATGGCAGATCGTCGAAGTGCTCAGCCGGCACCGCGGCAAGCTCGTGACGCAACAGCAACTGCTGCAACAGGTGTGGGGCCCCCAATACGAGCGCGAGACGCACTACCTGCGCATCTACATGAGCCAGATTCGACGCAAGCTCGAACCCGACCCGTCACGACCGCGCTACTTCATCACCGAGCCCGGAATGGGCTACCGCTTCGTCGTGGAGGACCCATGAACGCCAACTCGGATCTCTTGCGGCGTCGCCCCAAGGACCCCGGAGACGGTCACGTCCCCGTGGGAGCAGCGCTCGGTGCACTCGGCGCGCTCGTGATCGCCGGTGTGCTCGTACCCTTCCGCGACCACCTGCCGAACGCCGACATGGCGCTCGCACTCGTCGTTCCGGTGTTGGTCGCAGCGATCGTGGGCGGCCGCATCGCCGGAGCGGCGAGCGCAGTGGTCTCCGCGTTGACCTTCGACTTCGTCTTCACGCAGCCGTACCTCTCGCTGCGCATCGCCAGCAAGGACGACGTGGCGACGTTCGTGGTCCTGCTCATCGTCGCGATGGTCGCGGCCGAGGTCGGTATCCGTGGGCGGCGGGGCGGCGTCGCGGCGCGCGAGTCGCGCTCCGAGCTCGATCGGTTGTTGCGCGTGGCCGAGCTATCGGCGCGCGGGGCCGACGTCGACGACGTCGTGATGTCGGCGCGCGCCGAGCTCATCGGGCTGTTCGGTCTCGACGAGTGCGTCTACCAAGCCGAGCGTTCCGGCCCCGAGCTCCCGCGCCTCGGGAACCGCGGCGCGCTGGAAGGCGCCCGACTCGTCGCCTGGGGTGATTTCCTGCTGCCGACCGGCGGGGTCGAGGTCCCGGTGATGGGGCGCGGCCGCGAGCTCGGGCGCCTCGTGCTCTACGCGGCGGAGGCGACCCGCGCGTCGATCGAGAAGCGGCTCGTGGCGGTGGCGATCGCCGACGAGCTCGGCTTGACGTTGGCGTCGGGAACGCCCAACAACACGATGCCGTAGCGGCCCGTCCGGGAACCGCGCGAGTCACGCCCCGATCGCGTGATAGCCGCCGTCGACGTGGATCACCTCGCCGGTCGTCGCGGGGAACAGGTCGGAGAACAGGGCAACGCACGCGGCGGCGACCGGCGCGGGGTCGTTGACGTTCCATCCGAGCGGCGCTCGCTCGTCCCATGCGTCCTCGAAGCGCTCGAATCCCGGGATGCTCCGGGCCGCGATGGTGCGGATCGGTCCCGCGGCGACGAGGTTGACCCGGATGCCCGCGGCGCCGAGATCGCGGGCGAGGTAGCGCGCGGTTGATTCGAACGCGGCTTTGGCCACGCCCATCCAGTCGTAGACCGGCCACGCGACTCGGCTGTTGTCGAAGTCGAGCCCGACGATGCTCCCACCGCTCGCCATCATCGGCCGGCAGGCGACCGCCAGCGCCTTCAAGGAGTAGGCGCTCACCTGCAGGGCGACGGCGACGTCGTCCCACGGCGCGGTCAGGAAGCCGCCGCCGAGACACGACTCCGGCGCGAAGCCGATGGCGTGGAGGACGCCGTCGAGGTGTCCGCCCACCTGCGCGGCGAGTGCATCGAGGTGCGCGGCATCGGTGACGTCGAGCTCGACGATCGCCGGCTCGTTGGGGAGCCGCCGGGCGGCGCGCCGGGTCAGGCTCATCACCCGGCCGAAGGAGGTAAGCACGACCTCGGCGCCTTCTTCCTGTGCCCGCCGGGCGACGTGGAACGCCATGGACGCGTCGTTGAGCACGCCTGTCACGAGAATCCGCTTGTCGGCGAGCAGCATCGTTCCCGGACCCCCGGTCAAAGTGGTGTGTTCGAGTGCTTGCGAGCCCGCCGCGTGTCGCGCTTCTCCACCAGCACGTCGAGCGCGTCGACGAGAACGTGGCGCGTGCGGGCGGGGTCGACGACGGCGTCGACGAGGCCACGCTCGGCCGCGTGGTAGGGATTCTCGAACGCGGCCCGGTACTCCGCGACCAGGCCGGGATCGGCCCGGCCCTTGTTGAGGATCGCAACCGCGCCCGCGGCCCCCATCACCGCGATCTCGGCGCTCGGCCACGCGATGCAGAGGTCGTTGCCGATGCCGCGCGAGTCCATCACGATGTACGCGCCCCCGTACGCCTTGCGCAGCACGACGCACAGCCGGGGGACCGTGGCCGCCGCGTACGCGTGCACGAGCTCGGCGCCGTGGCGGATCATGCCCCGCCATTCGAGGTCGCGGCCGGGCTCGAAGCCCGGAGTGTCCACGAACGTGACGATCGGGAGATTGAATGCGTCGCACGTCGCCACGAACCGGGCGGCCTTGCGTGACGCTTCGATGTCGAGCGTGCCCGCCCTTTGCACGGGCTGGTTCGCCACGACGCCGACCGCGCGACCGCCGAGCGATCCGTAACCCGTCACCAAATTGGGCGCGTACCGCGGTCGGAGCTCCAAGAACGAGTCGGCGTCGAGCACGTCCTCGACGACCACGCGCACGTCATACGACGCGGTCGAGCGCTCCGGGACGACCGCGGCGGCGAGGTCGCACGAGCGGTCGTGTGCGTCGTCGCACTGGAGCAGCGGCGGATCGGAGAGATGATGATCCGGCAAGTACCAGAGCAGCGCCGCAAGCGCAGCGCGCGCCGCGAGCTCGTCGGGTACGACGAGCGACGCGACCCCGGTGCGCTGCGCGTGGACGGGCGCGCCGCCCAGCCCGGCGCGCGAGACGCGCACCCCGGTGAAGTCTTCGACGGAGTCGGGCCCGGTCACGTACGCGAACGCGTCTTCGGTCACCACGACGTGGTCGAACAGACCGAGCGCGAGTGCGGGGCCGGATACACACGCGCCCGTCACGGCGAGCAGGGTCGGCACGACGCCGGACACCTGCACGAGCTCGCGGGCGAGCCGTCCCCACGCGTGCAGCGCGGCGACACCGTCGCGCAGCTCGGCGCCCGAGGTGTCGAGCTCGCCGACGAGCGGCAGCCGGAGCTCACCGGCGAGCCGCACCGCCCGTTCGACCGTCTCGCTGCCGTTGACCCCGATCGCGCCGTGGTGCTTGCCGCCTTGGACGCGGAACGCGACCACGCGTCGCCCAGCGATCTCGGCGATCTCGGCCGAGGCGGCGGCATCGGCCCACGCGTGGAGGGGCGTGGACGTCACGAAGGCGGTGCCAAAACCAATGTCGCGTTGTGCCCGCCGAACCCGAATGAGTTTGATAACGCGGGCGCGGGTTCGAGCTCGCGAATCGCGCCGGCGATCACGTCGAGGGCGATGTCGTCGCCGAGCCGCTCGAGGTTCGCGGTAGGAGGAGCCGCGCCGTTCGCGAACGTAAGCAGGCACGCGATGGCCTCGGTCGCTCCCGCGGCTCCGATGAGATGTCCGGTGACTCCCTTGGTCGAGGTCACCGGCGGCGGCGTCTCGCCGAACACCTTGCGGATCGCCTCGGCCTCAGCCGCGTCGTTCAGGGGGGTCGACGTTCCGTGCGCGTTCACGTGCCCGATCGCGGCGGGGGAGAGGCCGGCGTCGTCGAGCGCCAGCTGCATGCAGGCGGCGGCGCCCTCGCCCCCGGGTGAGGGCGCGGTGATGTGGTATGCGTCGGCGTTGCGCCCGTATCCGACCACCTCACCGTAGATGTGCGCGCCCCGGGCCGTCGCGTGGTCCCACCGCTCGAGAACGAGCGCGGCCCCGCCTTCGCCCATCACGAATCCGTCGCGATCGGCGTCGAACGGTCGCGACGCGTGCTCGGGGTCGTCGTTGCGGGTGCTCAGCGCGGTCATGCGCGCGAACGCGGAGATTGCCGTCGGTGTCAGGCACGATTCCGAGCCGCCCGTCATCACGATGTCGGCGCTGCCGTCGCGAATGAGGCGCGCGGCTTCACCGACCGCGTTCGCGCTTGCGGCACACGCGGTGGCGACGCAGAAGTTCGGTCCCTTCCAACCGAACTGCATCGCGATGGTCCCGGCGGTCGCGTTCGCCATCATCATCGGCACGAGAAACGGGCTGACCCGCGCCCCGCCCTTCTCGATGTAGACGCCGATCTGCTCCTCGAGGGTGATGAGGCCACCGACGCCGGTGCCGACGATGACCGCGCTGCGGGCCGGGTCGCAGCGATGGTCGCCGGCGTCGGCCAGCGCGTCGGCCGCGGCGGCGAAGCCGAGTTGCGTGACCCGATCGATCCGGCGCGCTTCCTTCGCGCCGAGGTAGACCGCCGGGTCGAAGTCGCGGACTTCGCAGCCGAACCGCACGGGGAGGTCCGAGGGGTCGTACCGCGCAATCCGTGCCGCGGTCGATCGCCCGGAAGCCAGCGTCGACCAGAACCCGTCGAGGTCGGTGCCCGCGGCCGTCTTCACGCCCAGGCCGGTGACGGCGACCCGCATCCGTCCGCGGTGGTCCTGCGCGTCCTTTCCGAGTTCTGCGGTCCGATATTCGTCGGCCCGAAGTTCGCCGGCCATCGCCTACGCGCCCACCTTGGCGAGCACGAGATCGACCGCTTGGCCGATCGTGGTGACGCCTTCCAGGTCGTCCTCGGGCACTTCGATGTCGAAGCGCTCCTCGAGGCCCATCACGAGCTCGACGAGATCGAGGCTGTCGGCGTCGAGATCCTCCTTGAAGCGCGCGGTCTCCGTAACCAGGTCGGGGTCGACGCTCAGGACCTCGGCCGCGACTTCCTTGATCGTGACGAGCGCTTCGGTGCGTTCCATTGCAGTGTCCTCCTCGTAGGTTCGATCAGTGGCCCATGGCCAGACCGCCGTCGACGGGCACGACGGCGCCCGTCACGTACGCGGCGGCTTCCGAGCACAGGAATGCGATGACCGCCGCGCATTCGCCGGCAGTGCCGAAGCGACCGAGTGGTACCGCGGTCTCGACCTGCGCGCGCCACTCGCCGCTCAGGTCGTCGGTCATCGAGGTCACGATAGGTCCTGGCGCGACGACGTTGCAGGTGATGTTGCGCCGGGCCAGCTCGCGGGCGACGCTGCGGGTGAGCCCGACGAGGCCCGCCTTCGCGGCCGCGTAATTGGCCTGACCCGCCTGGCCGATGTTGGCGCTCGCCGACGAGATGTTCACGATGCGGCCGTACCGGGCCTTCATCATCGCGGGAGTGGCCCGGCGGATGGTGTGAAACGCGCCGGTGAGATTGGTGTCGATCACCGCGCGCCAGTGCTCGTCGGTCATGCGAACGACGAGGCCGTCTCGGGTGATGCCGGCGTTGTTGACGAGCATGGTGACGGGACCGAACGCACTCTCGATGTCGCGGAACGCGGCGTCGACCGCCGCAGGGTCGGCGACGTCGGCGCACACCGCGACCGCTTTGCCGCCGAGCTGTTCGACGGCCTCGCGAGTCTCGCCGGCTCCGTCGGAATCGGATGTGTAGCAAAAGCCCACGGGGTGCCCGGCGCGCGCGAGCGCGAGCACCGTCTCGCGCCCGATGCCTCGGGAACCCCCGGTGACGAACGCGATCCGGTCCTGGGGCGCGCCGCTCACCGGGCTCCCCACCGCAGGAGCGCGCTGGCCCAGGTCATGCCGGCACCGAAGCCGGAGCACAACACCAGTTCGCCGTCGTGGACGCGGCCGTCGTCGACCGCCTCGAAGAGCGCGAGCGGGATCGATGCCGACGACGTGTTGCCGTAGCGGTCGATGTTGACGAGCGTGCGTTCGGGCTCGAAGCCGAGCCGGTGCGCGGCCGCTTCGATGATGCGCCCGTTGGCCTGATGGGGGACGAACCACGCGACGTCGGCGGCGTCGACGCCGGCGCGGTCGAGCGTGAGCGTCGCCGATTCGACGACCACGCGCACGGCGCGCCGGAACACCTCTTGACCGGCCATCTTCAAGTAGTGATCGCGGCCCGCGAGCGTGGCCGCGCTCGCGGGCAACCGGCTCCCGCCGGCACGGATCTCGAGCAGGTCCGCGGCCGAACCGTCGCAGCCGAGGTCCCAGGCGAGCACCCCGGAGGTCTCACGGGTAGGTGCGAGCACCGCCGCGCCGGCGCCGTCGCCGAAGAGCACCGTCGTCGTGCGGTCTTCGGGGTCGATGATGCGGCTCAACGTCTCGGCACCGATGAGCAGCACGTGGTCGTAGCCCATCTGCAGCATCGAGGCTCCAACCACGACCTCGTAGACGAAGCCGGCGCACGCGGCGTTCATGTCGAACGAGCCGCACTGCAGGCCGAGGGTCTCGCCCACGAACGCACCCGTGTGAGGAATCGGCTGCTCGGGCGTCACCGTCGCGATGATCATCAGGTTTATGTCGGCGGGCACGAGACCCGCGCGCTTGATCGCGTGCGTCGCGGCTTCGACCGCGAGGGTTGCGGTGCTCTCTCCCGGTCCGGCGACCCGGCGTTCGCGGATGCCCGTGCGCTCGACAATCCATTCGTCGGTCGTATCGACGCGTCGCGCGAGGTCGGCGTTGGTGACGCGACCGTCCGGGACCGCCGTCCCCCAACCGACGATCCCGGCCGTCGCGCTCACGCGACGCGCATCCAAGCGACCGGCTGGCCCGCGCGCAGGCGTTCGCCGGAATGCGCGAGAACTCCCATGACGACGCCGGTGAACGCGCTCCGGACTGGTTCACGCGTGCCGGGGCCTTCGACCACGCCGACGATCTCGCCCGCGCTGACGGCCGCGCCCTCCTCGACACCGAGCGGTCGGAACACGCCGACGACAGGAGCGACGATCATCCGCTCGACCATCGCCACCCGCTCACCCTCGAGCTCGAGTCGCGGACTCATGCGGACTCGTCGCGACAGAGCTGCTCGCACTCGGCGGGACTGCCGCACGCGAGGACAGGAATGTCGGGGACTGTGCGCTTGGCGACGCCCGCGATCATCGAGCCGTACCCGACCTCGACGAAGGCCGATGCGCCGAGTCCGGCGAGGGTCTCCATCGAAGCGCGCCACCGGACGGGCACGGTGACGTGATCGGCCAGTCGCGTTCGCCAGCCGTCGCCGTCGGAGTACGCGGCGCCGTCATGGTTCGACACGACCGGCGCGGCCGGCGCCGCGAACCGGATCGGTTCGAGCGTGCCAAGGAGCCCGACGCGCGCGGTATCCATGAGCGGCGTGTGAAACGCGCCGCCGACGTTGAGGCTCGTGACGCGGCGAACGCCGAGCTGCTTCGCCTGCTCGGCCGCGCGCTCCACGCCCTCGGGTGTTCCCGCGATCACGATCTGGCCGGGTGCGTTGTCGTTCGCGACCCATGCGCCTCCCGGTGCGGCCTCGCATGCCGCCTCGGCCTGGTCGACCGTTGCGCCCAGCAGCGCGACCATCCGACCCGGGTGCTCATCGGCTGCGGCTCGCGTCAACTCGGCCCGACGAGCCGCGAACCGTACGCCGTCGTCGAGGTCGAGCGCGCCCGACGCGATGAGCGCGGTCACCTGCCCGAGCGAGTGTCCCGCGAACGCCACGACGTCGTCGAGCATCGGCCGAGCCGCTTCCCACGCGACGAGCGACGTGCACAACACGGCGAGTTGGGCCTCGCGCGTCCGTGCGAGCTGCTCGGCCGTCGCGTCGAGCAGAAGTGGGGCGAGCGGCTCGCCCAGCGCGGCCTCGGCCTGCTCGACGATCTTCCACGCGGGATGCTCGTGCCACGGCGCGCCCATGCCGGGGACTTGTGTCCCCTGGCCGGGAAACACGACGGAGACGCGCACGAGCAGACCTCCGGGGGACGAGAGGGCGGGGTGGGGCGGGGCGGCCTGTACAGGAGCCGACTTCATTCGACTCCCGAACACGAGGCAGGGTTACACGCCCGTGTGACGAACCCGTACATGGTAGATGAACGAGTCGTTTCGTACGTGCCGGTAACCCCGATACCGCGCAGTAACGTCGCTCGGCATGCCCGGCGATGGAACACGGGAGCTGGTGGCGCTGCTGCCGCATCGCGCACCCTTCTTGTTCGTCGACGAGGTCGACTCGTGTGAACCGGCCGTGGCGGTCCGGGCGCGCTACCGGGTGACGGGCGACGAGCCCTTCCTCGCCGGGCACTTCCCCGGGAATCCCGTCTTTCCGGGCGTGCTCCAGCTCGAAGCGCTGGCGCAGGCCGGCGCGATCGCGGTGCTGGCCGACCCGCGCTATGCCGACAAGCTCCCGCTGTTCGGCGGCGTGGAGGACGCACGGTTCCGGCGGGTGGTGCGGCCCGGCGACCTCCTCGTGCTCGCGGTCGACATCGAGCGGCTCAGCGCCCGCGGCGGTTGGGGGCGCGGGGTCGCGACCGTCGACGGAGCCGAATGTTGTCGCGCGCGCCTCCTCTTCGCGTTGGCGTAACCGCGTGACGGACGCCGCCGATCGGGCGACGGTTCAGCGCTTACGGCGCCGCTGTTGCTGCTCTTGACCGAGCCGCTGCAGCGCGGCCAGCTCGTGCGCTGTGTACTGGCGCGGGTGTTCGAGCCGCGGGGGCGGTGGGATCGTCGGTTGCTCCGGGTCCTGGCGGAGCAGGAGCTTGGTCGCGACCTCACGCGGCAGCGGCGGTTCGGCGCGGACGCGTCGAGACGGACCGATCAAGATCATCAAGAGTGCTGCCGCCGACGCGCCGACGACGATGCCGACCACGAACTCCACCACGCTTCGGATGGTACCGAAATGGCATGATGATCCGGTCCGATTCACGCGTCTCGTGGGAGACGACCGCGCCCGAGTGGTGGAATGGCAGACACGGCGGACTCAAAATCCGCTGCTCGCAAGGGCATGAGGGTTCGAATCCCTCCTCGGGCACAGCGCTGACCTGCATGAACGCGAACGCCCGGACCGGAAGCGCGAGGACCGTGGGAACTTGGTGGGAACTCTCGCGCCGCCCGAAGTCGCGCCCGGCGCGAGGCCCGGCTACTACGAAGACGAACTGCTGTTGCTCTTTCTCTGACGAAGGGACCGGAATGACCAATCCCGAAGACTTTGAGTGGCCTCTCCCGGTCGGCTTGTCCGACAACGAGGTGAAGCAAGTGTATGTCGGCCTCGTTGTCGGCGCCGCGGCGTCAAAGGAGTCGATCGTTAACAAGCCGACCGACTACATGGCCGCGCTCGCTCAGGCCAACGTTTCGTGGATCGAGGAGGAGCTCGATCGGCGCGGAGTCCCGCGCGGGACGTTCGCCGATATCGAGCCGGAGGACTTCGGGATAATCGGCTAGCCGAGCGTGGACGTCTACGACCAGACGGCGAAGAACCGCGTGAAGAAACGGTCGACGTCCACGCGGTCGGCGACCTGGTGTGGCGATCCGTCGCGGTCGCTATCGAAGCTGGTAGCGCCGCGGAATCGGCGGCTGGTCAGCTCGACCGAGACGCGACCGCCGCGCCAAGTGCACACGTCCGGCTCGAGGGTGCACACCGCCGCCAGGGGATCGTGGAAGGTCACGTGCTCGTTGTGGTCCGTCCACGCCTGCTCGAGCGCGGCCGCGACGACCCCGAGTCCGCCGCCGATCGTCCGGAACCGGCGCAACGCTTCGGACGACGGCATGGTGCAACGCGAGCTCACGTTGATTCCCACCGACCGGTGCTGAGCGACAGGTGTGCGATACACGGCGCGTGCGGCAACCGGGTCGCACGACACGTTCCACTCCTGCGCGCCGCCGACGAACGGCATCATCGAGTACGCGCCGCCCATGATCATCAGCGAGCGCAGCAACGGCGCAACTTCGGGATACGTGACGAACAGCAGCGCGATGTTCGTCATCGGCCCGATCGACAGAAGCGTGATCTCGCCCGGAGCGGAGACGATGACGTCGCGTAGGAACGTCACCGCCGTGTTCGGCGGGAACTCGTCCGGGGGGCGGTGGTCGAAACGGTCGAGCACCACCGCCTGCGGCACGTCCGGCTGGGGCGTCGGGTACACGATCCCGTGCTCGGTGCCGGCGTGGATCGCGACATCGCGATGGCCCGCGGCGCGGCAGACCGCGTCCGCGAGTGCCGCGCGTAGTTGTGGCATGCCCGACACGGTGGTCACGCCTCGCAGATGGCAATGCGGGTGCGCGAGCAGGTAGGCGAGGCAGATCGCGTCGTCCATATCGCTGCCGATGTCGGTATCGAGAAGCACAGGAACACGCGTGGTCATCTCAGGTATGCCTTGCGAGATCGGTTCGCGTTCGCCACCCGCACAGGTTGCCCGATCCCGGGCGAGCCGAGCTACGTCGACAGCTCTTGGCGAACCACAGTGGTGCTACGGGTTGGCGGGATGCCGGTGGACTGCCTTGTCGGCGAGCAGGTTGTGGGCTCTCGCCGAGTGCGCGTGCACGAGGTTGACGTTGGATATCGGGTCGCGCATGCTCAGTCGGGCGACAATCCACGGGTACGCGTCTCGCAGTGCCTGTGCCCAGGTACGGAAGCTGTGCCGGCCGCCGGGGATGATGTCGATCCGCGTACGCATGCCGTCATCGCTCGCGATCTGCGCGATTCGTTCTTGGGTCCGGAAGTGCCCGTGGTCGGCGTTGCCGACGGCGAAGAACCCTTCGACGCCCGCCGATGTGGCGCTTGCGAACCACCTCGTCGGGTCGTGGGCGCGTAACGCGCTCCAGGAACCGCCGTACAGTGCACTGACCGTGCGGGCCGATGACCCGAGTGTTGGGGCTGCGTCTCCGGAGAAGTCAGCGAAGGTCGCGAACCGCGCGGGATGGCGAGTGGCGAGGTCGAGCGCGCACGTGCCGCCTTCGGACAGCCCGGCGATCGCCCACTGTTGTGGGTCCATTGCCGCCCCCAACGCTTGTCGCATGAACGTGACGACGTCGACGGTCAGATACGTCTCGGCGTTTCCGCGGGGTCCGTCGACACATTCGGTGTCGCCCACCAGGCTGCCGTTCGCGTCGGGCAATACCATCATCGGTGCGTAGCCGTTGTGGCCGGCGGCCCAGGCGTTGGCGAGGGCGAGGGCACCACCACCGCGCAACCAGTCGCCGGGCGAGCCCGGAGTGCCCGCGATCAGCATCAGGACCGGAAGGTGTGGCCGCGGCGTCGAGAAGTAGACCGGTGGGACCCAGATATACGCCTTGTGGTGGGCGAAGTGCGAGACCGGCGCGGGAATGTCGACCGAGGCGACGGTTCCGATCTTGGAGGTCGTCCGCGTCCGGCCCGATTGAAACGCAACAGGTGTGCCGAACGAGCCGCCTACGAGTTGTCGGGCGTCCACCTGACCGGGAAGGGGCGCCCCGAGGAGGTCACCGACGGTCGGGAGATAGCTGTAGTACGCGTTGACTACCAAGCCGGCGCTCGCCGCGAGCAACGGGACCGAAGCGAGTGCCACGGCGCGGCGCCGCCACCCGACGCGCGGCCACTGCCAGAGTGCCGCGCCGAGCGCGAACAAGGGAAGCGCGGCCCATACGAGGAACGACCGCGGATATGTGCTTCCGACGCGGGCGGGCACATCGAGGGCCCACGACACGACAATTGAGACCGCGCCCGCCGCCGCGGCAACCACGAGCCAATGCCAGATCGCTCGGCGCCGCCAGGCGACACCGACCACGACCGCGCCCCAGGCCGCCACCGCAATCGTTGCCGGCAGCCATCCGTGCAGCAGCGACACATGCAGGAACCACATGGAACAGGACCCGCGAACCTCTCCCCGGCCAAACGCTCGAGTCTGTGGAAGCGCACAGTACGCACGCCACCAGGAGAAACGCGTTCAGCTAGGTAAGCGACATGCAAATGTTCTCGAGCGCGGGCCGCTATGGCCGTGCGGGTGCTCCCGGCGAGTCTGGTCCGCATTGCTGAGTGACGCCCTCAGCGATGCGTTGCAACGTCTCGTCCTCATGGCCTGGCTCGGCCAGCTTGAGCAGAACGACGATGATCTCCGCGGTCGCGTCGGGCACGACGCGACCTTCGTCTGCGTACCTCTTGATCAGGCGCTTGTATCGCGCGCTATCCGCCTCGTCAGGGAACGCCAGGCGCACGATCTCGATGGCGCGGGCCACCTCATCGGCGTGGGCCATCGTCCATCCGTGTCGTCTCGAGAGTCTTCACAGTGGCAGATGCTTACGCCCGGCACGCTCCCCGTCCAACGCCGACCCCGGTGCCTTTGGTTCCCGAGCGCGGGAGCGCTTCCCGTAGCGTTCCGTGTCCAACCCGACGGGAGAAGAGCTGCCATGCACGTCGATGACGTCAAGGAACGATTCCGCGGTGCGTTGCACCGGCATCCGAAGGCCACCGAGGACGAGGTCACAGCGATCGCGGCGGTCGTGTTGGCGATCGTCGGTGAGCTGACCGCCGAGCTCGCGGTCGTGATCGCAGATCTTGCGACACGCGTCGAGCAGCTCGAAGCGAAGTCCTGACGCGATCCGGCGCGCCCGCTCTACGTCGCCTGCTCGGACGCGGGTTCGATCAGCACGATGGTCTCGGTGTAGCGCGCCAGCGCGATCGAGGCGCCGACGGTAAGAGAGAAACCAAGGGCCGCCACGATCTCGAAGTGCGGGCGGGTGCGGTCGCCGAGCGCCGTGAGCCCGACGATTGACGGGACGATGGTCTCGACCGCGAACATCACGGCCGACGTCGCCGTGACCGAGCCGCGCTGGAGCGCGCTCGCGAACATCAACATCCCGCAAACGCCGTAGAGGACGAGCGCAATCGCGACGGGCTCGAGGGCCACGCGCCAACTCTCCGTGGGGACGTGCAGCGCACGCGCCGCGACGGCGGTACCGGTGAATCCCAGACCTGCGCACGCGGCGAGGCCGATCGCGCCACGAGGGTCGGGGATACGCGCGGCGATGATGCCGGCGCTCGCGACCACGAAGACGCCGATGAGCAGCAACCATCCGCCGAGATGCGACAGGTGCGCGGCGTGCTGGCCGCGCGCCGACGCGCCGAGCAAGCCGAGCCCGACGACCAGGACGACGATCGCGGAGGTGTCGGAGGGTCGGAGGCGACAACCGAGCACGAACACGCCGGTCATCGCGGTGACGCCGACGCTGCCGGCGATCACGGCCTCGACGACGAACAGTGGCAGCGTGCGCAACGCGATGATCGAGGCGACGAAGCCGAGGGCGTCGAGCGCGAGTCCGCCCAGATACGGGACTTGGCGACTCAGACGCGCGAACAGCATGACGTCGAGGTGACCGGCCGTGGATGCCCGTCGCGCGCCCGTGGCCTGCAAGACCGTACCGAACCCGTAGCAGAGGTTGGCCGCGAGCGCGCAGACCAATGCGAGGAGCATCGGCCGCGAAGCCTACGAGCAGGCGCCGCCGGCTGGTCGGCGGCGTGCCGGAACTGCCGTCACTGCCGCCGACGGCTATGCGATGGTGTCGGACGGATCGCGCTAGGAGATCCCGTCGACGGCGAATTCGTCGTCGCTTGTCCAGTCGAGCGCGGAATCCATCCGGGCAGTCCCCATGATCTGACGCGCGGTGTCGCATCCGAACGTTATCGGCGGGCGTCTCGATCGCTCCGATCTGTGAGCCCCATGCGCTTCGCGATCACTTCGTTCATGATCTCGTCGGTGCCGCCTCCGATGCGTTGCAACCGTGCGTCGCGGAACGCGCGGGGAATGCCGGTCTCCTCGAGATAACCCGCGCCGCCCCACACTTGCACGCACGCGTCGACCAGACGGTTCTGCACCTGCGCGCAGTATTTCTTGCACATCGAGATCTCGGCGACCGGGTAGTCGCCTTGCATGACCGCCCACGCAGTCGAGTAGAGGAGCGCGCGCGCGGCAGTCAACTCGGTGGCCGCGTCGGCGAGCTTGTGTGCGATCACCTGGTGTTGTGCGATCGGACGACCGAAGGTATGTCGGTCGTGCGCGTACGCGACGGTGTCATCGAGCGTTTGGCTCGCATGCCCCACACACGCGGCCGCGCCGGCGAGGCGCTCGTACTGCAGTTGCCACATCAGCTGCGCGAAACCCCGACCCGGTTCGAGGCCGATGAGCTCGTTCGCCGGCACCTCGACGTCGTCGAGCGCGATCTCCGCGGTGTCCGACGAGTGCATGCCGAGCTTGTCGAGTCGGCGCGAGACCCGAACCCCCGGCCGCGACGTGTCGACGAGGAAGAGGGACACGCCGTGGTGGCCACCCGCCGGGTCCGTCTTGGCGACGAGCGTGAGGAAGTGCGCACGCGCACCGTTCGTGATGAACATCTTGCGGCCGTTGACGCGCCAGACGTCGCCGTCGAGGACCGCGCGGGTGCGGATCGCGGCGACGTCGGAACCGGCGTCGGGCTCGGTGATCGCGATCGCGCCGATCTTCGTGCCCGCGATCGCCGGGGCCAGCCAACGCTCGCGCTGGTCGTCGGTGCCGTACTCGGCGAGCGCGGGCGTCGCCATGTGCGTCTGTACGGAGAGGGCCATCGGGATCGCGCCGGCGCCGCATCGGGCGAGCTCCTCGACGAAGACGAGCCCGGCGGCGAGATCGCCCCCGCTCCCGCCCCAGCGGGTGGGGAAGTGCAGGCCCAGGAAACCGAGCTCACCGCACCGGTGGAAGACGTCGTCGGGGAAGTGGCCCGCGTCTTCCCATTCGACGACGTGCGGTCGCACCTCGGAGTCGACGAACCGCCGGACGCTTCCCCGTAACTCCTCGTGCTCGGCCGTGAAGATCGGATGGCGCATCATCGCCGTCAACGCTGTCACATCCGGCCGCACGCCGTAGACTGCACGCCTCCATGGCGAAGTCCCTACTCGAGCGCCGGCTCATCGACGTGAGCGACCGCCTGAAGCGCCTGCGCGCCGAGATCGCGGTTGCCGACGAGCAGTGCGCGGTCCTCGTGGCCGAGGCCGAGGACGCGCGGTTGCGATCGCTCGTCTCGGAGACACCGCTGGCCCAAGCCGAGGCGCACGAGATGCGCCGCCACGCCGACGCCCAGCTGCGCCAACGCGACGCGCTGCGCCGGGGCATCGAGGAGCTCGAACGCGACCAGGATGCCTTGCTCGATCGCATGGCGAACGAGTTGACGCTTCCCCGAGCCCCGACCTCCTCGTCGTAGTCGATAGGTGAGAGGTTCAGAGCCGGTGACCAAACCCGTGCGCGTCGTGATCGCCGAGGACGAGGCGATCATCCGTCTCGACCTCAAGGAGATCCTCGAGGAGGAGGGGTACGAGGTGGTCGGTGAGACCGGCCGCGGCGACCGCGCGATCGAGCTCGTACGCGAGCTCGATCCCGATCTGGCGATCCTCGACATCAAGATGCCCGGCATGGACGGGCTCACCGCCGCCCGCACGATCGCGGGTGAACGGCTCGCGGCGGTGCTCATCCTCACTGCGTTCTCGCAGCACGACTTGGTCGAGCAGGCACGCGACGCCGGCGCCCTGGCGTACCTCGTCAAGCCGTTCCAGACGAGTGACCTCCTCCCGGCGATCGTCACCGCGCTCGGCCGCTTCGAGCAGATCGTCGCGCTCGAACAGGAGAACGCCGACCTCGCCGAGCGCCTCGAGGCCCGCAAGATCATCGACCGCGCCAAGGGGCGGCTGATGGACGAGCACGGCCTCTCGGAAGCCGACTCGTGGCGCTTCCTGCAGAAGAACGCGATGAACTCGAGGCGCAAGATCCACGAGGTCGCGCACGACGTCGTCGGCGGGGTGCTCAGCCCCTGACGGCACGGCCGGCCGCGGCCTTCGGCACGCCGGGGAGTGTCTCCGGGTCGTCGTAGCATGACCCGCGATGCCCAAGCTGCTCTTGCTCGACGGCCATTCGTTGGCCTACCGCGCGTTCTTCGCGCTGCCGACCGATCTCGCGACGAAGGCCGGCACGGTGACGAACGCGGTGTACGGCTTCACGTCGATGCTCACCAAGGTCATGGCCGACGAGAAGCCCGATCACATCGCGGTGGCGTTCGACGCGCCGGGTGGCAGCACGTATCGCTACGAGCTCGACCCCGAGTACAAGGCCGGCCGCAAGGAAACCCCCGACCTGTTCCGCTCGCAGCTGCCGTTGATCCACGAGGTGTTGTCGGCCCTCGAGATCACCCAGCTCGAGGTTCTGGGCGTCGAGGCCGACGACGTGATCGCCACGCTCGCGACGCGCGCCGCCGCCGAGGGCATGGACGTCGTGATCGTCACCGGCGATCGCGACTCGTACCAGCTCGTCCACGACCCGCACGTGAAGGTGCTCTACAACAAGCGAGGCGTCTCCGACTACGTCCTCTACGACGAAGCCGGTATCGCCGAGCGGTGCCTCGGGGTCACGCCCGCGCAATACCTCGACTACGCGAGCTTGCGCGGCGACACGAGCGACAACCTCCCGGGCGTCCCGGGCATCGGCGAGAAGACGGCCGCCAAGCTGATCACCACGTACGGGAGTCTCGAGGGTGTCTACGACCATCTCGACGACCTGCCGCCGAAGCAGCGCA
The DNA here is from genome assembly GCA_038323195.1 of Acidimicrobiia bacterium. GTDB lineage: Bacteria > Actinomycetota > Acidimicrobiia > IMCC26256 > PALSA-610 > PALSA-610. The sequence goes on along the minus strand of JBBQGQ010000006.1, from coordinate 18,535 downwards.
CGAACCTCGCCGACGGGAAGGAGCGCGTCTTCAAGAATCGCGAGATGTCGCGCTTGAACCGTGAGGTCGACCTCGGTGATCTGACTCCCGCGGATCTGCAGCAGGGCGCGTTCGACCGCGAGCGGGTGCGCGTGCTGTTCAATCAGCTCGAGTTCCGGCTGCTGCTGCCGCGCATCCTCGACGCGGTCGGCGACGTCGCCGAGCCCGCAGTCTCGGACGCCCTCGAGGTCGACGTGGTGATCGCGCGCGACCCGGCGGCCGCGGCCGATGCGCTGCGCGCCGCGGCGGAAGGAGGTCGGGTCGCGGCGGAAGCGCGCTGGGCCGGCGTCGTCGGCCGGAGCGCGCTGACCGGGATCGCGATCTCGACGGGCGACGACGCGACCTACATCGCAGGCGACCTCCTCGACGACGAGAAGGTGCGCGATGCGTTCGGCGCGTTCGACGGGCCACAGAGCCCGCCGCTCGTCGTCCACCGTGCCAAAGAGCTGATGCACGGGCTCGGGCGCGAGCTGCCGTCGCTCGAGCGCGATACCGCGGTGATGGCGTACCTGCTCGACCCTGGGGAAGGGAAGTACCTGCTCGAAGATCTCGCGGTGCGCTATCTGTCCCTCGAGCTGACGTCGCCCGACCAAGTCGAGGGCACGCTCGACTTCGACGGCGACGCCAACGCCCGCGAGACGGGACGCCGGGTCGCGGTGCTCGTTCGGCTCGGCGACGCACTGGCTGAGGCCTTGGAGGCGCGCGAGCTCGTCGAGTTGTACGAGCGCATCGAACGCCCGCTGGTCCCGGTGCTCGCCAAGATGGAAGACGCGGGCGTGCGCATCGACGTGAAGTTCCTCGAAGACCTCGGCAAGGAGCTCGGCGACGAGTGCCGGCGGCTGGTCGGCGAGATCCAGGCGCACGCGGGGGAGCAGTTCAACGTCAACTCCACACCGCAGCTCCGACACATCTTGTTCGACAAGCTCGGGCTCACGCCGGTGAAGAAGACGAAGACCGGTGCGTCCACCGACGCCGACTCACTGCAGAAGCTGGCCGAGGAACACCCCATCGTCGAGACGCTGCTGCGCTACCGCGAGGTCGAGAAGCTGCGGAGCACCTACGCAGACGCGCTGCCGCCCCTCGTCCAGGCCGACGGCCGGATCCACGCGACCTTCAACCAGCTCGCGACCACGACCGGCCGCATCTCGAGCGAGGCGCCGAACCTCCAGAACGTGCCGGTGCGCACGTCGACCGGGCGCGAGCTGCGCAAGGCATTCGTGGCCGACGAGGGCTGCGGACTGCTGACGGCCGACTACTCACAGATTGAGCTGCGGGTCCTCGCGCATCTCGCCGACGACCCGGGCCTCATAGAGGCGTTCGAGCGCGGCGCCGACATCCACACGACCACCGGCGCACGCGTCTTCGACGTGGCTGAAGAGAAGGTCGACGCGTTCCAGCGCCGTTTCGCCAAGGTCGTGAACTACGGCCTCGCGTACGGCATGGAGGCCTACGGCCTCGGGCAGCGACTCGACATCCCGACCGACCAGGCGCGGGAGATCCTCGACGCGTACTTCGCCGCCTTTCCGAACATCGCCGCCTACATGACCGGGACGGTCCGCGACGCGAAGGCGTGCGGGTACACCGCGACCCTGTTCGGTCGCCGCCGTCAGCTCCCGGAGCTTTCGTCCGACAACTTCCGGATCCGCCAGATGGGCGAGCGCATGGCCCAGAACGCACCCGTGCAGGGGAGCGCGGCCGACATCTTCAAGCTGGCCATGATCGACCTCGACCGCGCCCTTGCCGCCGGCAGCTTCACGAGCCGGATGGTGCTCACCGTGCACGACGAGCTCGTGCTCGAAGTTCCGATGGGTGAGCGCGAGCGCGTCACCGACGTGGTGCGCGACACGATGGAGCACGTCACCGAGCTCCGCGTCCCCCTCGTCGTCGACATCGGGTTCGGGACCACGTGGGCCGACGCCAAATAGACCCGATTCGCCAAGCCCCTGCTCCGCCGCACGGCGGACACTGGTTCAATCCGCTCGCCGCCTTCGTCGGGCCCGCGTACTTGCGCAACGCCTTCGCCAAGGGGACGGTTCAGGAGGTCGACTTCCTGGTCGACGCGCTCGAGCTGCGGCCGGGGATGCGTGTGCTCGACGCGGGCTGTGGTCCGGGACGGCACGCGCTCGAGCTCGCTCGGCGGGGCATTGCCGTCGTCGGCATCGACACCTCGCCCGACTTCCTGGCCCTCGCCCGCGCCGCGGCCGGCGACCTCCCGGTCGAGTTCCGCGAGCTCGACGTGCGGGAGCTGGAGTACGCCGAGGAGTTCGACGCGGTCATCTGCTTGTGCCAGGGCGGCTTCGGCCTGCTCGGCGGCGACGACGCTGAGCTCGACGTCGTCGCTCGGTTGGCGGACGCGCTGCGGCGGGGCGGCCGCCTCGCGTTGAGCGCGTTCTCTTCGTACTTCGTGGTGCGACACCTCGAACCGGACGAGAGCTTCGACGCCGACATCGGTGTCAACCACGAGAACGCGGCGGTGCGCGACGCCGCGGGTCGCGAGCGCACCTTCGACCTCTGGACCACGTGCTACACGCCGCGGGAGCTCCGACTCGTCGCGGCGCGTGCCGGTCTCACCATTGACGGTGTTTTCGGCGACGGCGTTTTCGGTGTGCAGCCGGGCCGTTACGCGCGCGAGCGGCCGTCGATCGACGTCCCCGAGCACCTGTTGCTCGCACGTCGTCCCGATTGACGGGAGTTTCCCTCCCGGCGGGCGGCCTGTAGCCTTGCGAGGCCGCTCCACCGGAGCGGCGAGGGGCGCGCGCCGACCACGCGCCGCGCGGCTCGTCTTTCCCGAACAAAGCAGGAATCAAGTGTTGGATCAGGAACCGGACGCGACTGCGCCGCCCACCGCCGCAGTCGCCGAGACCACCGCCGCCGAGCCCGAAGCGGGCACGGACGACCCGGCGGCGGAAGTGGCGGAAGTCGGCGACGACGCCGAATCCGAGATGGAGCAGAACATCGTCGTCGACGACCTCGGCGGCATGTCCCTGTCGGACGCCATCGACGCGACCATCGTTGCGTTCGACGACGGCGACCTCGTGCACGGGAAGGTCGTCAAGATCGACTCGGACGAAGTGCTGCTCGACATCGGCTACAAGTCCGAGGGCGTTATCCCGAACAAAGAGCTCTCGATCCGCAACGACGTCGACCCGAACGAGGTCGTGTCGCTGGGCGAGGAGATCGAGGCCCTCGTCCTCCAGAAGGAGGACAAGGACGGCCGCCTGATCCTTTCGAAGAAGCGGGCGCAGTACGAACGCGCCTGGGGCACGATCGAGCAGAAGAAGGAGAACGAAGAGGTCGTCTCCGGTCCGGTCATCGAGGTCGTCAAGGGCGGTCTCATCATCGACATCGGTCTGCGCGGCTTCCTTCCCGCGTCGCTCGTCGACCTGCGCCGGGTGCGCGATCTGCATCCGTTCGTCGGACGGGTGCTCGAATGCAAGATCATCGAGCTCGACAAGAACCGCAACAACGTCGTCTTGTCGCGCCGGGCCTACCTCGAGGAGACCCAGCGCGAGCAGCGTGACGAGTTCCTCACGAACCTGAAGCCCGGCGAGGTTCGCAAGGGCGTGGTGTCGTCGGTCGTCAACTTCGGTGCGTTCGTCGACCTCGGCGGCATGGACGGACTTGTTCACGTCTCCGAGCTCTCGTGGAAGCACGTCGACCATCCGTCGTCGGTCGTCCAGGTCGGTGACGAGGTCACGGTGCAGGTTCTCGACGTCGACCTCTCGCGCGAGCGGATCTCGCTCTCGCTCAAGGCGACCCAGCAGGATCCGTGGCAGGAATTCGCCACCGGCCACCAAGTTGGCGAGCTGGTGTACGGGCGAGTCACCAAACTCGTGCCGTTCGGGGCGTTCGTGCAGGTGGGCGAAGGCATCGAAGGCCTCGTGCACATCTCCGAGATGGCCGCGCACCACGTCGAGGCGCCCGAGCAGGTCGTCACGCCCGGCGAGGAGCTGTGGGTGAAGATCATCGACATCGACCTCGAGCGCCGGCGCATCTCGCTGTCGATCAAACAGGCCGCCGAGGGCGGAGAGGTCGCGGCCGAGTACCGCGAGTTCTACGGCGAGCACGCCTACGACGCGCAGGGCAACTACATCGGTCCCGACTACACCGAGGGCGAAGGCGAAGGTGGCGAAGGCCCCCCCGGCGCCCCCGCCGGCGGGCCTCCTCCGGCCCCGCCCGAAGCGACGGCGTCCGACGAAACCTCGCCCGAGCCTGTGGTCGCAGCGGCCGACGCCCAGCCCGACATCGAGGCCGACACCGAGGTCGACACCGAGGTCGACACCGAACCCGAGGCTCCGCCTTCCTGAGCTGCGTCCGCCCGAGCGCTGCGTGACCCCATCGGAACGCGTGGCGCGTTCGTAGAATCCGGGCCGATGCTGATGGTGGGGCTGACGGGCGGGATCGGCGCCGGGAAATCGACCGTCGCCGCGATGCTGACCCAGCGAGGGGCCGTGACGGTCGATGCCGACGAGATCGCGCGTGAGGTGGTCGAGCCCGGCACGCCGACGCTGGCCAAGCTCGTCGAGCGGTTCGGTCCCGAGATCCTGCGTCCGGACGGCTCGCTCGACCGCCCCGCCCTCGCCGCGGTGGCGTTCGTCGACGACGTAACCCGCAAGGAGCTCGAGGCGATCACGCACCCGGCGATCGGCGCCGAGTTCCTTCGGAGAGTCGCCGAAGCTCCGCCCGACGCGGTGGTTGTGCACGACGTGCCACTCCTCGTGGAGTCCAAGCGGGGCTTCGAGTACGCGGCCGTGATCGTCGTGGAGGCGCCGCTCGAGACGCGCCTCGACCGGCTCGAGGCGCGAGGGGTGCCGCGTGACGATGCGCGTCGACGCATCGGGCTGCAGGCGACCGACGCAGACCGCCGGAAGGTCGCGACGTGGGTGGTCGACAACGCGGGCGACCTCGCCCACCTGGAGGATCAGATCACCGACATCTGGGCCGAGCTCGAACGCCGCGCGGCAGCGACATAACTGTCTCACCCCGCCGGTACTCTCGCCCCGTGCCCGATTTCGAGCTCGTGACCGACCTCGCGCCCGCAGGCGATCAGCCCGAGGCGATCGCCGCGCTCGCGGAGGGCCTCGAACGCGGTGACCGGTTCCAGACGTTGTTGGGCATCACCGGCTCGGGCAAGAGCTTCACGATCGCGAACGTGATCGCCAACGCGCAGCGCCCCACGCTCGTGCTCGCGCCGAACAAGTCGTTGGCCGCGCAGCTCGCGTCCGAGTTCCGCGAGCTGTTCCCGAAGAACCGCGTCGAGTACTTCGTCAGCTACTACGACTATTACCAGCCGGAGGCGTACCTCCCGACGACCGACACGTACATCGAGAAGGACAGCTCGATCAACGACGAGATCGATCGTCTGCGCCACTCGGCCACGAGCGCGCTCCTTACCCGGCGCGACGTCATCATCGTCGCTTCGGTGTCGGCGATCTACGGCTTGGGCTCGCCGGAGCAGTACGGCAAGCAGCTCCTGATGCTGAGTCCGGGCGACGAGCGCGACCAGCGCGACATCCTCCGTCGGCTCGTCGAGCTGCAGTACGAGCGCAACGACTTCGCGTTCGGCCGCAACAAGTTCCGGGTGCGCGGCGACACGATCGAGGTGTTCCCCGCGTACGAGGAGCGGGCCGTCCGGATCCAGCTCTTCGGTGACGAGGTGGAGCGCATCTGCAGCGTCGACCCGCTGACGGGAGAAATCGTCGAGGAGCTCGACGCGCTCGCGCTGTTCCCGGCTTCGCACTACGTCACCGACGAGGAGCGTCTCGCCCAGGCGATCGAGGGGATCCAGGCGGAGCTCGCAGAACGACTGGCCGAGCTCGAGAGCCAGAGCAAGTTGCTCGAGGCACAACGCCTGCGCATGCGAACCAGCTACGACCTCGAGATGCTGCGCGAGGTCGGCAGCTGCTCCGGCGTCGAGAACTACTCGATGCACCTCGACGGCCGGCAGCGTCACCAGCCGCCGTACACGCTGCTCGACTACGTCCCCGACGATTGGCTGTGCATCGTCGACGAGTCGCACGTCGCGATCCCGCAGCTGCACGGGCAGTTCGAGGGCGACCGTTCCCGCAAGGACACGCTGGTCGACCACGGCTTCCGCCTTCCCTCGGCCATGGACAACCGTCCGCTGCGCTTCGAGGAGTTCACCGAGCGGGTCAACCAGGTCGTGTTCATGTCGGCGACCCCCAGCGCGTACGAGCGCGAAACCTCCACGCAGATCGTCGAGCAGGTCGTGCGCCCCACGGGTCTCATCGATCCCGAGATCATCGTGAAGCCGACCAAGGGTCAGATCGACGATCTCGTCGCGGAGATCCACGCACGCACCGACGTCGACGCGCGGGTGCTCGTCACGACGCTCACCAAGAAGATGTCCGAGGACCTCACCGACTACCTGCTCGAGCTCGGGATCCGGGTCCGCTACCTGCACTCCGAGATCGACACCCTGGAGCGCATCGAGATCCTGAGATCCCTGCGACTCGGCGAATTCGACGTCCTGGTCGGCATCAACCTCTTGCGAGAAGGTCTCGACCTCCCGGAGGTCTCTCTGGTCGCGATCCTCGATGCCGACAAGGAGGGCTTCTTGCGCTCTGCGACCTCGTTGATCCAGACGATCGGCCGCGCCGCGCGCAACGTCGACGGCCAGGTGATCATGTACGCCGACCAGATGACCGACTCGATGCGGCACGCGATCTCCGAGACGATGCGCCGCCGGCAGAAGCAGCTGGCGTACAACGAACAGCACGGCATCGACCCGCAGACGGTGCGCAAGAAGGTCACCGACATCCTCGAGATGATCCGCATGCGCGACGACGGCAGCGACGGCCGGAGCACGTCGGGCCGCGGACGCGGAAGAGGTCGCGGGGCGCGCAGCCGCGCACCGGTCGCCGACCGGCTCGACCTGCCTCGTGACGAGCTCGGCCGGCTCATCCAGAGCCTCACGGACGAGATGCAGGACGCGGCCCGCGATCTCCGATTCGAGGAGGCCGCGCGCCTGCGCGACGAGATCCACGAGCTCAAGCGAGAGCTGCGCGAGGTGAGTTGAGGTACGAACAGGTGTTCGACACGCTTCCGTCCACCGGGTAGCCTGGCCTTCGATGAGCGAGACGATCGTCGTCCGTGGTGCGCGCGAGCACAACCTGAGAAACGTCGATCTCGAGCTGCCGCGCGACCAGCTCATCGTGTTCACCGGGCTGTCGGGCTCCGGTAAGTCCTCGCTCGCGTTCGACACGATCTACGCGGAGGGCCAGCGCCGCTACGTCGAGTCGCTTTCGTCGTACGCGCGGCAATTCCTCGGCCAGATGGACAAGCCCGACGTCGACTTCATCGAAGGCCTGTCGCCCGCGATCTCGATCGACCAGAAGTCGGCGTCGCGCAACCCTCGCTCCACCGTCGGCACGATCACCGAGATCTACGACTACCTGCGTCTGTTGTACGCGCGCATCGGGATACCGCACTGCCCCAACTGCGGTCGCCTGATCACGCGCCAGACGCCCCAGCAGATCGTCGACCGGGTGCTGCAGCTCAAGGAAGGCACGCGCTTCCAGGTCCTCGCGCCGGTCGTACGGGGGCGCAAGGGCGAATATCACGCCCTGCTCGACGAGCTCGCCGGTGAGGGGTACACGCGAGCTCGAGTCGACGGTGAGCTCGTCGACCTGCCCGCGAAGCTGCAGCTCGAACGGTACGAGCAACACACGATCGAGGTCGTCGTCGACCGGCTCGTGCGCCGCGCGGGCATCGAGCGCCGCCTCACCGACTCACTCGAAACCGCGCTGAAGCTCGCGGAGGGGGTCGCCGAAGTCGAGATCGTCCACAAGGACGAGACGCAGGAGCCGGAGATCCTCACGTTTTCGGAGCACCTCGCGTGCACCCACTGCGGGCTCTCGTTCGAAGAGCTCGCACCCCGCAACTTCTCGTTCAACTCGCCCTACGGCGCGTGCGAGGAGTGCGACGGGCTCGGCACTCGCTTCCAGGTCGATCCCGAGCTGGTCATCTCCGACGACGACCTCTCGATCGACGAAGGCGCGATCAAACCGTGGTCGGGGTTTCGCGGCGAGTACTTCAAGCGGGTGCTCATCGCGGTGGGTGAGGAGTACGGCTTCGACACCGCCACAGCGTGGAAGAAGCTCAAGGCCCCGGCGAAGAAGGTCATTCTCTACGGCGCCGCCACCAAGCAGATCACCGTCCGGTACAAGAACCGATACGGGCGCCAGCGCTCGTACTCGACGAAGTACGAGGGCGTGATCCCGTGGGTCGAGCGGCGCCACACCGAATCGGAATCCGACCGGGTTCGCGAGGTCATCGAGGGTTACATGCGCCTCGTTCCGTGCCCGGTGTGCAAGGGCGCGCGCCTGCGGCCGGCGTCGCTCGCGGTCACCGTCGGCGGGAAGAACATCCACGAGGTCGGCGAGCTGTCGATCCGCGAGTGCGCGCAGTTCTTCCACACCGTCGAGCTGAGCGAACGCGACCGCATGATCGCCGAGCGGGTGTTCAAGGAGGTGATCGAGCGGTTGCAGTTCCTGCTCGACGTCGGCCTCGACTACCTGTCGCTGAATCGCAATTCCGCAACATTGGCGGGCGGGGAGGCGCAGCGCATCCGGCTCGCGTCGCAGATCGGCAGCGGCCTGGTCGGCGTGCTGTACGTGCTCGACGAACCGTCGATCGGACTGCACCAGCGCGACAACAAGCGGCTGATCGAGACGCTCGTGCGCCTCCGCAACCTCGGCAACACGGTGATCGTCGTCGAGCACGACGAGGAGACGATCAGAGTCGCCGACCACGTCGTCGACATCGGCCCCGGCGCGGGCGAGCACGGCGGCGAGATCATCGTGTCGGGCTCGGTCAAGGACCTGCTCAAGACGAAGGCGTCGATCACCGGGCAGTACCTCTCGGGGAAGCGCAAGATCGAGGTACCCAAGCTCCGGCGCGACCCGAGCGACGCCTGGCTCGCGGTGCGCGGTGCGCGCGAGCACAACTTGCAGAACATTGACGTCGAGATACCGCTCGGATGCTTCGTCGCGGTCACCGGAGTGAGCGGGAGCGGCAAGAGCTCTCTCGTCGGCGACATCCTGCACCCCGCGCTGATGCAGAAGATCTATCGCTCGCGCGAGGTGCCGGGCCGCCACAAGAAGCTCGAGGGCGCCGAGCACATCGACAAGGTGATCAACATCGACCAGTCGCCGATCGGTCGCACACCGCGGTCCAACCCGGCCACCTACACCGGCGTGTTCGACAAGATCCGCACGCTGTTCGCGAGCACCCAAGAAGCGAAGATCCGCGGCTACCTGCCGGGCCGGTTCTCCTTCAACGTGAAGGGCGGCCGCTGCGAGGCGTGCCAGGGCGACGGCACGATCAAGATCGAGATGCACTTCCTGCCCGACGTCTACGTTCCGTGCGAGGTCTGCAAGGGCGCGCGCTACAACCGCGACACCCTCGACATCACCTGGAAGAACAAGAACATCGCCGAGGTGCTCGACATGCCGGCCGACGAGGCGCTGGAGTTCTTCACGAACCAGCCGTCGATCGCCCGCCAGATGCAAACGCTCGTCGACGTCGGCCTCGGCTACGTCCGCCTCGGCCAGCCCGCGCCGACGCTGTCGGGTGGCGAGGCCCAGCGGGTCAAGCTGTCGACCGAGCTGGGCAAGCGCCCGACCGGGCACACCATCTACATCCTCGACGAGCCCACCACCGGCCTGCATTTCGAGGACGTACGGCGGCTGCTCTACGTGTTGCAGCGGCTGGTCGACGCGGGCAACACGATGCTCGTGATCGAGCACAACCTCGACGTGATCAAGTCGGCCGACTGGATCGTCGATCTCGGCCCCGAGGGTGGTTCGGGGGGCGGGCTCGTCGTCGCCGAGGGTTCCCCCGAGCAGGTCGCAAAGGTTCCCGAGAGTCACACGGGGCGCTACCTCGCACCGCTCCTCGGCATCACGCGCTGACCCTGCGCCGATGGCCGACGACGACCTCTGGGAACGCAACGCGGGCTGGTGGCAGGAAGGATTCACCGACGGCGCCGACGCGGAATACGAAGAACAGATCCTCCCGCTCGCGCAGGAGTGCCTGGCCGGAGCCACACGCGTCCTCGACGTCGGCACGGGTGAGGGCCAGATCGCCCGCCAGGTCGCACGAGACGGCGCGGCCTTGGTCGTCGGGGTCGATCCCACGATCGCGCAGCTGGATCTCGCGCGCGAGCGGGGCGGCACCGTCGACTACGCGCGCGCCAACGCCGACGCGCTGCCGTTCTGCGACGGCGCGTTCGACGCGGTCGTCGTCTGCTTGGTCTTCGAGCACATCGCCCGGCACGAGCCGGCGATCGCCGAGCTTGCCCGGGTGCTCGAGACCGGCGGTCGCTTCGTCTTCTTCTTGAACCATCCGCTGCTGCAGGCGCCGAACAGCGGATGGATCATCGACCACATCCTCGACGAGCAGTATTGGCGGATCGGGCCCTACCTGGTCGAGGACGTGTCGATGGAGGAGCTGGCACCGGGCGTCGTGCTGCCGTTCGTGCACCGCCCGCTCTCCCAATACGTCAACGCGATGGCCGCGCACGAACTGCTCGTCGAGCGGATGGAGGAGCCGGCGCCGCCGGAAGGTTTCTTGGCGCGCGCGCCCGAGTATCGAGACGCGGCGACGATTCCCCGCCTCCTGTTGATGGTTGCCCGCAAGCTCAGGTGATCGCGAGCATCCGTTCGAGCGCGGTGCGGGCCCATCCGGCGGTGTCGGCGTCGACGACGATCTGATTCACGACGGTCCCCGCGACGAGGTTCTCGAGCACCCACGCGAGGTGCGGCGCGTCGATGCGGAACATCGTCGAGCACGGACAGATCAACGGATCGAGAGAGACGATCTTCTTGTCGGCGTGCTCACGCGCCAGGCGTTGCACCATGTGGATCTCGGTCCCGATCGCCAGCGAGGCGCCGGCGGGCGCCGCCCGTACCCATTCCTGGATGCGCTCCGTCGAGCCCACCCGGTCGGCGATCTCGACGACATCGTGTGCGCACTCGGGATGCACGAGGATCTCGATGCCGGGGTACTCGGCGCGCGCGGCCTCCACGTGCGAGGGACGGAACCGCTGGTGGACCGAGCAGTGGCCCTTCCAGAGGAGCAGCGTCGCGTCCTTCACGTCGCGTTCCTCGAGCCCGCCGCAATCCTGATGCGGGTTCCACACCCGCATGTCGGTCTCGCCGTAGCCCATCGTGTAGCCGGTGTTGCGCCCGAGGTGCTGGTCGGGGAAGAAGAGCACCTTGTCGCCCTTTGCCAGCGCCCAGGCGAGCACGGCCCGCGCGTTCGACGACGTGCAGACCGCACCGCCGTTGCGACCGACGAACGCCTTCAGCGCGGCGGAGGAGTTCATGTAGGTAACCGGTACGACCCGGTCGATGGCGGTGATCGCCGAAATCTCGTTCCAGGTCTCCTCGACCTGATCGATGTTGGCCATGTCGGCCATCGAGCAGCCGGCGTTGAGATCGGGGAGGATGACGCGCTGGTGCGGCCCCGTGAGCACGTCGGCCGACTCCGCCATGAAATGCACACCGCAGAAGACGATGTCGGTGGCGAGCTCGTTGTCGGCCGCGAACCGAGCGAGCAGGAACGAGTCGCCGACTGCGTCGGCCCAACGGATCACCTCGTCGCGCTGGTAGTGGTGGCCGAGGACGACGAGCCGGTCGCCGAGGGCCTGCTTGGCGGCGGCGATGCGATCGACGAGCTCGTCGTCGGTCGCGAGCGTGTAGTCGGCTGGGAGCGGAGCCTGGAGACGCAGCATGTGGGGCCTCCCCGTTTCGGGGTTCAACTCCTCGTCGGCCGGCGGGTGGCAGCCCGGTCGCCAGCACCGCGGGGTTGTCGGCCTCGGAGCTCTGTTGGAAACGCCGGATACCGGGCCGGCGTGCCGTCACCATAACACTCATGTCGAGTGGAAGGAGCCCGCCCCGCCGGCACCTCTCCCGAGGAATCCGTGCTGAAGATTCTTCGGAAGATTCTTCGACACGGGTTTCTGGCAATCACCCTTCGGGGGGCCGGCCCGGCATCAGAGGACCGGCGGGCGCCCGGCAGTCTCGGCGGCCCGCGACAATGGGTTCGTGGTTGCCCGCCCCGAGACCGGTTCGATCCCCGACGCCCCCGGCTCCTACCAGTTCCTCGATGCCGAAGGTCGGGTCATCTACGTCGGGAAGGCCAAGAGCCTCCGCAACCGCCTGTCGAACTACTTCCTCCAGCCCGAGCTCCTCGCCGAGCGGACCCGCCAGATGGTGACGACGGCCGCGTCGGTGGAATGGATCGTCGCCCGGAACGAGGTCGAGGCCTTCTTCTTGGAGTTCAACCTCATCAAGCGGCACAAGCCGCGCTTCAACATCCGGCTGAAGGACGACAAGAGCTACCCGTACCTCGCGGTCACGATCGACGAGGACTGGCCTCGGGCGATGGTGCTGCGTGGGCAGAAGCGCAAGGGCGTGCGCTACTTCGGGCCGTACGCACACGCGTACGCCATCCGGGAGACGCTCGACCTCCTCTTGCGGACCTTCCCGATCCGCACGTGCACCAAGGCGAAGTTCGACCGGCATCATCGCCTGGGCCGCCCGTGCCTCTACGCGCACATCGAGAAATGCGCGGCCCCGTGCGTCGACGACATCGACCACGACGACTACGACAAGCTCGTCCACGACCTGCTCGACTTCCTCGACGGCGAGCACGACGCGATCATCCAACGGCTCGAAGCGCGAATGCGAGACGCGTCGGACCAGCTCGAGTTCGAGCTCGCGGCGCGGGTGCGCGACCAGCTTGCGAGCGTCCGCAAGGCGATCGAACGTCAGCAGATGGTGGCCTCTCGCGAGGAAGACTTCGACCTCATCGGTCTCGACGAAGACCTCCTCGAGGCGAGCGTGCAGGTGTTCTACGTGCGCAAGGGGAGAGTCGTCGGACGCAAGGGCCTCGTTGTCGACAAGGTGGAGGACGTGGAGACGCCGGCACTCGTCGCGCGCATCGTGGAGCAGCTGTACGCGGACGCGGCGAAGGAGGACGTTCCGAGAGAGATCCTCGTGCCCGTCGAGCCCGACGACCCCGAGCTCTACGAGGAGCTGCTGACCCTGAATCGCGGCGCCAAGGTGCGCGTCCGGGTTCCGCAGCGAGGCGGCAAGCGCGATCTGTTGCAGACCGCGAACCTGAACGCCCGCGAGTCGTTCCAACGGCACAAGCTGCGGCGCGCCTCCGACCACAACGCCCGCGCTCGCGCGCTGGTCTCGTTGCAGGAAGAGCTGGGACTGCCCGAGGCACCGCTGCGGATCGAGTGCTTCGACATCTCGAATCTGCAGGGCACCGAGATCGTCGGATCGATGGTCGTGATGGAAGACGGCATGCCGAAACGGTCCGAGTACCGGCGGTTCAAGGTGCGGGGACTCGACGGGCAGGACGACTTCGCGTCGATGGAGGACGTGCTGACCCGTAGGTTCCGCAACTACCTGCGTGAGCGCGACGAAGGTGCGCAGACGGGAAAGCGGTTCTCGTACCCGCCCAACCTGCTGCTGATCGACGGCGGGAAGGGTCAGCTCAACGTCGCCGTGCGCGTGCTCGAAGAGCTCGGGCTCGAAGACATCTGCGCCGCAAGTCTCGCCAAGCGGTTCGAGGAGGTCTATCTCCCGGGCCGGTCCGATCCGGTGCACATCCCTCGCGACTCCGAGGCGTTGTATCTCTTGCAGCAGGTCCGCGACGAGGCGCACCGTTTCGCCATCACCTACCACCGCCAGCTGCGCGGCAAGAAGATGACGCTGTCCGTGCTCGACGACGTCCCTGGCCTCGGCCCGACCCGCAAGAAGCGTCTCCTCAAGGAGTTCGGGTCGGTGAAGAAGATGCGAGAGCTCGACGAGGACCAGTTCCTCGCGATCCCCTGGCTGCCGAACCCGGTCGGCAAGGCCGTATTCGAAAGGCTTCACGGCCTGACGCGCGCGACGATGGAAACGCCATGATCTCGATGTCGCTCGATCTGACGATCATCACCGGCATGTCCGGCGCGGGCCGCTCCGAGGCGGCGCACGTGCTCGAAGATCTCGGCTACTTCGTCATCGACAACCTGCCGCCGATGCTCATCGGCAAGGTGGCCGAGCTCGCGCGCGGCACCGAGAAGCCCATCCGCTATGCCCTCGTCGTCGACGTCCGCAGCGGCGACTTCCTGCACGATCTCTCGTCGGCCATCGAAGAGCTTCGCCGCATGGGCGCCCATACGCGCGTCCTGTTCCTCGACGCATCCACCGATGTGCTCGTCCGGCGCTACGAGGCGAGCCGCCGCCGGCATCCGCTGTCCGACACCGATCGCGTGAGCGACGGGATCGGGCGCGAGCGGGCGTTGCTCGAGCCACTCAAGGGCGAGGCCGACCTCATCGTCGACACGTCGAGCCTCAACGTGCACGAACTCCGCGACCGGCTGCGCGAGCTGTTCGCAGATCAAGTCGGCGACGGCAAGCTGCAGGTGAACGTCGTGTCGTTCGGCTACAAGCACGGGTTGCCGATCGACGTCGATCTGGTGTTCGACTGTCGCTTCCTTCCCAATCCGCACTGGGTCGACGACCTCCGCCCGCTGACGGGACTCGACGCGTCGGTGCGCGACTACGTGCTCAGCCGGCCCGAGACGCAGCCGTTCCTCGCGCAGCTCGACAACCTGCTCGAGCTGACGCTGCCCGGCTACGAACGAGAAGGCAAGGCGTACCTGTCGATCGGCATCGGCTGTACCGGCGGGCGGCACCGCAGCGTCGTCGTCGCCGAGCAACTCGGCGAGCGGTTGCGCCGGCACGGATACCGCGCCGCCGTGCACCACCGCGATGTAGACCGCGACGCCTGACGTGGGGCCGAACATCGTGGCGTTGGGCGGAGGGCACGGTCTCGCCGTCGCATTGGGTGCGATCCGCGAGTACGCCGGGGAGATCACCGCGATCGTCAGCGTGGCCGACGACGGCGGGAGCTCGGGCCGCCTCCGCCGCGATCTCGACGTGCCCGCGCCCGGCGACCTCCGCCGCTGCCTGGTCGCGCTCGCGGGCGACACCGGCCCATGGCCCGTCGCGTTCGAACATCGCTTCCGTTCCGGGGAGCTCGCCGATCATGCGCTGGGCAATCTCGTGCTCGTCGGGCTCGCGGAGACACTCGGCGATCTCGTTGCCGCGCTCGACGAGGCCGGCCGGCTCCTCGGCACCGTCGGGCGAGTGCTCCCCGCAACGCTCGGTCCTGTCTCGATGGCCGCGCGCGTCGGCGACGTTCGCGTCACGGGTCAGGTCGCGATCGCCGTGGCGGGAGAGCACGACCGCATCCGCGACGTCCGCCTCATGCCCGAGAACCCACCCGCCTGTCCCGACGCGCTCGAGGCGATCGCCCGCGCCGACCAGATCGTGCTGGCACCGGGTTCGCTGTACACGAGCATCGTGGCCGTTTTGTGCGTCCCCGAGATCCGTGCTGCCATCGCCCGGGCCCCGGGCCGCGTCGTCCAGATCGCGAACCTCGAGACCGAGAACGAGACGACGGGCCACGACGGAACCGATCACGTCGCGGCCGTGCGAGAGCAGGGCGGACGGGTGGATCAGTTCTTGTACGACCCCGATCACGGTCTCGGCGTCGACTCGGGAGCCGTGTCCGCGCTCGGCGTCGAGCCCGTCGCCGTCTCCATCGCCGGGTCCGGCGGCGGTGGCCACGATCCGCAACAACTGGCGAAGGCGCTCGCGGCTCTGCTGTAGTCGCGCCTTTGGGGGTTCAGAGGAGACAGCAATGGCAGTACGTGTCGGTATCAACGGATTCGGACGCATCGGCCGGTCGTTCACCCGGGCGATCCTCGCTCGCGGCGATTCTCGCGAGGTCGAGCTGGTTGCGGTCAACGACCCGTTCGGCGACGCCGAGACCATGGCCTTCTTGCTGAAGCACGACTCGGTCGGCCGCACGATCCCGAACGAGATCAAGCACGACGGAAACGGCTTCTCGATCGACGGCCGCGAGGTCAAGAAGCTCGACCAGCGCGAACCGTCGGAGATCCCGTGGGCCGACAACGGGGTCGACGTCGTGATCGAGTCGACCGGGCTGTTCACGTCGCGGGAGAAGGCCGCCGCGCATCTGGGCGGCGGGGCCAAACGCGTGATCATCTCCGCGCCGGCCGGAGACGCCGACGCCACCATCTGCATGGGCGTCAACGACGACGTATTCGACCCGGCCCGGCACACGGTCATCTCAAATGCGTCGTGCACGACGAACTGCCTCGCGCCGATGGCCAAGGTGCTGAACGACAAGTTCGGTATCGAGCAGGGTTTCATCACCACCGCGCACGCGTACACGAGCGATCAGCAGCTACAGGATCAGGCGACTGCAAGCCGCTCGGGCAAGCCCGACCTCCGGCGCATGCGCGCCGCCGCGCTCTCGATCATCCCGAGCTCGACCGGCGCGGCCAAGGCGATCGGTCTTGTGTTGCCGGAGCTGAAAGGCAAGCTCGACGGGATCTCCCTGCGCGTCCCCACCCCGACCGGTTCGATCACCGACCTGGTCGCGATCTTGAGCAAGGACGCGAGCATCGACGCGATCAACGATGCGTTCCGGGCCGCGGCGGGAAGCCCGAGCTACAAAGGCGTGCTCGAGTACTCCGAGCTGCCCCTCGTGTCCGCCGACATCGTGCAGAACCCGGCGTCGTGCATCTTCTCGGCGGTCGACACGATGGCGAACGCCAAGCTGGTCAAGGTGCTCGGCTGGTACGACAACGAGTGGGGCTACTCGAACCGCCTCATCGATCTCGTCGAGTTCGTCGGCTCGAAGTAGTCGATGGTCGACCCGGTTCCGCAACTCGAGGATCTCCCGGTCGAACGTGGAACCCGGGTGTTGCTCCGCGCCGACTTCAACGTCCCGCTGCACGACGGCCACATCGACGACGACCTGCGGATCACCGCCGCGCTCCCGACGATCGAATACCTGCGGGAACGCGGCGCCGAGATCGTGTGCTGCTCGCATCTCGGACGGCCGAAGGGCAAGGTCGACGCGCAGTTCTCGCTCGCACCGGTCGCCCGTCGGCTGCGCGAGTTGCTCGGCACCGACGTCGGCCTGTCGCCCGAGGTCACCGGCTTCGAATCGCTGCGCCGGTCGCAGTGCCTCGAGCCCGGCGACGTCATGCTCATCGAGAATCTGCGTTTCGACGCGGGCGAGGAAGCGAACGATCCGGCCTTCGCCGCGAACCTGAGCGAGCTCGGCGACGTCTACGTCGACGACGCGTTCGGCGCCGCGCACCGCGCCCACGCGTCGATCGTCGGGCCGCCGCTCGTGCTGCCCTCGGCCGCGGGCCGGCTCCTCGCGCGCGAGGTCGAGGTGCTCGGCACCCTGCTCGACGCGCCCAAACGGCCGTTCGTCGCACTGCTCGGGGGCGTGAAGGTCAGCGACAAGCTCGGCGTCATCGACGCGCTGCTGCAACGTTGCGACACCCTGCTCGTCGGTGGCGCGATGGCGTTCACGTTCCTCGCGGCGCGCGGCGCCGACGTCGGCGATTCACTCGTGCAGACCGACCAGGTCGAGCACTGCCGCAAGCTTTTGGAGTCGGGCCGCATCGAGATCCCGACCGACGTCGTCGCTGCGGCCGACATGACCGCCGACGCGCTCACCCGTCATGTGCGCGCCGATGCGATCCCGGTCGGGCTCAAGGGCCTCGACATCGGCCCGGAGACCGCGGGCCACTACGCCGACGTGATCGCGGGCGCGGCCACCGTGCTCTGGAACGGCCCCATGGGCGTCTTCGAACTCGAGCCGTTCGCGGCCGGCACACGCACGGTCGCCGGTGCGGTCGCCGATTGCCGGGGCTTCACCGTCGTCGGCGGCGGCGACAGTGCTTCGGCCGTCCGCCGCTTCGGCCTCGCCGATCGCATAGACCATGTCTCCACCGGCGGTGGCGCCTCGCTCGAGCTGATCGAGCTGGGCGACCTTCCCGGCCTGCAAGCCTTACGCAAGGGGTCCCGACGATGAGCGGTCGCAAGCCGATGATGGCCGGCAACTGGAAGATGCACCACACGCACCTCGAAGCGATCCAGGTGGTGCAGAAGCTCGGGTTCCGCCTCGACAACAAGGACTACGACCGCGTCGACGTGGTGCTCTGCCCGGCGTTCACCGCGTTGCGCTCGGTGCAGACCACAATCGACGGCGACCGACTCCGCATCGGTCTGGGCGCGCAGGACTGCCACTGGGAGACCCAGGGCGCGTTCACCGGCGAGGTGAGCCCGGTGATGCTCTCCAAGCTCAACGTGAAGTACGTGATCGTCGGGCACTCCGAACGGCGCGAGCTCTTCGGCGACACCGACGAGGTCGTCGCCAAGAAGCTGCGCGCGGTGCTCGGCGCGGGGATGGCGCCGATCCTGTGCGTGGGGGAGACGCTCGAAGAGCGCGAGCAGGGGACAACCGACGAGAAGGTGAAGCGCCAGATCGAAGCCGCGTTCCAGCGCCTTCCGGCCGACGACATCGCCCGCTGCATCGTCGCGTACGAACCGATCTGGGCGATCGGCACGGGCCGCAA
>JBBQGQ010000005.1:0-180426 GCA_038323195.1 Acidimicrobiia bacterium | reverse complement strand
GTGAACTGCACGGTGCTCGAGCCCATGACGATCAGCAGTCCCATAGCCCCGCGATCCTACGGAGACTCGGCCGCGTCGCCCTCCGCTATTTCAGACGGTGCGGCCGTCAGACGGTCAGGCCGTAGAGCTCGGCGACGTTGTCGTGGAGGATGCGACTGCGGCTGCGATCGTCGAGCTGCAGCGCGTGCTCGGCCAGGAGCGCCTGACTGTTGGGCCAGGTGGCATCGCTGTGAGGGAAGTCGTTCGCCCACATCAACCGGTCGGTGTTCATGAGGTGGGCGGTGCGGAAGGCGACCCAGTCGTCTTGGAACGTGAGGTAGACGTTGCCCGCGAACCACTCGCTCGGCCGTCGCGAGAGCTCGCCTGCCGTCAACCAGTTGCGATGACGGTCGTAACCGTGGTCGGCCCGGTACATCCAGTGCGGCGCCCAACCCGCGTCGGCCTCGACACACACGACGCGCAGATCGGGATGGCGCTCGAACACCGCACCGAAGATCAGCGTCCCGATGATGTCCTGGTTGCCGCGCACGATGCTCATGAAGCTGTTGAGCTTCGGCCCGCGGACGTGATCGGCTCCGGGCGTGTCGCTGCGGCTCGTCAGGATGTGGAACGACGGCGGCAACCCGAGATCGATGATCGCGTCCCAGAGCTCGTCGTACATCGGATCGTCGTAGTCCTTCTCGGGCGGGATTCCGGGCAGCATCACCCCTCTCAATCCCAGCTGCTTGATCTCCTCGAGATCACGGATGCCGGCTTCGGGCGTGACGAGGGCGGTCTGACCGAGGCCGATCAGGCGCGCGGGCGCCGTCGCGCAGAACTCGGCGATCCACAGGTTGTACGCGTCGAAACACGCACTCTGGTAATCGGCGTCGGGATGGTTGCAGAGCAACATGCCGACCGACGGGTAGATGACTTCGGCAACGACGCCGTCGGTGTCCTGGTCGTCCAGCCGCGCGACCGGATCCCATCCGCCGCGCCACAACTCCTCGAAGCGCTTGCCGCTGTCGAGCCGGACCTCCTCGCTCGGACGGCCCGCGGCCGCGACCAACCAGAACGGAACCAGGCTCTTCCCGTTGTCGATGAGCATGACGTCGCCGAGCGAGTCGTGGTGGTGCAGGCGCGGCGCGCGATCGCGATACGCGGGATCGATGCGGTCGATGTACGTGCCGGGCGGCTCGGTGACGTGCGAGTCGGCGGAGATACAGGGCCCGATCGTAGCGGTCATGACCGGAGTCTCGCGCTTCCGGTCGGTTGCCGCCCATCGGTTCATCTCAATGGAAGTCGCGGGAGCGCATGCTTTCCGCCAGGCTGATCGGGAGACGGGTGATGCGGCCGGCGACGAGGTTGATCACTCCCTGGTGCTTCTCCAGCACCCCGCGCACCCGGAGCGCGGGTGCACCGCGCGCGACGATGCGGAACCGTTTCCACACGCCCTTCGCACAGATCACGTTGACGAGACCGGTCTCGTCCTCGAGGTTCAAGAACACCGTGCCCTTGGCGGTCGCCGGTTGCTGACGGTGCGTGACGACCCCTGCCACCTCGACCACCGTCCGGTCGGGGAGCTCGCGCAACTGCGCGCTCGTGACGACCCCTTGACGCGTCAATTCCTCCCGCACGAACTCGGTCGGATGCTTCCCGACGCTCAAACCCATCGCCCACAAGTCGGCGTACACGGTCTCCATCTCGGTCATGCCCGGCAGCGCCGGCGCGTTGGTACCGGTGATCACACCCGGCAACGTCTCGACGACCGTCCCGTCGCGGCGCGCGTTGGGACGGGCGGTGTCGAGCGCGCCGGCGGCCCACAACGCGGCACGGCGCGACTGGCCGAAGCAGTGCTCGAATGCGCCGGCGGTAGCGAGCGCCTCGATCTGATCGACCGTTGCACCGGTGCGCCGCACGAAGTCCTCGAGGCCGGTGAAGGTGCGCACCGCTCGCTCGTCGTCGATGCGGTCGAGCAGCGCGTCGTGCAAGCCGCGCACGCTCCGCAGGCCGAGCCGTATCGCGAGGTGCGACGGTTCGGCGTGGAAGCCGCGCAACGGCCGGCCGACGGGCTCGACGTCGAGCGAGCGGGGTTCGAGCGTCGCGTCACGGCACGACGCGTTCAGATCAGGACCGAGCACTTGCACGCCGTGACGGCGCGCGTCGCGCACGATCGAGTGCGGCGAGTAGAAACCCATCGGCTGGGCGTTCAACAGTGAGGCCGCGAACTCCGACGGGTAGTGGTACTTGATCCACGAGCTCGAGTAGACGAGGTAGGCGAAGCTCACCGAGTGGCTTTCGGGAAAGCCGAAGTTCGAGAACGCTTCCAGCTTCGTGTAGATCTGCTCCGCGGTGTCGCCCGTGATACCGCGTTCGGCCATCCCCGCCAGGAGCCGCTCGCGCATCCGCTCCATGCGCGCCTGGCTGCGCTTGGAGCCCATCGCCTGGCGCAACTGGTCGGCCTCGGCGGCGCTGAATCCCGCACAGTCGACCGCGAGCTGCATGAGCTGCTCTTGGAACAGCGGCACGCCGAGCGTCTTCTCGAGCGACGGCTTCGTCAAGGGATGGATGTACGTGACCTCTTCCTCGCCGTTGCGGCGCCGCAGGTACGGATGTACGGAACCACCTTGGATCGGGCCGGGACGGATGAGCGCGACCTCCACCACGAGGTCGTAGAAGTTCCGCGGCCGCAGGCGCGGCAGTGTGGCCATCTGGGCTCGGCTCTCCACTTGGAACACGCCGATGGTGTCGGCCGCGCACAAGAGGTCGTATACCTCCGGCTCCTGGGGGATGGTGGCGAGGTCGACATCCACTCCCTGGGCGCGTACGAGATCGACTGCGAGGTGCAGCATCGTCAGCATGCCCAGGCCGAGCAGGTCGAACTTCACGAGCCCGGCGGCGGCGCAGTCGTCCTTGTCCCACTGGAGCACCGAACGGCCTTCCATGCGCGCCCATTCGATCGGGCAGAACTCGACGAGTGGACGGTCGGCCATCACCATGCCGCCGGAATGGATGCCAAGGTGGCGGGGGAAGTCGATCACTGCGCTCGCGAGCTCGAGCGCGAGCGGCGGGATCGCGGGCGGTCGCGTCGTGGCGTCCGGACCGTCGAGCGGGACACCGTCACGGGTGCGGTCCCGCTGCGTTCGTTCGAATCGCCGGACGTTTCGCGGCGTGACCTGCCGGTGGTCTCGGAGCTCTTGATCGGTCAACTCTCCGAAGGCCTCGGGGCCGGCGGCCCAGCGGTCGACCCACTTGCCGAGCGCGTCGGCTTGTCCGGGCGCGACGCCTGCGGCTTTCGCCATCTCGCGCAACGCTGACCGCGGGCGGTACGTGATCACGTTCGCCACCTGTGCGGCTCGATCGCGTCCGTAGCGTTCGTAGACGTACTGGATCACTTCTTCGCGCCGCTGGTGCTCGATGTCGAGGTCGATGTCGGGCGGCCCGTCGCGTTCGGGCGACAGGAAACGCTCGAACAACAGACCGAGCGCAACCGCGTCGGCCTTGGTGACGCCGAGTGCAAAACAGACCGCGCTGTTCGCCGCGCTCCCCCGCCCCTGGCAGTAGATCTCGGAGCGGCGGCAGAACTCGACGATGTCGTGCAGCAACAAGAAATAGCCCGGGAACCCGAGCTGCTCGATGACGCCCAGCTCGTAGGCGATCTGTTGTATCGCCCGGGCGTGTTGCGGGTGACTCTCCGGATAGAAGAGGGCCGCGCCCCGCCGTACGAGCTCCTGCAGCCACGACATCTCGTCGAATCCGTCCGGCACCACAGCGTCGGGTAACCGGGGCGCGGCGAGCTTCAGATCGAACGCGCACTCCAACGCGATCTCGAGCGTTCGTTCGACCGCTCCCGGCCAGCGTGCGAACCGGCGCTGCTGTTCGGCCGCGCTGCGCAGGTGTGCGAACGGCGCGGCGGGCAACCAGCCGTCGATCTCGTCCAGCGACCGGCGGGCACGTACCGCGGCGAGTGCCTGCGCAAGTGGACGGCGGGCGGGCGTGGCGTAGTGCACGTTGTTCGTCGCGACCACTTCGACCCCGGCGCGCATCGCGACCTGCGCGAGCGCGTCGTTGCGATGACGGTCGAGCGGATCGCCGTGATCCCACAGCTCGACGAGCACGCGATCGCGCCCGAACCCGTCGACCAGCTCACGCAATGCACGCTCGGCCGCGGCCGGGCCGTCCCGGACGAGCGCAGCCGGCACCGTGCCCTTGCGGCAACCGGTGAGCACGAACCAGTTGTCGTTGCCCGGGCTCGGGCCGTGACCGTGCACCGGCGCCCGGGCCGCGTCGACAAGCTGGGCCAACGACGTGCGCGGCGCCCCTTTCTCCCCCGCGAGCTGCGCCTCGCTGATCGCCTTGGCGAGCCGGGAATAGCCGACCGTGCTCTGCGAGAGCACGATCAGGTGCTCGCCGACCGGATCGGCCGTCCCGTTGGCCGGCCTGTTGTGCGCTCCCCCATGTGAATGGTGCGCGCCGAGCGTCAGCTCCGCGCCGAACACCGTCGGCAGCGCGAGCGGCCGGGCCGCCTCCGCGAAGCGCACGACACCGTAGAAGCCGTCGTGATCGGTGATCGCGAGCGCACCCAGACCGAGGCGCGCTGCTTCTTCGGCCAGCTCCTCGGGATGGCTGGCGCCGTCGAGAAAGGAGAAATTCGAATGGCAGTGCAACTCCGCGTACACGGCCCGCGCTCCGGATTCGTTTGGTAGTCAGTCGTAGATCGCTTCGACGCCGGCTCGTCCACCTTCGACGACCACGATGCACGCCACGTCGTCACCATGGCTCCCTCGGGCTCCGCTCCGCTGCGCTTCGTCCGCACCGTCACGATGGCTCCCTCGGGCTCCGCTCCGCTGCGCTTCGTCCGCACCGACGACCAGTTGCCAACGCGCGCATCGACGATGCGCGTGCGCGTCCCACCAGCGCACGTCCTGTGCCCACGGACCCGCCCACGCGCGCACCGCACCCCCGCCGGCCGGAAGGGCTCGACAACGCACGTATGCCGGCGGATGCAGCTGCTCACCCCGGCCGTTCACCGCGATTGCCTCTCCGCCCGCGTCGACGAGCTCGGCGCGCAGCGGCGGGTCGAACACGCGCGCCGGAAACGGGGGTGGGAGCGCGCCCGGCCACGCCGCGACCTCGGAACCGATCGCAAGCGGGAGCCCGGGCTCGCGCGGCTCGCCCCACGGAACCCACCGCACCTGCTCGGCCGGAGTGCGGCCACCCTGCACGACGGCCGTCGTCACCGCGTCGTAACCGAGCATCCCCTGGACGCGAGCGAGCGCGCGATCGGCCCGTTGGTGCGCGACCTGATCACCACCCCAGAATCCGAGCTGGCGGCCGTCGGCCGGCACGATCTCGTCGGGAATGAGCGCCAGGCCGGTGATACCGGCGGTCGTCTCGCCGGTGGTGATCCACGCGTCGAGCTGCCAGCGCACCCGCTCGGCGAGCGCCCCGGGGGTGAGCGCGTCGCCGAGCTCCGAACGGGCGTGACGCCAGCAACGCGTGAGCCGTTCGCCGTGCTCGGTCTCGGCCTCGACGAGCACGCGCGTGCACGCGAGGCCGCGTTCGCCAAGACGTTCGAGCAGACGATCCGCGAGCTCCTTCGCCGCGAACGCGGCGACGTCGACCCGTTCCGCGGGCGGATCGAGCTCGGTACGCTCGACGAGATCGGGGGGCGGAGCGACGAGCACCGACGGCCCGGGGTCGATGCCCCGGGACAACGCATGGATCCGGCGGCCTTCGGTTCCGAAGCGGGCGAGCACCGCGTCGGGCGCCAACGCAGCGACGGCGCCGAGGGTGGACAGACCGAGGCGAACGAGCAAGCCGGCGAGATCGTCGTCGTCGAGCACCGACACCGGCCACGGCGCGACGTATTCGGCCGATCCGCCCACGGGCACGATGGCCGAACGCCTCGCCGCGAGACGGGCGACGAATGCGCCGTCGGCGATCCCGACGCGCACATCGGTGCCGTCGGGACCGAGTACGGCCGCGACGCCGGCGCGGATCTGCGCCGCGAGCGCGTCGTCGCCACCGAAGTAGCGCGACGGTCCCCGGGTCGGGAACTCGCAGCGACCGGGGCGCTCGAGCACGACGCGCGGAGTGAAGGCCTCGATCGCACGGGCCACCACTTCGAACGTGCGTGCCTCGTTCGCTTCGTCGGCATAGACGCACGCCGCTTCCGGACAGCGCGCTTCGGCCTCCCGCCGGCGCATACCTCGCGTCACGCCGGCCGCGCGCGCTTCGGCCGACGCGCAGCGCACGATGTCGCGGCTCCCGACCCGTTCGCGCACGATCAACGGCCGGTCCCGCAAGTCGCCTGCACCCGAATCGTCGGCCCGACGGCGGGCGGCGATCACCGGCCAGTCGGGACACCAGACACAACCGGTACGACTCGGGCTCTCCACATTGGTCGCTCGCGCTCCGCCTCCCCTCACACGGGTCGCTCGCGCTCCGCCTCCCCTCACACGGGTCGCTCGCGCTCCGCCTCCCATCCGGTCGGCTCCGCTGCCGCTCCTCCGGTCGGCTCCGCTGCCGCTCCTCCGGTCGGCTCCGCTGTCGCTCCTCATCCTGCCCGGGCGTGCGCGCGCACCCCGTTTCCCTCGACGCGCACGTCGAGCTCGCGGTCGGCGAGCAGGCCTCCGTCGGTCGTGAGCCCCGACCAGTTCCGCCCGCGCGCGTGGAGACGCAGGGACGCCTCGACCGGCCACGGTCCGAGCGCGACGAGGACGGCGGCGCGCTCGCGCGCCCGGGCCGTGAGTCGGCGGGCGTCGCCGGACCGCAAACTCGGTGGAACCACGGCCGCGACGAGCGAGACCCCGTCGAGCAGAGCGCCGACGACCATCGGCCAGCGATCGGGTGAGACGTGCCGAACGACCGCGCACCGTTCCAGGGCGACACCCATCTGGGCCGCGGCCCGCGCCCCCAACGTGTCGTCGAGGTCGACGACCGCCGCCCACTCGCCGACGGAGGTGGTTGCCGCGGCGAGGAGGAAGGCAACGGTCGTCGACCCCGCACCCGGAGGCCCATCGAGCGCAACCGTGCTGCCGCGCCGAACACCGCCCGCCGGGAGAAGTCGACCGATCGGACCGGCGACGGCGAGGAGCCGTTCACCGGCCAGCACCGCCGGAGCGGCACGGGTGGCCGCCGCCCGCAACTGCGCCCGCGCGTGCTCGTCGCGTCGGGGCAGGCTTGACGACAGGTTGGACGACAGGTTGGACGACAGGTTGGGAGGAAGAACCGGGGCGGCGACCACGATCCGACGATAGCGAACATATGTTCGCCCCCGCAACCCGGCAAAGAGGCGGCAGCTACTGGATCTTGGAGATCTCCGGCTCGACGCCACGGGCTTCGAACGACCAGCCGGCGTCGTCGCCGTAGAACTCGAAAAGGTGCTCGAGCGTGAAGATCGCCTTGGGCTCGAGCTCGGCCCAGACCTCGGCCGGCGCCTCCACCGTCACGACATTCGAGTAGATGGTCACCTTGACCGCGCCCGCGTCGAGCAGCCGCCGCGCGAGCACGTCGGGTGGCCTGGCCCCGGACGCCGCAACCGAATCCGCGGTGTACACCTCGATCGCCATGCCCGTGAGCGAACGGTTGCACTCGAAGAAGCGAACGTCGGGTGCCGCACCCGCGCGCACCGTCACCGCGATCGGCTGACCCATGCCGAAAGACTAGGAGGAACGCCCCCGATAGCGCCGGATCAGGGCGTTGGTCGAGGGGTCGTGCGCGAGATCCGCGTCCGAAGGTGCCGAGATCTCCGACGCGATGTGCTGCGCGAGCGCCTTGCCGAGCTCGACGCCCCACTGGTCGAACGAATCGATGCCCCAAATCGTGCCGAGCGTCATCACCTTGTGCTCGTACGCGGCGATCAGTGCTCCCAGGGCGAACGGAGTGAGACGTGGTGCCATGAGCGTCGACGACGGCCGGCTTCCCGGCATCACCCGGTAGGGCGGCAGCGACGGATCGTCGGTGCCGAACGCGAGCCCTTCGGCTTGTGCGAACAGGTTCGCGACCAGGAGGTCGTGTTGGTCGCCGAGCTCGTGACCGGGTTGCGGATGATCGAATCCGATGAAGTCGATGGGCACGGTGGCGGTGCCCTGGTGCAAGAGCTGGAAGTACGCGTGTTGGCCGTTCGTGCCGACGGTGCCCCAGACGATCTCGCCCGTAAGCGTGTCGACCTCCGAGCCGTCGGCGCGTACCGACTTGCCGTTGCTCTCCATCTCGAGCTGTTGCAGATACGAAGGCAGCTTCACCAACGCGTGCGCGTACGGAACGACCGCCTGCGTCTGCGCATCGAGGAAGTCGCGGTACCAGCAACCGAGCACGCCCATGAGCACGGGCACGTTGGCCTCGAACGGCGCCGTACGGAAGTGCTCGTCCATCGCGTGCGCTCCGGCGAGCAGATCGCGGAAGTTGTCGGGACCGATCGCGACCATCAACGACAAGCCGATCGCCGACCAGAGCGAGTAGCGACCGCCCACCCAGTCCCAGAACGCGAACATGTCGGTGGTGTCGATGCCGAACTCGGCCACCTTCGCCGAATTGGTCGACACCGCGACGAAGTGACGCGCCACCGCGGCTTCGTCGCCGCCCATCGCATCGACCAACCATGCACGCGCGGCGCGGGCGTTCGTGAGCGTCTCCAGCGTCGTGAAGGTCTTCGAGGAGACGATGAACAACGTCTCGGCTGCGTCGAGCCCGTCGAGGGCATCGAGGAGATCGGCGCCGTCGACGTTCGACACGAACCGGAACTGCATGTCGCGCCGGCTGTAGGCACGCAACGCGTCATAGGCCATCGACGGGCCCAGATCGCTGCCGCCGATGCCGATGTTCACAACATTGCGAATCGCCCGTCCGGTGTGACCCGTGCGGCTTCCGCCTCGGATCGACGAGGCGAACTCCGACATCTGCCGCAGCACTCGGTGCACGTCGGCCACGACGTCGACGCCGTCGACGACGAGCGACGTGTCTTCGGGCATCCGCAGCGCGACGTGCAACACCGCGCGGTCTTCCGTGACGTTGATGTGCTCGCCGCGGAACATCGCCTCGATGCGCGCCTCGAGGCCGCGGGCGATGATGAGATCGAACAACAGCTCCAGCGTCTCGGCGCTCACCCGGTGCTTGGCGTAGTCGAAATACCAGCCGGCCGCCTCGACGTGCATCCGATCGCGGAAGGGCTCGGCCTCGAACAGCTCTCGCAGGGTGCGCCCCCGCATCACGACCGCGTGCCGGGCGAGCGCGTCCCACTCGGAGTCAGGCATCGAGCAGACCCGAGAAGAGCGTCGGCTGGCGCTCGAAGCGCGGGATCCCGCCCCACAGGCAATAGTCCATGAAGATCCACGAGCGGCGATGGATCGCCGACGGTCCGTAGCCCGCGAGCGCGCACTTGTGCAGTGGTGCGGGATAGCCGCGGTTGGACTCGAACCCGTACGCCGGGTAGTGCTCGGATTCCTCGACCATGATCGCGTCGCGGGTCGTCTTCGCGATGACCGACGCGGCCGCAACCGAGAGCACCGTCTGGTCGCCTTTCACGATCGTGCGCACCACCCGCGGCATCGCGAGGTAGTCGTGCTTGCCGTCGAGCACGATCCGGTCGGGCTCGAAGCCCTGTGTGGTGAGTTGGGCCAGCGCCCGGCCCGCGGCCCGCCGCTGCGCCTCGGTCATGCCGACGAGGTCGCATTCCTCGTGCGACGCGTGCCCGACGCCGATGCCGCGCGCCCAACCGCGCACGCGCCGGGCCGCGACCTCACGCTCCTCGGGGGTCAGCAGCTTCGAGTCGCGCACGCCCGCCAGGTGCTCGTCGCCCGGTACGACCGCCGCGACAGTGACCGGACCCGCCCAAGACCCGCGCCCGACCTCGTCGATTCCGATCACGATCCGGTCGCCTGCCGCCCAGCATTTCCGCTCGACCCGCAGCGTCGGGTACGGCGCGATCACAGCCGGTGACGCTACCGGTTCACGTCGCGCGGTACGCGTTGTGCCACGTCAGGACCGCTGGACACGCGCCGTACCATGAGGAGGTGAGACCCGGGACCCGCGTCGAGGTCCGGAGCCGCTTCGAGTCGAAATGGACGCGCGGATTCGAAGTCGCCGACCAGGCCGAGAGCGATGCCCATGGCGTCGCGACGTACAAGGTGCGCCGCCGCTCGGACGGCTCGATCCTGCCGGTCACCTTTGCCGAAGCCGACCTGCGCGAGGAGAACCGCCGCAGCACCTGGTGGATCTAGCGACAAAGCAACAAAACCCCGTATGGCCTACCCGTCCGTCTTCAAACGGGCGATCAACCGGTCTACTGGGATCGCGGGCAGCGTCGTCGTCCGCATGGTTCCGCGGGACGCCAGCATGATCGCGGCCTTCGCCATCGTCTCGTCGTCGGGCGCCTCGAGGATGTTCAAGAAGTCGTACTGACCCATCAGCGCGTACTGCGCGTGCACCTTCAGGCCGAGCGCCTCCACCTCGACGGCGACCTCACGGATCCGATCGGGCTTTTCCCGCAGGGTCTCCCAGCCGCCCGGGCCGAGAGTCGAGAGCATCGCGTACATCGGCATGGCCTTCGAGGCTAACTCCTCGGTGGGGCCCGAGCCGGCGATGATGCGGCCCGGGTCCGGGGATCCGTGCGATCGTGTCGATCAGGATGCGTATGCACGAGAGTTCCGTGATCCGGGTGATGCTGGCCGTGGTCGCGGTCGGCGCGGTCGCGGGAGGAGCTCGCGCCGCCCGGGCCGACCTCACCGTCGCGGCGCTCCTCCTGCTCGTCACCGTCCTCGCGGTCGGGACCCTCGGCTTCGCGTCGGGGCTCACGGCCGCGGTCGTCGGGTTCTTGTCGTTGAACTGGTTCTTCACCGAGCCGACGGGATCCTTCAAGATTCACCGGACCGACGACGTCGTCGCGCTCGCGGTATTCGCCGCATCGGCGGCGCTGGTCGGCTGGACGGTGCAACGGCTCTCGAGTCTGCGCCGTACGGCGCTCCAGCGCGAGGCCGAGGCGAAGGTGCGCCTCGACCTGACGAACCGGTTGCTCACCGGCGCCGACGTCGACGACGCACTCCACGGCGCGGCGGACGCGCTCGCCGAGCTGTTCGCGTTCCAGGCGTGCACGCTCACCGCGGGCGAACCGCTCTCGGCTGCCGACGAGCCTGACCGGGCGAACGTGCGCGTCGACGGTCCGGGCGTGACGCTGCTGGCGCGTGCGCAGCAGCAGCTCACGGCAGCCGACCGCGAGCTGTTGGAAGCGCTCGTAGCCGGGCTCGCGGCCGGTGTCGACCGGCTCCGCCTCCAAGAGGAGGTGCGCGAAGCCCGTCTCGTCGCCGAGGTCGGGCGCCAACGTGCGGGGTTCCTGTCGGCGGTCAGCCACAACTTGCGGACGCCGTTGACCGCCGTGAAGGCGGCAGCCGGCACGCTGCTCGCGTCGTGGTCGCGCATCGAACCCGAGGAACGCCGCGAGCTCCTCGAGACGATCTCCGACGAGGCCGAGCGGCTGGAGCGCCTCGTGCGCAACACGCTCGAGCTGAGCCGGATCCGGGCCGGCGCGCTCGAGATCGAGCCCGAGCGCGTCGACGTCGCCGATCTCGTACAGCACGCCGTGCGGCGGCTGCGTCCGATCGCGCGGGCGCACCGGGTCCGACTCGACGTCGACGACGACCTTCCGCCCGTAACACTCGACGTCACGATGGCCGAGCAGATCCTGCTGAACCTGTTGGAGAACGCGTTGCGATTCGCGCCTCCCGGCTCGGAGATCGTGGTCGGGGCCCACACCTTCGGTGACGAGATCGAGCTGCGCGTCGCCGATCACGGCCCGGGCGTGCCGCCCGAGGCACGCGACCGGATCTTCGAAGAGTTCCAGAGTGCCGAGACCCGTCCCGATCGCAGCGGAACGGGACTTGGCCTCGCCATCGTACGGGCGCTCGTCGTCGCCCACGGAGGGTCGGTGCGCTACGAGGACACGCCGGGCGGCGGCGCCACGTTCGTGTGTACGTTTCCGCGGGAGGCCCGGGCCGCGTGACCACGATCCTGCTCGTCGAAGACGATCCCGCGCTGCGGCGGGCGCTGCGAACGATGATGCGCAGCCGCGACCTCGAGGTGCTCGACGTGGCCACCGGAGAGGAGGCGATCGTCGTCGCGTCGAGCGGCACCCCCGACCTCCTCGTGCTCGACCTCGGGCTTCCCGACATCGACGGCCTCGAGGTGTTGCGACGCGTACGCGCGTTCTCCGCGATGCCGGTCATCGTCCTCACTGCGCACCATCAACAATCGGAGAAGATCCGGGCCCTCGACGCCGGCGCCGACGACTACGTGACGAAACCGTTCGATACCGAGGAGCTGCTCGCCCGCGTGCGCGCGACCCTGCGGCGCGTCCCCCACTCGGCGCCGACGCCGACGCTCGTGCGCATCGACGGCGTCGAGATCGACCTGGCCCGCCGGCGCGTGATCCTCGACGGCGCCCCGGTTCACCTCACCCGCACCGAGCTCGCCTTGCTCGAGATCCTCGTCCGCAACCCGGGAAAGCTGCTGACCCAGGAGTACCTGCTGCGAGAGGTCTGGGGCCAGGGTTACGGCAGCGAGAGCAACTATCTGCGCGTCTACATCGGCCAGCTCCGCAAGAAGCTCGGCGACGACGCCGCCCACCCGAGGCTCATCCTGACCGAACCGGGGATCGGGTACAGGTGGATCGCCGGCGAGGAGAGCCCCGACTGACCCGGCGTCCGCCGCGCCGTCCGGCTCGGTGCAGCTAGCGTCGAAATCATGCCGCGGCGCGTCGCCATCGTCCCGCACACGCACTGGGATCGCGAGTGGTACTCGCCGTTCCAGACCTTCCGCCTGCGCCTGGTCCGGCTGCTCGACGTGCTGTTGCCCATGCTCGAATCCGACCTCTCGTACTCCCGGTTCCTGCTCGACGGGCAGACCGCGGTGCTCGACGACTACCTCGACGTACGCCCCGAAGCTGCGTCCGCGTTG
The DNA here is from genome assembly GCA_038323195.1 of Acidimicrobiia bacterium. Taxonomy (GTDB): domain Bacteria; phylum Actinomycetota; class Acidimicrobiia; order IMCC26256; family PALSA-610; genus PALSA-610. The sequence continues at coordinate 167,496 of JBBQGQ010000005.1, read as the reverse complement.
GCGCGGCTCGCGAGCTCGGGGCGGCTCGCGATCGGCCCATGGATGGTCCTCATGGACGAGTTCATGGTGTCGGGCGAGACGATCGTGCGTGATCTCCAGCTCGGCATCGCACGCGGCGCCGAGCTCGGCGGCGTCATGGACGTCGGCTACCTCCCCGACATGTTCGGTCACGTCGCCCAGATGCCACAGGTGCTCCGGCTGGCGGGCTTCGAACACGCGGTCGTGTGGCGGGGCGTGCCCGCCGCGGTCACACAGACCGCCTTCTGGTGGGAGGCGCCCGACGGGTCGCAGGTGCGGGCCGAATACCTCTACGGCTCCTATTCCAACGGCCGCGACATTCCCGACGACGCCAAGCGTCTGGTGCTGCGCGCCCGCGACTACGAACACGAGCTGGGCGCGGCGCGCCTGCGGGACATGTTGCTGATGAACGGCACGGATCACCAGATGCCGCAGCCGTGGCTCGGGCGGGTCGTCGCCGAGGCCAACGCGGTGCAAGACGAGTACGAATTCGCCGTCACGTCGTTACCCGAGTACCTGGCCGATCAGCCGAGCGACGGACTCGTGACCGTCGCCGGTGAGCTCCGATCGGGCGCGCGGGCAAACCTGCTCATGGGCGTCGGATCGAACCGGGTCGACGTGCACCGGGCGTGCGCGCGGGCCGAGCGGTCGCTCGAGAAGCAGGCCGAACCGCTGTCGGCGCTCTTCCTCCCCGCCGAGCAGTACCCGCACAAACTCGCCGAGATCGCCTGGCGCAAGCTCGTGTTGAACAGCGCGCACGACTCGTCGTGCGCGTGCAGCAGCGACGAAGTGGTCGACCAGGTTCTCGTGCGCTACTACGAGGCCCGCCAGATCGGCGATGGGCTGACGCACGACGCGATGGGCGCGCTCGCGAGCCGGGTGAGCGCGCCCGCGCACACGACCGTCGTCGCGAACCCCACTGCCCGGGCGCGCTCCGGACTCGTCGACGCGCGCGTTCCCGGAACCGGCCCGTGCCACTTCTTGGGTCCGGACGGTGAGGCACACCCGGTGCAGCTGATCGGCGAGGTCGGCGGCGAGGGCTTCCAGACAGAGGGCTTCGAGACGATGGTCACCGGCCAGAAGGTCCGGTGGGTGCTCGACATGATGCGCGGCACCGAGTTCGCCGGGCGCCAGATCAACGCGTACGAGGTGATCGACGCACGCGAAACCGGTGCAGCCGACGTCCACGACGTCGTGTTGCGTGAGGCGCGCCGAGGTGACGACCGCATCGACCTGGCCGAGCTGAAGGACCAGATGCTCGCGCTCGGCGAGGCCGGTCACACCATGCGGCTGCGATTGCAGGTCGCGCCGGTGCGCCACGTGTTGTTCGACACCGGCGAGATCGAAGGTTTCGGCTGGTCGTGCTTCACGCCGGCCGACGGTCCGGCTCCGGTGAACCCGGCGACGACCGCAGTCGCCGCCGGTCGCGACGGTCACGAGATGTCCAACGAGTACCTGCGCATCGTCGTCGACCCGAACGACGGCACGTACGCAATCGCGACGGCCGATGGTCTGCGCGTCGCCGGGTGTGGACGGCTCGTCGACGGCGGCGACGGCGGCGACACCTACAACTACTCGCCGCCCGACGTCGACGTCGTCGTCGACCGACCCGACGCCGTTCGCGTCGAGGCGGCGGAAACCGGACCGGTGCGCGCCCGCATCGTGATCGAGGCCGAGTACACGTGGCCCGCGTTCGCGATCGGCGACGACCGCGCGTGCGGCCGGCGGAGCGAGGAGAGCGTACGGGCCGACGTGCGCACCACCCTCGAGCTCCGCCCCGGCGAGCGGTTCCTGCGCGTCGCACACGAGATCGACAATCGCGCCCGCGACCACCGGTTGCGCGCCCACTTCCCGCTCCCGACCCGCGTCGAAGGCTCCGACGCCGAGTGCGCCTTCGCGGTCGTGCATCGCGGGCTCACCGCCGAAGGCGGCGCGCAGGAATTCGGCCTGCCGACCTTTCCCTCGCGCCGCTTCGTCGACGCATCCGACGGCACGACCGGATTGGCCCTGATCCACGACGGCCTCCTCGAATACGAGGTGGTCGACGACGGCCACGCGCTCGCGCTCACGGTCTTGCGCGCGGTGGGGTTCCTGTCCCGCCTCGAGCCGCAACTGCGCCCGAACCCGGCCGGCCCGACCGCTGCGCTCGTCGGTCCGCAGCTCCTCGGAACACAACGGGCCGAGTACGCGGTCCTGTTGCATCCCGGCGACTGGCGCGCGGCCGATTGCTACGGCGCGGCGGACGCCCTCTTGGTGCCCTTCGAGCGCACGCGCGTCCCGTCGCACACCGATGCGAGCCGGGCGCCCACCGGCGCGGCGCTGCACATCGAGGGCGCGGAGGTATCTGCCGTCCGGCGCGTCCCCGGCGGGCTCGTAGTGCGCGTGTTCAGCACCGCGGCTCACACCGCGACGGTGACCCTCGAACACGAGGGCGTCGCCGCGCGGGGCTTCGTCGTCGACCTGCGCGGAACCCCGATCTCGTCCTTCGAAGGCGGGTTGGAGTTGCGGCCCTTCGAGATCGCGACGCTGCAGCTCACCGTCGATTCGTAGTCGCCCCGCGTCGCATTTGGCCCCGTCAGGGACGCAGCAATTGACCCCGTCAGGGACGCAACAATTGGAACGTCTCGACCGGCTCCACGAAACCCGCGAGGTTCTGCTTGCCCACCGCGGCGAACGCATAACGACTCCGTACGCGTTCGAGCCGTTGCTGCAGACCGGAGTCGGTGAGTGCGGTCCCCGCCTCGGCGGACGAGACGAGCCGCGCCGCCAGGTTCACCGTCGGCCCGTAGAAGTCGCCCTGACGCACCATCACGTCGCCGAACGCGAGCCCGACGCGCAGCTTCGGCAACTTGGCGGCCGCACACGCCTCGAGCAGGTCGAGGGCCAGCGCGCACGCGATCCCGGGCGCGTTGGTCACGAACATCACCGCGTCACCGATGCGCTTGACGACGTTCGCGCCGGCGGCCGCGATCACGTCGGCCGTCGTCGCCTCGAACCGGTCGAGCATCAGCGCCAGATGGTGCGGTTCGAGCTCTTGCCACAGCCCCGTATAGCCGGCGAGGTCGGCGAAGCCCACGGCCAGCTGCACGACATTCAGCGCCGACGTCGGAGCGCTCACGTCGCTGTACCGCCGTCCGATCGCCTGGAGACGGTGACGATGCATCGCGTCGATGGCGTCGGAGATGCGCGGCAGGACGGCATTGGCGACGGCCTGGTACGTGCGGGCGACGTCGACGTACTGACGCCGTTGGGCGAGCGGCGCCTCGATGTTCGATCGCAACAACGCCACCTCGGCCTCGGCAACCCGGCCGACCGCCTCACCCATCGTCCGCATCAGTTGCAACGCCTGCTCTTCGGCCAAGAAGGTCGCCAGCAGTCCGAACAGGCGGAACATTTCGACGTCCTGTGGACCGAAGCGGCGCTCGAACGGGCGCGGATCGGCGAACCCGGCGCCGCGCCAGAGGGTCAGCGCGACATCGGGATCGATCTCGGCGCGGGCCGCCGCCTCGGCGAAGGTGAGGCCGTCGCGCCCGACCCGCAGCGTTCGAAACGCGGCAAAGCTGAGCAGACCACCCTGCTCGTCGGCCTGCACCAGTTCGGGGATCGACGCACCGATCTCATCCAAGAGGAAATCGAACAACTCGAGCCGCTCGGCGGCGTCCGGGTCGGCGGCGTCGTACAGCCCCGCCGCCACGAGGTCGTCGACGTAGTCACTCACGAGAACTGCTCCGGCGCCTCGACACTCGTCCCACTGCGCGCGGTGCGCGCTCCCATCGACAGCAACGCGGGAGGGGGCTCGGTCAGCAACGTCTCGCCCACCGACTCGCTCGACGACCAGGTGGGATCGAGCGCAGGGGCGCGTATCGTCGAGCCGGCCGGCACGTCCCACAGCAATGCGGGGCGGGCACCGTGCCAGCGCAGCGCGAAGGAGCACGACCCGTGCCGCAACGGCACGTCGTGCGCCGCGATCCGGGAGCCGAGCCACGCGACCCGGAACCCGGGCAACACCTCGATCGAGCGGCCCTCCTCGCGCAGGAGCGCGCCGCGCGTCTCGCCGAGCACGCCCGAGCCATGTGTCCGCCGCGCGGCCCGCCGAGCCCGCGAGGGAAGTCGTGCCCACATCTCGATCGCCTCGGCGTCGAGACCCCAAGCCTCGAGCGCGGCGAACGCGTCGGCCGACGGCGCCGCGAGCAGGAGGTCGGCGCGGGCCGCGTCGACCTCGGATTGAAGTGGTTCGGGCAGCTCGGTGCGCAGTCCGCGGTCGAGCACCCGATCCCATGCTCGGCCGACCGCGTCGGCGTCGGGAAGGGCACGCACGTCGACCGGGGCGCCGGTGAGCGCGACGCGAACCGTCGTGCGGTGCGGAACCGGGAACACGAGTCGATTGTCGCCCTCGATCGCGCCCGGGCGGGATGCGAACGCGACGACGGGGATCCCGTCGACCCGTATGCCGGTGCCGTCGACGGCCACGAGACCGGGTGCGTCGACCACGAACGCGACGGCGATCGCCTCGGGCGAATCGTTCTGGACCTCGGCGACGACGATTCCGTCGTCGCCGTCACCGACCGCGTACACGCGCTCGATCGCGTCGCCGCCGGGGACGCGGATCGCCGTCTCCACCACCGGCGCCGCGCGTGGCCGCGAACGACGGGCCGGCGCGTCGCGCCCCGGCACCAACCAGTCGTTCCCGCTACGTATCCGCCAACCGAGCCGCAACGAGCCTTGGTGCACCGTGCCCCATGCGTCGACCTCGGCTGCGACCCCGGTCGCCAACGTGCCGACGCCGACCATCGCGCGATCCGTCACCGCATCCCGTGAAGCTCGGGTTTCGCCTTGCGCAGCATCAGCTCGGGAACGAGATCGGCAGGACGCGCCCCTTCGTAGAGCACCCGTTGGACGAAGGATGCGAGCGGCATCTCGACCTTGTGCCGCGCCGCGAGCTCCAGGACCGCGGCCGTCGTCTTCACGCCTTCGGCAACCATGTTCATCTCGTTGATGATCTCGTCGAGGGCACGACCTTTGCCGAGCTCGACTCCGACGTGGCGGTTGCGGCTCTGCGGGCTGCTGCACGTCGCGATCAGATCGCCCATCCCCGCCAGCCCGGCGAACGTCAGCGGATCGCCGCCCATGGTGGCGCCCAGGCGCGCCAGCTCGGCCAGACCACGTGTCATCAGCGCGGCCTTCGTGTTGTCGCCATAGCCCAGGCCGTCGGCGATACCGGCACCGATCGCGAGCACGTTCTTGAGTGCGCCCGCCATCTCGCAGCCGACGACGTCGGGATTGGTATAGACGCGTAACGTCGGCGCGAAGAACAGTTGCTGCATCTCCTCGGCGACCGCCGGGTCGGCCATCGCGACCACCGACGCGGTGGGTTGGCCGGCTGCGACCTCGCGCGCGAGGTTTGGGCCGGTGAGGACGCCGACGCACGCAGCTTCGTGGCCGGCGAGGACCTCACAGGCGACCTCGGTCATACGCGCGAGCGTTCCCTGCTCGATGCCTTTGGCGAGACTCACAACCGGGACCCGCGGCCCGATGAACGAACGTGCTTCACCGAGCACCGCCCGCAGTCCGTGTGACGGCAGGCCCAACACGAGCACATCGGCGCCGGTGCAAGCCTCTTCGAGCGAATCGGTGGCGTGGAGGCGACTGGGCAACCGGATGCCGGGCAGATACGCGGGGTTCTCGTGCGCGTCGCGGATCTGCGCCGCGAGCTCCGGCCGACGCGCCCACAACGTGGTCGCGACGTTGCCGGCGGCGATCGCAGCCACGGCCGTGCCCCACGATCCCGCCCCGACGACCGCGATGCGCGTCATGCCGGTCTCCGGTGCGCGGTCGCCGTCCCCGGATCGCGCCACCACCATGCGTCGCTGCCCGCCTCGGGCCGCTGCGGGTAGATCTCGCGCGCCCGGGCGACGCACGCCGTGATGGCGTCCATGACGCGCAGCGTCGCGTCTCTCGGACGCTCACCTTCGGTTATGTGCACCGGATCGCCCACGACCGCGACCTGCGCGATCCCCCACGAGAAGTGGGGCTTGCGGCCCTTCGTCATCAACCGATGGGTTCCCCAGAGGCCAACCGGGACGACCGGCACTCCGGATTCTTGGGCAAGGCGAGCCGTACCCGACTTGCCCCGCATGGGCTCGAGGTCCTCGGAGATCGTGCCCTCGGGGAACACGGCGACGCACTCGCCGTTCCGCAACGCCGAGACCGCGGCCGAGAGCGCGCCCGAAGAATCGGCCGTTCCGCGGTACACGGGAATCTGGTGCGCGGCTCGCAACAACACACCGAGCGCCGGGTTCCGGAAGAGCTCGGCCTTGGCCAGGAAGCGGATGCGCCGCTTGTGCTGGTTCGCCACCCAGGCCAGCGTGAGCGGGTCGAGATACGAGATGTGATTGCTCGCGAGGATCGCCGGGCCGTGCGCCGGGATGTTCGCCTCGCCTTCGATCGTCCAACGCAAGCCGAAGCGCAACCAGGGCCAGAACACCGCCTTCGCGGCGGGATACACCGCGTCCACGGTCGGTAGCATACGCAGCGAATGCCGAGTGGATCCCAAGACGATGCGGGGATCGTCGTCCCGCTCCGGTCGTTCACCTTGGGCAAGGCGCGGCTCGCCGAGACACTCTCCGAGCACGAACGCGAGACGCTCGCGCGATCGATGGCGGAATGCGTCGCCAATGCCGCCGGCACGCGTCCGGTGGTGGTCGTCTCGAGCGCGCCCGAGGTCGTTGCCTGGGCCCGAGACCGCGAGTTCGACGTGCTCGACGACCCCGGCTCGCTCGACGCCGCGGCGGCGGCCGGAAGAACCTGGGCGATCGGCCGCTCGCTGACGCGCTATGCCGTCGTCCACGCCGATCTCCCGCTCGCCCACTCGCTCGACGCCGTCGTCGCCGACGGCTCCGCACTGGTCGCGGTCATCGTTCCGGACCATCGCGACGACGGCACTCCGGTGCTTTCGCTTCCGACGGCCGAGCCCTTCACCTTCGCGTACGGGCCTCGTTCCGCCGCTCGTCATGCCGACGAAGCCCGGCGCCGATCGCTCACGGTTCGGATAGTGCGAGACGCGGCGTTGGGGTTCGACGTCGACACCCCCGCCGACCTCGACGCGCTCGAAACGCTCCGGCGTACGCCCGCGCCATGACAATCGCGCCCAAGACATCCGCGCCCACGACATCCGCGCCATGACATCTGCGCCATGACGATCGCCGTCAACCTCCCGATCCCGCGGCGCGCGCTGGCAATCGGTGCCCACGCCGACGACATCGAGTTCGGCTGTGGTGCGACGCTCGCGAAGTGGGCGGCCGCCGGCACGCAGGTGACCCTCTGCGTCTGCACCGACGGCTCCAAGGGCACTTGGGACGGTGCCGCCGACCTCGCGGCGCTCATCGCGAAGCGCGAAGACGAGCAACGCGACGCCGTCGCCATCCTCGGAGCCGTCGACGTCGTGTTCCTGCGCTTCGTCGACGGTGAGCTCGACAGCACGCTGGCACCGCGCGCCGCCGTCTGCCGCGTGATCCGTCAGGCTCGCCCCGACGTCGTGCTCGGACACGACCCGTGGCACCCGTACCGGATCCATCCCGACCATCACCACGCGGGGTTGCTCGTCACTTCCGGGATCGTCGCCGCGCGCGACCCGCATTTCTTCCCCGAGCAAGGAGTGGCACCGCACCGGCCGTCGACCTTGCTCTGCTTCGAGCCGGGCCGGGTCGATCACGTCGAGAACGTCGACGGTTACGTCGATCGCAAGATCGAGGCGTTGCTCGCGCATCGGAGTCAGTGGCGCTCCACGATGGCGATCGACGAGCGCCCCGACGAGGAGCGCGCCGCGTTCGCGGAGAAGGTCCACGCCGAGACCCGCGCCGCTGCCCTCCGGGCCGGGCTGCGCGCGGCCGAGTCGTTCGCCCGCATCGACAACCTCTGAGAAAATGCTCGCGGTCCTAACGCGAAGAAAGGACCCGGTTGCCCGGGCCCTTCTTCGAGACTTCGGAAGCGAAGCTATTTCTTCTTCGTTGTGCGCTTGCGCGTTGTGCGACGCACGGCACGCTTGGCCGGCGCCTTCTTCGCGGCTTTGCGACGCTTCTTCGCCGGAGCCTTACGCTTCTTGGCTGCCTTGCGCTTGGCCGGAGCCTTGCGCTTCTTGGCCGCCTTGCGCTTGACGGTCTTCTTCGCCGCCTTGCGCTTGACGGTCTTCTTCGCCGCCTTGCGCTTGGCCGGTGCTTTTCTCTTCGCGGTCCGCTTCTTAGCTGCTTTCCGCTTCGCGGGCGCCTTCTTCACGGCCTTGCGCTTGGCCGGAGCCTTCTTGGCAGCCCTTCTCTTCGTTGCCTTTTTAGCCGGAGGCACGGTCACCACCTTTCCTGAGAGCTCTCACTCGGGGAAGTTCGAACTTCTTAGGTAACTCGGTGCGCGAGGGAGTGCGACCCCACGCCCTACGCGATCAGGATCCTTGTACCTGGGCCTTGAACTTCGAGCCCACGGAGAACTTGGCGCTCTTGCGCTCGGGGATCTGCACCGGCTCACGCGTGCGCGGATCCATACCTGTGCGCGCCTTGCGCAGCGCAGGCGAGAACGTCCCGAAGCCCGGGAGCGTCACCTTCTCGCCCGACGAGATCGACGACTGCACCGAGTTGATGAATGCGTTGAGCGCGCTCTCGGCATCCGTCTTGCTGATGTTCGCGTCGTTCGCGATCGCGTCGACGAGCTCGCCCTTGTTCACGTAAACCTCCACGCACCGCGTGTGTTCGTGTTATGAGAACGTATTCACACGGCCACGTCAAGCACTTCTCACGGAACGCGCGTAGCATCCACCACTCGTTGCGCGACTCGTGTCAAGATTGTTGGCTGCGCGGAAGCGCGCATGCGGATCGCCTGTCGATGACGCGTGCACACGCGATACCACGCTCATGACGAGACTCGGCGATGGAACGTACGACGCATTCATCATCTGGGCGGAGCAACGCGACGACGGCATCATGCTCGAGTGCACGATCACGTCGGGCGTGCATCGTGGTGACGTCATCAACATCGTGACCAGCAGTTTTGTCGCGCGCGATCCACTTTCACTCGTCGGTTTGGCGTGCACGCTCATCGTGCGCGACGACGAGATCCGCGTCGCGCAGTGATCGACATCGCGTCGCTTGCGATCGACGCGACGAGGCGCGCGCGACACGTTCTCGTCGATGTCGGCGCGTGTATATGTACGCAGACGAGGTTTGTCGTGATGCGCGCCCAGCGTGACCGCGCGCGCCGAGAAAGCGTCCAGAAAAGAAATGTGGCCCGAGCGGTATTGCTCGGGCCACATGGCACCCCGTACGGGATTTGAACCCGTGTTACCAGGATGAGAACCTGGCGTCCTGGGCCGCTAGACGAACGGGGCAAGTCTCCGGCTGCGCTCGGGGGGGAGGACTCGAACCCCCAATAACAGGGCCAGAACCTGTCGTGTTGCCGATTACACCACCCCCGAATGGGTGCCGTTGCGACGTCGACCGCATCGCCGTCGACCGAATCGCCGATCCGGCCGCCGCAACGAAGGGCATATTGTAGCGAGTCCGGGAACGAGCCTCTCCACCTGGCGGTGCCGGTCGAGGCGTCCGTAACCGAAGATCCGTCCCGCGCCGACGCGGATCGTTTCGGTGACGAATCGCCGCCACTCACTTGTCCCCTTGATCGGACTCGTGCGGGTGGGCGATGTCACGGCTTTCAGACCGACGTCGTGCGCAACGTCCTCGATGCGCGCCGAATGGTACGGATCCGAGACGAGCACGACTCGTGTGAGGTTGCGCGCCTTCAAGAAGCGGGCCGCCGCGGCGAGCGACTGCCACGACGAACGCCCGGTCGTCTCGCGCAAGATCGCGCGCTCGGGGACGTGACGATCGTTCAGGTAGCTCGCACCGACGCTCGCCTCGGTGAAGCGATCTCCGGGTTGTCTGCCGCCCGTCACCACGACGACCGGGGCGATGCCGCGGCGGTACAGGTCGATCGCATGGTCGAGCCGGGCCGCGAGAATCGCCGACGCCCGGCCGTCGAACTCCGCGGCTCCGAGGACGATGATCGCGTCGGACGGTCGGGCGTCATCTCGGCGCGCAGCCAACCACACCTGTACGAACACGACCGACAGATACGCGAAGACGACGACGAACAGACCGATCGCGATGCGCAGCGAGATCTTGATCCACCGTCTCACAGGCGGGCGCGGGCAGCACGTAGCCGGTGGAGCGCCGACTCGCGGCCGAGCAGACTGATCGAGTCGAACAGCGGCAGCCCTTGACTGCGACCCTCGATCGCGGTGTACAGGACGTGCATGACCTTGCCCGGCTTGAGCCCGAGCGCCTCGATGGCCGGACGCGGATCGATCTCGTCGGTCCAGTCGCATGTTGCAACGAATTCGGCGGCGGCATCGAGGATGTCGGCCGCCGCCTCCACCTTTGTCAGCTTCTCCCACGACGCCGCCTCGATCTCGAGCGCGTCGTCGGGGGTGAAGAGGAACGCCATCTGCTCGGCAATCTGTACGAGGGTCGTCGCCCGCACCTGCGCCAGGCGAACCGCCGCCTCGAACCGCCGGATTTCGAGACGGTCGCCGTACCGGATGCGGGCGAACGGCAACACGGCCGACACCAGCTCCGACGGAGGAAGAGCCCGGATGTGCTCGCCGTTCATCCACTCGAGCTTCTTGGCGTCGAACGTTGCGGAAGAGCTGATGACGCGCTTCAGCTCGAACTCGGCGACGAGCTCGTCGGTGCTCAGAACCTCGCGGCCGTCCTCCGGGCCCCAACCGAGCAAGGTGAGATAGTTGACCAGTGCGCTCGGAAGGTAACCGGCGTCGCGGTATTCCTCGATCGAGACCGACCCGTGGCGCTTCGACAGCTTCCCGCCGCCGGGTCCGAGGATCATCGGCATGTGCGCGTATACGGGCTGATCGTCGTGACCGAGCGCACGCCGGAGCGCGAGAACGCGGTGGGTCGAGTCGATGAGATCCTCGCCGCGTAGTACGTGCGTGATCTGCATGTCGATGTCGTCGACCGCGTTCGCGAGGAAGAACACCGGCGTGCCGTTCGACCTCACGATCACGAAGTCGGAGATCGTCGACCACTCGACGGTGACCTCGCCGCGGATCAGATCCGTGAAGGAGCTGTGGCCCTCGTCGGGTGTGCGGAACCGGAGCGACACGGGTCGACCCTCGGCCGCGCGCGCGGCCCGCTCGTCGGCGCTCAGATCTCGACAGCGCCCGTCGTAGCCGGGCGGCCGACCCTGGTGCATCGCCTGCTCGTTGCGCTCCTTGACCTCGGACTCGGTGCAGTAGCACTCGTAAGCGAGCCCCTCGTCGACCAGGCGGGCGGCCGCCGCGAGGTACACGTCCAAACGCGCGCTCTGCAGGTAGGAGCCCTCGTCCCAGTCGAGACCCAACCAGCGCAGCACGTACTGGATCTCGTCGACCGACTCCTGCGTCGAGCGGACGACATCGGTGTCTTCGATCCGGAGGATGAAGGTGCCGCCGACGTGGCGCGCGTGCAACCAGTTGTAGAGCGCCGTGCGGACGTTGCCGAGGTGGAGCGACCCGGTGGGAGCGGGCGAGAAACGGAGGCGGACCTGGCTCATCGGATCTCCGAGTCTACGAGCCCGCCCGATGTCGTCCTCACCGTTCCAGCGCGTACAGCTGCCAATGTTCGGGCACGCCCCTCAGCTCGTGCTCGCCGCGATCCACGAATCGCATCTCCGAGCCGCCGACGAGGTCGCGCACCGTCCGCGACACGACCACGTCGCCCGCACCCGCCGCCGCCGCCACCCGCGCCGCGATGTGGACGGCGAGCCCCGCGAGATCATCGCCGCGCCGCTCGCACTCACCCGTGTGTATTCCCGCACGCACATCGAGTTGGGCTGCGGCCGAAGCGTCGATGATCGCGCGCGCGGAGCGCACCGCCTGCGTCGGGCTGTCGAACGCCGCGAAGAATCCGTCTCCGGTGGTGTTGACCTCGCGACCGCCGTAGCGCCGCAATTCCTGGCGCACGATCGCGTCGTGATTCTCGAGCCGGGCGCGCCACGCCCGGTCGCCGAGCGCGGCGGCCTGTTGGGTCGAGTCCACGATGTCGGTGAACAGCACGGTCGCGAGCACGCGCTCGCCCGTTCCGCCACGCTGCCCGGTCAGGAACTCCTCGATCTCGTCGAGGATCGCATCGGCGTCACCCGCCCACGGAAGGTGATCGGCGCCGGCCAGCTCGACGTACTTGGCGCCCGCGATGTGCTCACCCAGGTATCGCCCGCAACCGACAGGAGCAAAGAAGTTGGCGCGGCGGTGAAGAACGAGCGTCGGCACGCTGATCGTCGGAAGCAGGTCGCGCACGTCGGACTGGCTGGTCAATCGCAACATCGCGAGCGCGGTCGCGGGGCTCGCACCCCGGCGCGACGATCGCACCCACCAGGCGACGAACGCCGGATCGTCCTTGAGCGACGGTGCGATCAACGCGAGATCGTCCGCGCCGTCGAGGGACCATTCGGCGTCGGGATCGATGTTGGTCTCGACGAACGCCGAGACGACCTCCGGTGCATGGCCGTGGGGATAGTCGTCGGACCTGATGACCCGGGCAAAGCCGTTGATGAGGACCAGCCGGTCGATCCGATCCGGCGCGGTCGCGGCCAGCGTGATCGCCGCGACGACCCCTCCCTCGGTGCCGAGAAGTGTCGCGCTCGGAACTCCGACGGCGTCGAGCACGGCCAGCGCGTCGCCGGCGATATCGGAGAGCTTCATACCCACGGCGAGATCGATTGGATCCGAAAGCCCGATCCCGCGTAGATCGAAGCGAATGAGACGGCAGAACGATGCAAGCCGCCGATCGAACGCGGCTGCATGCGGCTCCTCCGCGAACGCTTCTGTCGCGACAGTCATCGACTGCACCGCGAGGACGTCGACCGGACCGTCACCGAGAACCGAATACGCGATGTGCGTGCCACCGTTCTTCGCGTAGCCGGTCACCGCGTTCACGTCAGCCCCCGAGCAGGCGCTTGGCGATCACGACCCGTTGGATCTGGTTCGTGCCCTCGTAGATCTGGGTGATCTTGGCATCGCGCATGAACCGCTCCGCCGGGACATCCTTCGTGTAGCCGATCCCCCCCAGGAGCTGCACACAATCGGTCGTCACCCGCATCGCGGTATCGGATGCGAAGAGCTTTGCCATCGACGACGCGCTCGCGGTCGTCGGAGTGCCGCCGAGCCCGTCGTCGAGCAACGCGCAGGCCCGGTACACGAGCAGGCGCGCCGCGTCGACGGCGGTCGCCATGTCGGCGAGCATGAACTGCAAGCCCTGGAAGTCGGCGATCTGCCGTCCGAACTGCTTGCGCTCCTGCACGTAGCCGGTTGCCAGGTCGAGCGCGCCCTGGGCAATGCCGAGGGCCTGCGCACCGACGAGCGGCCGCGAGCGGTCGAGCGCGCCCATCGCGAACGCGAACCCCTGGCCGGGTTCGCCGATCAAGTTCTCCGCGGGTACGACGCATTCGTCGAGCACGACCTCGCCCGTGGGCGACCCCCGTATGCCCATCTTGCGCTCGAGCTTCGACACCGAGAATCCGGCGAAGTCCTTCTCGACGACGAAGCAGCTGATGCCGCGGTGACCCGCCTCGGGATCGGTCTTGGCGAACACCGTGTAGAAGTCGCTGATGCCCGCGTTGGTGATCCAGAGCTTGCGGCCCGTCAACACGTAGTGCTCGCCGTCGCGGACCGCCCTGGTGCGCAGGCCGGCCACGTCGCTTCCCGCGTCGGCCTCCGAGAGGCAGTAGGACGCCTGGCACTCTCCGCTCGCGACGCGCGCGACGTACTTCCGCCCGAGCCCGTCGCCGCCGTGGTCGAGCACCGGCGTCATCGCCAGCTTCGAGATGAAGGTGAACAGCGACGACGACGCGCAGACCCGCGCCACCTCCTCCACGCAGATCGCGTGCGCCAGGAACCCGCCCCCCTGACCGCCGAGCTCCTCGGGGAACGCGAGGCCCGCGAATCCCGCTGCGCGCCAGGCGTGCCACGAGTCCCACGGGTATTCCTCGTACTCGTCGGCGTGCGCGGCGTGCGGGGCGATCTTGTCCTCGGCGAGACGCCGGACCGATGCCCGCAACTCGGTGAGGTCGTCGGACAGGGTGAAACTGGTCAACATCCGGCCTTTCGCCGCGATGATCCGGCGCTAACCGGAGGCGGCCGGCGCGGGCATCGACGCGCGCCACGCTGCGATCTCCGCGCCGGCCTGGCCGGCCCGCATGCGCAACAACGTGTCCGGCACCGCGTCGACGAGCGTGCGCCGCCGGTGGTAGTCGTGGTTCGCGTCGTGTACCACCGCGGAGCGCGCCGTGACGAAGTCGTCGCTGACATTGCCGTCGTATCCCAGCACCGCGAGGGCGAGATCGACATCACCGATCACCGGGGCGCGACCGAACAGCGCGGCTCGCTTGCCCGCGATCTCCGCGACTACCGCGACGGCGTCGTCGGCGTGCTCGAACGGGCCCAGCCGCATCCGGTCCTTGGCCCGTTGCGCGAGGGTGTACGCGTAGCCGACGTTCGGGCCGGGACGACCGAACAGTGCGCCTTCGGGCTGGTCGGGGCCGAGGTCGCCCGGACGATCGGATCGCCAGTCGGCCGCGGCCGGCAGGGCCACACCGGGAGGCAGGTTCTGCTGCTCGCGCGGCCGAGCACTCGGATCGGACGGGACGAACGGATCGGTCGGCACGAGCGCTGACATTACTCGGATCGCATTTCGACCCGGCCGGGCCGACCCGCGCCGACCCGCGCCGACCCGCGCCGGCCGGCGCTCCTCAGCCGCCGGCGAGCTCGGCGCGCAGCAGGCCGAAATGAATCGAGTCGAGCAGCGCCTGCCACGAGGCTTCGATGATGTTCTCGTTCACGCCGATGGTCGTCCACGTGCCGTTGCCGTCGGTGGAGTCGATCAGCACCCGAGTCGCCGCGCCCGTGCCCTTGTTCGTGTCGAGCACCCGCACCTTGTAGTCGGTCAGGTGCACTCGCTCGAGCGCGGGGAAATTGCCGTCGAGTGCGGTTCGCAGCGCGGTGTCGAGCGCGTTCACCGGACCGTTGCCCTCGGCGGTCGCCACCACTCGCCTACCACCAATGTGGACCTTGACGGTTGCTTCGGTCATCACGGTCGCGCCGGTCTTGTCGGTAAGGGTGTCGACGCCGCCGAGGTCGTCGGTGATCACGCGGAACGACTCGACTCGGAACCAGCCGGGCTCCCAACCCGTTGCCCGGCGCATGAGCAACTCCAACGAGCCGTCGGCAACCTCGAAGTGGTAGCCCTCGTGCTCGAGCCGCTTCAACGTCTCGACCACGTCGGCCAGCTGCGGTCCGTCGAGCTCGAGGCCGAGCTCCTTGGCCTTGAGCCCGAGCGTCGACTTGCCCGCGAGCTCCGATACCACGAACCGCGTCCCGTTCCCGACGACCTCGGGCGATACGTGCTCGTAGGCGTCGGGACGCTTCGCGATCGCGCTCGTGTGCAACCCGGCCTTGTGCGCGAACGCGGAATGGCCCACGTACGCGGCCTGCGGGTTGAGGGGCATGTTCACAAGCTCGGCGATGTGGTGCGCAACCGGAGTGAGCCGCTCGAAGCGATCGAGCGGGATGGTCTCGTAGCCCATCTTGAGCGTGAGATTCGGGATGATCGTGGTGAGATTGCAGTTGCCCGTGCGCTCGCCGTAACCGTTGATCGTGCCCTGGACCTGTGTGGCGCCCCCGAGTACCCCCGCGAGCGCGTTCGCAACTCCAGTGCCGGCATCGTCGTGGAGATGCACCGCGATCTTGACGTCGGCACCGAAGTAACGCACGACATCTGCCACGGCCTGCTCGACCTCGCGTGGCAGCGCTCCGCCGTTGGTGTCGCAGAGCACGAGATGGCTCGCGCCGTTCGTCGCCGCGGCTTCGAGCACGCGCAGCGAGAACTCGGGATTGCGCTTGAAGCCGTCGAAGAAGTGCTCGGCGTCGAAGAGCACCTGCATCCCGGCGCCGCGCAGGAATTCGACCGAATCGCCGACCATCGCCACACCCTCGTCGAGCGTCGTGCCCAGTGCCTCGGTGACGTGGTAGTCCCAAGACTTGCCCACGATGCAGACGGTCCCGACATTCGCCTCGACGAGGTGGCGGAGTGTGTCGTCGCTGTCGACCTTGCCCTTGACTCGACGCGTCGACCCGAACGCGACGAGGGTGCTGGTCTCGAGCCTCAGCTCGTTCGGCACGCGCCGGAACAGCTCGTCGTCCTTCGGGTTCGCGCCCGGCCAACCGGCTTCGATGTAGTGCACACCGAGCCAGTCGAGTTGCTCCGCGATCCGCAGCTTGTCCTCGACGGTCAGCGAGATCCCCTCGAGCTGCGAGCCATCCCGCAACGTCGTGTCGTAAATTTCGATACTTGCTTTGTCGCCCTCGCTGCTCGGCGGGATACCCACGATGCTTGCTTTGTCGCCCTCGCTGCTCGGCGGGATACCCACCTCGCGGGCGCTCGGGACTCCGCCACTTCCAGACTCACTCATACCAATTCGCACCAGTCTTTGTATTTGTCGATCTCGCCGCGGACGGCTTTGGCGTACTCGGCGGCGATGACTTGGGTCATCGGACCGGGGCACGGGATGGCGCGGTCGTCGACGGAGTTCACGGCGCTGACCTCGGCCGCAGTGCCGCACACGAACATCTCTTCGGCGACGTAGAGATCGCTGCGCGACAAGTCGTCGACGCGGACCTCGAAGCCGTGGTCGCGGGCAATCGTCGTCACCGAATCCTGGGTGATGCCCGGCAGCGCGCCGGCGGAGACCGGCGGCGTGACCAGCACACCGCGACGCGCGGCGAAGATGTTCTCACCGGTGCACTCGGAGACGAGGCCATCCGGATTGAGCATGATCGCCTCGTCGTATCCCGCTTTGAGCGCTTCGACCTTCGCGAGCGACGAGTTGACGTAGTTGCCGGTCGTCTTCGACAGGGGCGGCATCGTGTTGTGGTCGTGGCGCGTCCAGCTCGAGATCTTCATGCGCACGCCCTTGGAGACGGCGTCCGCACCGAGGTACGCGCCCCACGGCCAACACGCGATCGAGACGTCCACCTCACACGGCAACGTGTTGAGGCCCATCTCGCCGTACCCGTAGTACGCGATCGGCCGGACGTAGCACGACGCGAGTCCGGTCGCGCGCACGGTGTCCTTCGTCGCCTGTACGAGCTGGTCGACGGTGTACGGGATCTCCATCATCATGATCCGCGCGGAGTCGAACAACCGCGTGATGTGCTCGGTGAGGCGGAAGACCGCCGGGCCCCGTTCCGTCTCGTACGCGCGGATGCCCTCGAAGACTCCGGTGCCGTAGTGCAACGTGTGCGTGAGGACGTGGATCCGCGCGTCCGCCCACGGAACGAGCTCGCCGTTCATCCAGATCTTGTCGGTCGGGGTGATGGGCATCGCAGAGCCTTTCGTCGAGCTGCGTCGTCAGCAGGCGGCGGCGATCGCGTCGCCGATCTGTGAAGTCGTGCCTTTTACATCGTCCGTCGTGTCCAGTGCCTTTTGGATTCGGGCCAGAGCATCGCTCTCACCGAGGAAATCACACATCAGCGCGGCCGAGATCACCGCAGCCCGGGGGTCGGCCTGCCCGGTGCCGGCGATGTCGGGAGCCGATCCGTGGACCGGCTCGAAGAGCGATGGGCCGGTCCGGTCGGGGTTGAGGTTCGCCGACGCAGCCCGCCCGATACCGCCGCCGATCGCGCCGCCGAGGTCGGTAAGGATGTCTCCGAACAGGTTGTCGGTGACGACCACGTCGTAGCGCTGCGGGTCCTGTACGAAATAGATGCACGCCGCGTCGACGTGGTTGTACGCGGTGCCGACGTCGGTGAACGAGCGGGCCACGTCGTCGAACGTGCGTTGCCAGAGGTCGCCGGCGAAGGTGAGCACGTTCGTCTTGTGCACGAGCGTGAGATGCTTACGGTCGCGAGATCGGGCGAGGTCGAACGCGAAACGCACGCAACGTTCTACGCCCATGCGCGTGTTCACCGAGCCTTGGGTCGCGACCTCGTGCGGTGTGCCCCTGCGCAGGAAACCACCCTCGCCCGCGTACGTTCCTTCGGTGTTCTCGCGCACCACGACGAAATCGACACCCTCGTTGTGGCGTCCGGGACCGGCCTTGAACGGCCGCAGGTTCACGTAGAGGTCGAGCGCGAAGCGCATCTTCAGCAGCAGACCTCGCTCGAGCACGCCCGGCGGAACGTCGGGTGTCCCGACCGCGCCGAGCAAGATCGCGTCGAGGCCGCGCAACTCCTCGAGCACGGCGTCGGGCAACACCTCGCCGGTCGCAAGATAGCGACGTCCGCCGAGGTCGTATTCGATCGGGTCGAGCTCGACGCCCGCGGCGCGCACGACCTTCAACGCTTCGTGCACGACTTCGGGGCCGATGCCGTCGCCGCCGATGATCCCGACCCGATGGGCCACGGGCTGTTTCCTTTCCGATCAGGTGCGTTCACGAAAAAACCGCCCACGCGGAGGTGGACGGTTGCAGCGAACGCCGGTGCGGCGTTCGCTTATCGAATGACGACGACTGAGAGATGCACGGACATGAGACGACCAGGATCGCAGCAGATCACAACATTGTCAAACGACACCGCGGTCCCCGGTGACCTCGGAGGTCGACACCGTGCGCCGAAAAGTGCCCCTGTCGACGGATTCGGCCGGGCGACCGAAGTACCCTGCCGGTCATGAGCGAGCCCCACCTCTCGCCGCAGGCCCACGCACGCCTGAAGGCGGAATTGGAAGAACGGACGACGACGCGCCGTCGCGAGCTCTCGCTTTGGATCGAAAGAGCCCGAGAGCACGGCGACATCTCCGAGAACGCCGACTACGACGCCGCGAAGAACGAGCAGGGCCACAACGAGGCCCGGGTCCGCCAGCTCGAGCAGATGCTGAAGAACGCGGTCGTGATCGACACCAACACCGCCGGCGACGTGGTGGAGCCGGGCACACTCGTCGACCTGCGCTACGCCGGCGACGACGACCTCGTCACGTATCTCGTCGGCTCCATCGAGGAACGCCACGAGAAGTACGACGTGCTGTCGACCAACTCACCCCTCGGGCAGGCCATCATCGGCAAAGGACCCGAGGCCACCGTCACGTACCAAGGTCCGAAACGCGAGATGTCGGTGACCGTCGTCGCGGTACGGCTCCCCGACTAACCGCCCGACTCATCCCCGGATCAGCCTCGAGGCCGATCAGCCTCGAGGTGGTGTCGGCGGGCCGAAGCCGCCGCCACCCGGCGTCAGGATCCGCACGACGTCGCCGCGTCGCAGCCGAGTCGTGCACTTGTCGGCGAGCCGGCGGGCTCGCGTCTCGTCGCCGCCGGGAAGCAACCAGTTCTCGCCGACCGCGCCCGGCTCGCCACCCGCGATGCCCCATGGGCGAGACGATCGCCGTTCGGTGATGAGCGAGACGGTCGCGTCGTCGAGCATCTCGAGCTCGCGGACGATGCCGTCACCGCCCGCGGCGAAGCCGGCCCCGCCGCTGTTCGTCCGCAACGCGTAGCGCCGTACCCGCATGGGGTACGCGCGCTCGAGCGCTTCGACCGGCGTGTCGCGCGTGTTGGTCATCGCGGTGTGCACGCCGTTCATTCCCGCTCGCCCGTTCGGCCGCCCGCCCTGGCCGCCGCCGATCGTCTCGTAGTACACCCAACCCTCGCCGCCCACGAGCACGTTGTTCATCGTTCCCTGCGACGCACCGCCGACGCGCTCCGGCGCGGCTTGCGCGAGGGCGCCCAGGCACACGTCGGCAACCCGTTGACTCACCTCGACGTTGCCGGCACCGACCGCCACCGGCATCCGGGCCGAGACCACCGAGCCGGCGGGTGTGAGCACGCGCAACGGCCGCAGCACGCCACCGTTCGCCGGGAGATCGGGATCGGCGACGGATCGCAACGCGAACACGACCGCGCTGATCGTCACGGCTTCCACCGCGTTCACCGATCCGGCTCGTTGCGGGTCGGTACCCGCGAAGTCGAATGTGATGGTGTCGCCGAGCACGGTGACCGCCACACAGATCCGCGCCGGTCGCGCGTCGCCGGGGCCGCCGGTCGAGTCGAGGACGTCAACGAAGCGAAACGTGCCGTCGGCAAGCTCGTGGATCGCGGCACGAGTGCGGCGCTCTCCGTATTCGACGATCTCGATCATGATCTCAGGCGCGACCGGGAGCTCGCGCAGCCTGGCCACGCCCAAGTGGTTCGCGCCCAGCTGCGCGTCGAGATCGCCGCGTCGTTCGTCGGGCGTGCGCGACGCGGCGACGACGAGCGCCTCGACCTCGGGTGTCCAGCGGACGGGCGGGATGCGCAGTCCCTCCTGATAGATCTCCGTCGCGTCGGGCGGCAACGATCCGGGCGCCATCCCACCGACGTCGGCGTGGTGTGCGCGGTTCGCGGCCCAACCGAGCAGGGTCCCGTCGTCGGCGAACGCGGGCGCGACGAACGTGACGTCGTTCAGATGCGTACCTCCGGCGAACGGGTCGTTCACGACGACCTGATCACCGGGCGCGATCCGGTCACCGCACGCGTCGATCGCGGCGCGCACGGCCGCCGGCATGGAACCGAGATGCACGGGGATGTGCTCGGCTTGGGCCAACAGGGTGCCGTCGGGCGCGAACAACGCACACGAGCAGTCGGCGCGCTCTTTGATGTTGGGGCTGTACGCGGCCCGGCGTAGCACCGCGCCCATCTCGTCGGCGATGCCCGCGAGTCGCGAGATCCACACCTGCAACGTCGCCGGGTCCACCGCTATCTCCGCCGTCTGACGACCCAGGCCCCGAGCTCGCGGGGCTCGGCCTGCCAACCTTCGGGAACCCACATCGTGCAGTCGGGCTCGGCGACGACCGCCGGCCCGACCACTCGGGACCGTTCGACGTCGGGCAGGTCGGTGATGCGCAGCGGCGCCGGGATCGACGCTCGGGCGCGAACCGCGATCACCTCGATCGGCGCGCCCGGGCGCGCGTGTCCGTTGCGGCGCTGGTGCTCGGCCGGGAAGTCGTCGGGGGACGCCACGGTCAGCTCGTGACTCTGGCCGGCGTAGCGACAATCGACCGCCGTCTCGACGATCGCGCCGGCGCCGGCGCGTGCCCGCGCCTCGCGTTCGACCCGGGTGAGCGCGTCGGCCAGTGACGCGCGGCCGAGGCTGTGCACTACCTCGCGCGACTTCGGCGCGCACAGCAGGCCGGCGGCGGAGCACACGCCGGCGCGCGGGGGCACCACCACTGCGCGCATGCCCAACGCTTCGGCGATCGCACACGCATGCATGGGTCCGGCACCTCCGAACGCGACGAGCGCGAGCTCACGCGGATCGACACCACGCTCGACGGTCACGACCCGTACCGCGCGTTCCATTGCGGCGTCGACGACGCGCACGACGCCCTCGGCGGTCACGCCGGCTCGCTCAAGCGCGCGCCGCGCCGCGGCGACGTCGAGGCGGCCGAGATCGGGGAAGACGGAGTCGGCGGGGATCCGGCCGAGCACCAGATCCGCGTCGGTGACCGTCGACTCCGCACCGCCGCGCCCGTAGCACGCGGGTCCCGGGACCGCTCCCGCGCTCCGCGGCCCGACGGCCAACGCGCCGCCCGCGTCGACGCGCGCGATCGAACCGCCGCCCGCGCCCACGGTGTGCACGTCGAGCGCCGGCAGCCGGATCGGGAACCCGGCGACGACGCGTTCCGACGCCGGTTCGGGAACGCGCCCGCGCACGAGACAAACATCGGTGCTCGTCCCACCCATGTCGAAGCTGACCGCGTCGACGAATCCGCACGCGGCGGCGATCTCCGCCGCCGCCCGTACACCGCCGGCGGGGCCCGAGAGCAACAACGACGCGGCGAGCCGCGCGCCGGCGGCCACGGGTACGAGGCCGCCGGCCGAGGTCATCACCAGCGCTTCGGGTGCCATGGACGCGAGCTGTGTCAGATACGGCGTGCAGACCGGCTCGAGGAACGCCTCCACGACCGTCGTGACCATGCGTTCGTACTCGCGGAACTCCGGGCTGACCTCGTGCGAGCACACGACGAGCTCCGACCGCACCGCGCGCAGCGCGTCGCCGACCTCGCGCTCGTGTCGCGGGTCGAGGTCGGCATGCAGCAAACAGACCGCGATTGCGTCGACCGCGCCTGCGATCTCGGGCAGCGTCCCGTCGAAGGCCTCGATCTCCACGCCGCGCGCGTCGAGCCGGCCGGCGACCTCGAACCGCATGTCGCGCCCCACGAGCGGCGGCGGCCGATCGGCGAACGGGTCGTACAGCGACGGCCGGACCTGGCGCGCGATCTCGATCTCGTCGACGAAGCCGCGCGTCGAGATCAGCGCGACGCGGGCACCCCGCCGCTCGAGGAGCGCGTTGGTGGCCACCGTCGTGCCGTGCGCGAGCACGTCGATCCGGCCTCGCTCCCCGACGGCGTCGGCCGCGCGCTCCACCGCGCGGGCGGGATCGTCGGGCGTCGACGCGACCTTGGCGACCCGGCCGTCGCCGGCGACGACGTCGGTGAACGTGCCGCCGCTGTCGATCCCGAGTCGCACACGCGCGACGCTACTCGGGACCCTCCGAGGGAAGAGGTGAGCTACTGCAGCACGACTTCGCGCGATTGCATGAGATAGCCGCGTGAGCGGACCGTGCGGATCTCGAGACCCACGGGGGCGATGCGGCGGCGCAGGCGCAGCACATGCACGTCGAGCGCGTTGCGCGTCGGCACACCGGCCGGCCACGCGCGATCGGCGAGCATCTCGCGGGTGACGACCGCGCCGAAGCGATCGAGCAACACCGCGGCGAGCGCCTGCTCGACCGGTGAGAGCGATACCCAGGCGTCGCGGTGATGGAGCAGACCGTCCTCGTCGAGCAGCGGCCGCACCGCGTGCTGTCCGGACCGAAGCAGGAGGGCGCGCCGGCGGGCGTCGACCTCCCATTCGGGCGCGCCCGACGTCACCCAGTCCTCGAGACAGTCGACCGGCAACGGCAGCTCACCGTCGCCGTCGGCCACCACCAACAGCCGCGGAATGCGCATCTCCCGAAGCTCGGCCAGCCGCTGCGCGTCAGCTGGCCATCGGACGACCTCGACGTTCACGGAGCCGACGCTAGGGCCACTTTGTTACGCCCTTGTTACTCCGCCGTGACGTGCGAGTCGCCGTCGGGGCCGCCGAGCGCGGCCGAAAGGGCCTCGCTGGCGCCGGTGACGGCTGCCGCCAACCGCCGGCCCGGATGCTGTCCGAGCCGGTCGATCGGACCGCTCACGCTGACCGCGGCAACCACCACGTGGGGCCCGGCGAAGACGGGCGCGCTCACACTGGCCACGCCGGCCTCCCGCTCGCCCACGCTCGCGGCCCAGCCCCGCCGTCGTACCGTTTCGAGCTCGCGGGGAGCCACCTCGAACCTCGCCGCGTCACTCGACCAGGCCAGGAGCACCTTGCCTCCCGAGCCCCGATCGAGCGGCAGGACCGCTCCCAGGGGAACGGTGTCGCGCAGCCCGCTCGGACGCTCGTGGACGGCGACGCACACGCGGTGGTCGCCCTCCCGCACGTAGAGCTGCGCACTCTCGCCGGTTGTCTCACTCAGTCGAGCGAGCAGCGGGCGTGCGGAATCGGGCAGCCCTCGGCCTGCCACTGCACCCCATGCCGCGAGGCGCCGGCCGAGCACGAAGCGCCCGTCGGCGTCGCGCGCCAGCACGCCGTGGCGAACGAGTGCAACCGCGAGCCGATACGCGGTCGGGCGCGGAAGACCGGTCGCGCGCTGGAGCTCAGCGAGAGAGCACGGTCCTCCGTTCGCCACCGCGTCGAGCACCAGCACGGCGCGATCGACCACCTGGATGCCACTTGTTACACTGACCACGGAGCGATACTAGCGTCTCATCTGCTGAGACAGGAGAAGCGCATGGCGAAGCCCCCCAAGACGAATGCCCCCAAGACGTTGTCCGAGAAGCTCTGGGATCGCCACGTCGTCTACTCCGCCGCCGATGAGCCCGATCTCCTGTACGTCGACTTGCATCTCGTCCACGAAGTGACGTCGCCGCAGGCGTTCGACGGCCTGCGAGCCGCGGGACGGCGCGTGCGGCGGCCCGATCTCACGGTCGCGACGATGGACCACAACGTCCCGACCGCCGGCCTCGACCTGCCGTTGGCCGATCCGATCTCGGCGAAACAGATGGACGTGCTGGCCCGCAACTGCGAAGAGTTCGGCATCCGGCTCTACGGGATGCGCGATCCGGGCCAAGGCATCGTGCACGTCATCGGGCCTGAGCAGGGTCTCACGCAGCCGGGCATGACCATCGTGTGCGGCGACAGCCACACCTCGACCCACGGCGCGTTCGGCGCGCTGGCGTTCGGCATCGGCACGAGTGAGGTCGAGCACGTCTTGGCCACGCAGACGCTGCCGCAGATGCGGCCGGGAACGATGGCGATCACCGTCGACGGCGAAGTGCCCTCGAGCGTGTCGGCCAAGGACATCGTGCTCGCGATCATCGCCCGGATCGGAACCGGCGGCGGTATCGGGTCCGTGATCGAGTACCGAGGTTCGGCCATCCGGGGATTGTCCATCGAAGGTCGGCTGACGGTCTGCAACATGTCGATCGAAGCCGGCGCCCGCGCGGGCCTCGTCGCCCCCGACGACACGACGTTCGCATACCTCGAAGGGCGGCGCTTCGCGCCGAAAGGATCCGAGTGGGAGCACGCGCTCGACGACTGGCGCGCGCTCGTGACCGATCCCGACGCCACCTTCGACAAGGAAGTCTTCATCGACGCGGCGACGCTGCGCCCGCACGTGTCGTGGGGGACGAATCCCGCTCAGACGATCCCGATCGACGACACCGTTCCCGACCCCGACGCGTTCACCGACGAGTCGGCTCGCGAATCCGCAAAACGCGCACTCGTGTACATGGGGCTGAAGGCCGGCACGCCGATGCGCGACATCGCCGTCGACACCGTTTTCATCGGTTCTTGCACCAACTCGCGGATCGAAGACCTGCGCGTCGCGGCGGGTGTCGCGCGCGGCCGCAAGGTCAAGTCCGGCGTACGCACACTCGTGGTCCCGGGTTCGGCCGCGGTAAAGGTCCAAGCCGAGTCGGAAGGGCTCGATCGCGTGTTCCGCGACGCCGGTTTCGACTGGCGGGAGCCGGGCTGCTCGATGTGCCTGGCGATGAACCCGGACAAGCTGGCGCCGGGCGAACGGTGCGCGTCCACGTCGAATCGCAACTTCGAAGGCCGCCAGGGCAAAGGCGGGCGCACACACCTCGTTTCCCCGGCCGTCGCGGCCGCGACCGCGATCGCCGGCCACTTCTCGACCCCGGAGGACCTGGAGTAATGGAGAAGGTGAGTGTGATCACCGGGCGCGGAGTGCCGCTGGTGCGCTCCGATGTCGACACCGACCAGATCATCCCGAGCGACTGGCTGAAGCGCGTCGAGCGCACGGGCTTCGGCGAGGGTCTGTTCTCCGAGTGGCGCGAGAACTCCGACTTCGTGCTCAACCAGGAGCGCTACCGGGGCGCGAACGTGCTCGTGGCCGGGCCCAACTTCGGCACCGGCTCGTCGCGTGAGCACGCGGTCTGGGCACTCATGGACTACGGCTTCGAAGCCGTGGTCTCGACGCGCTTCGCCGACATCTTCCGCAACAACTCCGGAAAGATGGGCCTCGTCGTGGCGGCGATCCCCGAGGCGGCGGTCCACCGGCTCTGGGAGGCGATCGAAGAAGATCCGAACCTCGAGATCGTCGTCGACGTGGAACGCAAGCGGGTCGCGGCACCGGCGATCGACCTCGATGTCGGATTCGAGCTCGACGACTTCACGCAGTATCGGCTGCTCAACGGGCTCGACGATGTCGGACTCTCGTTGCGACACGCCCACGCGATCGATGCCTACGAGTCGACGCGGCCGACGTGGCTGCCGACGGCCGGCCCGTCCGCCTGAACCCGCTCGACTGCACTCAGGCGGCGGGTTCGAACACGTCGACCAGCTGACGAGCGACCCACAGGTCGGCGAGATCGTGCGCCAGGTCGACCGTCTGCTCACTCGCGACCAGATACTCGAAGAAATCGATGACGCTCATCCCACGCCTCCACTGATGTCGTGTCCTGATGTCTGCGGTGTCGTCGTGTGTTTCAAGGTTCGAGGCCTCCTGATTGTTCCCGCGGCCGCGTCCCCGAGACGACCGCAAGCTCGCGCCATTTCCAAAAGCACTCAGAATTCACGAAACCGACCTCGTTCAACCAGCTCAGATGCTGTTCGACGGCGACGAGCTGGTTGGATGGATCGTCCTCGGCGGGCGTGCGTCCGAGCGCGGCGAGAAACTCCTGGTGCAACTCCTCGGTCGGCGACGCAACGTGCTCGGCGTTCACGAAGCGTCCACCCGGACGCAAGACTGCGAACACCTCTCGGTAGAGCGCGTGCTGGCGGGCCGGTGCAAGGTGATGGATCGCAAAGCTCGACACCACGACGTCGAAGTCACCCAAGCTAGGCGGCAGGGACCGGTCGAGATCGTGCCGGTCGATCTCGACCCGCGGCTCGACCGCGAAGCGGTCCTGCGCGCGGCGGAGCATCTCCTCGCCGAAATCGAGGCCCACGCCGCTCGCCTCGGGCCGGGCCGCGAGCACGAGTGCGAGCGTGACGCCGTCACCGGTCCCGAGATCGAGGACGCGGCCCACCCGCTCGGGTAACAGCTCGCACAACACCTCGAGCGCATCGACGCGGTGCGGGAGCGTGTCCCGCTCCCGCAGGTAGGCCACCGCATGTTCCTCGTTGACCCAGAGATTGACCGTCATGTCACGGTCCGACCGTGGACACGTCGACCTCGCCGCGGCCGCGCATGCGGACGAGCTTGTTCACGGCGTTGAGATACGCACGCGCGGAGGCCTCCACGACGTCGGTCGCGACACCGCGACCCGTCACCTTGCGCCCTTCCGCGTCGACCGTCACCGCGACCGCACCGAGCGCGTCGGCGCCGCCCGTCACCGACGACACCTGGAAGTTGCCGAGCTTTCCCTGCACCCCCGTCGCCGTTCCGATCGCGGCGATCGCGGCGTCGATCATGCCGTCTCCGGTGCCGGTCGCCTCGATCTTGCCGTCCGCATCGGTCAGCACGACGCGGGCGACCGGCGGAATGCTCGTACCACCGCGCACCTCGAGCTCGTGCAAGCCGTAACGGTGCACCATGCCACTGCCGAGCTCCTCGGCGATGATCGCCTCGAGGTCGGCGTCGGTGATCTCGACCTTCTTGTCGGCGAGCTCCTTGAAGCGCACGAACGCACTGTTCAGCGCGTCGCCCTGAACATGGATTCCCATCTTCTCGAGCGTGTCGGCGAACGCGTGGCGACCCGAGTGCTTGCCGAGCACGATCTGGGCGGCCTCCTGACCCACCGTCGACGCGTCGATGATCTCGTAGGTCTCCCGGTCGGCCAACACGCCGTGCTGGTGGATGCCGGCCTCGTGCGCGAACGCGTTGCGGCCGACGACCGCCTTGTTGTACTGCACGTGGTAGCCGGTGAGCCGCGCGACCATGCGCGAGGTTCGGGCCAACTCTTCCGTGCGGACGTTCACGTCGACCGTGTGGAAGTAATCGCGCCGAGTGCGGATCGCCATCACGACCTCTTCGAGCGCGGCGTTGCCGGCACGCTCGCCGAGCCCGTTGATCGCGCACTCGACCTGGCGGGCGCCGTTCGCGACGCCGGCGAGCGAGTTCGCGACTGCAAGGCCGAGATCGTTGTGGCAGTGCGTCGACACGACGAAATCGCCCTTCACGGTGTCGATGACGAGCTTGATCAGCCGGCCGTAGTCGTCCGGCACCGCGAAGCCGACGGTGTCGGGGATGTTGAGCGTCGTCGCGCCGTTGTCGACCGCGATCTGGCACACCTCGCACATGAAGTCGGGATCGGAGCGGTACCCGTCCTCGGGCGAGAACTCGACGTCGTCCACGTAACCCTTGGCGCGCGCCACCGCCACCTCGGCCTCGTGCTTCACCTGCTCCGGGGTCATGCGGAGCTTCTTCTCCATGTGGATCTTCGACGTCGCGATGAACACGTGGATGCGGGGCCTCTCGGCGTGCCGCACCGCCTCCCACGCCCGGTCGACGTCCTTGAAGCCGGTACGCGACAAGGCGGTGATGATCGGCCCCTTCACCACCTTGGCGATGGCCTCGACCGACTCGAAATCGCCGTCGGACGCGATCGGGAAGCCCGCTTCGATCACGTCGACCCCGAGGCGTGCGAGCTGGTCGGCGATCTCGAGCTTCTCGGTGACGTCGAGCGAGATCCCGGGCGATTGCTCGCCGTCACGCAGGGTCGTGTCGAAGATCCTGACCATGTCCATCTTTGTTCGCTCACTCTCTGCGGGCCGGGATACCCGTCCCGCTGTCGTTCGCTCGCTGGCGAGCTCACTCCGCCGTCGGCTCCGTTCACCGCACCGTTATGCAACGAAAAACCCCCCGGCCGGGTCGGCACGGAGGGTCGAGCGCGAGCACCGGTGGGCGCCCGCGCCTATATAAGGAGGAGGCCCAGCAGAGCTGCGAAAGCCGTTGTCTCCTTGCGCATAAGTCCCGCCAGTCTGGCAGTGTCGACGGCACCGGTCAAACCTTTGGTCGGCAGCGAGCGGCTCGCGCATGAGAAGATCCAGCCGGATGAGGACAAATGCGGAGGCCCAATGGGTAAACCCCCCAATGGCTAAACACGATGCATAAACATCTGAAGCGTGCGCTCGGCGCCGGAATCCTGGGCGGCATCGGGTACGCGGCTTGGCGCGCCTGGAGCGCTCGAACCGCCGACCCCGCGCGCGGCGTGGAATGGTCGACGGCGCCGTTCCCCTTCCCGCCCGTGCCGCGCAGCACTCCGGAGCCGGTCACCACACCCGCGGCACCTTCCGCCGGTCCTCCCGCGCGTTCTTCTGCACGCCCTCCCGCACTCCCTTCCGCACGCGCTCCCGCACGCCGCGCGCCGACACACGCGTGGGTCGAGCCGAACGCCGACGGCAGCTGCCCGGCGACGCATCCGATCAAGGCGAAGCTCGCGAGCGGGATCTACCACCGGCCCGGTGGCGCGAACTATACGCGGACGAAGCCCGACCGCTGCTACGTCGACGAGCCGGCGGCGGAGGCCGACGGCTTGCGGGCCTCGAAGGTCTGACGCGATCAGCCCAGGTCGATCGCGCGCGCCGATTGCACGCCCGGCTGACGCCTCACTTGTTCGACCACCGGAGCCGGTACTGCTGTTCCGGTCGCGATCACCATCAAGGCCGCCTCGCCGCTCGGGCTCTGGCCGACGTCCATGTTCGAGATGTTGATTTCGGTGTTGCCGAGCACGGTCGCGACGCGACCGATCATGCCCGGGCGGTCGTCGTTGTGCACCACGAGCATGTGCCGCGCCGGCGGGAGGTCGACCTGGTGCCCGTCGATCCCGACGATGCGTGGCGCCTGGTGCTTGCCGAACAACGTGGCCGCGACGTGCGTGCCCTGATCGCCGCGAACGACGATGAGATTCACGTAGTCGAGCGCGTCGGACGACTTGGTCTCCCGTACTGATATGCCGCGTTGCTCGGCGATCTGTGGCGCGTTGACGAACGAAACCGGTTCGGCGACGACGGGCGAGAGCACGCCCTTCAACACCGACAGGGTGAGGACGCGGCAGTCGTAGTCGGCGATCTCGCCTTCGTATTCGATG
Organism: Acidimicrobiia bacterium; assembly: GCA_038323195.1. Taxonomy (GTDB): domain Bacteria; phylum Actinomycetota; class Acidimicrobiia; order IMCC26256; family PALSA-610; genus PALSA-610. The sequence continues at coordinate 137,845 of JBBQGQ010000005.1, read as the reverse complement.
TTGAGGGTAGAGGGTGCGCCCCCGGCCAGGCCCGTGAAGAGCCGACCGACCCGCTCGGCCAACGGGAGGTACGGGCGGACGATCTCGGACGCCTCGGACGCGGCGACGTTGACGGCGAACGGCACGAAGTCGCCGCGCAACGCGAGGATCACCTGTTCCGCGATCGTCTCGCCCGCTTTGTCCTGGGCCTCGGCGGTCGAGGCGCCCAGATGCGGGGTGACAACGACGTTCTCCAAGGAGAACAAGGGCGACTCGGTGGTCGGTTCCTTGGCAAACGTGTCGATCGCGGCGCCCCCGAGGCGCCCGTCGGCGATCGCGGCCGCGAGCGCGTCCTCGTCGACGATGCCGCCGCGACCCGCGTTGACGAGCCGCAACCCGGGCTTGGCGTGGGCGAGCACGGACGCGTTGACGAGCCCGACCGTCTCCGGCGTCTTCGTCGCATGGATGGAGACGAAGTCGGAGATCGTGAACAGCTCGTCGATGGTCGGAACGAGCGCTACGCCGAGCTGGCGAGCCCGATCGGGACTCACGAACGGGTCGTACGCGATGAGCCGCATGCCGAACGAGTGCGCGCGCTGCGCGACGAGCACGCCGACCCGCCCGAGGCCAACGATGCCGAGCGTCTTGCCGTGTAGCTCGACGCCTTCCCATTTCGAACGGTTCCAGGCGCCGGCCTTCAGGTCGGCGTTGGCCTGGGGCACGTTGCGCGCCTGCGCGAGCAACAGCGCGAGCGTGTGCTCGGCCGCCGACAGGATGTTCGACTGGGGCGCGTTGACGACCATGACACCGCGCCGGGTCGCCTCGGTGACGTCGACGTTGTCGAGTCCGATCCCCGCCCTTCCGACGACGACCAGGTCCGCGGCCGCCTCCAGCACCTCGGCCGTCACCTGGGTCGCACTGCGGATCACGAGCGCCCGCACGCCCTTCACCGCCAGGAGCAGCTGCTCGGCGGAGAGGCCGATCTGCACGTCGACGTCGAGGCCGGCGGTGCGCATGGCGACGAGGCCGCGCTCGGCGAGGGCTTCGGAGACGAGAACGCGCGCTGCCATCGCCCGAGGGTAGACGGCCGCCGGCCGTGGCCCTCGAACCCCTGCAGCATCGCCCTCGGAACCCTCGGAAAATTACGCCAGGAGGTCGGCGATCCGGCGCACGCCCTCACCGAGGTCGTCGTCGCCGAGCGCGAACGACAACCGGGCGTAGCCGGGCGCGCCGAACGCCTCGCCGGGAACGATCGCGACCTTGGCGACATCGAGCAACAGCGCGCACAGATCGAGCGTCGTCTGCGGGGTACGCCCGGCGATCTCGCGCCCGAGCACGCCCTCGAAGGACGGGAAGCAATAGAACGCACCCTGCGGCGCGAGCACGCTCACACCTTCGATCTTCGACAAGAGCTCGTACATCGTGTGGCCGCGTCGCGCGAATGCCGCCCGCATCTCGGCCACGGCTGAAAGGTCGCCGCTCACCGCGGCGAGCGTGGCAGCCTGCGCGACGTTCGAGACGTTCGAGGTCGAATGCGACTGAAGGTTGGTCGCGGCGGTGATCACGTCGGGGGGCCCGATCATCCATCCGACGCGCCAGCCGGTCATGGCGTACGTCTTCGCGACGCCGTTCACGATCACGCAACGATCCAGCAGCTCCGGAACGAGGCCGGGCATCGAGGAGAACACGTGACTGTCGTACGTGAGGTGCTCGTAGATCTCGTCGGTGACCACCCAGATGCCGCGCTCGAGCGCCCAGCGGCCGATCGCCTCGACGGCCTCGGGCGGATAGACCGCGCCGGTCGGGTTGCTCGGCGAGACGAAGAGCAACGCCTTGGTGCGGGACGTGCACGCCGCGTCGAGCTGATCGATCGTGACGCGAAAGCCGTCGGCCTCCGAGGTCGCCAGCACGACCGGCACACCTCCCGCCAAGGTGATGACCTCGGGGTAGGACGTCCAGTACGGCGCCGGCACGAGCACTTCGTCGCCGTCGTTGCACAGCGCCTGGAAGGTGTTGTACACCGCGTGCTTGCCACCGTTCGTGACCAAGACCTGCGCAGCGGAGCAATCGACGCCGGAGTCGCGCTTGGTCTTGAACGCGATCGCCTCGCGCAGCTCGGGCAGACCCGGAGTCGGCGAGTAGTGGTGGTAGCGGGGGTCGCGGCATGCCGCGATCGCCGCCTCCACGACGTTCGCGGGTGTCGGGAAGTCGGGCTCGCCGGCCCCGAAGCCGATGACGTTCTCGCCCGCGGCCTTGAGCGCCTTGGCCTTCGCGTCGACCGCGAGGGTCGCGGACTCCTGGATGGCGGCGATGCGAGCCGAGATGCGAGACGCGGAGTTGGGCACGACTCCATGGTGGCACGTCGGCGCGTACGAGCCCCAGGCGCTTCCGGCGCGAGCCGTCCCCTGGGAACAGGTAGCGCCTACGCTGGAGGGCCATGTGCCGCCCCCGCCGCTTCGCCGCGTTTGCCGGCGCGGCCACGGTCGTGGTCGCCATGGTCACCGCGGCGGGTCCGGCGGCGGCTGCGGGGCTCCCCTCGCCCAAGGCCGACATCGTCGTCGACGCCGGCACCGGCCGGATCCTCATCGGCGACAACATCCACCAGGCGATCCACCCTGCGAGCACCGCCAAGATCATTACCGCCCTTACCGCGGTCGAGCGGCTGTGCCCCGGCGCGATGGTGACGGCGAACGCGAGGGACGCGACCGTCGAGACGATGCGCATCGGTCTCCCGGTCGACAAGCCGTGGCCGCTCGACCAGATCATGGCGTCGATGATGATGGTCTCGGCAAACGACGCGGCCTATGCGATTGCCGACACCGTCGGCGGGAGCCTCGACGGGTTCGCGACGGATCTCGCCGCGACCGCGCGTCAACTGGGATTGCGCGACAGCACGCTCGGCGACCCGGCCGGCCTCGACGACACGACGTCGTTCAAGGGCGGTCCGTTCATGAGCGCGTACGACCTCGCGATCGCCACCCGCAACGCGCTCGCCGTACCCGACATCGCAAAGTGGGCGGCGCGGCACGAGTACTCGTTCGTCGACCCCACCGGCGTGTCGCATCATCTGATCAACCACAACAAGATGCTCCCGGGTGGGGGCTACGACTATCTGGGCGCGATCGGCTTCAAGACCGGTTTCACCAACCTTTCGCAGCACGCGTTGGTCGCGGCGGCGACCCGCAACGGGCGCACGCTCATCGCGGTCATCCTCGGCGCGCCCGACGCCGGCTACCAGGAGGCCGCGTCGTTGCTCGACGCCGGATTCGCGATGGCGCCGGGCGCGGCCGGCACCGGCGGCTCCGTGCCGCCCGTCGCGGTCTCGCGCTGCTCGGACCGAGCCGCCGACCAGACCGCATTCGCGAAGCTCGGTAACGCCTCGAAGCCGACCACACCGACGGTGGTCACTGTGCCCGCCGTGGTCCCCGTGCTCGACTCGCCGCCGCTCGCGGCCGCGACCACACACGCGCGGACCGCCTCAGTGAGCACCACGCATCATTCGGCCGGACTCCTGCGTCCGCGCAACATCGTCATCTTGTTGATACTCCTCTCGGCGGTCGCGATCGTGTTTCGCCGGCGCGCGGTGAAGCGACAGCGAATCCAGCGGCTCGCCCGGCGTCGGCAGCGCATCAGCGCGATGCGCAGCGGTGGCCTGCCGGTGGTCGACGGTCGTTATCGCTCCGGTACGCGCATCGGCCCTCCGGTCGAGTCACACGTCCGCGTGCGCCCGGTGCGTCGCCCCGATCGCGGGACCGCCTGACCTACCAGTGGCCCTGAACTACCAGGGCATCGACACGCCACCGTTGGGGCGTTCGATCTGACCCGTCACGAACGCGGCCGCCTCGGAGACGAGGTACAGGAACGCGCGGGCGACATCCTCGGCCTCACCAGCGCGCCCGAGCGGTGCCATCGCGCCGGCGCGCTTGTGGTACTGCTCGAGCTTCTCGGGCACGACGTTGCCGTCGGCGTCGGTGAAGTTGTGGCGCGAGAAATTCGTCAGGATCATTCCCGGCGCGATCGCGTTCACGCGGATGCCGTTGCGACCGACCTCGGTCGCGAGCGTCTTGGTGAGCATCGCCACCGCCGCCTTCGTCATCCCGTAGCACGCGAGCGTCGGCGCCGGCGTGTCGATCGCGCCCGAGGAGATGTTGACGATATTGCCGGAGCCCTGCGGAATCATGTGCCGGATCGCGGCCTGGCATCCGTAGAAGACGCTCTTCAGATTGATCGCCAAGACCCGTTCGAACTCCTCGTCGCTGCACTCGGCGACCATCTTGTTGTGCGGGATGCCGGCGATGTTTCCCATGATGTCGACGCGACCGAACTCGGACTGCGCGCGGTCGACCAGGGCGTCGACGTCGGCGCGCTGGGTGACGTCGACGCGCTGGGCCCGAGCCGTACCGCCCTCCGCGGCGATCTCGTCGGCCGTCACCTGCGCGCCGGGCTCGTCGATGTCGCCTCCGACGATCGTCGCGCCGGCCGCCGAGAGCATGCGCGCGGATGCCTTGCCGATCCCGCTCGCAACGCCGGTCAGCACCGCGACCTGCCCGGACAAGTCGAACAGCTCCTGCACGCGTGTCACGTGACACCTTTCGATCGTCCGGCGAAAACCGCCCGGGAGCCTACGCAACCGGCCCGCGGCCGTGCCCGTGCGGCCCGGTCGCTCTGGTGCGCCGGGCGCACGACCAATCGCCCACAATGAACGGGTGTTGGGGATCGAGTGCTCGGGATCGTGTGAAGGGCGACTGGTGACGGGAACCCGGTGATGGCGCTCCTCGCGCTCGGCGCTCGCTTCAGCGACGTCAACGTGCTCGCATACCTTGCGGCGTTCGGCGGCGGGGTCGTGTCGTTCCTGTCGCCGTGCGTGCTCCCGCTCGTCCCCGGCTATCTCTCGATGGTCACGGGTCTCGACCTCGCCGAGCTACAAGACCATTCGCGCGTGCACGCCGGGCGCATCGTCACGACCACTGCGTGGTTCGTCGCCGGATTCGGCGCGGTGTTCGTCGCCCTCGGGTTGTCGGCTACCGGACTCGGTCAATTGCTGAGAGATCACCAGAGCGTGCTGACGCGCCTGTCGGGCACCGTGATGCTCTCGATGGCGTTGTTCCTCCTCGGGTCGCTGTTCCTCCGCGCGCCCTGGCTGTACCAGGAGAAGCGCTTCCATCCGCAGCTCGGGCGTTTCGGCAACGCGGCGCCGGCGATCGCCGGCGTGGCGTTCGGCTTCGGTTGGTCTCCGTGCATCGGCCCGATCCTGGGCTCGATACTCGGCATCGCCGCGAACCAGCACCGGGTCTGGGCCGGCGGCACCCTGCTCGCGGTCTACTCGCTCGGTCTCGGCTTGCCGTTCCTGCTCAGTGGTTTGCTGCTCGGCCGGCTCGGCGGAGCGCTCGGCTGGGTGAAGCGCCACTTCGTGCTCATCGTCGGCGGCTCCGCGGTGATCATCGGCGCCTTCGGATTGCTGCTGATGTTCGACGAGTTGTCGCGCCTGAGCCTGCATCTGCAGACGTGGCTCACCGACGCGCACCTCAAATGGCTCGTCGAGCTCGGCTAGCTCTGACGCCCGGAATCAACCCTCCGTCGGCGCGCTCTCGGGCACTTCCATCAACGGCTGGCGAATGAGCTCGACCTGAATGCCGTCCGGATCCTTGAAGTACACCGACTCCTTGATGCCGCGGTCGGGCCCGATGTACGCGACGCCCGCGTCGTCGAGCCTGCGCTTCAGCATCTCGAACGTCGGCGGCGTCACCGAGATGGCGACGTGCTGCACCCCGCCGAGTCCTTCGGGCACGGGCTCGAGGCCCAGGCCCGGGAAGTCGAAGAATGCGAGCATGTTGCCCGCACCGATGTCGAAGAAGAAGTGGGACGAGCCTTCGTAGTCGCGGTTCTCGAAGAGCTCGACGAGGGGAAAGCCGAGCACTTCCTGGTAGAAGCGAATCGTCCGCTCCGGATCGGCGCAGATCAAAGCAAGGTGATGCACGCCGCCACCGTTCGATTCGGGCCGCTCGTCCCGTAGGAACTGCGCGCGCAGCTCGGCGCGACGCTTCGCGAGGGCTGTGAGATCACGTTCGAGAGTCGCCATGCATGCATCTTCGCGCGAGGCTGCACCCGTGCGGACGCAGCGGAGGCGCGCCCAAGGGCGCGCCGCAGCGAGGAAGCCATGAAAACCGTGCGGACGCAGCGGAGGCGCGCCGAAGGGCGCGCCGCAGCGAGGGAGCCATGAAAACCGTGCGGACGCAGCGGAGCCAGGCCGAAGGGTTTGCCGCAGCGAGGGAGCCATGCGAGTAGGCGTGTCGTTGCGGAGCGGGTATGCGCCCATGGACGCCCGGGTCGGGGCGCGGTGGATGGTCGAACGGGCGCGAGCCGCGGCCGACGCCGGCCTCGACAGCCTCTTCGTCGGCGACCACCACAACGTCCCCGTGCCCTACTACCAGAACGTCCCGATCCTCGGACGGCTACTCGCCGAGTGGGACGACCGGCCTGCGGGCGCGCTGTTCCTGTTGCCGTTGTGGCATCCAGTGCTGCTCGCGGAGCAGATCGGCACGCTCGCCGCGATCGCTCGCGGGCCCTTCGTCCTGCAGTGCGCGGTCGGAGCGGGCGACGAGCAGTTCCGCGTCTTCGACACCTCGTTGCGCGAGCGCGCCCGGCGTTTCGAGGCCGCGCTCGAGATCGTGCGGGCGTTGTGCCGAGGTGAGGCGGTGACGGCCCTCGACGGACTATGGAAGATCGACCGGGCGCACATCGCTCCGGTGCCGCCGGAACCGCTGGAGGTCTGGATCGGCGCGGCGTCTCCGCCCGCGATCGATCGCGCCGCCCGACTCGGTGATGCCTTCCTGATCGGGCCCGAGGCGACCCCGACCGAGGTCGGGGCGCTCGTACAGAGCTACCGCGAAGCATGTGAGCGGCACGGCCGTGCACCGAACCGCATCGCGGTGCGCCGGGACGTGCACGTCGCCGCGACCGACGAAGAGGCGGCCGCAGTCGCCGATCCGATCATCGCCGGTGGGTATCGCGGCTTCGACCCGTCCGCGGTGGTCGTCGGCGGACCGAGCCGAGTGGCCGACGCGTTCGAGGGCCTGCAGGCGTCGGGTTGCACCGACGTCATCGTGCGTCACCTCGCCGACGACCAGGCGCCGGTGTTGCGGTCGTTCGAGCAACTCGCGGCGGTGCGGTCCGAGCTCCGATGAGGGCCGGGGCAACCACCCGCCGCGCGGGACGCGTGGGCAAGGCGGCGGGCGGGCCTGCTCGCGAGGCAAGCTTGTGCCGTGGAACTCCTCTGGATCGACGCTCAGGCCGAGCTGGCCGAGCTCGTCCGCACCCTCGCCCGCGAGCCGCGCTACGCGCTCGACACCGAGTTCCACGGCGAGCGCTCGTACTGGCCCCATCTCGCGCTGATCCAGATCGCCTGGCCTGAAGGTGTCGCGCTGGTCGACCCGCTGTCGGTCGACCCTTCTCCCCTCGGCGAGCTCCTCGCCGGAGACGGCTGCATGGTCGCGCACGCCGCCGACCAGGATCTGACGATCCTCGAGCGCGCGTGCGGATGCGCGCCTTCGAAGCTGTTCGACACGCAGGTCGCCGCGGGCTTCATCGGGATGGGAACCCCTTCGCTGGCGGCGACCGTCGAGCGGTTGCTCGGCACCCGGCTCACCAAGGGCGACCGGCTCACCGATTGGACGCGCCGGCCTCTGAGCGCCGACCAGCGCGTGTACGCGGCGGCCGACGTCGAGCACCTCTTGCCGTTGCACGACGAGCTCGTACGTCGACTCGACGCGGTCGGCCGGCTCGAGTGGGCCACCGACGAGTGCGAGGAGCGGCGGCAGCGCATCCGAACGCGACCCGACGCCGAGACTGCGTGGTGGCGGATCAAGGGCGCACGCCAGTTACGCGGCAGCGGACGCGGTGTCGCGCAGAAGGTCGCGGCGTGGCGCGAACGGACGGCCGAGGGTCTCGATGTACCTGCCCGCTACGTGCTCTCCGACCTCGCGCTGGCGGGTGTCGTACAGCGCCCGCCGCGCAACCGTGACGATCTCACGGGCATCCGCGGCATCGACGGACGGTTGCGAGACAACACGGCCAAGGAGCTGCTCAGCGCGATCGCGGCCGGCATCGAGCTCCCGGCGTCGGAGCTGCGGCTTCCCGAGTCCGACCGGATCGATCGGTCGCTCGCACCGGCGGTAACGGTGCTCGGTGCGTGGTTGGCCCAACGCGCGTCCGAGCTGGATCTCGACCCCGCGTTGCTCGCAACGCGGGCCGAGCTCACGCAGATGTTGCAGGATCGACCGAGCCGGCTGGCGACGGGCTGGCGAGCCGATCTGGTCGGCGAGCCATTGCAACGACTGCTGCGCGGCGATGCCGCGCTCCTGCTGCGAGACGGCGGACGCCGCATCGAGCTGCAAGATCGGTAGTCACGAGCTGCAAGATCGGTAGTCGAGGGTAGCGTCGGGCCCATGGCTCGATTCAAGGTTGGTGTACAGCTGCACCCGCAAGCCACGACCGTCGAGCAACTACGCGCCGCGTGGAACGCCGCCGACGCGCTCGAGGTCGACAGCATCTGGCTCTGGGACCACTTCTTCCCGCTCTACGGCGATCCCGACGCCGCCCACTTCGAGGCGTACACATTGCTCGCCGCGATGGCCGCCGACACGCATCACGCGCAGCTCGGCGCACTCGTCACGTGCAACTCGTATCGCAATCCGAACCTGCTCGCCGACATGGCCCGCACCATCGACCACATCAGCGACGGGCGCTTCGTGCTCGGCATCGGCTCGGGCTGGTTCGAACGCGATTACCGCGTCTACGGCTACGAGTTCGGGACGGGGCCATCACGGTTGCGCGACCTGAACCGCGATCTGCCGGTCATCATGGATCGTTTGAGCCGCCTCGAACCGCCGCCCCGTGGCCGGCTCCCGATCCTGATCGGTGGGAGCGGCGAGAAGGTGACGTTGCGGCTCGTCGCGGAGTACGCCGACGCGTGGAACACCTTCGGGCCGCCCGAGAGCTTCGCACGCAAGAACCAGGTGCTCGACGAGTGGTGCGCCCGCCTCGACCGCAAGCCGAGTCAGGTCGAGCGCACCGTCGCCATCAACACCACCGAGGTCGACACGTGGCCCGCGTATCTCGACGCGCGTGCCGACCACCTGATCGTGATGGTCGGACCCCCGTTCGATCTTGCGCCGGTAGAACGACTCTTGCGCGCCGCCCGCGACTGACGCACTGCTCGAGGCGCCGTTCAGTGGGAGACGGGCGTGTCGGCGAGGACCTCGCCGATGCGGAGCAGTTCCGGCGTGGCCGACCCGAGCGAGAACTCGTAGCGCTTCAGCCACAGGAAGTACCGGTGGATCGGGAAGTCGACGTCGATGCTCACCCCGCCGTGGATGTGGAGCGCGGCGTGCGCGATCCGGTTCCCGCCGTCGGCCGCCCAGAACTTCGCGGTCGCGACCTCGAGCGGGTCGTCGCGGCCCTCGTCGAGGTGCGTCGCCGCCTGCAGCATCGTGAGCTCGATCGCCTGATTGTCGATGTAACAGTCGGCCATGCGCTGGCCGACGGCCTGGAACGTCCCGATCGCGCGGTCGAACTGCTTGCGCTCCGTCGTGTAGTGGGCAGTCAGGCGCAGCGCCTTGTCGGCGACACCGGAGACCACGGCGCAGGTCGCGACCGTTGTGCGATTGAGCATGAACGCGAGGATCTCGCGGCCCTGCTCGGCGGATCCGAGCCGGGCGTCGTCAGCGACGCGCACACCGTCGAGCCGGAGCTCGAAAAGCGGCTCGTGGTTCATGATCTGCTGGCGTTGCAGCGTGACGCCGGCCGCGTTGGCGGGGACGAGGAAGATGCCGACGCCGCCGTCGACGCGGGCGGGCACCACGATCAGCTCGGCGGCGCCGGCTCCGGGCACGCTCCCCTTCAACCCGTCGAGTCGCCAACCGTCGCCGTCACGCGTCGCGGTGGTGGCCGGCTGGTCCGACTCGCTGCCGTACTCGACGAGTGCGGCGGTGAGCAACAGGTCGCCCGCCACGACCTTCGACAGCACCGCGCGCTGCGCGTCGGTACCGAAACGCGCGATGGGCATCGCCGCGCTGACGAGGGTAGGGATCATCGGGAGCGGCGCGACGTTGCGGCCGACCTCGCGCAACACCATGCACAGGTCGACGAAGCCGAACCCGAGCCCGCCGACGGTTTCGGGCAACGCGATGCCCAGCAGGTTCGCCTTCGCGAACTCGCGCCAGGTGTCGAGGTCGTACCAGTCGTCGGACCGGTCGCGCTCCTTCAGGTGCGGCAACGTCATCCGGTCCTCGAGGATGCGCGCGGCCAGACCGGCGAGCTCCTGCTGTTCCTCGGAAAGTGCGAAGTCCACGGTGCGTCTCCTGGGGTCAGCGCGGGCTTCCGGGCATGTTCAGCCCGAAGATCGCGATCAGGTCTCGTTGCATCTCGTTGGTGCCGCCGCCGAAGGTCAAGATGTGCATCCCGCGCAGCATGCGCTCGACCCGTCCGCGCACGACTGCCCCGGGCGACGTGCCCGACAGCGGCGCCTGATCGCGCATGATCTCCATCAGCAGGCGTGCGGCTTCCATGTAGAACTCCGTGCCGTACACCTTGATCGACGACGCGTCGGCCGGGTTCAGCGCCTCACCGTTCTGCGCGAGCCACGCCACCCGCCAGTTCGCGAGCTTCAGGAACTCGAGCTTGGCGTGCACGCGGGCGAGATTGACCTGTACCCATTCCTGGTCGATCACACGGCGACCGTCGGCGAGCTTCGTGTGTTGCGCCCAGTCACGCACGTCGTCGAGTTGACGCTCGACGACGCCCGACGAGCACAACGTCACGCGCTCGTGGTTCAGCTGGTTGGTGATGAGCGACCAACCCTGGTTCTCCTCGCCCACCAGATTCCCGACGGGGACCCGAACGTCTTCGTAATAGGTGATGTTCGTGTTGGTGTCGCCGAAGTTGTCGATCTTCTTGTACGAGAACCCGGGCGTGTCGGTGGGCACGATGATGATCGAGATGCCCTTGTGCTTCTTCGCCTCTTGGCTGGTGCGGACCGCGAGCCAGACGTAATCGGCGCCGCTCGCCAAGCTCGTGAAGACCTTCTGGCCGTTGATGACGTATTCGTCGCCGTCGCGCACCGCGCGGGTCTTCAAGGACGCGAGGTCGGTACCCGCGTCGGACTCCGTGTAGCCGATCGCGAAGTGGATCTCGCCCTTCAGGATCTTGTCGACGAAGAACCGCTTCTGTTCCTCCGAGCCATACCGCATGATCGTCGGCGCGACCGAGTTGATCGTGAGCATCGGGACCGGCGCGCCGGCGCGCATCGACTCGTCGAAGAACACGAACTGCTCGATCGGCGTCATGCCGCGGCCGCCCCACTCCTTGGGCCATCCGACGCCGGCCCAGCCGTCGCGGCACATCTGCTTCCAGACGTCCTTCGAGACCTGACCGACTCCCTCGCCCTTGCGCAGATCGTCTTCGACCTCCGGCGTGAGCAGTCCGTCGTAGTACGCGCGTAGCTCGTCGCGCAGCGCCTCTTGCTCCTTGCTCAAGCCGACGTACATCTGGCCTCCGGCACTACTCGACACAGGGTCGGGGGGATAGGGGTCGCGGGGTCGCAGGATAGAACGTGTTCCATCTTCGTCCCCGGAGCCGTGACGTGTCGAACGACGGCCCCACTCCCGGCATCTCGACGGGTCGGGCCGACGGGTCGCGCCCCCGGCTCCGGGCTCCCCTGGGCCAGACTGGCGGCCGATGAAGCGCGCTCTCGTCTTCTTCGCGGCGCTCCTCGTCGTCGCCGGCACCATCGTGGGCGTCGTCGTCGCGAAGACCCACAAGGACAAGCTCACGCTCCCGAGCCGGGAGGTCGACACCTTCCTGCACGCCTGGGCACGCGGCGACCCGGCCGACATGGCCACCCTCCTCGACGCGCCGCCGACCGATCTCGCCGCCGCGGTGTCCGGGCTGGTGCGGGCGGTTCCCGGCAGTTCGGCGATCTACACGCGAACTGGCCTCACCGGCACTGCAACCGAGGCGAGCGCGACGTACCACGCCAAGGTCGCGCTCAAGGGCTTGGGCGCGATCCAGTGGGACGGTTCGCTCGCGCTCGTCCACTCGAAGGCGGGCTGGCGCATCAAGTGGAATCCGAGCGATCTCTATCCGGGTCTGGGCGCCGGCCAGCACCTGACGGTCGACCGAGTCTGGCCCGCGCGCGCCCCGATCCTCGGCGCCGACGGCAGCGTGCTCGCCGGCGACCAGGCAATCGTGCAGGTCGGCCTCGAACCCGATCACATCAAGACCCCGGCCGATCTCGCAGCCGTGAAGTTCGGTATGAAGTCGTTGCTCGGGGTCGACCCGGCGACCATCGACAACGTGCTCCACGCGCCCGGAGTACGCCCGTTCTACTTCCTGCCCGTGGTCACGGTCTCGCGGCTCCCGGCCGACCGCTACAAACGCATCCACGATCAACTGGTTCCGATCAACGGGATCATCTTCCGGGCCGCCCAGGGCGTCGTCACGGTCGACACGGCGCTCGGCGCGGAGATCCTCGGCAGTGTCGGCGACATCACGGCCGATCGGCTCCACCAGCTCGGCTCGCCCTACGCGGTCGGCGATCGAGTCGGGCTCTCCGGCCTGGAATCGGTGTACGAGAGGCGGCTCGCCGGGACGCCGAGCACGGACGTCGTGATCGTCGACGGCAAGGGCGCGACCGTACGCACGCTCGAGCGCTTCGCGGGCAAGGCGGGGCAATCGGTGCGGCTGACGATCGATCCCGCAACTCAGAAGGCCGCGGAAGCAGCCCTCGCCGGGGTCACCGCCAACAACGCGGCCCTGGTTGCAATCGACCCGTCGACGGGCGCGATCCGGGCCGTCGTCTCGAAGCCCGACGGCGGATTCGATCGTGCGCTCGCGGGCACGTACCCGCCGGGATCGACCTTCAAGGTCATCACGTCCGCGGGACTGCTCGCCGCCGGCGACACCGGCTCGACGCCCGCGCCCTGCCCGCCGAAGATCACGGTCGACGGCCGGTCGTTCGCGAACTTCGAGGGCGAGGCGTCGGGCGCGCTCGATCTCGCGGGCGCGTTCGCGATCTCGTGCAACAACGCGTTCATCGGCCTGGCCGATGCACTGCCCGCAGACGCGCTCGGCAAGGCGGCGACGTCGTTCGGGTTCAATGCGCACTGGTCACTCGGCATCGACGCGGCCGGCGGTTCGTACCCGACGCCCAGCGACCGCGCCGAACGCGCCGCGTCGGCGATCGGGCAGGCACGCGTGCTCGCCAGTCCCGTTCAGATGGCGTCGGTCGCGGCGGCGGTCGCCAACGGGCGGTGGCGCGCACCGACGCTCGTCACCGCGCCGGCACCGGCCGCCGGCCCGGTCGTCGCCCCGCTCGACCCGGGTATCGACTCGACACTGAAGTCGTTCATGGCGAGCGTCGTTCGACCCGGCGGAACGGCAGCCGGCGCGGGTATGCCTCCCGGCACGTTCGGCAAGACGGGCACGGCCGAGTTCGGCAACGCAAACCCGCCCCGGACCCACGCGTGGTTCATCGGCTTCCGCGGCGACGTCGCATTCGCGGTGATCGTCGAGGATGGCGGTGTGGGCGGCCGCGTCGCCGCGCCCCTGGCCGCCGGGTTCCTCCGCGCGCTACCTCAGTAACCCAGGACTCGGCCGGTCGATATCCTGACCGGATGACAGTGTCGGGGGGCAATGTCGCGATCACCGCGTGCGCGTTGGCGCTGGTGATGAGCGCGTGCGGTGCATCGTCGGGTGCGCACCCGTCCGCCGCGCCGGCGCCGGTTGCGTCTTCCACGAGCAAGCCGACCCCGACCACGCTCGAGAAGCCCAAGCCGTACGACCCGACCAAGCCGATCGACCTCGGGGGAACACCGGGTGTGACGCCGGCCGAGCAGCACCGCGCCGAGACCCTGGTACGCGAGACGATCGTCGACCTGCGCAAGTACACGTATCCAGCGGAGGCCTTCGCAGCCGGGTATCGCTCGATCGGCGACCGCCTCACCGGCGACGAGCACTACATCAAGTGGGCCGACGTCGACGACGGCCACATCCTCGACCCGACACGACCCGAGTCACTGGTCTACGAGGTCCGCAACGGTACGCAGCAGATCGCGGCCGCGATGTACATGCTGCCGTTCAAGAGCCGCTTCACCGACGCGCCCGACGTCGGCGGCGCGCTCACGCAATGGCACGTGCACGGCGATCTCTGTCTGACGGACGACTCGGTGCAAAAGACACTGTCGGGCTTCACCGCGATCAATGGCCAGTGCCCGGCGGGGTCGTCGAAGGCAGCCGACATCCCGATGCTGCACGTCTGGGTCGTACCCAATGTGTGCGGGCCGTTCGCCGCGCTCGAGGGGATCGGTGCCGGCCAGGTGCCCGCCGGGCAGGCACGGCTGTGCGACACCGCCCACGGCGAGGTGACGACCGGCTGACGCGCTTCGTTCGATGACGCGACCGAGAACGGGTCAACGATCGGTCGGCTCGAGCACCCGGGCTCGCAATCCCATCGTCGCGAGCATCGAGCGGTCGGTCGCGTGGTCGGCGCACGGCGTCGTCGCGGTGAGCATCATGTTGCGCTCGCTCGTGAAGATCGAGTTGGCCCCGGCGAGGAAGCACAGCGCCTGGTCGGAGAAGGTCATGAGGTGCCGCCCCGCGGCAATGCGGACCACCGAGGTGGGCATGAGCACCCGTGCGGTCGCGATCATGCGGACCGTCTCGTGGATCTCGACGTCGTCCGCCCCCTCCAGCGGCGTACCCGGAACGCGTGACAGCACGTTGATCGGTACCGACTCCGGGTGGGGATCGAGGGTCGCCAGCCGGTGCAGGAACGAGATGCGATCCGCGACCGATTCGCCCATCCCGATGATTCCGCCACAGCACACGGTGATGTTCGTCGTCCGCAGGTTGTCGATCGTGTCGAGACGGTCCTGGTAGGTCCGGGTGGTGATCACCGACTCGTAGTACTCGGGTGAAGTGTCGAGGTTGTGGTTGTAGGCGTAGAGCCCGGCTTCGTCGAGCCGACGCGCCTGGTCGGCGGTGAGCATGCCGAGCGTCGCGCACACCTCGAGCCCGAGGTCGTTCACCTGGCGAACCATGTCGAGCACTCGGTCGAACTGCGCATTGTCCTTCACGTCGCGCCATGCGGCACCCATGCAGAACCGGGTGACGCCCTGGGCTTTGGCTCGCGTCGCGGTGCGCACCACCTCGTCGACGGCCATCAACGGCTGTGGTTTGACGCCGGTGTCGTGATGCGCCGACTGCGAGCAATACCCGCAGTCCTCGGGACACGCCCCGGTCTTGATCGACAACAGTTGGTTCACGTGCACGACGTCGGTGTCGTGGAACTGTTCGTACACCCGGCCGGCCCGGCGTACCAACGCCATGAGGGGTAGCTCGAACAGCGCCTGCACCTCGTCGATCGTCCAGTCGCTTCGCCGCGCGTCGGTCATGCGTCGCCCATACCTTCGGGCATCAGCACGGTCGGGTCGATCTGGCCGGTGAAAAGTCCGCCCTTGAACCCGCCGTCGCAGTCGAACTGCAAGCCCGTGACGAACGACGAGCGCGGGCTGTTGAGGAACACCATGGGCCAAGCCTGCTCCTCCGCGACGGCATGGCGGCCGAGGGGAACCGGGAAGTCGTCCATGTACTTCTTGCCGACGGCCTTCTCGAACTCGGGCATCATCGGCGTGTCGGTGGGGCCGGGGTTGACGCAGTTGATGCGGAGCCCGTCCTGGGCGAGGTTGAACGAACGAAACGCGGTGTACGCGTTGATCGCTTCCTTCGACAGGCCGTACGCGTTCGCGAGCTCCTTCGGGTGCGCTTCGCACCACGCGCGTGCCCCGGCGAAGTCGGGAGTCATCATGAGCCCGAACAAAAGCTCCATGTTCTGCATCCAACCGATCCCCGCGGTCGACGCGATGCTCGCGATCGACGAACCCTCGATCATGAGCGGGATCACCGACTCGGTCACCTGGCGGAGTCCGCAGAAGTTGACGAGCATCACGTCGAGGTTCGGGAACGTGTTCGGCAGACCCGCGCAATTGAAGAGCGCGTTCACGATCTTGCCGATCTTCCCGATCGTTTCGTCGATCTGTGCGGGATCGCGCAGATCGCACTGACTGAAGCTGGCCAGCCCCGTCACCTCGGGCTTCTTGATGTCGATCGCGTGCACCTCGGCGCCGAGATCGACGAGGATCTGCGCAGTCGCGGCGCCCATCCCCGAAGCTGCGCCCGTCACGATCACGCGCTTGCCCTCGTACTGCAGCACGTCGTTCATCCGTCAATCCTCCAAGGAGATGGCTCGTTCCGGGCAGTTCTCGGCGCCGATGCGCGCCTGTTCGGCAAGGGCTCCGCCGACCTCGGAGGCGACGATCTCGCAGTGGCCGAAGTCGTCAGGGGCGAACACGTCGGGAGCCAGCACGTAGCAGCGGCCATGGCCGACGCACAGATCGGGGTCGACACGCACCTTCACGACGACGCTTCTCCTCGGGTTCTCACTCGCAGTGGGCAGTGTTTCGACTCGCTCGAGACGCATCGAGACATATCTACCGCTCGGGCCTACCGCTCGGGCAGGCCGGATGGACGACGGAGATCCTATGCTCCGGGTCATGCGGCCCCGCATGTTGGCATCAATGTGTCTCGTCGCGCTCGCGGCAACGGCTTGCAGCAGTAGCGGTGGCCACAACGGCACGGCACCCGCATCGACGACGACCGCCCCCGCGTACCGGCTCGACGACACGCTCCGGCTCGACCAGGTACAAGTACTCGGGTCGCACAACAGCTACCACGGCCGGCCCTATCCGCAGGTTCTCGACGCGCTCTACAAATCGACTCCCGCACTGGCCCGAACACTCGACTACGCGCACGCGCCGCTCCCGAAGCAGTTCGACATCGGCGTTCGCCAGATCGAGCTCGACGTCTGGTACGACCCGCGCGGCGGCAAATACGCGAAACCGTCCTTTCCGCTCCAAGAGGGTGTCCACATCCCGAACAACCCCGTGATGAACGAGCCGGGCTTCAAGATCATCCACCAGGCCGACGTCGACACGAACTCGACATGCCTCACCTTCGTGCTGTGCCTCCGCCTCGTTCGCACGTGGTCCGATGCGCACCCGGGTCATGTGCCGATGGACGTCCACATCGAGATGAAAGACGACAAGGCGACCGAGCCGATGTTCCAGGAGCTCGAGCACGAGATCACCTCGGTGTTCGATCGCACGCAGATCATCACTCCCGACGACGTGCGCGCCAACGCGCCGACATTGGGAGCGGCCGTTCGCGCGCACGGCTGGCCGACGCTCGGCACCGTGCGCGGCAAGGTCTACTTCACGCTCGACAACGAAGGAAGCTTCCGCGCCGCCTACCTCGTCGGCCATCCGTCGCTCCGCGGCCGGTTGATCTTCACTCCGTCGGCACCCGGACAAGACGATGCCGCGTTCGCGAAGCTGAACGATCCCGTCGGCGACGCGGCGAAGATCAAGGCCGCGCTGGCGGCGCACATGATCGTGCGCACGCGCGCCGACGCCGACACCGTCGAAGCCCGCGCGAACAACCACCACGACGAACAGGTCGCGTTGAGCGGCGGCGCACAGCTCGTGAGCACCGACTACGAGCAGCCCGACCCGAAGCTCGGCAACGGCTACGTGACCAAGATTCCGGGTGGTACGCCGGCGCGCTGCGATCCGGTCACGGCCCCACCGGGCTGCACGCCGACCGACGTCGAGGATCCGGCGAAGCTGGCCGTCAAAGCTCCCTGAGCCAGTCGCGGTGCTCGATGATGTGCCGGACGCGCCGGAGGAACGCGCCCGCGTACGCGCCGTCGAGCGCACGATGGTCGAACGCGCAGCAGAGACGACCGACCGACGCGATGCCGAGCCGGCTGTCGTCGCCGGCGACCACCTGCTTGGAGACGCCGTCGGTTGCGAGGATCCCGACCTGAGGTCGATTGATCACCGGGAACGAGATCCACGTGCCCGACGCACCCGGGTTGGTGATCGTGAACGTTCCGCCCGCAAGGTCGTCGGGGACCAGCTTCCGGGCGCGAGCGCGCCCGGCGACCTCGCGGATGGCCGCGGCGAGGGCGCGCAAGCGCAGGCCGTCGGCACCGTGCACGACCGGTACCACGAGCCCGTGGAAGTCGAGGTCGACCGCGATCCCGAGGTGCACGGCGCGGTGCGTCACGAGCGACAACCCGTCCTCGGCCACCGTCGCGTTCATCAGCGGGAATTCGCGGAGCGCGTCGACCACTGCCCGCGCCACGAACGGCAACGCGGTGAGCCCCGCGACGGCGCGCGCTCCGTCGATCGCCCCGTAGTCGGCCGCGACGACCTCCAGCGCGTGCGGGATCGTGCGCTTCGACGCAAGCAGCCCGACAGCAGTCCGGCGCCGGACGTTGTCGAACGGCACGACCTCGTCGCACCCGGTCTCGCCCGCGGCAGAAGTGCCAGCGGCAGAAGCACGATCGGCTCCCATTCCGGCAACCCGCACGTCGGCGAGTGTGACACGGGCTCCCGTCCCTCGGCCCAGTAGTGAAGCCGGATCGACGCCGAGCTCGCGCCCGAGATTCCGCACCGCGGGCGACACGAAGCCGCGCGTGTCGCGCGCGGCGCGCCGGCGCCAAGGAAGGGTCGCGGACTCGCTCACGTCTCACTCGCCGGCTGTGTCACCGCGACCCAGGCTACGTCGTACACTGCCGGACAGTGCACGACGCCGCACTCGACCGACCGCTCGACGCATACCTCGACGACGCGCTCGACGATTTCCGCCTCGCGCTCGTGTCGCGCTTTTGCGACGACCGCGAGATCGCGCTCCGCCAGCAGAACCGCGCCTTCTTCCAGATCTCGGGCGCCGGGCACGAGGCGCTGCTGCTCGGCCTCGCGCGCTCCCTGCGCGCCGGCTACGACTGGTTCTTCCCCTACTACCGCGATCGGGCGCTCGCGTTGGCCCTCGGCGTCACGCCGCTCGAGATGTTGATGCAGGCCGTCGGCGCGGCGGCCGACCCGGCATCGGGTGGCCGGCAGATGCCGTGCCACTGGGGCTCGGCCCGGCTCAACATCGTGAGCCAGACGTCGGTCACCGCGAGTCAGTGCCTGCCCGCGGTCGGCTGCGCGGAGGCGGCGCGCTACATCGGCCGGCGCCCGCATCTGCCCGGCTGCACCGCACACGGCGACGAGGTTACGTACGTGTCGCTCGGCGAGGGCGCGACCTCCGAAGGCGAGTTCTGGGAAGCGCTCAACACCGCAACTCGTCTCCATCTCCCGGTGCTGTTCGTCGTTGCCGACAACGGCTACGCGATCTCGGTGCGATCGACCGATCAGCATCCCGCGCCGATTTCGGAGATGGTGCGTGGCATTCGCGGGCTCCACGTCGTGAACATCGACGGACGCGACTACTTCGAGGTTCGCAGCAAGGGCGCGAATGCGATCGCACACGTGCGGGCCGGCGCGGGCCCGTGCCTCGTGCACGCGGTCGTCACGCGCCCGTACTCACACTCGCTCTCCGACGACCAGAAGAAGTACCGCGCGGCCGAAGAGCTCGACGACGAGCGCGAACACGACCCGATCACCGCGCTCGAGCAACGACTGCTCGCGGCCGGCGCGCTCACGGTCGAGGCCGCCGAGCAGATGCGCGCCGAAGCCAAGGAGACCGTGCGGTCGGCAGCCGAAGCCGCGCTCGCGTTGCCGAGGCCGGCTCCCGTGTCGGTCATCGACCACGTGTTCGGGCCCACGCCGGTGACCGCCGACCCCGGCGAGCCGGCGCAGCCCGACCCGCCCCCCGAGGTCGTCACGTTCGGCGAGGCGATCCGCCTCACATTGCACGAGCAGATGGCGCTCGACGAACGGATCCGGGTGTTCGGTGAGGACGTGGCCGACGCCGACTCGCACGTCATCGACGAAGTACCCGGCAAAGGCGGGGTGTTCGGGATCACCTTCGGCCTCCAGCGCGCGTTCGGAGACGCCCGGTGCTTCAACACGCCGCTGGCGGAGGCGAACATCATCGGCCGCGCCGTCGGGCAGGCAATGCGCGGACTCCGGCCGTGCGCGGAGATCCAGTTCTTCGACTACGTCTGGCCGGCGATGAACCAGCTCCGATCGGAGGCGGCAACGACGCGTTGGCGTTCGAACGGCGCGTTCAGCTGCCCCATGGTCGTGCGCATCCCGATCGGCGGTTACCTGCAGGGCGGCGCGCTGTTCCACAGCCAGTCGGGCGAATCGGTCTTCGCCCACGTTCCGGGACTCCTGATCGCGTTTCCGTCCCGAGCGCGGGACGCAGCCGGCTTGTTGCGCACCGCGTTTCGTTGCGACGATCCCGTCCTCTTCCTCGAGCACAAGCACCTGTACCGGCAGGGTTACAACCGCGATCCGCTGCCTCCCGCGGATTGGATGCTGCCGTTCGGCAAGGGCACCTACGTGACGCGCGGCGATCGGGCAACCGTCGTCACGTGGGGCGCGACCGTGCACCGCGCGCAGCTCGCGGTCAAGGAGCTGGGCGACGACGGCGGCGTCGAGATCGTCGACCTGCGCACGATCGCGCCGTGGGACCGCGACATCGTGGGCGAATCCGTGCGTAAGACCGGCCGTGTGCTCGTGCTGCACGAGGACACGCTCACGTGCGGATTCGGCGCGGAGATTGCCGCGTTCGTCGCCGACGAGTGCTTCGAGCACCTCGACGCGCCGGTGTGGCGCCTCGCCGCGACCGACACCTTCTGCGCGTACGAGCCGACCCTCGAGAACGCGACGCTCCCCCAGGTCGATGACATCGCGCGCGACCTCCGGGCGCTCCTCGCCTACTGAGCTCGGCCCCGCCGGTCAGGCGAGCTCGCGCAGCAACGCCTCGCGGTCGAGACCGAGCACCGGTGGCCCGGGACGGTTCTCGCGATCCTGGTAGGCGGCGAGCACCTCGCCGACGATCTCGGCGTCGGCCATGAGCGCATCGGGCGTGACCAAGAGGTTGAACCACCGCAGGAACGCCCGGAACACGACGGGCGAGGTGCGCATCGCGGGCAAGAGTCCCTCACGAAAGATCTCCTGCGCGAACGCGCGCGGGTCTTCGGACGGCAGCTCCTCGTGCAGCGCGCGTGCCTGCGCGTCCTGCAGCACCGCCGAGCGGAACCACGGCACTACCTCGCGATCGGTGAAGGCGGCGAAGGTACGCGACAGCGCGTCGAGATCGCCGCCGTGCTCGCGCAACGCGTCGGCCAAGCCGAACGCGTGCACGAACGCGAGGCTGCAACCGCGTCCGTAGAGCGGGTTCGTGCACACCGCCGCGTCGCCGACTGCGACGTAGCCGTACACGATCGGCCGGCCTTCGTCGTCGACGAGGGGACGGTAGCGGTTGCGGAGCCCGGCCATCATGTGCACGTCGGTGATCGGATCGGCGACACCGTCGACGCGCCAGGGCGCGGTCGCGACGAGCGACCCCGCGACGGTCTCGAAGCCATCGGAGGCGGCGAGAGCCCGGCGGAGCTGCTCGTCGTCGCTCTCGATCGCGTAGGTGATCGAGAAGGTGCGGTTGTCACCCAGGAAGATCGCGTACTTGAGGTAGCCGAGATCGGCGGCGGTCGGACCCGAGTAGGGCGGTGCCTCGATGCCGGTCCGAACGCGGTAGAACCGCGAGTAGTAGACGATGCCGCTCTCGTGCAGTTCCTCGCGGACGGGTGGGGCACCCATCGCGGCGAGCCATTCGGCGGACGACGAACGCGGGCCGCGGGCGTCGACCACAAGTTCGGCCCGGGCGCCGTCGACACCGACGACGCGTGGGATCGTTCCCGGGCGCGCATCGAGCGACCTCGCGGCCGCGCCGTGGCCGAGCTCGACGCCCGGCTCGTCGAGCACCAGCCGGCGCAGGACCCACTCGAACGTCGTGCGCCGGCACGCGATGGCGACGAGGTCGGCGTCGCCCGGGCGCGCCGACTGATCGGTGAGCGTCGGAGGTAGGTGCTCAGTGAACGGGATCTCCGTCGCGCCGGCACGGAGCAGCGCGTCGAGTACGTCGGGCGCGCGGTCGCGCAACAGGTTGCGCAGGCGGGCGAGGAACGCGTGCGAGTGGCGCACCTGTGGTGCGCCAGTGCGCTGCCACGCGAACGCCGCGTCGGCATCGGTCGGCATCGGAGTGTCGTCGCGCTCGAGGACGGTCACCTGGTGTCCGTCGCGCGCGCATGCGAGCGCGGTGCCCAGACCCGCGATCCCGCCGCCCACAACGATGATCCGCAACCGTTCCTCCCGGAGGCGTGCGCACGAGCTCCGAGCGAGGGTACCGTCCGGATTCGTGGCGACCGGCGTCGAGCGGATCGCGCGCGTCGCGCGCTATCGCGCTCTACCGCAGGTCACGGGTCACGGGCACGAGCACGGCAGGGCGTGACAGTGCGGGCAGCCCGACTCGTAGCGAGCCGCCGCGGCGTCGAGCGACAGGCCGAGCTGATCGGTCAGGGAAGCCAACCAGGCGAGGACGTCGCCGACCTCGTGGAGCTGCTCGTCGCGCGTGCCCTTGCGTACGGCTCGCGCCAGCTCGCCCAGCTCTTCGGCGAGCCAGGCAATCGTCGCGTCGATGCCGCGGGCCCGATCACGCGCGCCGAACGTGTCGGCCATCAACTGTTGGAAATCGTCGAGCTGCATACGCCGAGTCTGGCGCGCACTGCGCGCCGGCCGCGGGCCGAGCGCGGCTGGCGCGCACTGCGCGCCGGCCGCGGGCCGAGCGCGGACCGTTAGGAAGGAAGCTCGCGGAAGGGCGTGTCCTTGCCGGGCCGCGGCTCGCTCGGCAAGCCGAGCACCCGTTCGCCGATCACGTTGCGCTGGATCTGCTCGGTGCCACCGCCGATGCGGCTGCTCCACTGCCCGAGGAACTGCTGCTGCCAGTACCCGTGCTGGATCGCGTCGTCGTCGTAGAGCATCGATTGCGGGCCCTGGAGCTCCATCACCAGGTTGGCGTCGTGCTCGAGCCGGCGCGACGCCGCCAGCTTCAGCACCGAGGCCTCGGGACCGAGGCCCTGATCCTTGCGGCTGCGCGCCCGCAAGCCGAGCCACTTGATGATCTGGGTCCGGGTATAGCTCCGGACGAGCTCCTGGCGCAGCACCGCATCCCCGGTCGCGCCACACCGCTTGGCGAGCGCGAGCAGATCGCGAAAGCCGACCCGGCCGCCGCCGCCGATCATCGCCCGCTCGTTCGACAGCATCGTGTTCGCCGCCCGCCAACCACCTCCGGGCGGACCCAGGCGCATCGCGTCGGGGATCCGGACGTCGGTGAGGAACACCTCGTTGAAGTGCGACGCGCCGTTGATCTGGCGCAAGGGGCGCACGTCGATCCCCGCCGTACGCATGTCGAGCAGGAACGCGGTGATGCCCTTGTGCTTCGGCGCGTCGAGATCGCTGCGCGCGAGCAAGAGGCCCCAGTCGCTGTAGTGCGCGCCCGACGTCCAGACCTTCTGCCCGTTGATCGTCCACTCGTCGCCGTCGCGCTCGGCACGCGTCCGCAGGCCCGCGAGGTCGGAGCCCGCGCCCGGCTCGGAGAACAGCTGGCACCACACGTCGTCGCCCCGCAACATCGAGGGCAGGAACCGCTCCTGCTGCTCGGGAGTGCCCCACGCGATGATCGTGGGTCCGGCCATGGCGATGCCGACCGCGAACACGCCGACCGCGGCGTTGTAGTGCGACTGTTCCTCGTTGAAGATCCGTTGCTGCCAGCCCGGACCACCGCGCCCGCCGGCCGCCACGGGCCACGTGATGCCGGCCCAGCCACCGTCGTAGAGAATGCGCTGCCATTCCTTGCACGCGCGCACATGCGCGGCGTCCGCCTCGGGATTGCCGTCGCCCGGCATGTACGAGTGATCGGACCGTTCTCCGGCCTCCCGCCGCTTCGCGTGCGCGTCGAGCCACGCGCGTACCTCCACTCGGAACGCGCGTTCGTCTTCGGTTTCCTCGAAGTCCACTGCTCAACCGCCCAGCACTGAGCCGTAGTCGGGGCCGCAGCGAAGTTGATGGCCGCCGTCGATCCCCAGCATCTGCCCGGTTATCCACGTCGACTCCGGACCGCCGAGATAGCGCACCGCGGCGGCGATGTCGTCGACCGTCCCGACGCGCGCCACGGGCATGTTCGCGTGGTAGCTGTCGAGGATCGGCCCGCCGGCGGTGATGAAGCTCATGAGCTCGGTGTCGACGATGCCCGGTTGCACCGCATTGACGCGGATGTTGTGCTCACCCAGCTCGTCCGCTGCGCACTTCACCAGCATCTCGATCCCGGCTTTGCTCGCGCAGTACGCGCTCATGAAGCGGTGCGTCGTGTGTCCGGCGATCGACGACATACCAACGATCGAGCCGCCACCGCCGCGGATCATCACGGGAGCGGCGTGCTTGATGCATAGGAACGTACCGACGAGGTTCAGGTCGACGGTGGCGCGCCACGCGTCGGCGTCCGATGCGATGATCGGGCCACCGTGCAGCGACCCTCCCGCGCACGCGAACAACACGTCGAGCTTTCCGGTCGGCTCCGCGGCAGCTGCCACCGCGCGCTGCACGTCGGGTTCCCTCGTGACGTCGCTCACGACGTACTGGACCCTGGCGCCGGGCGCGGCGATGGCCGCGATGTCCAACGCTCCTTCCGAGAGGCGCGCCTCGGTGCGACCCGCGATCGTCACGTGCGCTCCGTCGGCCGCGAACCGCCGCGCGCATCCGAGCCCGATGCCGCTTCCTCCGCCCGTGACGAGCACGGCCGTACCCTCCATGCCGGGCATCGGCCCGGCTCAGGAAGCGTCGACGATCGAGATCGCCTGCTTCGGGCAGACGCGGACCGCTTCCTCGCACTTGGCGCGCAGGTCGTCGGCGGGCTCCTCTTGGAGCACGTACAAGAAGTCGTCCTCGCGCACCTCGAACACCTCGGGCGCGGCGGCCATGCACAACGCGTTGCTCTCGCACTTGTCGAAGTCGACGACGACCCGGAAGCTCATGGGTTCCTCCCGTTCACACTGACGGGCGGCACCGTAGCGCACGCGCGTCACCGGGCTTCGGGCCTCAGCGGGGTCTCGTCAGCGGGGTCTCGTCAGCGGGGTCTCGTCAGCGGTTTCACGTCACCCGGCGCGCCAACTTGTCGAGTCGCCGATCCCACGCGCGCCGACGTCGTGCATCCATCCGGCGGCTTCGGTGAAAGAACCGGGCGTGAGTCGGAACACCACCCGCCGGCCGTCTCGCTCGCCTCGTACGAGACCCACTTACCGGGGAGACGGTGGAACGGATCCTGAAGGACGGCGAACGCTCGACTACGGGATGATCGACGGATCATCGAACGGCCCGGACGCAGCCTGCTAGAAGACGGGACCTGCTAGAAGAAGTGGTCGATGTTCGATGATCTGCTCGCCGCCAACCGCCACTACCGTCGCGAGTTCCACGATTCGGGCGTAGCCGGCGTCGCCGCGAAGGGCTTGGCCGTGCTGACGTGCATCGATTCCCGCATCGATCCCCTCGCGCTGGCCGGGTTGCGTGCCGGCGACGCGAAGATCATCCGCAACGCGGGCGCACGCGTGACCACCGACGCGCTGCGCTCGCTCGTGCTCGCAGTGAACCTGCTCGGCGTGACGCGCGTCTGCGTCGTACAGCACACCGACTGTGCCATGGTCGGCTCGACCGACGACGAGCTGCGAACGCGTATCGGCGCGATCCGCGGTGTCGACGCCGGGGGTTGGGACTTCTTGGCGAGCACGGACCAGCTGGCGACGTTGCGCGGCGACATGGAGCTCATCGCGTCGTGCCCGCTGTTACCTCCCGACCTCCACGTCGGTGGGTTCATCTTCGACGTGCACAGCGGTGAGCTCCTCCCTGTACCCGACCCGTAAGGGCCGGACGGGGGGCGTGTTTGGCGATCTCTGGCGGACGCGGCAACGATGGGTCCCGTGTGGACGAGCAGGCTCGAGGGACCGGCGCGAGGTGAGTGACTCGCTGGGCACGCCGGGCTCGCCCAAGAGCTTGCCGTTGATCCTGGCGCGCGAGCTCGCGTCGAACCTCGCGACGCCGATGTTCTTGATGGATCCCGGGGGCATGCTCGTCTTCTACAACGATGCGGCGGCAATGCTGCTCGGCAAGCCGTTTGCCGAGCTCGGAGAGATTCCCTCCGGTGAGTTCGGCACCGCCCTGCAGCTCGCGACGCCCGACGGAGAGCCGGTTCGCCGGCGCGACTCGCCATCCGGCATCGCGTATTACGAGCGCCGGCCCGCGCACAAGCGGCTCGTCGCCACCGCGTTCGACGGCGCGCGACGCGAGTACGAGGCCACCGCGTATCCGTTGCTCGGCGGGAACGGTGAGATGCACGGCGTGGTCGCGGTGTTTTGGGAGGGCGAACCCGGGGAATACGATCACTGATGCGCGCCCGCGTGTGGGGATGTCGAGGGTCTGTCGCGGTGCCGGGTGCCGATACCGTCAAGTACGGCGGCAACACGTCGTGTGTCGAGGTGCGCCTCGACAGCGGTCACGTACTGGTCCTCGACGCCGGGACCGGAATGCGGCCGCTCGGCGTGTCGATGCAAGACGATCTTCCCGTCGAACTGCACATCCTGCTCACACATCTGCACATGGACCATTTGCAGGGTCTCGGGTTCTTCCGGCCTCTGTTCGCACCCGCGCTCGACATCCACATCTGGGGTCCGACATCGCCGGTGCAGCATTTGGCCGAACGCATCGCGATGTATCTCTCGCCGCCGTTGTTCCCGGTACGCCTCGAAGACGTGCCGTCGCACCTCACGTTCCACGACGCACCCGAAGAGCCGGTGACCGTCGGGTCGGCGACGATTCGAGCCGCCAAGGTGACGCACCAAGGCCCCACGGTCGGCTATCGAATCGAGGAGAACGGGCACACGCTCGTCTACCTCCCTGATCACGAGCCATCGATCGGCGGCGATCTCGTGAATGTTCCCGCGACGTGGATGAGCGGTCACGACATCGCTCACCACGCCGACGTGTTGTTACACGACGCGCAGTACCGCGATCACGAGTACGGCGCGCACATCGGCTGGGGGCACTCGAGCATCGGGGATGCCATGAGGTTCGCCGACAAGGCGGGCGTCGACAATCTCGTCCTGTTCCACCACGATCCGTACCACACCGACGACGAGCTCGAGGCGTTGCTCGTGGAAGCGCGGAAAAACTGGCCCGGGGCGGAGGACCGCGTCTGCCTCGCCTTCGAGGGCATGACGATCGTGCTCGACGACGCCGGCGTGACCGTCGGTCGCGAAGGCGAGCCGATCGAGTTGTCGACGTAACGACCGGTCCTGACCCGCGAAGTTCCTCGGCCTACGCGCCCGCGGCACCGAGGTCGAGACCCAGACGCCGGGCGGCGGCGGCCGCCTCGCCCCGATTGGTCACCCCGAGCTTGGCCAAGATGTTCGACACGTGCACACTCGCCGTCTTGGCCGAGATGAAGAGCGCGTCGGCGATCTGGCGATTCGTGCGACCCTCGGCCACGAGCGCGACGACGTCGAGCTCGCGGGCCGTGAGACCGTACCGATCCGCGGGCGAGGCCACCGCACTGGCGACCGCGCCCAGATCAAGGCGCGCCCGGCGCGCCAGGCTTGCGACCGCGTCGCGTACACAGATCCAGCCGATGTCGGCGGCAAGCGCGTACGCATCACGAGCGCTCGACGCCGCGGCGTCGCGGTCGTCGTCGCGCACGAACGCCTCGGTCGCGCGGAAGCGCGCGTACGCTTCACGCGGGAGCATGGCGTAGCCCGACCACATCTCGGCGACCGCGAGCCAGCTCGGCCCGTCGTCACTCCGAGCGGCGCGCGCGGTCTCCGCGGCAATGTGGCAGCGGAGCGCGTCCAGGGCTCCGGGGTGACCGCCGCCCCACCGATCGGCGGCTACCCCGTCGTCGAGCTGGCCGCCCAGCTCGCGCACGCGCTCCAGGTACTCGGCGCGAGCTTCGGGCTCCCGCGTGCGCGCCGCGACCGACGCCCCGGCCGCGAGCCCTTCGACGATGACCTCGACGCTGACGTCGGAGCACAACCGGAGATCCTCGACCGGCTCGCGCAGGGCCGCGAGCGCCTGCTCGAACGCCCCGGCCTCGTCGCCGCTCCATCCCGCGATCGCAATGTGCGCGTGCTCGATCGCGAGGTGGTCGCGCACTGCGCCCGCATGGCCGACCAACTGCTCCATCCGCGCCGCCTCGGCGCGCGCGGTCTCGAACTGCGCGCGCCCCACCGCCAACAGGCATCGGTGCTCGGCGAGGCGCCAGGCGTCGATGCCGAGCGGATCGACACTCTCGACTTCCTGCAGTTGCTCGTCGGCCTCGTCCCACCGGCCGAGCGCACGAAGAGCCTCGACTGCGTTCAACCGCAGGAACGCGCCGAAGGCGCGGTCGAGCCCGTGGGCACGCGCGATCTCGGCGCCTTCGAGTGAGATCGCCAACGCCTCCTCGTCACGGGCCGTTGTCTGGAGCGCGCCGCCCTCGTTGACCGCGGCGCGGGCGACGTCGGCCCACGACTCGGTCTCGAGCGCGAGCGCTCGCGCGCGGTGCAGCTCGGCGAGTCCCTCGTCCAACCGCCCGATGCCGGCGAGGATCGTTCCGAGGGAGTTGTGCGCATGACCCTCGATGACCGGCTCACCGACCGCCTGTGCCACCGCGATCGCCTGCTCACAGACGGACATGGCCTCGTCGTCGCGGCCCGCGAGCATCAACTGTTGGCCGAGGGTGGCGAGCACCTTCGCCCGCGCCGCGCTGGGCTCGACCGGCACGAGACGTACGGCTTCGCGGCAATGTTCGAGAATGTCCGACCAGGATCGCGCGAGCATCCAGAGGTACCGGCCGAAGCGCTCGTGCAACAGGCCGGCAACGATCGGATCGTCGACGGGATCGATCTCAGCGATGGCCGAGCGGGTGTAGTCGAGGGCTCGGTCGGTGCTCCCGGACATCTCCGCCTGCGTCGCCGCGTAGCGCATCATGTCGACGTGGCGCATGCCGGTGCGATCCTCGGCGTCGGGAACCTGCGCCCACAACGCGAGGACCTGTTCGGCGTGGTCGAGGGCATCGCCGTACGCATAGATCTGCTCGGCGGCGCGCGCGGCGTCGAGCGCGGCGACGAGCGCGCGCGGCGCATCGCGTGCGCTGTCCCAGTGGCAGGCCAGCTCGGCCAGGAGCTGCGCCGCGCCCCCGTCGAACCAGACCGGTTGCTCGGCGAGCACCTCCGCGACGCGCGAGTGCAATGCAACGCGATCGCCGGGTAACAGGTCGTCCTCGACGGCCTCGCGCACGAGCGCGTGTCGAAACCGGTATTCCAGGCCGTCGACGTCGGTGACGAGAATCTGGTGCTCGACCGCGTCGCGCAGACCGGCGAGCAGATCCTCGCGAGGAATGCCGGCCGCGGCCTCCAGGAGCCGGTGATCGGCGGAACGCCCGATGACCGCCGCGCAACGGAGCACGTTTTGCGCCGGTTCGGAGAGCCCGTCGACGCGCGCGAGCACGATCTCCCGCAACGTCGATGGCATGGACGCGTGGTACGTGGCGTGGTATGTGGCGTCGACGGCGAGAAGCTCCTCGGCGAAGAAGGCGTTGCCGTCGGAGCGGCGATACGTCCGCTCGACCAGCTCGGTCGACGGCTCGCTCCCGACGATCGCCGAGATGAGCTCGCGCACCTCGTCACGATCGAAGCGAGCAAGCTCGATCCGCTCGACCGCGCCCGAGCGGTCGAGCTCTGCCAGCACACCCCGCAAAGGATGTCGCCGGTGGAGATCGTCGGAACGATACGTTCCCAACAGCACCATCGACGCCGTGCGCAGACTTCGAGCGAGATACGCAAACAGCTCGCGTGTCGACCGATCGGCCCAGTGCAGATCCTCGAGCACCAGCAAGGTGGGAACGCGCTCGGCCAACCGCTCGAACGCGCCGAGCAGCTGCTCGAACAGCGCGCCGGAGACGATGCCCTCGCGCGCCGGCGTGTGGAGCGCGGGCAGCAGAACCGCGAGCTCGTCGCGTCCCGGCCCGATGACCGATTCGAGCGTCGCCTCGTCGAGCGTGCGATGCAACGTGCGCATCACCTGCACGATCGGCCCGAATGGCATCGCGCGATCGACGAGGTCGAAGCATTGACCGAACAACACCAGCGACGGCTCCGGAATACGAGCGACGAGCTCGGCCACGAGCCGCGACTTGCCGACGCCCGCCTCGCCGGACAGGAGCACGGTCGCCGCACGCTCGTCGACGACCGCTGCCTTCCAGCTCGCTTCGAGCCGAGTCAGCTCGGCCCGGCGTCCGACGAACCGGGAGCTCGAGACGCGGGTGGGCACGGCGTTCAGTTTGGTCCAGCCTCCGAGCGCGCCGCGGCCGGATTCGGACGCGTGCTCACCGTTACGCGGTTGCGGGCTTCGAAGCACCGGGCACGCGCCGCCGGCCGAACCAGGTCGCGGGTGGCACCCGCAGCCAATGAAGGTGCCGGCGCCGGCGCCGGGCCCGGCCCGCGACCCGACCGACCGCCGCTTGGCGACGGCGCTGCTCGAGTCGAGCGTCTACGAGTTGTCGCATGATCTCGGGGTTGTCGAACATGACGCCCTCTCTGCCTGTTGGTACAGGTCGAGGATCGACCTAAGAGGCCTGTCCGCACATCGGGCAGATGCCTTATTCCGGGCCGCGGACGGTGACCGTCTAGACATCCCAGGGTTCGTGGGTGTCAAGCGGCGAGGGTGATTCTGTGTCCCCAGGCGATGTGTTCGTCGTAGAGGGTGTTGTTGGCTAGGCAGCCGTGGAGGATGCCGACGAGCCGGTTCGCGAGTGCTCGGAGTGCGCGGTTGTGGGTGTCGCCGTTGGCGCGGCGTTCGTCGTAGAAGGCTCTGGCTCCGGGGCTGTTGGTGATGGTGGCGAAGGCCCACATTCGGCAGGTGTCGGCGAGGTGGCGGTTGCGGGCGTAGCGGGCGAGCACGACGCGTTGTTTGCCGGAGGCTCTGGTGATGGGTGACGTGCCGGCGTAGTTCTTGCGAGACTTGGCGTTCAGGTAGCGGTTCGGGTCATCCCCGAACTCGCCGAGCGCCCGGGCGCCGAGGATCATCCCCAGTCCTGGCAGGGAACGGATGATCTTGGCGTCCGGGTGCTGTTCAAAACGGTCGGCCAGGCCGGTTTCGAGTCGGCCGGTCTGGGTGACGAGCTCGGCGATCACCGCGACCAGCGCAGCGACCGATGCGCCCATCGCCTGGGCGACGACGGGTGGGGCCTCGAGTTGCTCAGACCGCAGCGCGGTCTGGATCTCGATCGTGCGTTCCTCGATACGTCGTTGGCGTCCCCCGCGCCGCAATGCGGATGCGATCTTCGATCGCGACAGTGCTCGGCCTTGGGTTGGTGTCGGCGCGATTGCGAGCACTGCGAGTGCGTCACCAGAAGCGAGATCGTCAAATGCCCCAAGGGCGGCGGGGAAGAATTCGCGCAGGGTCGAGCGAAGCTGGTTGGTTTGACGTTGCCGACTCCAGATCATCGCGTGATGTGCACGGGCGAGCACCTTGACCGCGTCCGCGAGATCGCTGTCACCCGCGATCGGTCGATGGTTGTGGCCATCGAGGCGGGCAAGCTCGGCCAACACTTTCGCGTCACCCGGATCAGATTTCGCACCCGAACTCGAGTGCCGTTCCCGATAACGCGACGTCGACATCGGGTTCACCGCCAATACCCGATAACCCGACGCGACCAGCGCGCCGACGAACAGCCCGCGGTCGGTCTCGGTCGCGACCGTCACATCCGCGGGTTCATCCACATACGTCGCGACCAGCTCGTGGAACCGGCGCACCCCTTCGATGCCCTCCGGCAATCGCCTTGCGGCGAGACGTTGACCGGTCTCGCCCTCGACATGCACATCGTGATGGACTTCAGCCCAGTCATGACCAACGAACACTTTCCTCACCAGCACCTCCTCGTCGTCGGATCCTTGAGCCCGAGGCGACCAGCAGCGTCCTAATGGTTCAGTGCTCGAAGCACGTCATCCCAGCAGCCATCCAAGGTCAACCTCACCGACCGATAGGCGCACGATCTAGACGTAGAACTCCAACAATTCGGGTGCCACGAGTGCTGACCCGCCGGCGGCTCGGAACCATTCTCCCCCGAACATCCGAGCAAGACGGTCGAACCCCATTAGGTTCCCGGAGATGAGCGACGCCAATATTTCCGGCAACGACGTCACGGTCGAGACGGCCGACGGTCCCATGCGGTTGTACGAAGCGAGGCCGCCGGGTGACGACCGGGGCGCGATCGTCGTCATTCAGGAAGCCTTCGGCGTGAATCCCCACATCGAAGACGTGACCCGTCGCGCCGCGGCGGCGGGCTACCACGCGGTCGCGCCCGACCTCTTCCACCGTTCGGGTCCGGGCTCGGTCGTCGAGTACGGCGACTTCGAGAAGGTGATGGAGTACTTCAGGGACGTGGCGAACGACGACGCCGTCCTCGCCGACGTCGACGCCGCCCTCGCCCATCTGCACGCCGCCGGCCACGCCGACAGCCGGATCGGCATCGTCGGCTTCTGCTTCGGCGGGCGCGTGTCGTTCCTGGTCGCCCTGCGCCGGCCCCTCGGCGCGGCCGTCGGTTTCTACGGGGGCGGCATCGTGACCGGCCGATTCCCACAGTTCCCGCCGCTCGTCGAAGAGACGTCCTCACTGCAGGCGCCGTGGCTCGGTCTGTTCGGCGACCAGGACGCATCGATTCCCGTCGACGACGTCGAACAGCTCCGCGTCGCGCTACGCGACGCCAAGGTCGACACGGATATCGTGCGCTACGCCGACGCCGGTCACGGGTTCCATTGCGATCGGCGTTCCGACTACCGCGCCGACGACGCGGCCGACGCGTGGCGGCGGGCCCTCGACTGGTTCGCGTCGCACCTTCACTAGTGGCTGCGTAGGCACTAGTGGCTGCGTAGGCTGCGGCTGATGGCCCAGTCCGCCCGCTTGCGCGCTGCCCTCGCCGCGATCGACAATGCGAATCGGGCCGATCCGACGATCGTGACGGTCGGCGAACGCACCGGACCCAAGGAGATCGTCCACGCCGATCTCGTCACCGAATGGGTGTTGCGCCTCCAGCCCGATGCCGACGATGCATTGCTGCTCGCCGCGCGCGGACATCACTTCCGCCGCTGGACCGTGCCGCGCGCGAGCTATCCGGCCGGGCGCGCGGGCTACCTACGCTGGCGCAAGGACCTGCACGCGCAACACGCGAACGAGCTCGGCGTCCTGCTCGGCGACGCGGGCTACGACGAGGCGACGACCCGACGCGTACAGGCGATCGTCCGCAAGGACGGACTCGCCCGCGCCGGCGAGCACGACGACGTGCAAGTGCTCGAGGACGCGCTTTGCCTCGTGTTCCTCGAGACGCAGCTCGTCGAGATCGCGGCCCGCCTCGATCCGGAGAAGCTTCCGGGTGTGATCACCAAGACCGCGCGCAAGATGAGCGCCGCCGGCATCGCCCGGATTGCCGAGGTGCCGCTTGGT
The DNA here is from genome assembly GCA_038323195.1 of Acidimicrobiia bacterium. Lineage (GTDB taxonomy): Bacteria > Actinomycetota > Acidimicrobiia > IMCC26256 > PALSA-610 > PALSA-610. Next base: position 104,438 of record JBBQGQ010000005.1, on the reverse strand, counting down.
CCCGGTGCGCGCCGGATGCTCGACGAGGCATTCGCGCGCGATGTCGTGCAGCGATACCTGGATGGGCTCGCCGCGGCCGACTGGGACGCGGTGGCCGCGTCGCTCGCGCCGGACGTCGAGCGCGTCGGCCCGTATCGCGACGCGGTCAGCGGGAGGGAGCGGTACGCCGAGTTCCTTCGGAACACGATCAGTGCACTCTCGGGCTACGTGCTCGTCGTCGCCGACGTGATCGCCGACGGCAACCGCGTCGCCGTCGAGCTGAGCGAGACGGTCGACGACGGCGACGATCGGCTGCACACCGACGAGACCGTCGTGTTCGATGTCGCCGACGGCCTCATCTCACGGGTCGCCGTCTACCTCCAGACCTCCGATCGTCGCCGGCCGGGCAAGGCATGACCGAACCCGTCTGCGCGCTCGACCTCGCGCGCATGCGCCGAGACCGGCTCGCGAAGCTCGACGCGGCCATGGGTGTCGCAGGCGTCGACACGCTCGTCCTCTGTGGGCAGCAGAACGTCTCCTATGCGTCGGGGGCCCGCGTGCCGGCAGCCGATCACGTACGCGCATCGTTGTGGCGCGCGGTTGCGGTGCTCGAGCGGGGCGCGCCGTGGCCGCATCTGTTCACTGCCTTCCCCGAGGGCGCGCCGGCCGAGCTCCCGGACGAATTCCTCCATCGGGCGATCGAAGTCGAGACCGCGGCGGGCGCGGGCGAGCTCGCCGGAAGGATCGGCGGGAGCCGCGTCGCCGTCGACGACGCGTCGATGCCGCTTTGGGACGCGTTGCGCCGTCGCGAAGTCGTCGACGCGGGCGCGGTGATGGTGCCGGCGAAGCTCACGAAGACCGCGGACGAGCTCGAGTGCATTCGCCGGGCGCAGGCGCTGAACGAGGAGGCAATCCGGACGGTCCGGCCGGCCGCGGCGCCGGGCGTGCGCGCGACCGACCTCTCGGGCATGTTCCTCCGCGCGATCGCCGAGCTCGGCGCGACCGCCAACACCGTCGACCCCGTGTTCCAGGTGATGCCGCGTTCGGTTGCCACCGGTCCGTACACCGTCACCGGTGAGCCGGTCTTCCCGATCCCGACCCGCGCCGACGAGCTGGGACCGGGCGACGTCATGTGGATCGACACCGGGATCAATTTGCACGGCTACGCATCGGACTTCGGCGCGACATGGATCATCGGACGCGAACCCGACGACGTCGAACGCGATCAGTTCGCGCGCTGGCGGGCGATCGTCGACCGCGCGCTCGAGCGGGTGAAGCCGGGCGCGACGGCGGCGGAAGTCGCAGACGCGGCCGGCCTCGACCACGGAGAGCGCCCCTGGCTGTCGTATTTCTACCTGGCCCACGGAATCGGCACCGACAGCGCCGAGATGCCGTTCGTGGGTACCGATCTCGGTCGCGCGTTCGACGCGGGCCTGACCCTGCAACCCGGCATGGTTCTCGTGTTCGAGCCCGTCGTGTGGGACGACGGCCGCGCCGGCCATCGCTCGGAGGAGATCGTCGCCGTGACCGCAGACGGCTACGCGCGGCTCTCGGCGCGCGCCGAGCTCGACGGCGGGGCCGCCTCGTGAGCCGGCTCGCGGCGTGTATCGACCTGATGGAACGAGATGAGGTCGACGTGTTGCTGCTCGGACGAGAGGCGAACGCACGGACCGTCACCAGGGTGTCGCGACTCTGGCTGGCCGGCACCCGGGCGTTCGCTCCCGGATGCGTCGTCGTGCGCCGCCGCGCCGCCGTGCACCTTCTCTCGAACACCGACGCGGTCGTCGCGACCGACTTTCCGGTCGAGCATCTCTTCGGGATCACGTGGAACCCGGAGAAGCTGCTCGCGTCCCTCACCGCGATCGACGGCGTGCGCGACGCTCGGCGCGTGGGCGTCGACGGTATGACCCCTGCGCTCGGCGCGTTGGTCACACAGGCGGCGCCTGGAGCCGAGATCGTCGACGCCGCGCCGCTGTTCGCGGTGCTGTGGCGGACTGCAGATCCAGAGAAGGTCTCCGGTGTCGAACGGGCTGCGCTCGTTGCCCGAGCCGGGCTCACGGCGATCGTGGACGCGCTCCGGCCCGGCGTGCGGCCCGGCACGTTGCGCGGCGCGTGCGCGGCTGCGTTCGCGTCGCAGGGCGTCACGACCCCGGCATTCGAAGCCGTCGCCGCGCCCCTCGACCCCGGAACCTCCACGTGGCTGGCAGCCGAGCGCCTGCTCGCTGCAGGCGAGCGGGTCGTGCTCCGCGCCGGCGCGCTACGCGACGGCTGGGAGGCATCCCTCGCCCGCACCTACCTGATCGGGTCGCCGTCGATCGAACAACGCGCGCCGGCAGGTTGGGACGAGCTCGTGGCCGCGTGCGTTCCGGGCGCGACGGCGGGCGCGCTCCGGCGGCGGGGAGCAACAGTCCACGGCGCCGGCCGCGGCGTCGAAGCCTGGCCCGACGACTTGGTCCTGGTTCCCGGGCTCATGGCCGCGATCGAGCATCGCGACGACACCTGCGTCCGCCAGGACATCGTCCGAGTCACTGACCGCGCACCCGTGCTCGTCACCGATCCCTGATCACACCACGCAATTCCGCACCAACAGCTGGTCAGGGTTGGATTTGGCGGCGGCCGCGTTCGACGATCTTCATACGTCGGGACTCGATGCTCGCGGGGTCGAACCCGGGGCCTTCCCATTCACGGCTGACGCGGGCCTCTATCTTCCAGCCCTCGCCGACCGTGGTGGCGGTCACCTCGTCGTACGTGCGCAGCATGCGGCGCACGCCGAGCTGGTCGTTCGAGACGATGTCGGCCGCGAGTCTCCGGCAGTGCGGGAGCAACTCCTCGTGCGGAACCACTTCGTTCACCAGTGACCACTCGTACGCCGTCTGCGCGTCGAGGTAGTTGCCGGTGACGCTCATCTGCTTGGCGCGGGCGACGCCGATGCGCTGCGCGAGCAGCACCGTGAGACCCCAACCCGGCATCACTCCGACGCGCGCGTGGGTGTCGGCGAACCGGGCGCGATCCGAGGCAATGATGAAGTCGCAATTCAGCGCAACCTCGAATCCGCCGGTCACCGCGACGCCGTTGACCGCGCCGATCAACGGCTTGGTGTGCGGCGGGAGCGCGCCGCGGAACGTGTCGCGGCTGTCGGCGACTGCGCCGAAGCTCTCGCCTTGCTGCACTTGGCCCGAGCCGAACTCCTTCAGGTCGACGCCCGCGGAGAAAGCCGGATCGGCGCCGGTCAGAATCATCACGTCGACGTCGTCGTCGCGGTCGAAATGCGTGATCGCCGCCGGCAGCTCGCGCCGGACGTCGCGATTCAGCGCGTTCCGCTGATCGGGCCGGTTCAAGGTGATGACCGCGACCCGATCCGCGATATCGACGAGGACGACGTCGCTCATCACGCACTCCGGTAGTCGAAGGCGACCTTGATCGCGCCGGAGTCGTCCTGGGTGGCGAGCGCGGTGAAGGCGTCGCGCCAGGTCTCGAGCGCGAAGGTGTGCGTGAGCATCCCCGTGAGATCGATCCGGCCCGACGATACGAGGTCGAGGTAGTGGCGGATGCCGTGCTTGCGCACGCCTTCGACCTCCTCGAACCCGAACGCGTTCGACCCGACCATGGAGATCTCCTTGAAGTAGAGCGGCGTGTCCTCCCACCACGTCGGTCCGTGTACGCCGGCCTTTACCAGCGTGCCCCGCGCCTTGAGCACCCGAGTTCCGACCTCGAAGGTCTCCTGCTTGCCGACGGTGTCGTACACGACGTCGATGAAACCGGGAAAGGCCATCGGCAGGCCGTCGCTCGCGCGCAGCACTCCCCCCGACCACGACGCCGCCTCTTCGATGACCCGCGACGCGGGCGAGTGCCCGATCACCTTCGCGCCGAGCTTTCGAGCCAGCGCGGCCTGCGCCTCGAAGCGCGCGACGACGAGCACTTCGACGTCGGGGTACAACGCGCGCAGGATCGCGGTCGCGCAGGTCCCGAGTGCGCCGGCGCCGTACACCATCACCTTGCCGCCCGGCGTCGGAGGGTGGCGGGTGACCGAATGCAACGAGACCGCGAACGGGTCGGCGAACACCGCGAGCTCATCGGAGACGTTGTCGGGCACCTTGAAGAGCTGCGAGTCGTGCGCCGACATCACTTGCGCGTACCCACCGTTCACGTCGCGTGCCGTGCCGATGTGGATGCCGGGCGGGATCGGTCCGACATCGAAGGAAAAGCAGAGGCTGAAGTCGCCAACTTCGCACGCCGGGCACACCGGCGACACGCCGCGCGGGCCGCACGAGAGCCACGGGTTCAGCACGACGCGATCACCCGGCTGCAAACCTTCGGCTTCCGGGCCGACCGCGACGACGTCGGCGACGACCTCGTGACCGAGCACCTGCGGCAGCGAGAAGAACCCCTTCATGGGGTTGTCGGGCGACCCCACCTCGCCCCAGTCCATGAACACCTGCTTCGAGTCCGACCCGCATATCCCCGTGAGGCGGGGGCGCGTCACGACCCAGTCGGGCAGGAAGAATCCCGGCTCGTCCATGTCGACGAGCTTCATCGGAGTGTGCGCGAGGCTGCGCAGCAAGGGGTTCTCGGTGTCCGGTTCCGGGACGGGTTCGGGCTTCACGCCGTACAGCAAGGCTTTCATGGCGCGGACGGTACACGCCCCGATATCACATCGTCATTCTCGGGATCGTCAGCCGGAGGCGAGTCGCGCCTCGAGCCGCGCGGCGACCTCGCGATACCGGCTCACCGGAATGAGGTGCACGCCGTCGAACGCGCCGGACGCGCGAATACCGGCGACGAGGTCGCAGGCCAGCTCCACTCCGGCCAGAGGATCGCGTTCGATCGCGCGCAACCACGCGTCGGGCACGGCGAGCTGTGGGATCTCGGCAGTGATCTTGCGCGCCATCGGCACGCTCGGGACGACCATGACGCCCGCGTAGACGGGACCGTCGAACTCGATGCCGGCGCGCCAATCGAGCAGCTCGTCCAGCGAGAAGCGCACCTGCGCGAACAAGAAGTCGGCCTCACGCTTCCACACCGGCAGCTTGCCCGGGCCGGCCGACACCCCGGCGCGAAACGGGCGCTCACCGATGTAATCGTGCGTCTCCGGAAACGTGCGCAGCTCGCGCATCATCGACTGCACGTTGAGCTGACCGGTGCGTGCGCCGAGGCTCGGACGGTCGCCGTACACGAAGAGGAATTGATCGACGCCGTACGCGGCCGCGGTCAGGAGATCGCGGCGGAACCCGAGCAGATTGCGATCGCGCGCGTTGAGACAGGCGATGGACCGGCCGCCCATGCGCTCGACCTCGTGGGCGACGGCAACGCTGGAGACGGTCGCGCGCCCGATGTGGTTGTCCGGGACCAGGAACGCGGACGCCACCTTGCCGAGCACGCCGATCTGGTGCCGCACATGAACGAGGTCGGGACGAGTGGGCGGCTCTACTTCGCACACGATCTCGAACGGCTTCTCCGTCGCCGTCACGATCACTCAGCTCGATCGTGCGACGCTCGTTTCGTGTCGCGGGCGGTGCCGATCAACAGCGCGAGGCCGAACAAGCCGACGATCACGCCGATCACGGTCCACACGACGTCGCCCGTCATGAACGAACCGCCGAGCGCGCCGGAGCCTTGCGCGATCCACACTCCGCCGACCGCGAGCATCACGATGGCGACGATCCTCCGAGCCCCCATCAGCCTCCGAGCCCCCATCAGATCGTGAACGCCATGTTGTCGACGACGCGGTCGCCGAGCTCGATGTCGCCTTCGACGCGCACGACGCCCTGGGCGCGGGCGTGCGCTCCGGTCCAACGTCCTCCGGCGAGCCGGGAAAAGGTGCGCCGGTCGGTGGTGATGCGAACCGACGGTTGGGCCGGCGTGTCGTCGAGCAACACCGCCCGACCTTCGGGCGGCACCGAGATCGCGGCCGTGATCTCCGGCGATCCGACGACCACGAACACCACGGTGCTCCCGGCCGGCGCATCGGCCTTCTTGCCGACGATGTAGCCGAGACCCTTCGGCGGGATGCGACCGAGCGAGAGGTCGGCGACGGCCCCTTCCAGGAAGCCCGGACGACCGATCGCCTCGCGGATGTCTTGGTCGTGGTACCAACAATCGAAGACACGGATCGCCATGAACTGGCGGTACGGGCCCGGGCCTTCGGGCGTGAACCCCTCGGCGTCCCACTGCTCCGCGGTCAGCGCGCGCAACGTTTCGAGCCGGCGCGCGGTGACCGCACGGAACTCGTCGAGGAGCTTCGGGCCGTCCCAGCCGCGATACGTCGCGATCCAGTGCTCGTTCGCCTTGCCGATGTCGTTGCGCACGTGCGGAGCGCTCGCGGCCGCGTCGGAAGTCGAAGGTTGCTCGCCCGCCAACATTCGCTCGGTACCGATCATGTGCGCGACGTTGTCGAACACCGACCAGCCCGGGCACTCGGTCGGCAAGATCCATTGGTCGGCGGTGAGGCCGTCGCACAGCTCGGCGACGTCGGACCACACCTCTTCCAAGCGGAGTACTACGGGCTCGGTCATGCGCGCACGGTAGCGCCATCGCGCCGCTCGTTGTGCGGTCGGGCCGGATCGGGGAGACTCTGCACGTGCCCGAGTCGCTCACCTTCTACTTCGACCCGATGTGCCCGTACGCCTACCAGACGTCGCTTTGGATCCGCGAGGTTCGGCGCAAGCGCGACCTCGCGGTCACGTGGCGGTTCTTCTCTCTCGAAGAGGTCAACCTCGAGTCGGGCAAGCGGCACCCGTGGGAACGTCCGTGGTCGTACGGCTTCGGGCAGATGCGGGTCGGGGCGCTGATCCGGCGCGATCTCGGCAACGACGGGCTCGACCGCTGGTACGAGGCGGTCGGCAAGGCGTTCTTCTTCGACGGTCTGAAGACGCATGTTCCCGAGGTACACGCGGGCGTCATCGCGGACGCGGGGTTCGACGCGTCGTTCGTCGACCGTGCGGTCGCCGACGAATCGACCCTCGCCGAAGTCCGCGAGGAGCACGTGGACGCGGTCGCCCGCTACGGCGCGCACGGAGTGCCGACGCTCGTGCTCGAGCACGGATACGCGGTCTACGGCCCGGTCGTGGTGCCCGCGCCCACCGGCGACGACGCGGTCGCGCTCTGGGAGCTCGTCGGATCGATGCAACGTTTCCCGCAGCTGTACGAGCTGCGTCATCCCAAGACGATGGACGATCTCACGAACGTCGCCCGGCATTTCCGCACGTATCTCACCACTCGCGACTGGCAGACCGTCGAGAACCCGGCGCCGTAAGCGTCGGGAATCAGGAATCGTCGCGGGCGGGCGCGACCGCGACGACCCGCTCCAAACCTTCCGGACACACCTTCGAGCCGCCGCCGTCGCGCGACGCGGCCCGCACGCCCTGACCGGGAACGACGAGGCACGCATCGGCGGCGAGGAAGGCGAGCGTGTCGGCCGCCGGAGTCACCGCGACGAGCTTGCCCCGCGCCTTGTCGATCTTCGCGGCCTTCAGGCCCGAGCCGCCCCGCGTCTGCACGGGGAACTCGTCGACCTCGGTGCGCTTGGCGAAACCCTGCTCGGTCGCGAGCACGACCAGCTCGCCGTCGGCGGCCGCGCACGCGCCGATCACCCGGTCGTCGCCCTTCACCCGAATGCCACGGATACCGCCCGCCGAGCGGCCGACCGGCCGGACGTCGTCCTCCGAGAACCGGATGCCCTGCCCGTCGGCGGTCACGAGCAACAGCTCGTAGTCGTCCCAACCCGGGAACACCGCGACGACCCGATCGTCGGCGGCCAGCTTCATGGCGGCGATGCCATTCTGGCGTCCGGACGCCTCGGCGAATTCGCTGAGCGCGGTCCGCTTCACCGCGCCACTCGCAGTCACGAACACGAGGTTCGGGTGCTCGTCGTGCATCCGCGCGTCGAGGACCGCGACCACCTTCTCGCCGTCGCCGAACTGGAACAGGTTCTGCGCGGCGCTCAGCTTCTCCTTCGGCAACTCGTGCACCGTCGCGCGGTACGCGCGCCCCCGATCGGTGAAGAAGAGCATGCCCGCGAGTGCGGTCGTGTCGATCGTCTGCGCGACCGCGTCGCGATCTCCGGGGTTCGCGACCAGCGACTTGCGAGTGCGCTCGGGCACCGCCCGCACGTAGCCGCGCGCGGTCACGGTGACGACGTACGGCTCGTCCTCGACGAGGGAGACGACATCGAGCGTGCCCGCGTCGTCGTTCGCGATCCGGGTGCGACGGGGCGCCTTGTGCGCGTCGAGGATCGCGACGAGCTCCTCGCGGATGACACCCATCAGCACCGAGCGTTTCGCCAGGATCGCGTTCAGCTGCTTGACCGTTTCGTCGAGCTCCTTGCGTTCCTTGTCGAGCTCTTCGCGGCCGAGTCGCGTGAGCCGGCCGAGCGGCATGTCGAGGATGTGGTTCGCCTGGATCTCCGAGAACCCGAAGGGCTTGTCCATCAGCGCGATCCGGGCCGCCCCGCGGTCCAGCGACGCACGGATCGCCTTCACGATCGCGTCGATCATGTCGAGCGCCTTCACCAGGCCCTCGACGATGTGCAGACGGTCGAGAGCCTTCTGCAGTCGGAACTGGCTGCGGCGCGTGACGACGACGACCTGATGGTCGAGCCAGTGCTGCAGCGCCTCTTGGAGCGTGACGGTTCGCGGCACCTCGTCGACGAGCACAACCATGTTGACGGAGAAGGTGGTCTGCGCGGCGGTGTGCTTGAAGAGGTTGTTCAACACGATCTGCGGGTTGGTGTCGGGACGAAGCTCGATGACGAGGCGCGTCTTGCCCTGCCCCGACTCGTTGCGGATGTCGCGCACGCCGTCGATCTTGCCGGCGAGCACGAGCTCGGTCAGCTTCCCGGAGATCGCGTCGACACTCGTCTGGAACGGCACCTCGGTGAGCACGATTGCCTGCCCGCCCCGGCGCAACAGCTCCTCGATCTCGTGGACCGCGCGCACCCGGACGGTGCCACGCCCGGTGCGGAACGCATCCTTGATCCCGTCGTCACCCATGATGATGCCGCCGGTCGGGAAGTCGGGACCCTTCACGATGCGCATCAATTCCGAGAGCGTGACCTCGGGCTTGTCGATCAGCTTGACCGCCGCATTGCACACTTCGGCGAGGTTGTGAGGCGGAATGTTGGTGTCCATTCCCACCGCGATGCCCTGCGCTCCGTTCACCAACAGATTCGGGAAGCGGGCGGGGACGACGACGGGCTCCGAACGAGACCCGTCGTAGTTCGGCTCGAAATCGACGGTTCCCTCGTCGATTCCCGCGAGCATTTCCATCGCGAGTGGCGACAGGCGACATTCCGTATAGCGGGACGCGGCCGGCGGATCGGAAGGCGAGCCGAAGTTGCCGTGCTTGTCGATCAACGGCGCGGTGAGCGAGAACAGCTGGCCCATCCGGACCAGCGCATCGTAGATGGCCGTGTCGCCGTGAGGGTGATAGTTGGCCATCACCTCGCCGACGACGCGCGCGCACTTGACGAACGGGCGATCGGGCCGAAGGTTCGCGTCGTGCATCGCCCAGAGAATGCGGCGATGGACGGGCTTCAGGCCGTCGCGCACATCGGGCAGCGCGCGTTGCACGATGACACTCATCGCGTACTCGAGGTACGCGCTCTCGACCTCGACTTGGAGCGTACGCGTCGGGATCTCCAACGGCGGCTCGAGCGTCATCTGATTGGTTGTCTTACTTCGGGCCATTTGGATCGTCTCCCTACACGTCGAGGAAGCGGGCATCTTTGGCGTTGCGCTGGATCCACGTGCGCCGCGCTTCGACGTCGTCGCCCATCAGTACCGACAGCACGTCGTCGGCAATCGCGGCCTGGTCGACATCGATCTGCACGAGGTGACGCGTCGCGGGATCCATGCACGTCTCGCGCAGCTCGTGCGGGTCCATCTCGCCGAGGCCCTTGAAGCGGGCGAAGGCGAGCTGGCGATTGGCGTGGCCTTCGGTCACGCGCAAGCGCGCCGCGTCGTCGGCGACGTACTGCTTTTCGCCGCCGATCTCCACCGAGTACAGCGGTGGTTGCGCGACGTAGAGGCGTCCGTGCTCGACCAGGGGCGTCATCTGCCGGTAGAAGAACGTGATGAGCAGCGTGCGGATGTGACCGCCGTCGACGTCGGCGTCGGCGAGGATGATGACCTTGCCGTAGCGGACCTTCGCCACGTCGAAATCGGCGCCGATGCCACCGCCGATCGCCGCGGTCAACGACTGGATCTCCGCGTTGGCGACGACCTTGTCCATCGACGCCCGCTCGACGTTCAAGATCTTGCCGCGCAGCGGCAGGATCGCCTGGTTCTTCGGGTCGCGGGCATCACGCGCGGAACCGCCGGCCGAGTCGCCCTCCACGAGGAAGAGCTCGGCTCCGTCGCGGTCGCGCGAGGCGCAGTCGGCGAGCTTGTCGGGCATGCCGACACCGTCGAGCGCGGTCTTGCGCCGGGTGAGGTCGCGCGCCGACTTCGCGGCGGAGCGCGCCCGAGCGGCGTTCGATGCTTTCGAGACGATCGCCTTGGCGGGGTTCGGGTGCTCCTCGAGCCAGCGCGTGAGATGCGTGTTCGTTGCCCGCTCGACCAGCGACCGCATCTCGGTGTTGCCGAGCTTCGCCTTGGTCTGACCCTCGAACTGCGGATCGGTCAGGCGCACCGACACGATCGCGGTGAGTCCCTCCCGCACGTCGTCGCCCTGGAAGGCCGCGTCCTTGCCCTTCACGAGGTTGCGATCCTTGGCGTAGCGGTTGACGGCCTGCGTCAGCGCGCGCCGGAAGCCCTCCACGTGCATCCCGCCCTCGGTGGTGGAGATGCCGTTCGCGAACGAGTGGAGACCTTCGTGGTAGCCGGTGTTCCACTGCCACGCGACCTCGACCTCGCCCTCGGGCCCGCGGTCGCCGAAGTACCCGACGTCTTTGAACAAGGGCTCCTTCGACTGGTTGAGATGACGCACGAAGTCGACGATGCCGCCGTCGAATGCGAACTCCTCCGATTGCTTGTGACCCGGCCGCTCGTCGTGCAACGCGATCGTGAGACCGCGGTTCAGGAACGCCATCACCTGCAATCGCTCCGCGATCGTCGCGTAGCGGAACTCCAACTCCTCGAAGACGTCCGGGTCGGGCCAGAAGGTCACGGTGGTGCCCGTGTGCCCGCGCTTGGACTGCGCCACGACCTTCAACTTTCCCTGCGCGACACCGGGCTTCACCGCCCCCCGTCCCGACTTCTCGGCCGCGTACTCCTGCCGGTACGTGCGACCGCCGCGGTCGACCTCGAGCACGACCCGCGACGACAGCGCGTTCACCACCGAGACACCCACGCCGTGCAATCCGCCCGACACCTTGTAGCCGCCGCCGCCGAACTTTCCGCCCGCGTGCAGCGTGGTCATCACGATCTCCGCCGCCGACTTGCCCTTGTACTGGGGATGCTCGTCGACGGGGATCCCGCGGCCGTTGTCGGCGACACGGACCGCGCCGTCGGCGAGCAGCGAGACGTCGATGCGCGTGCACGACCCCGCCATCGCCTCGTCGACCGCGTTGTCAACGACTTCCCACACGAGGTGGTGGAGGCCGGTCGGCCCGGTCGAACCGATGTACATGCCCGGTCGTTTTCGCACCGGGTCGAGGCCCTCGAGCACCTGAATGTGCTCGGCGGAGTAGTCACCGGCGGAGGATCGGGCCATGGGTCCACCGTACGTGACCGGTGTGTCGTGATCGGGTTTTGTGAGGTCATATAGCGTCCCGGCCATGACGACGAACTTCGCTTCTCCCCAAGACCTGCTCGGTGCCGTTGGTACCGACCTCGGCGTCACCGACTGGGTCACGATCACCCAGGACCAGATCGACATGTTCGCAGAAGCCACCCTCGACAATCAGTGGATCCACGTCGACACCGAACGCGCCAAGGCCGGACCGTTCGGCACTCCCATCGCGCACGGCTACCTGACCATGTCGCTCGCCGCGCACTTCCTCTCCCAGCTCGTGCACGTCAGCAACATCTCGATGGGCATCAACTACGGCGCCGACAAGGTGCGTTTCCCGGCGCCGGTTCCCGTCAATTCCCGGGTCCGGGCTCGCGGCGAGCTGCTCGATGCCAAAGAGGTTCCCGGTGGGGTGCAAGCGACCACGCGCATCACGATGGAACGCGAAGGCGGTGACAAGCCCGTCGCGATCGTCGAGTCGATCTCGCGGTACCTCGCGTGAGTGTGCTCGACGCGTTCCGACTCGACGGCAAGGTCGCGATCGTCACCGGTGCCGGGCGGGGCATCGGCGCGTCGATCGCACGCACGTTCGCCGAGGCCGGCGCCGACGTCGTGTTGACCGCGCGCACGAAGGAACAGCTCGACGAGGTCGCGGCCGACGTGCGCGCCTTCGGCCGTGAAGCGATCGTCATCCCCGCCGACGTCAACGACAACGACGTGCTCCAAGAGATCGTGGCGCGTACGGTCGCCGAGCTCGGTCGCATCGACGTCGTGGTGAACAACGCGGGCGGCACGATGCCCCGCCCCTTCCTCGACACGAGCCCCGGATTCTTCGAGCGGTCGTTCCACTTCAACGTGACGACCGCATTCGTCCTCAGCAAGGCCGCGACCCCACACCTGCTCGCGAGCGGCGCGGGCTCGATCGTCAACATCTCGTCTGCGATCGGGCGACTCCGCGACCGCGGGTTCGTGGCGTACGGCACGGCGAAAGCCGCGCTGTCGCACATGACGCGATTGACCGCAGCCGACCTGGCGCCCAAGGTGCGGGTCAACGCGATTGCCGTCGGATCGATCGCGACCAGCGCGCTCGAGACGGTGCTCGACAATCCCGAGATCCGCGACGAGATGGTGCGGCGCACGCCCCTCAAGCGCCTCGGACTCCCCGAGGACATCGCGCTCTGCGCCCTCTATCTCGCTTCGCCGGCCGGAGGCTTCGTGACCGGGAAGCTGTTCGAGGTCGACGGCGGCCTCGAAGAAGCGAATCTCGAGCTCGGCCTCCCCGACCTCGACTGACTGCAGGTTTCGCACCAACAGATGGGCGCGATTTGTGAGGGTCAGCCGTCCAGGAGGTCGTGAGCCTGGTCGGGGAGGGTGAAGCCGTTGTCGCCGGGTCCCCACGGAAGCGCGGCCACGACCGCCTCGATCGCGATCGGGCCGTACACGTGCGGGAATTCGCCGGCGAACGAATCGGACGACGGCTCCCATCGCAACTCACTGGTCAACTTGGCCGGGTTGACGCAGAGCAACACGAGATCGGGAACGCTGCGGTAGAACCAGTCGGCGACGTGATTCACCTGGGTCGGCAACGAGCAATGGATGAACCCCTCGGTTTCGAGGCTCGACGCGCGGTACTCGCCGGCGCGACGCGCAGCTTCCCAATCGGGCGCGGTCGTGATGTGGAAGATGAGGCGGGTCACGAGCGCAGAGCCTATGCAGACGCCGGGTCCGGACCTCGGCAGTACCGTGCCCACCGATGGCCGCGTACGCATTGCTCCTTCGGCCGGCCGCGAACCGTCTCTACAGCAAGGGCGCGGCCACGCTGAACACGGCTGAGCTCTCGGTTCTCGACGAGCGGTTGTTGAACGGAGCACTGCTCGCGGCGGCGCCGACCGTCATCGCGGGTGTCGAGTACGTGCGCTTCGAGACCCGCGACGTGCTGACCGCAGACGACGTCGCCGAGCTCTCGAACCTGTCGTCGGCATTCGCGTTGTTCCGGATCGCCGACACCGACGAGACGAGCTTCGTGCCGGTCGCCCTCACTCCCGTCGCGCACCTCGATGACGACCTGCTCACGATTCAGCGCTACAAGGGCAAGACCAACGAGCAGTTCACGAAGCTGTTGTACAACGTGACGCTCGCCGTGTCGGCTCATGCCGGTGACTGGCGGGGCCGGCGGCTCCGGATACTCGACCCGGTGTGCGGACGCGGAACCTCGCTCAATCAAGGTCTCGTCTACGGCTTCGACGTCGACGGCGTCGAGATCGACCGCGCCGCATACGACGCGTACCGCACATTCCTCGTCACCTGGCTCAAGGACAAGCGGTTCAAGCACCAAGTCCACACCATGCCGTTGCGCCGAGACGGCAAGATCGCCGGGCGCCGCCTGGAGGTGGTCTTCGCCCGCGACAAGGACGAATACAAGGCCGACGACGTGCAGCGGGTCCGCCTCGTCAACGACGACACGATCCAGACCGGCGAGCACTACCGCAAGCCGGTCTTCGACGCGGTCGTGGCCGATCTGCCGTACGGAGTGCAACACGCGAGTCGGGCCCGACCGGACTCTCGCACGCGCCACCCCGAAGCACTCCTCGACGCCGCGCTCGACGGCTGGATCGGCGCGATGAAGCCCGGCGCGGCGATGGGCGTGTCGTGGAACGCCAAGGTGGTCGCCCGCGCCGACCTCGTCGGATTGCTCGCAAGGCACGGCCTCGCGGTGTGCACCGGCGACGCGTACGAGCAGTTCTCCCATCGCGTCGACCACGCGATCACGCGCGACCTCGCGGTCGCCGTGAAGCCCGCCTAGCTCGTCAGGAACGCGCTCGTCAGGGACGAGGCTGCGAGAGCGCGAGCGCGTTCTCGCGCATGACGAGGCGAACTTCGTCCTCCGAGAAATTCGGGAGATCGTCGACGAACGACTTCGGTTCGGCGAGCCCCTCGGCGTGGGGGAAGTCGGAGCCGAAGATCATCTGCGTCGGGCCGAGCTCGTCGCGAAGCTCCTCGAGATCGTCTTCGTAGTAGGGCGAGACCCACACGTGCCGCTGCACCTGTTCCACCGGGTCGACACCCTCGTACGCACCGGGGATCTGGCCGTACGACTTCTTCAGCGCCTTCAGCAACAGCGCCACCCATTCCGAGCCGCTCTCGATCGTCGCGACGCGCAGGTTCGGATGGCGGCGCAGTACGCCGTGGCACGCCAACGCGGCGATGGTGTCGTAGATCGGGCGATGGCCGCCGGTCACGTTGCGGAACGGGTCGTTGCGGAACGCTTGGAAGTCGCCGCCGCCTCCCCACTCGTCGGCGTAGCGGTTGTAGCCGGCGTCACCCGAGTGGTACGCGACCAACACGCCCGCCTCCGCGAGGCGCGCCCACATGCGGTCGTATACGGAGTCGCCCGGGCTGCGCGAGAAGCCCGGACCCCGCACCGGCCCCGAACGCATCACGACGACGTGTGCACCGCTCGCGAGCGCGTACTCGACCTCTTGCTCGGCGCGGCCCGGGTGCTGGAGCGCGATATAGGGCGCGGCGTAGATCCGGTCGTGGTAGTTGAACGTCCAGTCGTCGCGCATCCACTCGTTGAAGCCGTGGAACACGTCGTGAAGTGCGTCGGGGTCGTGCAACAGCGCTTCTTCCACGCCCACGCCGAGCGTGGGGAACAGGAAGCACCCCTGCATCCCCTGCGCGTCCATGAGCGCGACGCGCGCGGCCGGATCGCGGTACGCGGGGTTGATCGGTTCCAGCTGCCCGAACGCGGTGCGGATGTCGTCGCCGGCCCGCTTGCCGCGGAAGTACTCGTCGAGACAGCCGGGGCGGGCGACGGGATCGAACGTGGGATTCGGGATGAAGCGGAAGATCTTGTTGTCGACGATCATCCGCTGCTTGCCGTCGATCTCGGCCCACTGCACCAGCTTCGAGCGGTGCTCGGGGAGGTGCCGGATGAAGGCGTCGGTGGCCTCGTAGTAATGGTTGTCGGCGTCGAAGACGTCGAACTCGACGGTACCCATGGCCACCTCCGCGATCTCCCGCGATCTCCGCAATCTAGAATGTGATTCTAGTCTAGCCGTTCGGCCCGGAGCGCGGAGCGGCGGAGCTTGCCCGCGTCGTCGCGGAGCGGCTCGGTCGTGAACTCGAACGTGCGCGGGATCTTGTAGCGCACCAGGCGCTCGGCCAGGTGGGTTCGCAGCTCGTCCAGGTCGATCGGCGCGCCGTCGTCGGTCTGCACGATTGCGTGCACGACGTGGCCGAGGTCGTCGTCGGGCAGGCCGATCACCGCGCACGACCGCACCCGCCCGTGCTCGTCGAGCGCGGCTTCGATCTCGGCCGGATAGATGTTGGCTCCCCCGGCGAGGATCATGTCGGTCTGGCGATCGCTCAGGTACAGGTAGCCGTCGGCATCGATCGCGCCCATGTCGCCGAGTGACTCCCAACCGCCATCGATGCGGCGGGCGACGGCTCCGACGTAGCGGTACGTGCGCACGTTCTCGTCGTTGGACGGCCGCATGAAGACCTCACCGACCTCGCCCGGCTCGGCCCCGCTGCCGTCGGGGCGCACGACCTTGAACTGGTCGACGTTGGCGCGCCCGACCGAGCCGCGGTGCTGCATCCACTCGACGCCGGTGATGATGGTCGCGGCCTGCCCCTCGGTCCCGCCGTAGAGCTCCCAGATCGTCTCCGCGCCCAGCCAGTTGATCCACTCCTCCTTGAGCCACGGCGGGCAGGGAGCCGCGAGATGCCACACGACCTTCAACGACGAGACGTCGTAGCGGTCGCGCACCTCGGGTGGGAGCTTCGAGATGCGCGCCATCATCGTCGGGACCACGTACATCGAGTCGGGGTGGTAGTGGTCGACGAGCTGGAGCGTGTGCTCCGCGTCGAACTTCCCGCCGAGCACCACATGGTTGCCGGCCAGCAGGGCGGTCATGGTCCAGATGAACGGACCGTTGTGGTAGAGCGGCCCCGGCATCACGTGCGTGCCGTTCAGTTTCAGGCCGAGGAGCGGCACCGCGTCGGGATCGATCCTGCTCGCCTGGTTCGCGAGGATCAGCTTGGGCCGGCCGGTCGAACCACCTGACGTCATCGCCTTGTACGGATTCGACACTGCATCCGGCAACGCGCCGGCGTCCATCCCGTCGACGTCGAGTGCGGAGTCCACGACGACACGCGGTTGCGCGAGCGCGATGATCGCGTCGAGCTCGCGCGTCGGCAGACGCGCCGAGACCGGCTGAGGGATCGCGCCCAGCTTCCAACACGCGATGGTCGTCGCGACGAACGCGACACCGTTCGGGAGTGCGATCGTGACGAGGCCGTCCTGCCCCACGCCCTTCGACGCGAGCGCCCGCGCCGTGCGGTTCGCGAGCGCCTCGAGCTCGGCGCGGGTCAGTGTCGTCTGCTCGTAGGTGAGGGCGGGATGGCCGGGATCGGATGCAACGTGGTCGGCGAGCCGTTGCGCGTACGAGATCAGGGCCACGAACGTGATTCTGGCGCGCCGCCGCACCGCCGGACAGCCGACTTCAACCAGCGAACCTTCGACAGCTCCTCGCAGCACCCGCAGCACGCATCGAGATGGGCCGCGATGACGAGCATCGTGGTGGCGTCGCACTCGCAGTCGACGTACCAGTCGATGACCGCGAGGACTTCGACACACGAGGGTTCGGCCGGGAGCACGGGGGTTCGAACCCGCGAACCGCGCCCGAGATTCCCCCTGTCCTAGGGTCGGGCGCCATGCAGACCACTACAGAGCTCTCGGGCTCGGCCGCAATCGTGACCGGAGGCGCTTCGGGCATGGGCGCGGCGACCGCCCGGCGCCTGGCCCTCGCGGGGGCGACCGTCGTCATCGTCGACCGCGATCAGACCAAGGGCGAACAGGTCGCGGCAGAGATCGACGGCAGGTTCGCGCCGGCCGACGTCACGAGCGAGGACGACATTTCGGCCGCAGTTTCCGTCGCGACCGCGCAGGGCCCGCTGCGCACCTGCATCCATTGCGCCGGGGTCGGCTGGGCCGAGCGAACCCTCAACCGGGCCGGCGACCCGCACTCACTCGACACGTTCCGCAAGGTGCTCGAGATCAACCTGGTCGGCACGTTCAACGTGCTCCGGCTGGCGGGCGCCGGCATGTCCGCCAACGACGCCGACGAACAGGGCGAGCGGGGCGTCATCGTGAACACCGCGTCGATCGCCGCGTACGACGGCCAGATCGGCCAGGCCGCGTACTCGGCGTCGAAGGGCGGCGTGGTGTCGCTCACGCTGACGGCGGCCCGCGACCTCGCCGCCGTCGGTATCCGTGTGTGCACGATCGCCCCCGGGCTGATCGACACCCCGTTGCTCGGCGGGCTGCCGGCCGAAGCGCGAGACGCGCTCGCGCAGTCGGCGCTGTTCCCGAAGCGCCTGGGCGTGCCCGACGATTTCGCGTCGCTGGCAATGGAGATCGTCCGCAACCACTACCTGAACGGTGAGGTGATCCGTATGGACGCGGGCATCCGCATGCCGCCAAAGTAAGGAGACGACAGCGCAGCGACCGGAGGGGAGCGGAGCGTGGAGTCGACCCATTAGAAAAGGAGACGACAGCGCAGCGACCGGAGGGGAGCGGAGCGTGGAGTCGACCCATTAGAAAAGGAGACGACAGCGCAGCGACCGGAGGGGAGCGGAGCGTGGAGGAAGACGACAGCGCAGCGACCGGAGGGGAGCGGAGCGTGGAGTCGACCCAGAAGAAGACCCATCCGACCCGCGAGGATATCGACCTGCTCGACGGCAGCTTCTATGTCGACGACCCGCACGAGCGTTACACGTGGATGCGCGAGAACGCGCCGGTGTATTTCGACGCCCGCAACGGAGTCTGGGGAATTGCCTCGTACGCGGCGCTCCTCGCGATGGAGAAGGATCCGGCGAGGTTCTCGAACGCCGGCGGCATCCGTCCGGACAACGGGCCGATCCCCATGATGATCGACATGGACGACCCGGAGCATTGGAAGCGCCGCAAGCTCGTGAACAAGGGCTTCACCCCGCGACGCGTGCGCGACAGCGAGCAGAAGATCCGCGACGTCTGCGACGCGATCATCGACACGGTGTGCGAGCGGGGTGAGTGCGACTTCGTGACCGACATCGCGGCGCCGCTGCCGATGATCCTGATCGGCGACATGCTCGGCGTAGAACCCGAGGATCGCAGCGATCTGCTCCAATGGTCGGACGACATGGTCAGCGCGCAGAGCGGCAACGCCACCGAAGAGCAGTGGCTGAAGGCGATGCAGGCTATGGACGGCTATACGGAGTTCTGCACGCACGCCGTCGCTCAACGCCAGGCCCAGCCGACCGACGACCTCATGAGCCTCCTCGTGCACGCGGAGGTCGACGGCGATCGGCTCAGCCCCGACGACGTGCTGCACGAGTCGTTGCTGATCCTCGTCGGCGGCGACGAGACGACGCGGCACGTCATCAGCGGCGGCGTCGAGCAGCTGTTGTTGCACCCCGACCAGCGTCGACTACTCGTCGACGATCCTTCGAAGATCACGGTCGCGGTCGAGGAGATGCTGCGCTGGGTCACGCCGATCAAGAACATGTGCCGCACGGTGACGAGCGACACGGAGTTCATGGGTCAGCCGATGACCGCCGGGCAGAAGTGCATGTTGCTCTTCGAGTCGGCGAACCGTGACGAGACGAGGTTCGTCGAGCCGTTCCGGTTCGACGTCGAGCGCCAGCCCAACGAGCACCTCGCGTTCGGGTTCGGCGCGCACTTCTGCCTCGGTCAGGCGCTGGCCCGACTCGAGTTGCAGGTGATGTTCGAGCAGCTCCTGGCCCGCCTCCCCGACCTCGAGCTCGCGGCCGATCCCGCCGCGCTGCCCCGCAGACGCGCGAACTTCATCAGCGGCCTCGAGTCGATGCCGGTGCGATTCCATCCGAGCCGTCCGCTCCTGAGGAGCTCGGTATGACCAACCGCGAGCTGGTCGAGCAGCTCTGGATCGATCTCTACAACCGCGACTTCGACGCGGTCGGTGCCGCGTTCGCCGACGACGGCGAGTACACCGACATTCCGACGCCTCCCGACGACGTCGCGCGCGGACCGGCCCAGATCGCGGCGCGCCTACGGCTGGGCCTCGAGCCGCTCGCGGGGATCTCGCACGACATCCGCGCGCTCGTCTCCGACGGCGACATCGTGGTCACCGAGCACGTCGAGCACTGGGAATGGCCCACCGGCGAACGCGCCTCGCTCCCATTCGTGTCGATGCACGAGGCACGAGACGGCAAGCTGGTGCGCTGGTGGGACTACTGGGACCTCGCGACGTTGATGAGCTCCGCACCCGGTTGGTGGGTCGAGCACATCATGAACGAGTCGGCGCGCCTCGGCCTGCGGGAGGCTTGAGCCTCGTGCAGTGCATCTCCGGATGATCCTCGTCGACCGGCCGCGCTGGCCCGCGCAGGGCGCCCGCTTCGCCCATCTCGTGAGCGACGTGTCGTTCGACGAGTTGCACGCGTTCGCGGCCGCGCTCGCGCTGCCGCGCCGCCTGCGCTTCCACGACGACCACTACGACATCCCGGAACGCTGGTGGCAGGTTGCCGTCGACGCGGGCGCGCACGTCGTGACGACCCACGAGCTCGTTCGCCGCATCCGCGCCGCGGGACTGCGGGCCCGGCCTACTTCGGCTGGAACCGCACCGCGCCGTCGAGCCGGATGACCTCACCGTTGAGGTAGCCATTCTCGACGATGTGCTGCGCCAGGCGCGCGTACTCGTCGGGCAGGCCGAGGCGCTTCGGGAAGGGGACGTTCGCGGCGAAGACGTCGCGCATCGCCTCCGGCACCATCAGCATCGGAGGGGTCGCGATGGTTCCCGGCGCGATCGTGCACACGCGAACGCCGACGGCCGAGAGGTCGCGCGCGGCGATGATCGTCATTCCGATGACGCCCGCCTTCGCCGAGCCGTAGGCGATCTGGCCGATCTGACCTTCGTATCCCGCGATCGACGCGGTGAGCACACAGACGCCGCGCTCGCCGCCGTCGTCCGCGTCGTGCTCGGCCATCGCGGCGGCGGCGAGCCGGAGCACGTTGAACGAGCCCACGAGGTTCAGCTCGACGACCCGGCGGAACGCGTCGAGGTCGTGGGGCGAGCCGTCGCGTGCGAGGGTGCGAGCCGCGATCCCGCCGCCACCGCAGTGCACGCAGATCGCGAACCGCCCGCGGCTCGCAGCCGCGCCGA
Source organism: Acidimicrobiia bacterium (assembly GCA_038323195.1). Lineage (GTDB taxonomy): Bacteria > Actinomycetota > Acidimicrobiia > IMCC26256 > PALSA-610 > PALSA-610. The sequence continues at coordinate 83,610 of JBBQGQ010000005.1, read as the reverse complement.
CGGCCGCGGCGACCGCGGCTTCCGAGGTGACGTCGCATCGCACGAAGCGATCGGCACCACCCAGGTCAGTGGCGACCGCGCGTCCACGATCCTCCGCGACGTCGGCCACGATCACCTCCGCGCCGGCCGCGTGCAGGCGTCGGGCCGTCGCCTCACCGAGGCCCGACGCGGCTCCGGTCACGAGCGCGACGTTGCCGGCAATCTCCACAGCTCACCTCCTGTGTTCGCGATGCGGTCGACGAGCGCTTGCTCCCCCGCGCAGACCACATACTCGACGTTGCGCAGATGCGACACCTCCCCGACCTTCTCCCCGTCGGGATTGTGTATGCCGATCTGGGCGCCGACATAACGGCGCGAGTCGAAGGCCAGCGTCGCAACGGCGCCACCCCGGGCCCGGCCGGCCGCCTCGAGCTCGTCGATCGCCACCCACGACTCGTTGTTGTACGACGCGACCACGAGCTCGGCATCGACGTCGCGGATGATCTTCGCGAACGCGCTCGGCATCGCCCGCCGGTCGTTGAACACGCTCTTCGTCGACGGGTCGCGTGCATCGACGCGCTTGCACGCGACGCCGTAGTGCTCGGGAGCATCCCACGCCACGAGCGTCTCCCAGATGTGATAGTTGGTGAAGTAGCGGTGCTGGTTGTACGGCGGGTCGAGATACGCGAGGTCGAAAGGACCGAGCGAGGCCACCGCGTCGACGGCGTCGGCGCGCAACGCGACCCCTGGACCCGAGACGAGCTCCGGGACGCGCAGCGCGATCGGCCGATAGGAGCGATCGGCCCATTGCTTGACGTACGCCATCTGCACACCGGTCGTGGAGTCGACCCGGTCGGCGGCCTCGACGAGGCTCGTCAGCAACACCGGGTACATCCAGCTGTCGCGGTAGTCGCGTTCGATCGCATCTCTCATCGCGTCGATCCGCCGGCCGTTGTCCGGCTGCACGAAGCGCGAACGAACGCAGAACGTCTCGGTGAAGTAGCCGTCGACCGGGGGTCGGGCCATCAGGTCGCGCAGTGCCTCGTCGATCGCCGCGGCGTCGACCATCGCGCCGTCGACCGCCACGTAGCACTGCGCGAACACCTCGGCGTAGCGGGCGGAGTCGACCGCGATGACGTGCGCGCCCCGCCGCTTCAACTCCTGGGCCACGCGCGTCGTCCCCGTGAACAGATCCAGCGCGCGGCGCGCGCCGGCGACGGTCGCAATCGCGCCCAACACCGGCACCAGCCTTCGCTTCGAACCGAGGTACTTGATCACGTCGAGAGGCGAGCGTACGCGCCTGCGTGCTCGCGGCCGGGGACGGGCATCCGTGCTCGACGACTCGTCAGTACACGATGATGCTGCGCGCGACCTCGCCCGCCTGCATCGCCCGGAAGGCGTCGTTCAGCTCCTCCAGCGCGATCCGCCGCGTGACCAGCGCTTCGAGATCGAGCCGGCCGAGCTGCTGGAGGCGCACGATCTCGGGAAAATCGCGCGCGGGATCGCTCGAGCCGTACACGCACCCGCGCAGTGTCTTGGCACACACCATCAACTGCATCGCACCGAATTGCACCATGTCGGTGAAGCTGCCGGCGCCGACGATCGTGCAGGTGCCGGCCCGCCGCGTCATCTCGAACGCGGCTTCGATCGTGTCGGACCGACCGACGACCTCGAACACGTAGTCTGCGCCTCGTCCCCCGGTGAGCTCGCGGACGGCAGCGACCGCATCGGTGGCCGACGCGTCGACGACCTCGCTCGCGCCGCATGCTCGGGCCAGCTCGAGCTTGGAAGCGACCCGATCGACGGCGATGATCGGTGCCGCCCCGGCGAGGCGCGCACCCTGGATCGTGGCCAGCCCGACCCCGCCGCACCCGATGACCGCCACACTCGCGCCGGGCTCCACGTGGGCGCTGTTGCACACCGCGCCGACCCCTGTCACCATCCCGCAGCCGACGAGGGCTGCGAGCTCGAGGGGAAACTCCGCGTCGATCCGCACGCAGGCCCGTTCGGGAACGATCGTCTCCTCGCCGAACGTCGCGGTCCCGAACGCGGCGAGGTACGCGGTCCCGTCGGATGCTGTCGCGTACGGCGAAGAGAACGCGTGATCGAGACCGTGCTCGCACAGCTCGGGGTGGCCGCGCAGGCAGAAGAAGCACGCCCGGCACGGCGCGACCCATGCGAGCACGACGTGATCGCCGGGACCTACCGCGGTGACATCGGGTCCGGTGGCAGTCACCACGCCCGCGCCCTCGTGTCCGAGGACGGCCGGCAACGGGTGCGGAATCGTTCCGTTCTGGATCGAGAGATCGGAGTGGCACACGCCGCTGGCAGCGATGCGCACCTGCACGTCGCGCGGTCCCAGGGGCCGCAGCCGAAGGTCGTCGATCACGAACTCGTCGCCGGTGCTGCGCAGCACCGCGGCTTTCACGACTCGACCGGAAACCGCAGATGAAGGCTCTCGGCCTGGCGGATGCCCGGTGAGAACGAGATCGGCGTGCCGGCAACGAGCTCGTAGTCGGGCACGCGACGGTGGAACTCTTCGAGGGCGACGGTCAGCTCGAGCCGGGCGAGATGCGAGCCGAGGCAGCGGTGGGCGCCGCCGCCGAAGGCGAGGTGGCGGTTCGACTCGCGGTCGAAGCGCACGTCGGTTGCATCCTCGAACTCCGCCCGGTCGCAGTTCGCGGCACCGATGAGCAGCGTCGCGCTGTCGCCGGCCTCGAGCTGGACGCCGCCCATCTCGTAGTCCTGCGCGATGATGCGCGGCACCATCATCACCGGTGTCTGGTGACGCAACAGCTCCTCGACCGCGCCGGCAACCAGCGAACCGTTGGCGACGACCGCCCGGCGTCGTTCGGGATGCTGGGCGAGGAAGACGATCATGCAGTCGAGCGTGGCGGTGACGGTGTCGAGCCCGCCCAGCAACAACAGGTGGGTCGTGCCGATCAGCTCGGCGTGGGTGAGCGGCCGGCCTTCGATCTCGCCGTGCACGATCGTGCTCAGCAACCGGTCGTCGGGATGGGCGCGCTTCTCCTCGATCTTGTGCTCGAAGTAGTCCTCGATCGCCTTGCCGGCCGCCTCGCGCTTCTCGTCGGCGGTCGCGGTCGCGTCGTCCTGCGGGCGGATCGTGTCGTCGCGCCACCGGAGGAATTGCGGGAGGTCGTCTTGGGGCAGCCCCATCAGCGCCAGGAAGATCGTCGAGGGCAGTGGCGTCGCGAAGTCCTCGTGGAAGTCGCACGCGCCGCGCTCGGCGAACTCGTCGATGATCTCGTTGACGAGGAGGCGGGCCTCGGGCTCGAGGGCGGCCATCCGCTTGGGCGAGAATTGCGGGTCGAGCAGTCGCCGGTACTTCGCGTGGTCGGGCGGGTCGACCGAAAGCGGGATGAGCGGCACGTCGTTGCCGATGTTCACCACATTCTTCGACGAGAAGACCTCCGGATGCTTGAGCGCCCAGAGCACGTCTTCGTAGCGCGAGATCGTCACGCTGTAGCCGCCGAACATGCCGGGCGCGCGCGCAACGGGACAGCGATCGTGCACCTCGTGGTACACCGGATGCGGATCGTCGGCACAGCGCTGCGAGAAGACGTCGAACGTCGGGTCTTCGTCTTCGGTGGAAACGGCGTCGTCGGTGTACATCAGTGCTCCTAGGAGAGGGCGAGGTCGAAGGTCACGGTTGCTGCAGATCGTCGGGCACAGGGTGGCGGAAGAGCTTGGACGCGTTTTCCCAGGTGACCTTGCGGACGACGTCGGCCGGCACGTGCCGGAGCGCGGCGGTCGCATTCGGTTGCGTGTCGGGCCACGTCGAGTCCGCGTGCGGGTAGTCGCTCTCGAGGCAGATGTGGTCGACACCGATGTGGTCGCGCAGCTCGAACGTGGATCCGATGTCGATCGTGCAGAACCAGAAGTTGCGGCGCAGCGCCTCGGTCGGCGAGACATCGGTCGCGGTCCATCCGTGCGAGCCGACGGCCGAGTGGTCGAGCACGTAGTCGATCCGGTCGATGAGCATCGGCACCCAGCTGATGCCGCCCTCGGAGAACGCGATCTTGATGTCCGGGAACCGGGTGGGAACCTGGGCCCAGAGCCAGTCGGCCGCGGTCACGAGCGCGTTGACCGGAAACAGGCTCGTGTAGAGCTCGAGCGGTGCACCGGGCGAGCGGGCCGCGGTCCACGACGACGAGCCGTTGTGCAAGCAGACGACCGTTTCGGTCTCCGCGCACGCTCGCAGGAACGGATCCCAGTGCGGATCGAGCATGGGCGGCATGTGCAGATCGACGGGGTTCTCGGGGAAGCTGACCGCCTTGAAGCCGCGCTCGGCGTTGCGGCGCACGTCGGAAGCCGCGATCTCGGGATCGTTCACCCACGCGAGCTGCAACGGGATCACGCGATCGGGATGCGGTCCGGCCCACTCGTCGATATGCCAGTCGTTCCACGCGCGCAGGGCCGCGAGACCGAGCTCGGGATCCTTGCTCTTCGCGAAGATCGTGCCCGCGAACCCGGCGATGAGCGACGGGAAGCACAGCGTCGCGAACACACCGTCGACGTCCATGTCGGCGATGCGAGCCTCGATGTCGTAACAGCCGCGGCGCATCTCGTCGAAGCGCGCGGGCTCCATGCTCCACTCGGCCTTGGGCCGGCCGGCGACGGCGTTGAGACCGACCTGCGGATAGAAGTTGTCCTCGTAGATCCACGTCTCCCGGCCGTCGTCCAGCCTGACGACGTGGGGCGCGCGGTCCTGCAGCGCGGCGGGCAGGCGCCCCTCGAAGCAGTGCGCGGGCTCGATCAGGTGATCGTCGACCGAGACAATCGTGTAGTTGCGGACCCGCGGCTCGGGCTCGGGGAGGAACGTCGCGGTCATCGGCCGGCCACTCCCCGGGTACAGAAACGCTCGAGGTAGCGGGCGAGCTCGTGTGGGTCGGCGGCGCGGCCGACAACGATGTCGTGAATGCCTTCGAGCAGCACCGCGAACATCGTGCGCGCGTCGCGTTTCGCGTCGTCGGAGTCGATGTGGCGCGCGAGGAGGTCGACGAGCGGCGCCAGCGCGTCGCGCAGCGCGTCGTCGTGGACCTCGGTGAGGCGGCGGTGCTCGCGCACCAGGACGCCTGCGTACCCGAGCGCTCCCGGCAGGGTGAGCATTTCGAAGAGCTCGAACACGTACCCACCGAGGGCGTCGGGGCCCACCCGGGTTCCGAGGCGCTCGACCAGGATGTCGGCGCCGATGCGACTGTCCTGTGCGAGGAGCGCGAGCAGCAGCTCGTCCTTGCTGGCGAAGCACGAGTAGAACGCCTTGAGCGACACCCCGGCCCGGGTAGCGAGCTGGGCCACCGTGAAGGCCGCGCTCCCGGTCTCGTCGGCCAGCGCGCGGGCCGCCGCCACGAGCTGCTGCGGGCGGTCGACCTCCTCGGAGAACGTCATTCTCCCCAGCCTAGGCCATCCGTTTTTATGCACCAACAGATGGGCGCGAAAGTGGGCGCCAGAGCCCGGTTTCGCGCCCAACAGTTGGACGGGTCTGGCGGGGTTAGGTGGGCTGGGAGCGCAGCACGCCCATGGCGAAGTACTGGGCGCCACCGCCGTAGGCCTGGGCGAGGGCGGTGCGCGCGCCGTCGACCTGGTGCTCGCCGGCGAGCCCCCGCACCTGGAGCGCGGCCTCGGCGAACCGCAACATCCCCGACGCCCCGATCGGGTTCGACGACAACACTCCGCCCGAGGCATTCACCGGGAACGAGCCGGTCAGCTCGGTGTCGCCGCTCTCGACCATCTTCCAACCCTCGCCCGGACCGGCGATGTCGTGGCCCTCGAGCCACATCGGCTCGTACCAGCTGAACGGCACGTACAACTCGGCCACGTCGATCTCCTGGCGGGGAACGCCGATCCCCGCCTGGCGGTAGACGTCGTGCGCGCACTCGACTCCCGCGAGCGGGCGAACGGGATCGCGCCCGGGGAACACGCCGAGCTCGCTGCGGACGGCCGTCGCCGCGACCCACGCGGCCGGCTTCGACGCACGCTTGCCGTTGGCTTCGTTGGTGAGCACGACGGCGCACGCGCCGTCGGAGGACGGGCAGGACTCGAGGAACCGGAGCGGGTCCCACAGCATCGGTGACTCCTTCACCTTCTCGATGCTGATGTCGGCCAGCTGCAGATGCGCGTACGGGTTCTTGAGCGCGTTGAGCCGGTCCTTCACTGCGACCTGCCAGCCGATGTACTCGGGAGCACCCGTCTTCTCGATGTACGCACGGATCCACGGCGCGAACGCCCCACCGGCGCCGATGCCCCGACCGCGCCCCCCGGCAAGACCCCATTGCGCGTTGCCCTCGCTCTGCTTCTCCCACGCGATCGCGAGGACACGATCGTGGATGCGCGACTCGATGAGGTGCGCACCGACGATGAAGGTCGAGCCGCCGACGCTGCCGGCCGTGTGTACGCGCAGCATCGGCTTGCCCGCGCATCCGAGCGCATCGGCCAGGAACAGCTCGGGCTGCACGATCCCTTCGAACGCGTCGGGTGCCTTGCCGATGACGACGGCGTCGATGTCGGACCAGGTGCATTCGGCGTCGGCCAGTGCCCTCGTCGCCGCCTCGCGCAACAGTCCCGGGATCGACACGTCGGCGCGCTTCTTCTTGTGATGCGTCTGTCCGACGCCGATCACCGCGCACTGCTCCGCCATGGTCAGTCGCCCTCCATCATGCACACCAGGTTGTGCTGCAGGACCTGGCCGCCGGTCGCGTGCGCGAGACCTCGGCTCGCGCTTCCTTCGACGATGCGGCGGGCGACCTCGACGATCCGGACCAGTCCCGTCGCCATTACCGGGTTGGCCGCCAGCGGCCCTCCCGACGGGTTCACGTTGGCATCGGCGTCGATTCCCAACGCCTCCCGCAAGATGAGCTCCTGCGGGCTGAACGTCGACGACAGCTCGATGACGTCGAGTGGTCCACCGTCGTAGCCCGCCTTGCGCGCGGCGAGGGTGGTTGACTCCGACGTCGTCAGGTCGCGCATCCCCGGTTGGTGCACCTCGAGACGATGATCCAGACCACGGATCCACGCGGGCCGTTCGCACAACGCCCGCGCCCGGTCGCCCCGCGCCAGCACCACCGCGACCGCGCCGTCGGAGATGGGTGGCATGTCGTGCTTGCGCAATGGCGCGCGCACGTAGGGCGCAGCGAGCAGCTCGTCGGCCGAGAAGTCGCCGGCAACCTGCGCGTACGGATTGTCCTTGGCGTTCCGCCGGTTCCGCACGACCACCTTCGCGAAGTCGCGTTCGGTCGCCTTGCCCGTGTCGAGCAGCGCCCGCGCCTGGATCCCGGCGAGGGAAGCGGGATCGACACCGAGCGGCGCGAGGTAGTACGGATCGAGCTGCTGGGCCCACATCTCGGCGGGGACCGAAGGCGACGACTTGCCGGAGCCGAACACGAGTGCCGTGTCGATGTCGCCGTGCTGCAGCCGCACCCAAGCCTCGTACAGCGCCCAGGCGCCGTCCATCTCGACGTGCGACTCCGAGATGGGAGGCCACGCCCCCGCGGCCTCGAGATTGGAGACGAACGCGAACGGGCCACCCGTGAGGTAGTCGCAGCTGCCGGCGCAGGTGAACCCGACCTCGCGCCGATCGAGGCCCGCGCGCTGTAACGCCTCGGAGACGATGGGAACGAGCAACTGCACTTCGCTCTCGCGGGCGCGTCGTCGCGAAGGCGTCTGCGCATAACCGACGACGGCGATGTCGGTGGCGGCCATCAGAAGACGTGTTCCTCGTACTCGGCGCGGTCCAGATCGGGCTCACCGCTCGGCTCGAACGCGTCGATCACCGACGCCACGCTCCCCCAACCTCGGTTGGACACACCTTCGGCGTTGCGCTCGGCTTTCGGCTTCCACATCGCGCGCACGCGCATTCCCGATCGGATCTGGTCGTGGGGGACGCCGACGATGTCCTGCCCGCCGAGATTGCTGTCGGAGCCGTCGAGCAGCACCGACGCGTAGACGAACGGCTCGGTCTCCGTCTGCCCGTAGTACGCGACGGGCGTGATGATCGTGAATCCGGTGAGCGTGCCGTGGTCGGCGACCTCGATCTCGTCGGCGTCGGTGGTCGGGACGACGCAGATCGGGCAGTAACCCTTGCCGGGCACGAACACCCGGCCGCACGAAGGGCACTTGTGACCGACGATGCGGCCGTCGATCAGCGCGTCGACGTAGCGCTCGAGGATCGGCGTGAGCTCCTCGGAGTACGTCAAGGAGACGAGATGCTCCATGACGAGGTTCTCCTTGGGGTTGCTGTTCTGCTCGGCAGTGCTCACGGCTCGGGCTCCCAACACGCGAGGTCGTCGATCATGTTGTGCGCCTCTGCCCTCCAGCGCGGCCGAACGCGCATCCCCGTCGACATCTGGTCGATGCGTCCCGCGTCGACGGCGTGCAACATCGCGGTGTTGGCACCATCGGGGATGAGGAGCGCGAATGCGAACGCGCGATTGAGGGGGTGCTTCGGAGTCGGCTCGTCGACCCAGGTCCACGCGCCGACCGTGCCGAGCGGACCGACCTCGACGAGCTCGTCGAGCGCGTCGCCGTTGGTCGGGTCGTACTCCAGCGGCGGGACCAGTACTTTCCCGTCGCGCGTGCGGATTCCGAGGATGCGATGCTCTCGCAAACCGGCGATGAACGCGCCCACGACCGGTCCGAGGGTGCGCGAGTACGGGAACTCGAGGGTGCTCTCGACGATGCGCGGTTGGCTCACGACCCCGAAGCTAACCACCCGGCGCGAGCGTCGCATCTTCGGCGAGCGACCGCTTGTCGACCTTGCCCACGGCGCTCAGCGGGAGCGCGTCGACGACGACGAGACGGTCGGGCGCCTTGTAGTCGGCGAGCGCGGTCCGGCAGAAGGCCCGGAGCTCCTGCAACCGCAGAGGCTCACCGTCGGGTTTGCGTGCGGGTACGACGAACGCGACGCCAATCTCTCCGAGCACGGGATCCGGTATACCCAACACGGCAACCTGCGCGACCTCCGGATGCTCCGACAGCACGCGTTCGACCTCGGCGGGATAGACGTTGTAGCCGCCGCGGATGTACATCTCGCTGCGCCGCCCGACGAGGGTCAGGTAGCCGCGCTCGTCGAGGAAGCCGAGATCGCCGGATGTGAGCCAGCCGTCGTCGCCGAGGACCTCGGCCGTACGCGCCGGATCTTGCCAGTAGCCACGCATCACCGCTTCGGAGCGGCAGCGCACCTGCCCGACGACGCCCGTCGGGCACCGTCGTCCGGCGTCGTCGACCACCTCGAGTTCGACGTTCACCCGCGGACGGCCGACCGTCTGCGAGATCACCTCCGGCGAGTCGCCCGGCACGCTGCCGGTCGTGATCGCGGCTTCGGTGCTCGTGTAGCCGATTACCACCGGACAGTCGAGCCGCTGCTCCATCTCGCGTACGAGCTCGGGCGGAACGGTCGCGGCGCCCGTCCCCGCGATGCGAAGACTTGTGAGGTCGCTGCTCTCGAAGTCGGGATGGTCGAGCAGGAGCCGCCACTGCGTCGGTACCCCCTGTCCGACGGTTACCCGTTCGCGCACCATGAGCCGGAGCGCCTCGGCCGCGCTCCACGGTGTAGACGTGATCACCGTCGTGATCACGTTGTCGATCTCCTCCCACGGCCGCGACATGAACGCGACGTGCGCGAACGGAAGCGGTGCGAGCCGCACGTCGAACCGTGCTCCCATCGCGCCGGCTCCGATCGCGACCGCTCGGAGATTGTGATGATCGAACACCGCGCCCTTGGGCATGCCGGTCGTGCCACTCGTCCAGACGATGGCCACCGGGTCGTCGGGCTCGGCATCGGGGAGGTCGACGACCGAGTCGTTGGCGAACGCGGAACGCACCGCGTCGAGATCGGCGTCGCGGATCACCGCGCGCGGTTGGGTTCGGTCGAGGATGCTCGCGATCTCCGAAGGGCCGAGCCGGGTATTGATGCCGGTCGTGATCGCGCGTAGACGCATGGCTGCCTGGTAGCAGACCGCGTAGTCGATCGACGACGGCACGAGGAGCGCGACCACCTCGCCGGGCCGGACACCCAGATCGGCGAAGTACCCGGCGACCCCGTCAGCGGCCCGGTCCCACTCCTCGAAGGTGAGCCGCCGGCCGACTTCGACGAACGCCGCGCGGTTGGGATGCTCCGCCGCGACCTTCCGCAGCAACTCCACGGTCGTACGGGGCGGGCTCACCGGTGACAACGTACCGGGGCCGCCCGCGAGTACCGTTTCCCGCCGATGCCTTCCTCGAGAGCAGTGCGCGCGCGCCAAAACCGCCAAAAGGAACGGTTGGCGGCGCAGCACGCGGAGCGCCGTCGCGTCCAACTGCGCCGCCGCCGGGTCGGAGGGTTGGCGGGCGTGATCTTGCTCGTCATCGTCGTCGCCGTCGGCCTTGCCGTGAACGGCAACAGTGGCAGCGGCACGAAGGTCGCGGTGTCGCCGCCGTCGACCAGTGCGACGACCGCGCCGGCCACGCCGACGACCGCCGCGCTCGCTTCGGTGAAGGGCAAGCCCTGCGTGGGGCTGAAGGATCCGTTGCCGAAGGGCGCGCCCGCGATGCTGCTCCGTCCCGGCCCGGCGCCGACGAAGTTGTCGACGCAAGACCTCAAGGTCGGAACCGGCGCGGTCGTGCCGAAGAACGCGAAGGTCACCGTGAACTACGTCGGTGTGGCGTGTTCTACGGGCAAGATCTTCGACTCGTCGTACTCGCGCAACCAGACGTTCGACGCCGATCTCGGCGGCGGCATCATCCCGGGATGGCAGCAGGGAATCCCGGGGATGCGCATCGGCGGCGTGCGACTTCTGGCGATCCCGTCCGACCTCGCGTACGGGTCGACCGGTCAGTCGCCGATCGCGCCCGACGAAGCGCTGTTCTTCCTCGTCGCCGCCGTCAAGCTCGGCTGAGCTCAGTCCTCGGGTTCGGACAGATCCATCAGGCCGGAAGCCGCGGCGAGCGCGACGGCGCGCCGCGACGCCTTGTCGAACGCGAGCGCGAAGTAGTGCTCGGCGATCGTCTCCCGACCGGGAAGCGGCGGCGGGCCGAGCGAACGGATCATCGCCGAGGGATCGTCGGGCTGGCGGACGTGCGACACCGGTTCGTCGCCAGCATCGTTGCCCTCCCAGAAGTCGCGGCGCGGCGACGCCTTCCGACGCCATCCCGAGCGGGTGGCAGTACGGCGCCGCGGCGGGCTCACTCGAGGATCCCGTCGCCGGACTCGAGCAGATCCTCGGTGAGCAGCGCGTCCGGCCGGATGCCGAGCGCGAGGCGGAGCTGGTCGCGGTCGAGGTCGGCGAGCGAGCTCGACTTCGGCAGGACGAGATCTGCGATCCGCCGTTTGCCGGCTACGACTTCCTCGACGCGTTCGTCGACGGTCCCGGGACAGATCAGTCGGTGAGAGATGACCGTGCGGGTCTGGCCGATGCGCCACGCACGATCGCGGGCCTGGTCCTCGACCGCGGGATTCCACCAACGGTCGTAGAGCACGACGTGGCTCGCGGCGGTGAGATTGAGCCCGGTCCCACCGGCCTTCAACGACAACACGAGCGCGCGTGGACCTTCGCCGCCCTGGAAGTCGGCAATGATCTGATCGCGCGCAGTGCGGGTCAAGCCGCCGTGGTAGCAGGCCACCGCTGTTCTGGTGCGGTTCGTGAGATGCTGAGCCAACTTGATTCCCCATTGCGCGAAGTGGGTGAACACGAGCACGCTCTCGCCCGCCGCGAAGACCGCGTCGACGATCTCCTCGAGGCGAGCGAGCTTGCCCGACCGACCCGCGAGCGGAAGATCGTCGTCCTTGTAGGCGGCGGGATGGTTGCAGATCTGCTTGAGCGCAGTGATCGCGGCGAGGATCTGGCCGTTGCGGGCCTTGTTGCCTTCCGGAAGCGCGGTTCCGGTGACCAGCGTGTCGAGCAACGCCTGGTACAGGCCGATCTGCTCCGGGGTCATCGCGCAACGATCGAGCTCGTCGATCTGGTCCGGGAGCTCCTGCGCGATCGCGGGCTCGGCCTTCGTGCGCCGGAACACGAGGATGCCGTTGAGCGCGCGCATCGCGTCCTCGGCCTCGACCCGCGCGGCCCGGCCGTCGCTCGAGAGCCGGGCGATGAACTGTGGCCGCGGACCGATGAGACCCGGGTTCGCGAAGTCGAGGATCGCCCAGAGGTCGCCGAGACCGTTCTCGATGGGCGTGCCGGTGAGCGCGATCCGGGTTCTCGCCGGGATGCGGCGCAACTGCTGCGATGTGTCGTTGGCGGGGTTCTTGATCGCCTGGGCCTCGTCGAGGATCACCTTCGCCCACGACATCGCAGAGATCGCATCGATGTCGCGCACCGCGGTGCCGTACGTGGTGACAACCACGTCGGCGTTGGCGACTTCGGCCGCGATCTCGTCGGCCGCCGCTCGGTTCGCGCCGTGGTGCACGACGACGCGCAGATCGGGTGTGAACCGCGCCGCCTCGGCGGTCCAGTTCCCGACGACTGCGGGCGGCGCGATCACGAGCGCCGGACCCGCGCCCGCTCCCGCGAGGAGGTCGGCGAGCATCGTCGGTGTCTTGCCGAGGCCCATGTCGAGCGCGAGACATCCGCCGAGCCCGGCCTTGCCGAGAAAGCCCAGCCACGCGAGCGCTTCGGCCTGGTAGCTGCGCAACTCGCCGACGAAACCGCCAGGGGTGACTGCCGGTGCGGACGAGACCTCGGCCGCCGCCGCGAGGAGCTCGGCCGCCCAGCCGCCTCCCACCACGGAGACGCCGCCCGCGAGCGGCGATGCTTCGAGACCGAGCGCAAGGCGCAGCGTCTCCGCGCCGGAGAGTTGCGTGGTGTCGGCGCGTTCGGCGAGCGCCTCCGCGGCCGCCTGCAGGTCGGCGCGATCGAGCGCGACCCAGCGGCCGCCCGTGCGGATCAGCGGTCGCGCCTCGCGCGCCAAGCGAGCAATGTCGGAAGCCGTCAACTCGACGTCGTCGAACACGGCCGACCACCGGACGTTCGCGAGCTGGTTCGCGCCGACCGCCGACTCCGACGACGCATCGACGAACACGCGCAGCGATGCAGTGGGGCGACGCCGCGACAAGGCGGGGACCCGCACGTCGAATCCGGCCGCCTCGAGCTGCGGCCCGGTGTTCGCCATCAGGTCCCACGCCTCGTCTTGGCTCAAGACGACTTCGCCGCGTCGCTTGCCGCCCGGCCGCGACAATGCCGGAAGCATGCGTTCGAGGCGCGTGATCTCGTCCTCGAGATGCGGCCGGCCGGCACCCGCGTTCACGATCGCCTGCTCGATCGGGAGCTGCTCGCCCTTCGTCCCCGTCGCGAACACGGCGAGATGCCACGCGTTCGAGTCGTCGGGAGGATCGAGCCGGACGATCAGTCGTCCCCGCTCGCCCGTCACCGACCGACCCCAACGCTCGAGGCGCGTCGCGACATCGCCCGCGATGCGGGTCGGCGCGTCGAACGCGCTGCCGTCGAGCCGCCCGAGGAATGCCTCGGCGACATCCGTCGCGGTGCGGACGCTCGGGGGCGGCGCCGGTGTCTCGAGCTGACGGGCGCCGTCGCGACAGATTGCGTCGACCATTCCGGTAAGGGCCGAGCGGGTCAGCGCACGCGCGTCGATGTCTTGGTCCAACGCGAGCATCGATCCGGGAATGGTGTCGATCAGTCGTGCGAGGCGGGCCGGATCGACGAGCGCCGGCGTCCACCGCACCGAGTAGGAACCGTTCGAGTCGCGGGCGGTCCCGCCTCGACGGGTGCGCTGACGGAGGAACGGAACCATCGCCCCGCGGGCCGTGAGCTCTACCGCCCAGACCGCGACCCGACCCAACCAGCGCGCACTCGCCCCAACGCCCTCGATCTGACCGGTGCCGGCCGCGACCAACCAGCCCAGCACTTCACCGACCGGAATGGCCTGGGCATCGGCGCGCACGCCGCCCGGGAGTGGAACCGGGCCGTGCCGCGTCCAGCCCGTGGGTGGGGCACCCGCCGCAGCCAGCATGTTCGCGAGCTCGTCGAGCGCGGCCGCCTGGGTGTTGCGGCCCGCCGCCCACGCGACGACCCGACCCGGCTCCCACGAGACCTGGACCTCGACGACCCCCGGCTCGTCTCGGTCGTCGCCCTCCGGCCGGTCGTCTCGGTCGACACGACCGCTTCGAGCCGACCGGGTGCCCGGCTCCGGATTGCGTTGCCCGGTATGGCGCGCCCACGCCGTGGCGAGCCGACGGTGCTCCGACTCGAGGTCTGCGAGTACCTGCTCGCGCTCCTCACCGCGCAGCTGCCGAGCGCTGGCGAGATGCTCTTCGGCGTCGCGCAGCAGCGCGAGCAACGAGGCGCGCCACGCGACCGGGTCGGCCTCGAGGACCGCGAGCTGCTCGGGCGTGGCCTCGCCGTCGATCTCGGCATCGACGTACATGTCGAACTGCCAGGGCGCGAGCGGCGTCGGCGTCGGCGTTGTTGTCACACATCTCCGCTGGTTACGACGGAGGACGCAACGTGCGTCCTCGAAGAGTGCGGGCCCGAAAGCCCGTCCGGTCCCGGCGGCGTCGTGGGGGCGGGCCGAAACCTGGAAGCCCGGCCCTTCCGCGTCGAGGAACGATCGACTGCGTAATCGACGGAAGGACCGTTGGCCGCCATTGTACGCGAAACGGGTGCCCGCAGGGTGACGGGGCGCAACGCGGGGTCACGGGTTGGCGCTCGCCGCGCAGGTAAAGATTCGGTAAAGCCGACAAAAGCCGGATAGCGACAGGTTCCCAGCATGGGACACTGCAAACTGGCCCCGGGACGGGCGATGAGGAGAACAGCGGGAGATGCAACGAGCGGATGCGGTCGTTCGCCTCGCGCTCGTCGACGCCCAGACGATCTTCGGTGAGGGACTGGGCGCGCTCCTCGGGCACGAGCCCGATTTCGAGGTGGTCGCGCAGGCGACGAGCGTGCAGGCGTTGGAAGCGCTCGATGTGGAGCCGGACGTTCTCGTGACCGACCTTGCACTGCCCGACATCGGGCCCGACGAGATCATCGAGCGGCTCCGCCGGCGCTTTCGCGACGCGTCGATAGTGGCGCTGACCGCGCTCGACGATCTCGCAACGGTCCAACGGGTGCTCGCGGCGGGCGCCGAGGGTTACGTGTTGAAGTCGGCCGCGACGACGGATCTACTCGCCGGCATTCGCGCCGTCGCGCGGGGCGGGCTCTACCTGCAGCCGGAGATCGGCACCGCGTTCGCGTCGCGCATCCCCGAGCAGCTCTCGCATGACCCGGTCACCACATTGACGCCCAAGGAGACCGAAGTTCTGCGGCTCCTCGCGCTCGGCCATACCAATGCCGAGATCGCCATACTCACCAACTCGAGTCTACGAACGGTCGAAACGCATCGAGCGCACATTCACCAGAAGCTCGACTGCCACACCCGAGCGGAGCTCGTACGCTTCGCGCTCGACATCGGCCTGCTCCGGATAGACGAGGAGAGCCCTCGCGCGCGGGCGGAGCATCGAGGCAACGACCCGGTCAGCGGCTGAGCCGAGCCGAACTGAACTGGGCCGCCGGGACCGAGCCGCCCGAGAGAGTCACCCGACCGCGCGTTGGAGCTGCGCTTTGGTCATGCGAGAACGTCCGCGAATGTTTCGGCCGTTGCCGCCGTGGGTAGCCGGCTCGTCGCTGCGAGGAGATATCGGACTTCGACAGCCGCGAGGCCGATTGGGCCTCGCCGGAACGCGCCCGTTGCTTGTTGACTGTTCGCGCCGCGATTTCCTCGGCTCGGCCCTCCGGCACTCCTCGGTCGCGCTCCGCGTCGACAATGTGTTCGTACTGGCGTTCGCGCTTTGCTGAAGACCCTCTCGGCATGATGTCCTCCCGTTCGCCGGTGGTGTCAGTCCGGCGCAACTACAGGGTGGTGATGAGCTCAAAACCGCTTCTCGTGAAGGCTGAGCTCGAACCACACGCTCTTGCCATCGCCATTTCCGAACTCGCGCACGCCCCACGCGTCGGAGAGCTGGTCGACGATCCGGAGTCCCCGACCGCTGAATTCTGCGGGCCCGGGATTCCTCGGCGTGACCACCCCGGTTCCGGTATCGGCGATATCGACGCGGATCTGATTCTCGGTCTGCTCGATCGTCACCGCGAGGTCGGTGTGCGCGTGCCGGACGCAGTTCGTAGAGAGCTCGGAGACGATCAGCGACGCGGTGTCGACGACGCGGTCGGGCTGACCCGCGAGCGCTTCACGGACGTAGCGACGCGCGGCCGCCGGCGCGGCGGGAGTGTTTCGGATCAGGTGGCACTGGCTATGAAGCAATATCCGAAGTGTTCCCGACCATGCTCCGCCGCAATCGGCCACCGGACTCCATGACCTGGAAAGTTCGTCGACCTGGAAAGTCCGTCCGGACCTTCACGACCCCCGGTGAAGCACGTCGGTGAGGCCGGTGCATTCGATGACTCGGCGAACGGTGCTCGACGGATTGCGAACCTCGATCGAGTCGACTCGCGCGGCGGCCCGGAGCAATATCGCAATGCCTGAGCTGTCCATGAACTGGAGCGCAGCGAGATCCACCACGAGTGGGCCGCCTCCTGCACCGACAATCTGCTCGAGACTCTGCCCGAGCCGCTCGACGTTCGACATGTCGATCTCTCCGGAGATTCTGACGATTGACGCGCCCGTTGCGTCCAGTGCCGACTCGACCGTGCCTCGTGCGCCCTCATCGCTTTCTACGTGAGCCATCTCACCGCCAGGATCGCCGTGTCGTCGTCACATCCGGCCGGAGTCAGAACTCCCAGCATGCCATCGAGGAGTTCGTCGAGCGAGCCGTTGCCGACCGCGGCGCCGCGAAGTCGTGCCAGGCCGACGTCGGGGCTCTCGCCTCGCCGTTCGTAGAGCCCGTCGGTATAGGCCAGCAGAGTCCCGCGCGGCGGTACCGCCACAGTGACCACGTCGTACGACGCGGCTTCTATCCCAACCGGAGGCCCGACCTTCGTATTCACGAACGTGGCGCCGTCCCGGTCGATCAGAAGCGGGTTGGGATGCCCGGCATTCGCGAACGTCACCTTGTGTTCCACCACGTCGACGAGTCCGCACAAGACGGTAGCGAAGTGGCCGTCCCGCACGATATTGATCAACTTGCCGAGCTTGAAGAGGACCTCGTCCGGAGCATCGCCTTGCGCCACGTACGCGCGCATTGCGTAACGCAACGAGGCCATCGCCGTCGCGGCTCGAAGTCCACGACCCGAGACGTCGCCGACGATGATCATCACACGGCTGCCGTCGATGCCGATCACGTCGTACCAGTCGCCCCCCACGTCGACGCCGTCGACGCCGGGCACATAACGAACGGCAAGATCCAGACCCGGGAACTCGGGGCGCTCCTCCGGAAGGAGACAGTGCTGGAGCGTCTGCGCGACGCTCCGCTGCTCGCTGAAGAGCCGGGCATTCTGCAGCGCGAGTCGCTCGGCGTCAGCGCGGCGACGTACGAGCCTCTCCGTCATCAGGGCCGCCGCCAGGGCGATTGCAGTTCCGAGACCGCCGATGAGCCAAGGCAATCGCGCGAGCAGACTGCCACCGAGCTCTCGGCGGGGGGTCATCACGATGCGCAGCGTCTGATCTCCGAATGGCACGTCGTCCCGTGCCGTTCGGCCACGGAACCGCGGGTCGACCACGCTCGCAGCCAGCAGCCGACCCGCGTCCTCGGTCGAGCCGAGATAGATGGCGTAGTCGAGATCCGAGAACGCGACGTTGGAGTCGACGTTGGACCGACGGTTTTGTGGCAGCGCGGCCTCCGCATAGACGACATACCGCGCGCTCGAGCCGACGCTGAACGCATATCCGAGACGACGCGGCGATGCTCCGAGCAGGTCGAGCACCGACACGACCTTCTTCGTGGTTGCCTGCGAGAGGAAGGTCCGAACGTCGGGCTCCGGGCGGTTCGCCAACTCCGGGTCGGATCCGACGACCATCAGCGGCCGCGGATCGGGCGCGTGTGCCGGCCACACCGAGACCGAGACGAACGGACGGCCCGCGGTGAGTGGCTTCATGAGGCTCGTGAGGGCCCCGCGGTCGGCATGTGTCGCTTCGGCGAGAACTGCCCCCGACGAGAGCGGTGTCTGAAGGTTCGGGATCGCGGCGCTGAGCACAGCGGCGGCCTCGCTGACCCGTTGGTGCAGCAAGCGGTTCTCATTGCTGTCGTGCAAGGTCGCCGCCGTGAACGCGAGGACGGCGGTTACCGCGACACCAACGGCGAGCACCACGATCGACGCCCGGTGCGGACCCGTTGGTCGCTTGCCTTCGTCCTCGGATGTGCCATCCGACCGCAGACTGGAGCCGGCCGATTTGGTGCCGTCGGCACCGACGCCGTCGCGCGCGACATCGATTTCGACCACAGACGGTCCCCTCTGTCGGCCGCCCCGGGCACGCGGCGGCGACACTACCGGGCCGCCCGGGAGCCGACAACGCATCTCACCCGTTCGAGTGAGCCGAGGGAGCGAAGCCAACGGGTCGCGACCGCCGCGTCCCGACGTTTCGTCGAGGCCTGCTCGCGGGTACGCGGCGGTCGTGACGAGACCCGAGCGTTCGTGCGCACAGTTCGGCATCGACTTCGACTACGACGTCGACAACACGTTCGTATCGCTTCACGGCGAGCTCGACGCGCTCAGCGTCGCCGCGTTCAGCGGAGCACTGATCGCGCTTGTCGAACGCGGCACGCGGAACGTGACGATAGATCTCTCAGCGCTGCACTTCTGCAGCATCGGCGGCCTGCGCGCCATGACGGAGCTCGCCGCGCGCGTGAACGCCGTCGACGGCAGCGTGCAGATTCTCGCGCCCTCGATCCTGACCCGCATGCTCGACGTCGCAGACTTGCGGTCCATGTTTACTGTCGGCGATCCCCAACCGATCGAACCACAACTGATCGACGTGCGCGACGGCGCGCTCCCCGATCCGGCGGTCAGCCGTCCGCCACGAGCGAGTCGACCTCCCGCCGGCTCACGTCACCGGTTGTCGACCGGGTCGTAGACGCCCTCGACGGCGACACGACGACCGACGAGGGACGACCGACGAGGGACGACCGACGACGCGGCTTCGTGCCCGGACGCGACGATGCCTCCCAGCGGGCGGGCTATTGGGAGGCATCATCACGCGCGCCCGTGTGTCCCACGCAGTCCGCGGGGAAGCGCCGCGCCGAGGAAAATAGATGCAGTCAACGGCGCGGTCAAGTCGAAACGAAAGAGAAATGAAAGCGCCGTTGAGCACGATTCAACACCTAGGCGGGACGCGTTTTCGGCGTCTCCCCTCCGACCGGGGAGACGCCGAGCGCGTGGCGTCCGTCCGCGGCGACCCCTCGACCGCGAGTGCGTCGGATCCTGAACCGTCAACGCCCGTTCGGGCTGCTCGGTAGTCGCGGTGCTTGCGGCTGCGACGGCACCGAAGGCGTCGATTGGGTCGGCGCTCCCGACCATGTCGATTGCCGGGGCGCCGGGGACGCCAGGCGCGTCGCAGCCGACCCGGACGGCTCGAGCGGAGACGAAAGGGGCACGTCCCGGTGGTCGGCCGGGTCATCCTCGATCACGATCTCGTCGTCGTGCGGCCGGACCGGGCTCGCGAAGACGCTACCGCCCAACAACTTGGGGGTCGACGCCGACGGCGCATGCTGTTGGGCCAAGGTCGACACCGCTTCGGTGAGCGCGTGCCGCTCCAGCCGGTCGGATTCGACGCGCTCGGCGAGGAGCTCGCACGCCTGCGCGATCATCTCGCACGCGCGACCGACCTGTTCGACCGCTCGGGTAAGGATCTTCGTATTCTGCGCGAGCGAGAGCCTCGACTGCTCCAGTCCGGGCTCGGCTGCTTCATCGAGCTCATCGGGTGGTGCATCCGGTTCGATCTCGGGCGGCATGCGTGCCTCGACGGTCGCGATGAGGTTCGCCAGCTCGGCTCGCCCGTCGAGATACTCGGCCAGCGCACTCGTGCTGCCCGAACTCGCGCTGCCCGAACTCGTGCTGCCCGAACTCGTACTCCCTGGGCTCTGGTGTCCGCCGGTAGAAGGAGCGACCTCGGGTTTGGTTGCGCGCTCCACGGGAGGCGAGGTCGCCACGCTGGACACCAACGGCGGTGCAACCGGCGCAACGCGCGGCACGGATGTCGGCCCGGTGGGGACGGTCGGCGCAACTCTCGGCATCGATGTAGGTGCAACCGGCGCAGTCTGCGCAATCGGCGCGAGGCTCGGCACGGACGTCGGCGCCACCGGCGCAGCTTGGGCAACTCTTGCCGGTGCCGCTGGTGCCACCGGAACTGTGGGCGCAGGCACGACTCTCGGTACGGACGTCGGTGCCACCGGTGCCGGCGCAACTCTCGGCGCAGCCGCGGCAACTCTCGGCCGAGCCGGCGCGATTCTCGGCGGCGGCGGAAGCACGGGCGGCGGCGGAAGTCCGGGCTGCACCGCCGCGTTCGACCCCGCCGTCGGGACGACCCGTGGCTTCCACTCGCTCGAGGCCGGCAACGTCGCGGCCGGCGTCGTGGCGGCCGGCCTCTTCTCGGCGCGCCCCGCGAACTTCCCGGGAGGCCACGAAGTACCACGACGCACGTCGGCCTCGCGGCCGAGCGGCGGGCCCTCGCTCACGTTCTGCGGCAGCGCCTCATTGCGCGTGATCAACCAGCGGGCGAGCAAGAGGATTACGACGATCCCGGCAACGATCGCCGTCTCGACGAGTCCACTTGCGAGCGAGCCGTTGGCGAGGCTGGCGAGCGCGTAGACGGCGACAGCCGCCAAGATCACCAAAGGCACGAAGACGACGACCGTGGGAATCGGCGGCCCTGCGCGCTCCACCTGCTGTTTCGCGACTGCCACCTGCTGCTTCACCCACGCGAGCGTAAGCAAGCACGGCTTTTTTTGCAACTGTGCGCGCGCCCGAGGCCACAGCGTCGCCCGACCCCGCCCGGAGCGTCCGGCTTTCGAATTGCTCGGCTTGTGCACACATGTCCGGGTCCGAGGTCACGATTCGAGGAGCGCGGCGAGCGAGGTGTACGCGGACACGATCGACGTCGATCTTGAACGCGAGATCGACTCGGAGGATATCGGGCGATATTGCATCCACGACGTTCGCGCCCGGAGGTGACACACTCGTGGGTGAGGGCGGCGCGGGTAGGGAAGACCGTTGGAGTCGTGTCACATGACCCTCGAGGTCCACCCGGATTCGCGCTACCTGTGCGTCGGCGATGCGCAGCGAATGCGTAGAGATGTTGCGCCAGTCGTCGCCGCCGAAGTGCTCTTGCATCACGGTCTCTGCGACGAGGCCATTCTCAGCCATCTCGCGCGGAGCTGGCCGCTCGACGAGCGCGACTGCCGCGCCTCGCTCGACGCCGCCCACATCTTGTTACGCCGAGAACGCCCGCGCGGCACTGCATCCGACGCGTAGCAGTGGCTCGGGCGTGTGGCTTGGGCGTGCGGCTCAGACGTTGAGCTCGCTCTTCGTCCGACCCTTGCTCGACCACCAGTTGTCGGTGCGACCGAGCCGGAACCGTTCCGGCTTCTCACCATCGGCGAGCGCGTCGGTCTCCAACCACAGACGCTTGAGGTGACGGATGCGTCCGGCCGCGCGATCGTCTTCGTACGCGTCGCGCGCGTGCAGCACGTGATAGTTGTTGACGAACTGCATGTCGCCCGGTTGCAGCGTCATCGATACGTGGAGCCGGGGATCGGCGCACATAGTGTCGACCCGGTCCATCGCCTCCCGGGCGGCGTCCGACGGACGCGGCGCATCTTCGTGGCGGCGAGTCGACTCGATGTACGGCCGTATGTAACGCACGAACAACCGGTCGCCTCGCCGATTGAAAATGGGCATCGTGTACCACGGTTTCGCGTCCGGCGCCTGTTCGCCACGCAGGTCGTAGGGGAACGCCGCGTAGAGCTCGGCCGCAATCTCGGGGGCAGTGCGAACGAGCTCGTTGTGGATCGTCACGACGTTGGCGACGACGCTCGCGCCACCGCTCGCTCCCGCGTCGAGACAGAAGAGCCCGACGAGGTCGGAGCCGTCGGAATGGAACGGGAAGGCGATGCCGCCGATCTCGTTGCCCCGTGAGGTCGGGTCGGACGCGGCGCGGCCCTGATCGGTCACGTCGCCGAGGAGATGCCCTCGTGCATTCTGCGGCCAGGGCCGTCCCAGGTGCATGCCGACGCCCCAGTAGATCGACGACGCCCGTTCCTTGCCGTAGCGATCGACGCGCAGGCCGCGTATGAGCACGACGCCGCGCCCGTCGATGAGGTCGCGTGCGATGCGACCGAGCTCCGCGCCGAGCGTCGGAAGCGGGAACGAGTCGCGGGTGATGTCGAGCACGTCGTCGCAATTCGCCTCGGCATGCTGCAGCGCACGGTCGAGCTCTTCGAGATGCGCGTCGGTGAGCTGGAAGATGTAGGCGTCGCCGAGCTCGTCGCTGCGCCATTCACAGCCAGTTTCGAGCGGGGTGAGATCGGATGCGTTCATCGCGTTGCTCCGTTGATCGGTGCGGACTGTGGGCCGCGAACGAGGCGGCCCGGCAGTGGACCCCGCGTTTCGCCGCTCTCGTAAGTGATCTCGCCGGCCATAATTGTGGCGACGTAGCCGTCGGCACTCTGCACGAGACGCTTGCCGCCCGCGGGAAGATCGTGGACCATCTCCGGTCGCCGCGCGGTGAGGCGTTCGAAGTCGATCACGTTGACATCCGCGCGATAACCGGGCGCGAGCACGCCGCGATCGAGCAGACCGACGGTGCGGGCGGTAGCACTCGTGTGACGTTGCACCGCGAACGGGAGATCGAGCCGACCTCGCTCGCGGTCGCGCGCCCAGAGGGTCAGTAGCGTCGTCGGGAAGCTCGCGTCGCAGATGGTGCCCACGTGGGCGCCGCCGTCGGCCAGACCGATGACGGTGTTGGGATGCGCGAGCATCTCGCCGACTGCGTCGAGATTGCCGTCGGCGTAGTTGAGCGACGGCAGGTACAAGAACGACCGCCCGCCGTCGCGCAACAGCACGTCGTACGCGAGGTCGAGCGCGCGGCAACCCTCCCGTTCGGCGCGCGCGGCGATGCTCGACGCCGCACCCGGCTCGTAATCGGGGGGATCGCCGAGCTCGTACATACGGTGAAACGCGTGGATCAGCCGCCCGCCCAGCTTGGAGTCGTCGCGTTGCGACGCGTCCGCCGCGAGGACCTTCTCCTTGAAGCTCGGGTCGGCCATGACGGCCACCCGTTCGGAGAGTGTCCGGTCGCTGATCTCTCTGTAGACGGGATTCGTGAGCAGCGGGTGGAGCGTGCATTCCAGGCCGAGCACGAGACCGACCGCGCGCGGCGCGACTTGTCCCGTCATCTTGACGCCGTCCGCGTTCGCGGCCGACAGCAAGTCGAGCAGCCGGCGCCAGCCATCGCCTCGCACCTGGACGAGCGAGAACGACAACGGCCGTCCGGACGTCTCGGCCATGCGCCGGAAGATCGCGAACTCGGCGTCGAGGTCGGCGAAGTCGGACACGACCTGCAGTACTCCTTTACCCGTCTGGCCGATCGCTTGCGCGATCCCGATCAACTCGTCGGCCTCCGCGGTCAGTGTGGGCGTGTACTCGCCTCTGCTGGTGCGGTGATTGAGCGTCCGGGACGTGGTGAAGCCGAGGGCTCCGGCCTCGATCGCCTCGCGTGCGAGTCGTGCCATGGCGTCGATGTCGTGCGCGGTCGCCACGTCGCGTCTTGCGCCGCGCTCACCCATCACGTGCAACCGCAGCGCTCCGTGTGGCACCTGGACCGCGACGTCGACGTCGAACGGCCGGTCGCGGAGCGAGTCCATGAACTCGGGGAACGACTGCCAGCTCCACGCGAGGCCTTCGTGCAAGACCGTTCCCGGGATGTCTTCCACCCCTTCCATCAGCTCGATGAGCCGATCGTGATCAGTGGGTCGCACCGGGGCGAAGCCGACGCCGCAGTTGCCCACCACCACCGTCGTGACACCGTGCCAGGACGACGGGATCATGCGCTCGCCCCACGACGCCTGCCCGTCGTAGTGACTATGGATGTCGACGAAGCCGGGCGTGACGAGAAGTCCGTCGGCGTCGATCGTGCGCGCCGCTCCCCCGTCGACTCGGCCGACCTCGGTGATGAGACCCTCGTCGATCGCGACATCGGCGGCGCGTGCGGGTGCTCCGGTGCCGTCGACGACCGCGCCACCTCGGATGACCAGCGCGTGTGTGCTCATGTCCTATTGCTCCGTTCTCGGGCGGTCGATTCCCGCAATGCCGGGAGAAGCTCGCGGGTGAGCAACTCGTCGGCGGTGCGCGCGTGCTCGCGATCCGACCGAAAACTCGCGCCCGTGATGACAAACCGTTCGAGCCCGAGATCGGCAAGAGCGCGCAAACGTTCCATGCAGACGTCGGGCGGCCCGACGACCGCGAAACGGTCGACGAACTCCGGCTTCAACGCACGGGTGTGATCGGCAGCGTTGCTCAAATGCTCATTGCTGTCGTAGCGGCGACCGACGTCGGCCACCACCTCACGGTCCGCTTCGGTCAACCCCGCTCCGGTCGACCCGGGCATCGAAGAGAAATGCGCGAACGCGGCAACCGCGCCGCCGATGAGATCGCGCGCGGCGTCGACGTCGGGATGGCAGCCGACGTTCACGTACGCGCCGAACGAGATGCTCGCAGGGTCGCGTCCGGCGTCGGTCGCGGCCGTGCGCGCGAGGTCGATCGCCCACGACACACGATCGGGATCGGCGCCGACGGCGAGCGTGACTCGCTCGGCGACGCGCGCGGCGAACTCGATCATGCGCGGGCCGGAGACTGCGACGTCGAGCGGAACCTTGGGCTGATGGCAGCGATCGAGCCACTGCAGCCGGCTCTCGAAACCATTGCAGTCGACTGTTTCGTTGGCGAGGTACGTCTGCAGATCGGTCACGGCGGCGGCGAACGCGGCGACCGGCATCGGCTTCTTGCCGAGGTGGAACATGGCCGTGTCGCCGCGACCGATGCCGAGGACGAAGCGGCCGCCCGAGGTTTCCTGCACCGTCGCCGCGATGTTGGCGAGGGCCGCGGGATGGCGCGTGTACGCATTGGTCACGCCGGTTGCGAACCGGAGCCGTTCGGTGGCGTTCGCCGCGAGCGCGACGGCAACGAACGGATCGCCGACGAGATTCTGGGAGTCGGTGAAGGTGATGCCGTCCCAACCCAGGCGTTCAGCCCGTTCGGCCTGGGCGGCGACCGTCCCGATCTCCGGAATCCGCATCGCCCAGAGCTCCATGACCGAGGCTCAGGCCGCGCGCCGGGTTTCGGGATTTCCGTTCATCGCAACCGACGGTACTCGCGTTCACGCCTGGGCATTCGGGGGGTTCAATGCCGGCAGGCGGCGCAGCCTGCACGACCGCCGCGTTCGCGGCGTCGACGGTGAGTGGTCCGCCGGCGATGGGTGCGAGCCAGACGTGGAGCATCGGCTGGGTCACGTGGTTGGTCGATCCCGCCGCGCAGGCACCGTTGCGGGTGACACCGACGACTGCTCCGGTCGTGTTCGAGAAGCACAGGTTCGTGTGGATGTGCCACTCGGTCAGGCAGCCGCCGGGCATGGGAGGCATCTGCCCGACCTGGTCGAGCGCCAGCGTGTACATCGCGGCGACGAGGACCGCGCCGTGCGCGGTGTTCGCGTAGACCAGCGACTCGATCGCGTTCGGGTCGAGCGTGTCGGCGTCCTTCATGTCCGCGACCTTGGCGTAGTGGACCACCGGGCGCCCGGTTGGAGTGATCGGCACGTAGCCGTCGGCCTTTGCGGCGGCGAGGCTCGTGTACTTGCGGGTGGCGGCCACCGTCGTGTTCACGAGCTGTACCGCGGCGTCTCGTTGCGACGAGGTCGGCGACGTCGTGCAGCTCGGGGTCACCATCTGCATGCCGCCTTCCATCGCGCCCATCGCGACCGGCCACACGATCGGCCCCGCGGGCGACGTGGTCGCCAGCGAGAAGCTCCCCGACCCATCGGGCCCGCCACCCATACCGGGCATGGTCGTGCTCGTGGTGCCGCCGGGAGCGCCACCCATCGGGGGCATCGTCGAGCTACTTGCCGGCGTGGACGACGGCATCGAGCTCATCGACGGCGGGGCGCCGCTCGATGCCATCGTCCCCATCGGGGCAGTTGTCCCGCCGGGCGTCGCGGTGGACATCGACGACATCTGGGAATTCCCGACGTTGGCGGACCCCATCGTCGCCATCTCGGCCGCTCCATTGGCGCCGCTCGTCGCCGCTCCGGGCGACGACATCGACGACATCGACGGTGCTTGGGTCCGGCTCGACTTGCCCATGGCCGCCATCTCGGCGTCGGTCATGCCCATCCCGTTGCCATCGGTGTGACTCGTGGCGAGCGCGGGCGACGCGCTCATGGTCATCTCCGGCACCGCGCTTGCCAACGCGGTGCTCGTCGACGCGATGACGGCAATCACGGTGGCCGCGGTCGCCGCGATGAAAGCCATGCGCCGAAGCTGACGGTGTCCGAACGAGGCACGGACCAGGAGTCCGGTTGCAACCGCAGTCGTGACCTCGAAGAGGGTGCAGACGACATCGATCGCGGCCGCGGGCTCCGAATGCCACGGTGTCGGACCGATCGGAAGGCCGGTCGCACGCGAGACCACGTACAGGGCGACGATCGCGGCGGAACCGAATGCACCCGTGACGAACAGCCACCGTCGTGGTCGGTAGAGCACCGCGAAGGCAAACGCAACTTGAAGCCAGGCGGTGACGACGAAGAACGTCCCGAAGAGCCAATACTCCTGGAAGTGTCCCGCGATGATCGAGAAGTGAATCGCCGCCGCGCCCGCGGCGGTCGCGGCAGCCACCCATGCCACTACGTCACGCGTACAACGCTCCGAAAGATTCGCCTGGGAGTCCACCATGAACATCTCCTTCGCCGGAGCCAACCTGATCGGCTCGAGCGTCACACCGAAAGATCCGTCAGGCATGAGCTGATTGTCAGGCGACTGTGAACTTCGCCGCGTGATGGCACGCACTGTTGGTGCGATCCCACGCAATGCGACTTCGTGAGCACACCTTGCGGGCACGAGTCTGCGTGACGAAAATCGTGGCTCTACGAGCCGCGTGTTCGGCGGGGTGCGGAGTGTGACGATGATTGTGGCGATCGAGGCCGGTTCGAAGTTCCACGGCTTCACGGGTGCATCACTCGATGTGCTGGTCGCCGCGTTCGCCGCGGCCGCGCTGTGGCTCGTGGTCTTCGCCATCCGCTGGACGGCCAGCTTTCCGAAGCTCGCGCCGCCCGGCCCGGAAACGAGCGACCTCGGACCGGAACCGCCCGCGGTTGCCAACTTCTTGGTCAATCGCTGCGAGGTGACGCGGCTCGCGGTTGGCGCGACGCTCGTCGATCTGGCCGCGCGCCGAGTGATCGGCATCGAGGAAGTCGCGGCCGACCAGTTCGTCGTGCGACTGCGAGACGAACCCGCCGATAACGGCGATCTCGCCCGGTACGACGACCTCACCCGGTACGAGCGCCAAGTTCTCGATCTGGTTCACGCGCGCGCGACCGGCGGTTCAGCCCCGGTCCAGGCCCTCGAGATTGGTTCGGCGGCGGAATCGTCGAGGTGGTGGCAGCGCTTCGCCAAGGCGGTCGAACGCGACGCGCGCGACCGCGGTCTCGCGCGCAACCGATGGAGTCGCGCCGACTGGGCGATCCTCGCAGGTGGCCTCGCGCTCGTGCTCGGCCTCTTCGCACTCGCGTTCGGCATCGCGCATCTCGGCGAAGGCCTCACGAATTCGCGCAATGGCGGCCGGCAAGGCCGATGGGACTGGTTCTCTGTCGCCGCCTTCGCCGAGCTCCTCGCGCTCGTGGCGTTGAAGAGCTTGCGCGGTGTGCGCGACACGGCCGCGGGGCGCGCCGCCGGCGGCCGCTGGCTCGGCGTGCGCCGGTTCTTGCGCCACGACGGCGGATTCGCCGATTTGCCACCGGCCGCCGTCGCCATCTGGCAGCGATATCTCTCGTACGGCATCGCGCTCGGCGTGGCCCGGGCCGCGGCGCACGCGCTCCCGTTCGGCGACGAGGATCCCCGCGCGGCCTGGTCGCGCTATGGCGGCAACTGGCA
The DNA here is from genome assembly GCA_038323195.1 of Acidimicrobiia bacterium. GTDB lineage: Bacteria > Actinomycetota > Acidimicrobiia > IMCC26256 > PALSA-610 > PALSA-610. Next base: position 55,616 of record JBBQGQ010000005.1, on the reverse strand, counting down.
CCAGGTTCGTGTCGAGTATCCGAGCAAGTTCGGTTACGGCAAGAGCCCTTTCGGCGTGCTCCTCGGCGGGATCGTGCGGAGTGCGTTCTGGGGCGCCATCGCGTTCGCGGTGCTGCCCTTCTTGGTCTCCGTCGCGTGGAAGGCGCAGAACGACGCCCTTGGTCACGAGAATTCGGGCGCGGCGATCGGCTTCGTCGCGTTGTTCGTGGTCATCTTCGGCGTGATCGGGATCTACCTGCTCGCCCAGCTCATCGACGGATTGGTCCGCGTCGGGCGGGGTGCGCTCGATCTCGGTCGCAGTCGCGAGACACGCGGCGCGATCATTCGCATCGGCCAGGACGCGCCCTACTCCGGATTCGTCGCGATCGACGACGGTCACTCGGCCGAGACCAAGGCCTTCTTCCCACCCGCCAACGCTGTCGCGTTGCATCGCGGTGACGAGATCACCGTCACTCTCACGCCGCATCTCCGGCACGCGACGCGCTTGCAGGTTGTCAACGCCTCGCCGCAGCCCGAGCCGACCGCGACAACTCTGGACGCTGCGTCCCCGTCGGACAGCACGATCACGTCGAAACGCCTGAATGCACTGAACGCCCTCGATGTGAACGCCGTGATCGCGATCGTCGGCTGCGCGCTGCAGCCCGTCGCGGGGCCGAGCGCCGGCGCGCCTCCCGGGGCTTCGGCGCGTGTCTTCTCGGACGGTGGCCGAGGCCGGGTGGCCGTGATGGCGATGCACGCGGGCTCGGGCGCCTCGCGCATGGCAATGGGAATGCTGGTGCATCTCGGAGCGACGACGGCGGCCCCCGTCGACGGCTTCGACGGTGACACGTCATGGACGCACAACCGTCTCGTCGCGCGCGCGAGCAACGGCGACGTAGTGATGGTCATGATCGACCTCGCGAACCTCAGCGATACGCAGCGCCGCGACGCGGCGCGCGCGATCGCGCGCCGCGTCCTCGTGGTGTCGCCTCAACCAACGAGCTCACCCGCGGCCGATACCCCCTGACTGCTCAGACCGGGTGCACCTCCACTTCGGTGGCTTTGACGGCCGCCCACACCGGTGAGCCTTCGACGAGTCCGAGCGCATTGACCGCGGCGGGCGTGACCTCGGCAATGATCGGCATCGTCCCGGCGACTCGTATGCGTACCCGACTCCCGGTGCGTTCCATACCGGCGACGGTTCCGGGCCATACGTTGCGCGCACTTCCCTCGGGCGGGGCGCGGTGAAGGACGACGGCCTGTGGCGGGATGATCGCGAAGACCGCCCCGTCGTGGGCGTCCGCCGCGACGACGAGCTCGTCGCCGACGTGGATCTGGTCACCGTCGGCGCGGCCACGGTAGAGGTTCACGCCCGCGAGCTCGGCGACGTAGGCGGATCTCGGGCTGTTCAACACCGCATCGGGCCGGCCTTGCTGCACGATGTGACCGTTCTCGACGATGAGCAGCCGGTCGGCGAGGATGACGGCGTCGATCGGGTCGTGGGTCACGAGCACCCGGGCACCGACGAACCGGGCGAGCACCGCGCGCAGGTGTCGACGGGTGTCGACTCGGATCTGTACGTCGAGCGCCGCGAGCGGCTCGTCGAGGAGGAGCAGCGTCGGTTCCGTGGCCAGCGCACGCGCGAGCGCGACGCGCTGCGCCTGCCCTCCCGACAGCTCGCCCGGCCGCGCCGCGTGGTCAACGTCGACGCCGACCTCGGTGAGCAGCGCGTGGGCCCGCTCCCGCGCGGTAGATCGTCGGATGCCGCGCTCGCGCAGTCCGAACGCGACGTTGTCGAGCGCGCTGAGGTGCCCGAAGAGGAGGTAGTCCTGGAACACGACGCCGACCGAGCGCTGCTCGGGTGGGACGAACGTGTCGGTTGCCGGTTCGTCGACGACCCGGCCGTCGACGGAGATGCGGCCGTCGTCGATGGCGAGCAGTCCGGACAACGCCCGCAACAGCGTGGTCTTGCCCGAGCCGTTCGGGCCGAGCACGGCCAGCAGCTCCCCGTCCGCCACCTGCAGCTCGACGTCGAGGGAGAAGCTGCCCAGCGCCACGCGAATGCTCGCGTCGAGACTCACGATCTGGACAACCAGCGATACACGCTCACCAGCACGACGAGCGACACGACCACCAGGACCAGGCTGAGGACGATCGCGGCGTCCGAGTTCGCGCCTTCGAGGGTGACGTACACGAACAGTGGCAACGTCTGGGTCTTGCCCTGGGAGTTGCCCGCGAAGGTGATCGTCGCGCCGAACTCGCCCAAGGCACGTGCCCAACACAGCACCGCGCCGGCAATCAGCGAGGGCCGGATCATCGGCAGTGTCACCCGCCGGAACACACTGGACCGCGTCGCGCCGAGCGTGCGGGCCGCATCTTCGAACCGCTGGTCGGTAGACCGGAACGCGGCCTCGACCGTCAGCACGAGGAACGGCATCGACACGAACGTTTCTGCGACCACCGCGCCCGCGACATGGAACGGGAGGTGCACGCCGACGCGGTCGAGGTATTGGCCGACCAGTCCGTTTCGGCCGAGCGCAAGGAGCAGCGCCACACCCCCGACGACGGGTGGCAGCACCATGGGCAACAACGTGACCGCCCGCACGATGCTGCGACCGGGATACGCCACTCGCGCTTGCACCCACGCCAACGGCACGCCGAACACGACGGCGATCGCGGTCGCCGCGACCGACGTCTCCAGTGAAAGTCGCAGCGCCGCTCGCGCTTCTGCACTCGACAAGACCTTCCACGACGACGACCACGGCGCGCGCCACACGAGCCCGGCGAGCGGCACCACGAAGAAAAGCGCCGCGACCACCGCGCCGACCGCAACGAAGGCCGGCACGCGAGACGCAGTTCCGCGGGCTCGCGCAGTTGACGCGGGACGACTCATGGTCAATTAGGCGCCAGGAAGCCTCTCGCCTGCAAGACCTGCTGCCCGCTCCCGCTCACGACTTCGTCGACGAACGCCTCCGCGGCCGTCAAGTGCTTCGACGCCTTGATCGCCGCGATCGGATAGGTCGCAATGACGTTCTGACTGTCGGGAATCTCGACGCCCTCGACCTTGCTGCCCGCCGCCTTCACGTCCGTGACGTACACGACCACTGCATCGGCGTCGCCCGATGTGAGCTTCGCAAGCGTGGATTTGACGTCGAGTTCGTTCGACGACGGCTTGGGGGCCGGCAGTCCGGCTTTGGTGAATGCCTGTCGGGCGTAGTTGCCGGCCGGCACCGAAGGGTCTTCGAGGACGAGGATCACACCACTCTTCTCGAGATCGGCGAGCCCGGTGATGTGCTTGGGGTTCCCGGGCGCGACTGCAATCTCCAGCTTGTTGCGCGCGAACGTCTTCGGGGCCTCGACGAACCCGGCGTCGATCAGCTTCTGCATGTTCTTCTGGTCGGCCGAGGCGAACACGTCCGCGGGCGCGCCGCTCTTGATCTGGGTTACCAGCGCCTGCGAACCCGCGAAGTTGTAGGTCAGCGACAGCGCCGGTTCGCTCGACGCCAACGCCGTCTTCTCGTCGTTGAATGCCTCGGTCAACGAGGCTGCCGCGAACACGTCCAGTGATCCGCTGAGCTTCGCCGGCGTGGAGGTGGTCGATGGCGTCGAGCCCGACGACTTGCTGCTACTCCCGCACGCGGCCGCTACCAGCGCGAAGCAGACCAGGACCGACGCGGCGTGACGCCGAGACACGCGATTCATCGAGACCCCCGAAATCGTGAAGAGTCGTAGGTAGTCGAAGTGAGACTATCGGGAAGTCGCGCCGCGGTGTCGAATGTTCGAGCCGGATCGTTCGCGGATGAGCGAGTGCAGGAACCGCTGCACCGCGAGTGCCTGTTCGCGCCGCCACCGAGCCAGCACCAGATCGAAGCCGTCGCCCGACGGCCGCCCGGTGACGGCGCGCAGAACCGGCTCCAGTTGCTCCACCTGCCGTTCCACGAGCTCCCGAGCCGAGCGGTCGGCGCGATCCAACAGCGCGAGCTTCAACAACAGCTCGGTGCGCACGTCGCGTACGTGTTCGACCGGTGTTGCGAGCCAGCGCCGCAGCGCCGAATGTCCCGACCGCGTTGCCCGCACGATCGTCCGCCGCGGACCTCGCGCACCCGCGACGTCGCCCCGTTCCTCGATCAGTCCGAGCTCGGCCAGCGTCGACAGCGACCGGTAGACGATCGGGCGCCCGACCGTCCAGACCTGTCCGAGCGCGCCGTCTTCTCGCAACGCGAGCACGACCGGCCAGCCGTGGGTCTCGCCTTCCGCGACCACCGCGAGGACGGCCCAGTCGGAAAGGGACAGCGCCGGAAGCGGCTTGGCCACGCCAGCAACGTACCTGCCGCCGAAGCCGAAGTCGTCCTGATTCGCTCGCGCCGGGGCGTGGACCCTGAGGCATGATGAGAACGTGAGGACGTCGCCCTGACGATGCGGTTCCGGGACCGATCCGACGCCGGACACCGCCTCGCCGATCTCTTGTCGGAGCGGCGGATGGACGATGTGGTCGTGCTCGGTCTCCCGCGCGGAGGCGTACCGGTCGCGTACGAAGTGGCCAACGCGCTGAACGCCCCGCTCGACGTGATCCTCGTCCGCAAGATCGGAGCACCGTTCCGGCCGGAGCTCGCGATGGGCGCGATCGGTGAGGAGGGCGTACGGATCGTCAACGAAGAGGTGGTCCGCCAGCTCGGCGTGCGCGCGACGGATTTCGCCGTGGTGGAGACGCGAGAACGCCGGGAGCTCGCACGCCGGGCGCGGGTGTTCCGAGGCCGGCGCGAGCGAGTGTCGCTCGCCGGGCGAACCGCCCTCATCGTCGACGACGGCATCGCGACGGGTTCGACCGCGCGGGCCGCGTGTCAGGTGGCGCGTGCCCAGGGCGCGGCAAAGGTCGTCGTCGCAACGCCGGTCGCGTCGCGAGGCGCGGTCGACCGCTTGCGGGGCGACGCCGACGAAGTCGTCGTGCTCGACAGCCCCGAAGCCTTCAGGGCCATCGGAGAGTTCTACGACGACTTCTCGCAAACGACCGACGACGACGTCGTTCGATCTCTCGGGCTGGCGACGTGAAGCACCCGAGGGTTGTATAGCGATCCCGGAGAGTTCGGCTCGGGTCAGTGCCGGTGCTCTCGCATGACCCGGTCGAACTGCTCCCACGAGAGCTTTGCCGGGATCTGCGCGTTGGCCGGTATCCAGTCGACGCTCCCCTTGCTTATCCGGAGCTCGCCGAACTTCTCGCCGTCGCTGCGAACCTCGAAGACGACGTCGGCGTGCAACACCATCTTGGTCGTAGGGATGCTCATGTCTACGTCGTGCCGGGGCATCTCGTTCACCCTCCGTCGGGCCGCTCGCGACAACCTAGGCGGCACGCCATTTCCGGTCGGGCCTCCCGGGGCGCGGTCGAGATTGTCGGCGCAATCCGGGCGCACGAAAAAGATCGCCCTTGAGTCCGGGCGGGGTCTGACGACGGTATGAAGGCGACAGCTGTCGCAATCGACCGGAGGCCGACAGGATGAGCGCAGAGGCGACGACGGTCCGAGGCGCAGAAAGCAGGTGGAGCCTGCGCCGCGAGTGGTCCAGGGCGTTTACGATCATGTTGGTTCTGTTGCTGTTGGCGGCCGCGGCCGCGATCGTCGGGGTGCGGGGTGTCCTCGATGATGTGCGGGGTACGGCGCGACAGCTCCACCGCGAGTCGGTAACGGTCGCGGGGCTGCGCGCCGATCTCGTGGACCACGAACAGATCGCGCACCAGCTGTTGGGCGGCAAGCCGGTCGACCGGCCTGCCTTCGTCGACGCGCAGCAGCGAATTTCTCGCCGGTTCGACGACGCCGCCACGGTCTTCACCGACAACGGCCTGAGAGCCACCGTCGTCAAGGCTCAGCAGTCGTGGCAGAACGGCCTTGTGACCTACGGCCTGTGGGGCGACCAGGTGCAGTTGCTGCACGGTAACAACCCTGACGCGAATCGCACCTACGGGGCGTCGAGCGACGCGACCGGCGCGCTGTTGGACAGCCTCGAAGGCCCCTCTCTCAATGTGATGGACCGCGGGCTCGCACGCGACGCCGATCTCGAACGAACCCTCATCATTGTCCTCATCGGCGTGTTCGGGCTGGCGGTTGCCATGACGGTGTACTTCCGTCGACGGATGAACAAGGACCTGATACGACCAGTGGCCAACATGCACGAGAGCGTGTTGAAACTCGAGGCCGGCGAATACGACCATCGCATAGAGGTCGCGCGCCGAGACGAGCTGGGCGAGCTGGCCGAGGCGTTCAACCGCATGTCGCGCGCCCTGCACGACAGTCACCGGGCGTTGACGGTTCGTGCAAGCCACGACTCGCTCACCGGACTCGCGAATCGCGCGGCATTGACCGAACGCTTGACGGCGTCGTTCAACCCGGGCAGCGATCGCAGAACGCGCAAGGAAAGCGTGCTCTTCATCGACATCGACGACTTCAAGGATGTCAACGACACCGGGGGTCATGAAGGAGGCGACGCGCTTCTGGTGGAGCTTGCCGCTCGACTCAGCGACTGCGTCCGGCCGTACGATCTGGTCGCTCGCGTGGGCGGCGACGAGTTCGCGATCGTGGTCGTCGAAGAGAACGCCGCCTCCACTGCCGTCGAGGTCGCCGAACGGATCCTCGCCGCGCTGCGCGCACCATTCGTCGTCAATGGCGCCCGTCTCACCGTCTCCGTCAGCATCGGCGTTGCTCAACGAGGCCCGGAGACCGTCGATGCGGCCGAGTTGCTCCGACACGCCGACTTCGCCATGTACGTCGCCAAAGGCGCCGGCAAGGGTCGCTACCAACTCTTCGACGCGCAGATGTACAACATCATGGTCGACCGCTTGGCGCTCAAGGTCGATCTACCGTTCGCCGCCGCCTCCGGTCAGCTCCGCCTCGATTATCAGCCGGTCGCCAACCTCCACACCGGAGAGGTCCTCGGTGTGGAAGCACTCGTACGCTGGCAGCACCCCACCCTCGGCCTGCTCGCTCCCGCCGACTTCATCACCCTCGCCGAAGAGACCGGCGACATCGAAGCCATCGGCTGTTGGGTGCTCGACACCGCAACCCGCCAAGTCGCCCGCTGGCGCCAAACCACGGACCACTGCGCCGGCCTCTGGGTCTCCGTCAACCTCTCGGCGTTTCAACTCCCCAACGCCCACAGCCTGGCCGCGATACAACGCATCCTGGCCGACCCGGCCGTCGAAGCCGAACACGTCGTCCTCGAAGTCACCGAGACCGCCCTGGCCGCCGAAATCGACGGCGGCATTAACGCCCTCAACACACTGAAGAGCTTCGGCGTACGTATCGCCGTCGACGATTTCGGCACCGGTTTCTCCTCCCTCAGCACCCTGGCGAACCTCCCCGTCGACATTCTCAAGATCGACGGTTCCTTCGTCTCCGGTCAGAGCTCAGCGCAGCCATCGGTGCCAATGCTCGAAGGCATCCTCATGCTCGCCAAGAAGCTGTCGCTCGAAGTCATCGCCGAGGGCATCGAAACGCCCGAACAACTCGACCTCCTGCGCCGGCTCGGCTGCGACATCGGACAGGGATATCTCCTCGCGCGACCCAGCGCCGCCGAGACAGTGCTGGCCAAAGGCGGACTGCTTCACATCGCGCTCGCCGCCACATCCTGAGGCCCAACGGCATGGAGCCATCCGCAGGTCTTCGGTCGTGCTCTCGAGCGCCGGCGGTTATGCGACGGGCTGGTCGACGGTCACCGGTTCGTAGATGTCGGTCGGTGCGGACTGGCCGCGCAGGGCAACGCTGCCGAGCGCGCTCCAATGCGACGCTTCCTCGCCGGCTCGTTGCAAGCTGGCGCTCGAAGCGATGACGCGGCCCCGTCGTCCCTTGGCCACATCCGTGAGACGCGCGGCCTCGTTCACCGGCCCACCGATGATCGTGTACTCGTAGCGTTGCTCGGTGCCGACATTGCCGGCCACGACCGTGCCCGACGAGATACCGATCGCGGCGTCGATACCCGGGTGAACGGCAGCAAGCTCTTCCATTCGTCCGCGTAGCGACCGCGCCGCCCGCAACGCGCGGGCTGCGTGATCCGGTTGCGCGGCCGGCGCGCCGAAGATGCACAGCGCACCGTCGCCTTGGAACTTGTTCACCCAGCCGCCCTCGGCCCCCACCGCGCTTGTCACCGCGTGAAAGAACGCGTTGAGTGTCTCGACGACCTGGTAAGGCGAGAGCACCTCCGCCAGCGCCGTCGAGCCGACAAGGTCGACGAACATCGCGGTCGCCGATCGCTGCTCGCTGTTCAAGCCGCTGCCCTGTTGAAGCGCGAGCCGCGCGACTTCGGGACCGACATGACGGCCGAACAAGTCGGCAAGCCGGTGCCGTTCCCGCAACCCGGCAACCATCTGGTTGACGCCGTGCTGGAGCAGACCGACCTCGCCGCCATCGTCGACCGGCACGTATACGTCGAGGTGACCGTCGCCGACCCTGGCCATCGCCTCGCGCAGCACCGTGAGCGGATCAGCAACCGAACGCGCGGTCACAACCGTCATCAGCAACCCGACGACGAGCCCAACGAGGGAGAGCGCGAGCACCGCGCCACCGATATTCCGGTGCACGGTCGCATGCGCGGCCGCATACGGAAGCGCGGCGAGCCCGAACAGCGGTACTGCCGATCCCAACGCCCACGCGAGCAGCAAGCGCGGCCGGACGCCGACGCTCACGATCTCCCGAGGCGACTCGCCACCCAACGCCCGCGCGAACGCCGGCCGAAGTGCGCGCTCGAACAACAAGAACACCACTGCGCACGTGATGAGGCCGCCGTCGACGATCGTCAACGCGACCCGAACCGCCTGAGCACCGAGGCCGTCAACCACGGCACTGAACACTCCGAAGAACGCGGCGGCGACGACCCACGCCACTCCCGAGCGCGCCGCCTCCCGCAGCGGCAGCCGCAACGTGGCATCGCGCTCGACGGCGGTCGGCGTCCGGTTGTCCGACAGCCAACCCAGCGCGCGGTTCCAACTCACCTGCGACCACCACGCCTCCAACGAGAAGGCGCACACTGCGAAGACCGAGAACGCAATCACGTCAGGTGCCGAACCGTGTTGCACCCGCTCGCTGGGCGCGATCTGCACCAGATATGCGAACACGAAGACCGCGCCCGCAAGGTTCGCCACTGTGCAGATGGCAGCCAACCGCCAGTCCAGCCGCCTCCGATCGACCCACATTGCGTGGTCCACGGCTGCCAGCGTACGGCGACCGCGTACTGCCGTCACCGTGTCATCGGTCACATCTGATCCGCCCTTGGGCGCCACTCGGCGGTCACGCGTACGGATGCGCCCCGCGCGTTCTCAGCCGGTGCAGCGTGCTGCCGACGTTTTGAACGTCCCATTGCTCGAGAACCATCCGTTGACGCCGAGGCTCGGCGACGAGTGGTAGAACCAGCTGAAGAACGCGAGCTCCTGCAGGTGGTACTTCTTGCCGTTGAGCGTGTCGGTGATCGCAGTGCCGGACAACGGGTCGCCGACCTCCAGGTTGTTCTGGCAGCCCGACACCTGACCGATGTTGCCCCACGGCTTCGTAGGGTTGGTGCCACTGGGGTCGTTCATCCACTCACCGACCTCGTGCGCCATGACCGTGGTGTCGGCGGTCCCCCGGAAGTCGCCGGAGTTGTCGTACATCGTCACGCCGTAGGTCTGCAGCTGGCCTGCGTTCGATATCGCGTTGTGGTAGCCGAGCACACAGCAATTGCCGGTGAAGCCGATGTACTCGACGACGTTGCCGAGCACGAAGAGCGGGAACGTGGCCGTGGCCGCCGATCCGAGCGTGTTGGTGATGAAGTGCTGGATCTGGCCGTCGAGGTAGTTGATCTCCACCGCGCCGAGCTTGTGTGAGCCGCACACCGTCGTGGTCTCGGCCGCGTCGGCCGTGGGAATGTTCAGCACGAGCGCGGCGTGCGTCGTTGGTGCCAGCTTCACGTGGTAGCCGGGGTTGATGCCCGTCGGTTTGGTCTGGCGGTAGAACTCGCCCCGCTGGAAGGCGTCGACGTATTGGCCCGTGCCCACGCTCGTAGGGCCGAACTTCCACGGCTGGGCAACGAAGATGGGCGAGTTCCGGGCGCGCGTGAGCGCGCTCTGCGAGTCGCACGAGTCGATCACTCGCGGGTCCCAGGTGTCGCCGTTCGAGAACTTGATGACAACGGGAATTATCGTGGTGTTGACCGTGCTACTGGGCTGCGTCTGGGTAACGAACGGGTTCTTGCCGACCATCGTGTAGCGGAACGTCGAGCCGGCGTCGTTCACGGTCGCGGTGAACATCTGGACCGATGTGCTCGCCGCCGTCTGCGCCTTCAGCGAGGCGACCTGCGCCGCCGTGCGCGGTGGGGCCCAGTCGAGAAGGGCCCGCTTCACCGTGATCTTGCCGATGCGCGCGGGTACGGCGAGGGCCGGAGGAGCCGCGAGACCGATACCGGCGACCGCGCTCACGAGCATCGCAACCGGGATGGCCTTCAAGAATCGTGACACAAGCACCTCATTTGAAGAAGCGTCGGTGATCGGTCGTGACGTCTTGGCGTCTAGTGACCCCAAGTGGCGGTGGCGGCGTGAACGGCATTCCCGTAGCTGCGTCCCGAGGGACGAGGGACCGTCTGGATACTGAGACTCGTCCCGGGCGCCGGTCCGGACGTAGCGGTGTCACCGTCTGCGAGAACCACCACGCGCGTTTCGCTGACGAACGTGCACACGATGTCGCCGCATGCAGACGCATGGAGGAAGGCTGCCGCCCGGCCCGGCGCAAATGCGCCTGTGGTCGGTAGGACCAATCCCGCCCACGAGTGCAGCTTGCCGTCGCAGTTGGGCGCGGGAACGCCAAGCGTGTCGAAGCGGCCGGTCGGCACCTTCTCACCCACGATCTCGATGAGCGTCCCGAAGATATCCAGGCTCCTCGCTCCGGTGCACGTGTAGGCACCCGCGAGATGGACCACTCCGTGCGTATCAATGCTCACGTGCTCGTGAACGCCATAGGCGAGGTTCGGAGCATCACCGATGTTGAGCCTCAGTGTGCCGCCACCCCCACCCGCGAAGTCGACGATCACGATGTAGTACGTAGTGCCCGGCGTCAGGTTGGCGGTCACGAAGAATGGACCGCATGTCACCGTCGTCAACGCACCCGGTGTGCCCCTTTCGATGGCGATACCGGCGGAGTAGTCGCTCAACCCGGCGTCGACGAAGATGTTGCGGTCGTTCGTGCCGGGCGTGAACTTGTACCAAACGCTGTTACCCGTAGCCGGTGCACCACAGGTTGCGTTCGCCTGAGTGTCGACGGCGTCGGTCGTGGCACCCGTCGTGTCGAGCGTGGCGTGGTACGGCAACGCGGAGACAACGGCGGCGTGGCCGATCTTGTCGTTGGCCGGCACCGGCCCGGCTCCGTGGATCGAGATGTGCAGCGTGCCACCCGAACCAGTGTCGTCGAACGCGAGGATGTGGTACGTCTTGCCCGACGCGACCGAGACCTTGGCGGTGACCGGACCGCACGCCTGGGTCGTCAGCGCGCCCGCAACGCCCGTCGCGATGATGACACCCGAAGAGAACGTGCTCCCGGTCGTGTCGACCGCGAGCAGGGTGTCGCCGGGGCCGGCGGTGAACTTGTACCAGACGCTGTTGTGCGTTACGGGAGCACCGCAAGTCTGGTTGACCTGCGCGTCGTTTGCGTCGCTTGTCGCTCCCGTCGTGTCGAGCGTCCGCACGAACGGCAGCGCAGACACGACGGTCGCGCCGCCGATCAGGTCATTGGAAGGCGCGGCTGCCGCGGACGCACTGCCGACAAAGCCACCGAGCCCCAACGCAACCGCGACACACGCGAGCATCGCAAGAAACCGCCGCCACAACATACGAATCCCCCCGCCGCTGACTGCTCGCCGGAACGAGCGCCCCGCTCCCCGAGACAGGGCCCCGCGGATCCTGTCACGCCGCGACTCCCTCCGCAAGAGGTAGGAGTCACTGTGATTGATCGACCTTGCGGTCGGTCTCTTGCCCCCTCGAGCCCTGCTTGCGACCACAACGATGCAGCTTTCCCTGGTCGTGGCTCTAGTGGTCGCTGTGAGGCGTCGATGTGAAGGGGAAGGTGAAAGTCGTCTGCCGAGACCGATCGCGGCGGACACTCCCGATGCGGGGAGACCCGTTGCGACGTTTGACGGCTCGTCGGCGTGTGTGGACGTACGGGGCAGCCGCGGTCGTGATCATCATGGTGCTCGCGGTATTGAGTGTCGGGCCAATGCTCTCAAGTCGGGCCGACGATCAAAGAGTGCAGCGTGACGACATGGCGCTGCAGCGGGTGTTGGATCTGCGGGCCACGTTCGCGGAGTTTCAACTCTTCTTGCAGCCGCAGTTCGCCAAGCTGTCCACGACCGCGACCACCTTTGACCCGACGGACATTGCGACCGGTTCCCAGATCATCCAGACCACCGTCTCGCAGGCCCAGGTCGCGATCCAGACGTTGAACGCCATGGGCCTGCACGACGACGCGCGAGCCATCAGTGCCGCCAGCGCCGCGTTCACGAAATCGCTGAGTGCGTTGGGGACGCTCATCGCGGGCCGACCGCTTCCGGTGATCGCCAGCGCTCGCGCCGCGGAAGATGCGACGTTCACGCACGCTCGAGCGGTGACGGCCGTCGCGGCGGCACGCCTACGTGGGCTGAGCCAAGCTGAGGCGCAAAGGGGGGTGCGACAGCTCGACGAGGGTCGCGTCGTCGTCCTCGTCGCGGATAGCTGCGCTGCTGCCGTGGCGATCGGAGCCTCGCTGCTGCTCGGTCGACAACTGCGTCGACGCGAATACGCCAGCCGGATCAACACCAAACGTCGGAGCTACGAAGCGACCCTGCAAGAAGCGCTCGAAATGACCGACACCGAAACCGACGCCTACCACGTCGTCACCAAAGCGCTCCGAGAATCTGTTCCGCATCTCCAAGTCGAAATGCTCGTTGCCGACTCCAGCGGCGCCCACTTCCACCAAACGCTGCACACCACCGAACCGTCCGAGACCGACCAACGGTGTGGTTGTGACGTCGTGTCACCGAACGACTGCCCCGCCGCCCGCCGCGGCCACACCCTCGTGTTCCCATCCAGCGAAGCACTGAACGCCTGCCCGCACCTCGCCGGACGACCGTCCGGTGAGCTGTCCGCGGCGTGCGTCGCGATCAGCTTCACCGGCCGCAGCTCCGGCGTCGTCCACGCCATGGGACCCAACGGCAAACCACCCGACGCAAACGACGTCAGCTACCTGGAGATCACCACCCGCCGCGCGTCCGAACGCATCGCCATGCTCCGCGCCTTCGAGAAATCCGAAACGCAAGCCCGAACCGATCCCCTCACCGGCCTCTGGAACCGCCGCAGCCTCGAAAACCGGGTGCACGAGCTCGCCCGAGACGCCACGCCCTACGCACTCGCCTACGGCGACCTCGACCACTTCAAAATCCTCAACGACACCCACGGCCACGAAGCCGGCGACCAAGCACTCCGACTGTTCGCGCGGGTACTGCGCAACTCCGTCCGGCCCGACGACATCACCGCCCGCTACGGCGGCGAAGAGTTCATCATCGTCTTACCGGACTGCCCAACCGACGTCGCAACCAAAATCCTCGAACGACTCCGCGAACAGCTCGCACTCACCCTCACCAACGGACGCGTCCCCGCCTTCACCGTCAGCTTCGGCGTCGCATCCTCGACCGACGCCGACACCTTCGACGAAGTCGTCGCCATCGCCGACCGAGCACTCCTCGCCGCCAAAACCGGCGGCCGCAACCGCACCGTCCGCGCCGAGGACCTCAACATCAATCCCGCGCAACCCGAATCCGAATCAACTACGAGAAGTGGTTGACGGCACTCATCGACCAACTTCTCTTGCTAGGTGACGAGTGAGAGCATCTCGGCGAAGTTCTTCGAGTAGAAGCGATCTTTGGCGTCGTCCTGCACGCCGGCGAGGCTGTTCTCGAACCGGCCGAGGGGGTCCTTGGTTCCTTCAGGGTGCGGATAGTCCGACGAGAAGAGGAAGAGCTCCTCGCCGGCCTGTTCGATCAGCCAGGCCACCGGCTCGGTCGGGAATGGAGTGAACCGCACTTGCCGGCGAATGTAGTCAGACGCTTTCAATGGCAGCTCCGCGAGCAGCGGCTCGCTCTTCTTGAACGTCGCCTGCGCGATGTCGATTCGGCGCATCAGCGCGGGAACCCACAGAGCTCCTTGTTCGATCACGCCGCACATCAACCGCGGGAACTTCTCGAATACGCCGTCCAGGATCATGGCCGCGATGAACACCTCGGGCGGATTGTGCAAGACCATGTAGTCCTTGGAGCGAATGTTCTCACCGCCCCCGAGAAAGTCGGTCGGCTTGGGTCGCCCGTTCTCATGGAAGCTCGGCCGCAACGGACGCCCGCCCCCGCCGACGTGCAACGCGAGGGGCACCGCCGCGTCCTGTAGTCGCGCCCACACCCCGTCGAGGTCGGGATGGGTCGGCGAGTGGGTGCGGGGCGGATGCGACGGCACCAAGATCGCGCCGCAACCGAACGCGAGCGCCTCGTCGACCGCGTCAGCAGCCCGCGTCGGATCCTGCAACGGAACCAAGCCCACCGCGATGAGGCGTTCGTCGTCAGCGCAGAACTCCGCCATCGCCCGGTTGTGCGCGCGCGTCCCACCGTAGAGCAGTTCGAGGTCGTCGCCGAGGAACTGGGTCGGCGCAAACGTGGAGAACACGAGCTGTTTGTCGAAGCCGAGCAGATCGAGGGCGCAGCTACGTTCCACCGAGTCGAACGCACCGTACGCGTGCCAACCCTTGCGCGTGAGGAGTTGACCCTCGGTCTCCTCCAGCTCGACCCCGCCTTCTCGGCGGGCGTCGGCCTGACGGACGGCTTCATCCGCCATTGCGCCGGCACCACCGAGATACAACGGCCGGATCCGATCACGGACGCCAGGGTCGGCATGCGAGACCAGCCAGTCGCTCGTCTCCATCAGATGACTATCAGCGTCGTAGAAGACGCGTCCCTCGGCGTACGGCACTCGACGACCTCCTACGTGATCACCCATCCCAATCTGACACGACAACTCACCACCGAACAATCCTCAACCACGCCGACACGCCGACCTCACGCAGACTCCCAGCCGTAGGCTGGGGAAGCGACTGGCGAAGGTGGAGTACCACCAGGGAGCTGAGAAACGGGGCCGTCCGCCTGGGTCCTCATCGATTTGATCGAGGAGGACCAATGGACCTGCGATACGGCTCGAACCCCGACCAGTCGGCTCGCGCCACGATCGGTGATGCAGGAGCTCCGGTGCAAGTGGTCGCCGGGCACCCGTCGTACATCAACGTCCTCGACGCACTCGGCGCCTGGGAGCTGGTCCGGGAGGCCGCCGCTGTTCTTTCAGCTCCGGTGGCGACGACGTTCAAGCATGTCTCACCCGCTGGGGTCGCGACGGCGGGCCGCCTTGATGAAGTGATGCGTCGCACTTGGTTCCCGGATGCGGTCGACCTGTCTGACATCGCGACTGCATACATTCGAGCTCGAGACTGCGACCCGAAGTCCTCCTTCGGCGACATCGTTGCGGTCTCCGAGCCAGTCGACCACTCGCTCACTCGAGTGCTGCGCGGCGTCGTGTCCGACGGGATCATCGCACCCGGATACGCACCCGGAACCGTCGAGACGCTCGCCGCCAAGAAGAACGGCCAGTACCTCGTGCTGGAGGCGGACGCCGCGTTCGAACCTCCAGCATGGGAGGCCAGAGAACTCGGTGGAGTTCGCCTCGAACAACAGCGACCGACGACGGAGATCACAGCGTCGATCGTGCGGCCAGGGACGACGAGCCCACTACCGGACTCCGCGGTCCCGGATCTGATGCTTGCGATGGTGGCCGCCCGGCACACCCAGTCGAACACCGTCACGTACGCGCGGGCCGGGATGGTCCTCGGCATCGGCGCCGGGCAGCAGTCCCGCGTCGACTGCACCAAGCTCGCCGGCGCCAAGGTCGACACATGGTGGCTCCGCCGGCACCCCAAGGTGCGGGCACTGCCCTTCATCGACGCGATCCGTCGCCAAGAACGCATCAACTGGGAGATCCGCTACATCGACGGCGACATGGACCAACGCGAGCTCGAACGCTTCCGATCCGCGCTGCGCGACGACGCGCCCGCGCTGCAACCGGACGAACAGCAAGGTTGGCTCGACCAGCTCGACGAGGTCGCGCTCGCATCCGACGGGTACATCCCGTTCCGCGACAACATCGACCAGGCCGCACGCCATGGAGTCCGCTACGTCGCGGACCCCGGCGGCTCCACCCGCAACCACGAAGTCGAAGCGGCCTGCGCAGAACACGACATCGTCCTCGTCACCACAGGGATCCGGCTCTTCCTCCACTGAGCTGACCCGCTAGACCTCCGCCGCGTAGAGCGGCCAGGTTCCGGGGACGCCCTTGAGCGTGTGGGGGCCGCGGTCGTCGAACGTGATGTCAGACCCGGCGGCTAAGTCGGTTGCGGTCTGGGAGACGAACACTTGTCCGGGTGCGGCGAGATCGCAGATGCGTTTGGCGATGCTCACGACGAGACCCACCACATCGTCGGATCGAAGCTCGACCTCGCCGGTGTGGACGCCGGCACGAACCTCCAGCCCGAGTCGGCCGGCAGCCGCAACGATCTCGTTGGCCGCTCGCAACGCGCGCGTGGTCGCGTCGAACGTGGCGAGGAAGCCGTCACCGATCGTTTTGATCTCGCGCCCTCGATAGCGTCGCAGAGCCGAGCGCACAATCGCGTCGTGATCGTCAATGAGTGCGCTCCATTTGCGATGGCCCAGCCGCGCCGACTGCTCCGTCGACGCCACAATGTCGGTGAAGAGCACAGCGGCCGTGACCACGTCACCTTCGGGACCCTGGTGGCTCCCGGTGAGGAACTCCTCGACCTCGTCGAAGAGGCCGTCGGTGTCGCCGACGTAGAACATGTGATCGTCGCCCGGCAGCTCGACATACCTGGCACCCGGAATGTGCTCGGCCAGATAGCGACCGGCCGCGACCCGGATGTAACGGTTCCCTCGTCGATGCAGCACGAGCGTCGGGACGACGAGCGTCGCAAGCAGCGCACGCACGTCCTGCGCCAAGCTCGCCTGCACCGAACTCGCCAGTCCGTCGACGCCGATACCGAGGCGTTCGTTGCGTGCCCACCACGCTCGGAACGCCGCATCCCCGGTTCTGCTGGGTGCAAAAATATCCAGCCCGACTCCGGTCCCCCACGATTCCGACGGCGAAGCAACGAACCGGTCCAGCGCCTCCGGCGTCATGCCGTAGGGATAGTCATCGCGTTGGACGTAGTGAGCGAACGTATCGAGAAGCACCAGTGCAGCAACCCGGTCGGGATAGGTAGCGGCATAGCGGATCACGACCGGACCGCCGTAACTCGTCGCCACCAAGACGACCCGTTCGCACCCCGCGGCGTCGAGCACCGCCGTCAGGTCGCCATCGGCGATCTCGCCGTCGAAGCGGTCCTCGAAGTTGCCCCCCGACGCACCCATCCCTCGGGCCTCGAACCACACCGTGCGGCTGAAGCCACCCAGGCGGCGAGCTACCCGCAAGAAGCTCGGATCGTCCCACAACAGGTCAATCGGAAACGTCGACGCCCGCACGAACACCAAGTCCAAAGGGCCGTCACCAGTCACCTGATACGCGATGCTCACCCCATCGCGCGCCGTCGCATACCTCGTAACCGGGCTCTCGTCCACACCACCACCTCTGCCAACGCCAGTCTTGCGCAAAACCAAGAAGAGACCCATACCCACACATACGGGAAGACGCATGCAGACAACCAATGACCGATGACCACCGCGACCGTTTACACAAGGAAACTGTCAGGTCGCGGTGCCGAGCCTGAGGATCTCGACCGCTTGCTCTCGCATCTCCACCTTGCGCACCTTGCCGGTCACCGTCATCGGGAACTCATCGCAGACGTGGAGGTAGCGCGGGATCTTGTAGTGCGCCAGCTGCCCGTCGCAGAAGGAACGCAACTCGTCGATGGTGAGTGACGCGCCGGGATTCACGCACACCCAGGCCATGAGCTCCTCCCCGTACTTCTCGTCGGGGACGCCGATGACTTGGACGTCGGCGATCGCGGGGTGACGGTAGAGGAACTCCTCGACCTCTCGCGGATAGACGTTCTCGCCGCCGCGCAGCACCATGTCCTTGATCCGGCCGACGATGGCGACGTAGCCGTCGTCGTCCATCGTGGCCAGGTCGCCGGTGTGCATCCAGCCGGCCGCGTCGATGGCCTCGGCCGTCTGCTCGGGCGCGTCCCAATACCCGAGCATGACGGAGTAGCCGCGCGTGCACAGCTCTCCCGGCGTGCCTCGCGGTGCGGTGAGGCCCGTGACCGGGTCGACGATCTGCACCTCGACGTGAGGCATGACTGTTCCGACGGTCGAGACGCGGTGCTCGATGTCGTCGCGGCGACGCGTCATCGTGGAGACGGGCGACGTCTCGGTCATGCCGTACATGATCGTGACCTCGGTCATGTGCATATCCGACACGACGCGCTTCATGACCTCCACGGGGCAGGGAGCGCCGGCCATGATGCCGGTGCGGAGCGATGAGAGGTCGTAGTCGGCGACGTCGGGCAGTCCGAGCTCGGCGATGAACATCGTCGGGACGCCGTACAGCGAGGTGCACCGCTCGTCCTGTACAGCACGCAGCGTCGCGGCCGGGTCGAACGCGGGTGCCGGGATGACGATCGTCGCGCCGTTCGAGGTGGCGCCGAGGTTCCCCATGACCATGCCGAAGCAGTGGTAGAAAGGCACGGGTACGCAGACGCGATCGGCATCGGTGTAGCCGAGCAGCCTCCCGACGAAGAACCCGTTGTTGAGGATGTTGTGGTGCGACAGCGTCGCGCCCTTCGGGAACCCGGTGGTTCCCGACGTGTACTGGATGTTGATCGGGTCGTCGAAGCGCAGCATCGCGGCGCGCGCTGCGAGCGCCGCGTCGTCGACGTCACAGGACGCGATGCCGGCCCAATGCTCCCTTCCGAGCAGCACCACCTCCTCGAGCCCGCGGCACCGATCGCGCACTTGGGTGATCATGGCGGAGTAATCGCTGGTCTTGAACGACGACGCCGCGATCAGCAGGCGAATGCCGGCCTGGTTCAACACGTACTCGAGCTCGTGGCTCCGGTATGCGGGGTTGATGTTCACGAGGACCGCGCCGATCTTGGCGGTCGCGTATTGGACGAAGACCCACTCGGCGCAGTTCGGCGACCAGATGCCCACACGGTCGCCCTTGGCGATTCCGAGCTGCAGGAGCGCGGTCGCGACCCGATCGACCGCCTCGTCGAGCTGCTGGTAACTCCAGCGGCGACCGGTCGGGACATCGACGAGCGCCTCGTGCTCAGGTTGGCAAGCGACCGTTCGCTCGAGGTCCTCGCCGATAGTCCGCCCGATCAGGGGCAGGTCGCTCGATCCGCTCGCGTAGCTCCGCTCACGCACCGCGAACCGCGGCTTCCCGTCCGAACCCGCTCGTGGTCGGCATCACCGGTCATAGTGCCACCTGCCGCGGCAGGTGCGAAGTCTGTCGAGTGGGCGTGGCTGGTCATTGGGTGAGCGGGTGCGCCAGGAAGAACTTCCAGATGATCTGGTCGGCGGAGATGGAGAAGGTGGTCTTTCCTACGTAGCTTGCGATCGCTCGAGAGAACGCGCTACCCGGCCACGCGTGGCCGCCGCCGGTGATGCGATACAGCTCGACGCTCGCGTCGTGAGGGCAATCCCAGGTGAGGAGCGTCACGTCGGTAGCGAGCTTCTGTTCGGACGGCGGTCGCGTCGAGCACGCGTTGCGTTTCGCCCACGTTGCGGTTATTTGGGGGACCGATGGCCCTTTGCTGAGCGCGGTCTTGGCGAGACCTTCCTGTCCGAGGGTCTTGTGCGACCCGTTCGGGGCCGGGAGATCTAGTGCCTTGGCACCGAGGCCGCCGGTGTACGTGACGTAGGGATCGGCGGTCCCGTGGAAGGTCACCACTGGGACGGCACGGGTGGGTGCGCAGCCCTTGATGTCTTGGATGCCCGCGACGGGGGCGACCGCGGCGACCCGGTTGGAGTAGGCGCAGGCAACCGCGGACGTCATGAATGCGCCGTTCGAGAATCCCGAAACATAAACGCGTCGGTCATCGACGCACAACGTACGATCGAGCTCGTTCAACAGGTTGCCGATGAACGCGATGTCGGCCTCCTTGAGATCGGTGTTCCACATGGGAACGCTGGTGCCGCTTCCCTCCGGTGTGATCGTGATGAACCCGAGTGAGTTGCCGTAGGGGCCGAGCGCGGACGTCTGGGTGTGGACCGTCGCTCCCTCCGCGTAGCCGTGCAGGTCGACGATCACTGGGAGTGGCGTTCGACCGTTGTACGCGGGTGGCACGTTCCTCACGTACCAGCGGGGCGCACCGTTCGACGTCGTGTCGACGCGAGTTTGGCCCGCCTTGACAACGGCTGCTTTACAGCCGGTGGAGGGGTTCGCGGCAACGGATGCGGCATCGACCGTTGTGGACGTTGATGCGGGCGGGGACGACGACGCGGATGTCGGTGTAGCCGTTTTCCCGGTGCCGCTCGAGCACGCGGCTGCAGACAGGACGATGAACACGAGCGCGCTTCGCTCGAGCGTCTGTGCTCCCGGTTTCCTCAGTCGTGTCATTGTGAACCTCATCGATCGGGTCGAAAATCAGTGAACGCTCGGTGCTGAACGCCGCCACGCGGCCGGTCCACATCCGGCTGCCACGAGGTTGACGAACGCCATGAGTAACGAATGATCGACCGGCGCCTCGGTTGCAGAGCTGAGCTCAGTGCCCACGAACTTCACGTACCTGTCGGCCGACCCGTGATAGACGGCTCGGTCGCCGCAACGTGGTTTCCCTGAGGCACCCACCCGACACTACGGCCCCTGCCGACGACGTTTCACGCCCGACAACGCGCGCGCCAAGCCGTGAGTCATCGCCCACGTGCTCTCGTCGTGCTCAGCCTGACGCGGCGCGATCGATGGATACTCCGTTCACTCCTGCACCGGCCGCAGCACATCGAGAAGCGGGAGATCCCGCAGCCGTCACGCCGTAGCGAACTCGGAAGACTGGCAGTACACGGGCTTGCGGGTGATGCTGTCGTAGAAGATGTTGCCGCGCTGGTAGGCGAGCGGCTCTCCCGAAGGCGCCGAGCGCAGTTGACCGTCGGCCAGGCGCGCTAACAGCGTGTGGTTGGTGCACCGGAAGTAGTTGTCGCCGTGCTGGTAGGCGATCGGCTGATTACTCTCGAATCCGCACAACATGGGTCGCCGTGCGGGGCGACGCTCGTCGGCGACATGATCCGTAAGCACAACTCTCCACCTCCAACCTGCAACACGTCCGATGCATGATGCGGCGGACGCGGTCCGGCGCCGAGCCGCCCCTCAGCCATGCGGTCATTGTGTCTTTCCCGCCCGCGCCCACCTCCAACCGTTGGTGGACGCCGCGTCCAGTGCATCCAACGCTCGGAGTCAAATGCCGCAGAACCCGTCGGCGAAACCATAGAGCGCGCCTGGACGAAGTCCGCACAGAACGGGATCACGCATAGGACGGCGCGAAACGTCAACCCGCTTGTTGCCTGTGAGTCTCAGATTCCGGCCGCCCCGTTCGCGCCGTCCACGCCGGGCGTGGTCGTTCCGTTGCCCCCGGGCGCACCGACAGTTCCGGGCGACGTGATGCCGCCGTCTCCCCCTCGGCCGCCGTTCCCTCCGTGCGCACCGGTGGCGGTGCCGCCGCTTCCGCCTCCTCCGCCCGCTCCGCCGGTCGCGGCGGGGGCGACCCCTCCGTTGCCCCCGTTCCCACCGGTACCGCCTTGGGTGTTGGTGGCGGTGCCGGCGTTACCGCCGGCTGCCCCAGTTCCACCGTCGCCGCCTCGAGCGAAGAGGGCGCTGCCACCGGCACCGCCGGCACCGCCGGCGGAGGTCCGCTGGGCATTTCCGCCGGGTCCGCCGCTTCCACCGTCTGCGCCGGTTCCGTCGCACGGCGGCGCAGGGGCATTCTGTGTGCCGTCGGCCGTGAGCCAGATGCCGTTGCTGTACTGCTGGGGCGGACAGGCGCCGTTACCGCCGGCACCGCCGGCACCGCCAACGGCCTGAGCGGTTCCGCTCCCCCCGTTTCGGCCCGCGCCGCCGTTGCTGTCGCAGCCCGCGCTACCACCCCGTCCGCCGGCACCGCCGTTCTTCCCCCCGGCCTTCTTGCCGGCCGCGCCGGCCTGTCCGAGGTTGATGCCCGTCGGGCAGTAGAGCGTCGTCGCCCCCGAACCGGAGACCGCGTGGAAGCCGGTGCCGGGGCCCGGGGGCGGGGGCGGCGGGGGGCTGGTCGGCGTGCAGGACGGCTTGGGTTCCGTGTTCAACGAGCCGAGCATCCCTAATGCGTCGCCTTGTTGCAGCGTTACGCCGGGCTGACCGTTGTCCGTCCAGCACGAATACTTCAGTGCCCCCGAATGGTTGTCGCTCATCTCGACGTGAAGGTGGGGGCCGGGATTGCAGTCGCCGGTCGGGAAATAGTGCATCGTCCCGATCGTCATGCCGTTCGTCGGCTGCGGATCCGAGACGTTCATGCCACGCCCACCCAGGAAGTGGGCGAAGAAGATCCAACCCACGTCCGCGCCGTTCACGAAGACCTCGATCTTCGAGCTGTTGCCGTCACAACTCGCCGTGCTCGATACCCACCGGAAGGTGACCGGGCCGTCGTCGCTCTTGACCTGCAGCGTTACGGGCGTGCCCTCCGGGGCATACACGTTGGTCGCCCAATCACCAGAGTTGTTCGCCGGATTCACGGCCGGGTAGCTCGGATCGGCCGTGTACGGGGGGGACTCCAGGACGTTCGACACCCACTGGCCCGCGAGCGGCATCCCGACCGTGGCCATGGGATTCGTGGCCGATGCCGATGCCCCGGTCCCGGATACGAGCGGCAAGCAAATGCCGACCGCGACCATCAAAACGACGCGCGCTTTCAAGCCCCACAACATGCGTGCCCTGCCCAGTCGACGACGCAACCACCCAATGCTTCCATGCGACGACGCGGGGCGTCCAATGCACCATTCGACTCACGCGACCGGGAGGCAACCAGACGGGATCTGCGCAAGGCCGAGAGGCGAAAGGCAAGGGCGTTATGACCCCCGTCGCCGCGGAACGCATTCTTCCCGACGGCACCCGCACGGAGAAGGTCCACACGGTCCAATCTGAAGGGCGTCGCGTAGCCGTCGCGAACCCGCCCGGCGTCGTGCAGCCGTTCCTTGCAGTCAACGGCGCATCGATCGGACTGCAACCAGAGATCTCGTCGTGGATCGGGCGGAATGGCTGGTGAAGGGCGGTTCGTAGGGATCGTGTCCGTTGACCGTCGGTCATCGATGCGGTAACGAGTTGTCAGCACGCCATGTATGCGGAAGGTTGGTTATGAGACGCATCGGCCTGGCATTCTTGTTGATCGCAGCTGGGCTGGTGTGGGAGGCGGTGCCTGCAGGTGCAGTCGCGCAACGTGCGGGCTCCGGAGCGGTTACGTCTGCGATCTCGGCCGGCATCAAACATACATGTGCGTTGCTTTCCAACGGGACCGCAAAATGCTGGGGCGGCAATAGCCAAGGCGAGTTAGGGAACGGCACCACGACCGACTCGTCGACGCCGGTCCTAGTCAGCGGCCTGACCAACGCGGTGGCAATCGCGGCCGACGCGTACGCGCATTCGTGTGCGTTGCTGTCGAGCGGTTCCGCGAAATGCTGGGGCAACAACGGCAGCGGCGAGTTGGGGAACGGCACCAAGAACAGTTCGTCGACGCCAGTCGTCGTGTTCGGCCTGACCAACGCGGTCGCGATCACCGCCGGTGGCGCCCATTCGTGTGCGGTGTTGGCGGACGGGACCGCGAAATGCTGGGGCGACAACAACTTCGGTCAGTTGGGCAACGGCACCAGGACCGGCTCGGCGCACCCGGTGGTGGTGAGCGGCCTGACCAACGCGGTCGCGATCACGACGCAGGCGGACCACTCGTGTGCGCTGTTGGCGGACGGCACCGCGCGGTGCTGGGGCGCCAATAACGACGGCCAGTTGGGCAACGGCACCAGGACCTCCGCGTCCACACCGGTCATGGTGAGCGGCCTGACCAACGCGGTCACGATCACCGCCGGCGGCGCCCATTCGTGTGCGGTGTTGGCGGACGGGACCGCGAGATGCTGGGGTTTCAACAACTTCGGTCAGTTGGGAAACGGCACCATGGACGACGCGTCCACGCCAGTCGTGGTGAGCGGCCTGACCAACGCGGTCACCATCACGGGCGGCACTTACCATTCGTGTGCGTCGGTGGCGAACGGGACCGCGAGATGCTGGGGCGTCAACACCGACGGCGAGTTGGGAAACGGCACCGTGACCTCCGCGTCGACCCCGGTGGTGGTGAGCGGCCTCAGCAACGCGGTCGCGGTAACCGTCGGTCTCGACGATTCGTGTGCATTGCTGGCGAGCGGTTCCGCGGAGTGTTGGGGTTGGAACGAGTTCGGTCAGTTGGGGAACGGCACCACGAATAGCTCGTCGACCCCGGTTGCGGTGAGCGGCCTGTCGGTGGGTAGCCGTGGGGTCGCGATCTCGGCAGGCGGCCAGCATTCGTGTGCATTGTTGGCGAACGCGGCCGCGAAATGTTGGGGCGCCAATGGCAACGGCCAGTTGGGGAACGGCACCCTGGTCGACTCGTCGACCCCGGTGGTGGTGAAGGGCATCGCCAGCGCGGTCGCGATCGCGACGGGCGATCAGCATTCGTGTGTGCTGCAGGCGTACGGAATCGCCCGGTGCTGGGGTGCCAACGGCCGGGGCCAGTTGGGCAACGGCACCCTGACCGATTCGTCCACGCAGGTCGTGGTGAGCGGACTCGTGACTGCGGTGGCTATCACCGCGGGCGGCGACCATACGTGTGCCGTGTCGGCGAACGGGACCGCCAAGTGCTGGGGCGCCAACGCCAGCGGCCAGCTGGGCAACGGCACCCTCACCGACTCGTCCACGCCAGTCGTGGTGAGTGGCCTGACCAACGCGGTCGCGATCGCAGCGGACGGCGACCACACGTGCGCCGTGTCGGCGAACGGGACCGCCAAGTGCTGGGGCGCCAACGCCAGCGGCCAGCTGGGCAACGGCACCCTCACCGACTCGGCCACGCCAGTCGTGGTGAGTGGCCTGACCAACGCGGTCGCGATCGCAGCGGACGGCGACCACACGTGTGCCGTGTCGGCGAACGGGACCGCGAAATGCTGGGGCGCCAACGCCAGCGGCCAGCTGGGCAACGGCACCCTCACCGACTCGGCCACGCCAGTCGTGGTGAGTGGCCTGACCAACGCGGCCGGGATCGCAGGGGGCAGTGTGCATTCGTGTGCGGTGTTGGCGAACGGCATTGCGAAATGCTGGGGCGCCAACGCCAGCGGCCAGCTGGGCAACGGCACCCTCACCGACTCGT
This sequence comes from Acidimicrobiia bacterium, assembly GCA_038323195.1. Taxonomy (GTDB): domain Bacteria; phylum Actinomycetota; class Acidimicrobiia; order IMCC26256; family PALSA-610; genus PALSA-610. Next base: position 30,210 of record JBBQGQ010000005.1, on the reverse strand, counting down.
CCACGCCAGTCGTGGTGAGTGGCTTCGTCACTGCGGTGCCCATCGCCGCCGGCGGCGACCATTCGTGCGCCGTGTTGGCCAACGGGTTCGCCGAATGCTGGGGCAACAACGCCAACGGTCAGCTCGGGAACGGCACCACGACCGACGCACACACGCCGGTGGTGGTGACTGGCATTTAATTCCACTCGCTCGTCAGGTTGTTTGGCGCAGCCCATGGGCAGTGGTCTCCGAGCGCGGCTCGGCAGCGTTCGTGAAGGACGCAGACAGTCGTCGCACGTGCGCGAACGCCTCATGCAAGCGTTCACCAATCGTACCGACTGACGCGGTCACTGACATCCGCGACTCTTCCTGCCCCCCACGTTTGCGACTCGCGGTTGCGGAAACCGCTGGTCGCGAGATCCGTGGCCGTTCGTCGACATTCGCCCGGGTCCGTTGATGCGCGCGAGTTCAAGACCGTTGGCAGTCAGTACGGCCGTCAACTCGCTACCGTTAAGCCGTCATGTGCACTGTCGAACACGCGAAGCGGCAGGTCAGAGCACGTTGCCCTCGTAGCTCAGGGGATAGAGCATCGGTTTCCTAAACCGTGTGTCGTAGGTTCGAATCCTGCCGAGGGCGCTCTATTGGCGCAGGTCAGACGGCATCTCTGCGCTTGGCACGGTCAAGGGGAACAACGGTCAGGCCGCGCTCAGGCCGCGAGTTGTTCGCGATCTGTTCCGCGGCACGTGCTGCGACGTCGAGCCGGTCCGCGACCGCGCCGAGCTCGTCGTCGTACAGGTGGCCGTACCGATCGACCGTCAACGTCGCGGACGAGTGGCCGAGCATGGACTGCACGCTCTTCACTGACGCGCCCGCCGAGATCGCGAGCGACGCCGCCGTATGTCTCAATTCGTGGGGCACGAGCCCTTCGAGGCCGATCGTCTGCGCGGCTGCGTCGAACGCACGCCGACGGAAACCATTCGCACGCAACACTCCCCCTCGAGGCGCAGGGAACACGAACGCGCCGGCATCCTTCCCGGCAACTTGCGCGGCCAGTTCGTCGACCAGGAACGCCGGGACGGGCACCGCGCGCCGTGCGTGCGTCTTCGGCGTCCCGAACGTCGCGCGGCCGTTCACCTCGGTCACCGCTTCGGACACGTCGATCCGGCGGCGCATCAGGTCGACGCTCCGGACCCGTAACGCCGCGGCTTCACCCCACCGAAGGCCGCAGTAGCCGAGCACCAGCACGAGCGTCCGGTATTCGCCACACTCGCTCGCGAGCTGCGCGAGCTGGTCGTGGGTGAGATACCGGCGCGTCGTCATCGGCAGGCGCGGCAGCTTCACCGACGCCGCAGGATTCGCCGAGATTCGCCGGTCGAGTACGGCCTCGTCGAGCATCGACGTAAGCAGGTGGTATGCCTGACGCACGCGTGACGGGCTGAGCCCACTCGAGCGCATCTTCGCGACCCACCCGGCAACATCGGCATTCGACAGTTGTGCGAGCGGCACGCTCCCCCACGTCGGCAAGACCTGGGTCTTCAGTAGCGACTCATATCCGGCGACCGTCTTCGGCTTCAAGTGCACGCGGCCGGCGAGCCATTCGTCGGCCCACGCTCCGACCGTTTGACGTGACCGGCTCGGGTCGACCCACTCGCCGCGCAGCTGCGACGTGGTAACGGTCGCGAGCCACTGTTTGGCTGCACGTTCGGTATCGAACGTCTGGCTGCGTTCTTGGCCGTCCGCGCCTCGGTAACGAGCCCGGTACTTGCGCGGTCCGCGCTTCTCAACGTGTGCCACTGCTGTCCCCCTTCTTCACTTCGTCGCGTAGATGCGAAACGCAGGTGTCGATGTGATTGAGGAATCTCGAGAGCAATGTCCTCTCGCGCGAGGTGCCTGCGATGAATTGCAGGTTGATCACAAGCTGCTTGAGCTCGGGAAGAGAGGGCAGGCGGTCGCGTGCCGAGTACTCAAGGTCGGACATCGTCTCGTGGAACTCGCGGGCGTCGCTCTCATGTAGTCGGCCCTTGGGGTCGCGGAGAGGGGCGGGTAGGTTCCCGCGGGCCCAGTCCCGAAACTGGTCGGCACTCATCGACATGCTGCCGATGGCGATCGCCGGCTCGGTGCGGCGCGGCGACATGAGCATGATCGGCGACACGTTCAGCGCGGCCGCGAACGCGACGGCGTCCTCGATGGAGACGTTCCGGTCGCCGTTCTCGATCTTCGCGATAGCGGTCCGATCGAGCGAGATACCAAACTTCTCGTCCAACCGCGTCGCGAGTTGTTGCTGGTTGAGGTGACGGCTCTCGCGAAGCTCGCGTAGGCGTTCGGCGAAGAGCACCCTCACCGACTCGGGCTGACGTTTCGGCATCCCCTCGCTCCCTCCTCCGATGTGCGAATACGGCACAACTCTAGCGAAACGTGCACGCGCTCGCACGCACCTACTTAGGATGACGGGCATCCGCACAAAGTATGCGGGAATCGCACGACAGGAGGGTCCGGGTGAAGTTCCTCGACTCGAAAGACCTCGCCGAGAGATGGCGGGTACCGGTCCAGACCGTTTATGGCCTGCGGTACAGGAACGAAGCTCCGCCCGCGATGCGCGTGGGTCGCGAACTCCGTTGGGCGCTCTCGGATATCGAAGCGTGGGAAGCAGCGCGCCGCGACAACGGCGGCCCGACGGCGGCCTGAGAAGTACCGGCGCTATCTGGCGTCGGGAAGCAAAGAACCCCCCAGCCGAGCACCGGCTAGGGGGTTCACTCCCGAAGGGAAGCATCTATGTCCAGTTGGAAGATTACCGCACCGGCCCCGGCCGGCGGATTCTCTAAGGAAGCGCATCTCGATCATCTCGTCATGTTCGTTAAACCGAAGTCGGAAGAGGTGGCGAAGTTTTCGGGTGAGGGCGTGCAGACCGCCGCCCGATGCGAGTTCGTGGTCTGCGAGACGTGCGCGCTGGTCCTTACCGACGTGTTGGTCTTCGGCGACGCGCTCGCACCTCGAATTGCCGACGTCGCTGAGATCGTTGGTGGGCGTCTCACGCTCGGGAAGGCGCGCGCCGGCCGCTCGGCTCCGTATCTGCTCGAGGACGCGACTACCGACGACGACCACGCGATGGAAGCGTTCTTGGACAAGTACGCGGTCCGCATGAAGAGCGGGAAGATCGTCATCGAGACGCCGTCCGCGACCGACGCCGAAGAGTCGTTCTGATGGTCGCGCTCGAACCGCGCGTGGCCGAAGCGATCGCGCAGATGCTCGAGGACTTCGCTGAAGTTGTCGACGTGGACGACGACCGATTCTGGGAGCCGTCCTACAAGTTGCGTACCCGCGCCCGGCTCCTCGACGACCTGCGCGAGTTCGCGTTTGTCTTGAGGACGGGCCAGGCACCTTCAGTGCTGGTTTGACGTGGACGGCGTGCAGCTCTCCCACCAATACGAAACATGGTTGGGTTGCGCGCCACTGCTCAGGGTGAACGGCAAGGCTCCGCTCGATCAGCAATGGTCGACGGGGCCGCGCCGCGATCCCGACTTGTGGCGCGCACGTCTTACTGACCATCACGGCAACGTCGGCATGCTCACCGGCGACGGCATGTTCGTCGTTGACGTCGACCTGTACCACGAAGGCGCGCAGGATTCGCTTGACGACCTCCACGACCTCGGGTTGCGGCGCGAGACGGTCACGGTCCTGACCGGCGGCGGCGGCATCCATCTGTATTACAAAACGTCGGTGCCGGTCGCGTCGCGTCCACTTCCTGGGTATCCCGGCGTCGATGTGAAGGGTGAGGGCGGCCAGGTTGTTGTCCCGCCGTCGGTGCATCCTGACACTGGCCGCTCTTATGAGTGGGAAGACGGGTACGGACCCGCCGACCGCGAGCTCGCGAGCGTGCCCGGGCACCTGCTCGAACTGTTCGCCAACGCCGAAAGTGTCGGTGCTGTTGGCGAGCTCGACGAACGCGACGAAGAAGCCGTCAACCTGCTGATCGAGCATTTCGGCGCGCATTCACCACACCAACGCGACCAATACGTCGAGCTCACCCGACCTGGCAAGGGTCGCGGCGTTTCCGCGACGGTCGGTTATGTCGGCCGTGGCGCCGCGAAGGTGTGGACGTCGAACTGGCCGAGCCTCAGTGCCGGTGTCTACGACCTCACTGCGCTTCGCAAACTCGCTGGCGTTCCGGGCCCGACGTTCACGATCCGAGAAGCCGACGACGACGCGCTCCCTGCCGGCTATCGGCTCTGGACCCCTGCCGATGATGATGTCCCCGACCCGGAGCTCGACCGCGCCGCGTATCACGGTCCTGTTGGCGACTATCTCGACCTGCTCGCAGGGCAGACCGAAGCGCACCCGGCCGCGGTCGGTATCCAAGTCCTCGCGTCGGTCGGCACGATCATCGGACGTCGGGCGTGCTACCGAGCCGGCCGTATCGTGCATCACTGCAACCTGTTCGGTGCGGTCGTCGGCCCCTCATCTGAAGGTGCGAAAGGTGTCGCCGACGCCGAAGCCCTCGCTCTGATTCTTCCCTTAGATACTTCCTTCCTCGCGAAGCACTCGATCGGCGGGCTCGGCTCGGGTGAAGCCCTCATCCGCGAACTCGCCGACGATCAGGACCCGCCGGCCGAGAAGCGCCGCATCGTGTTCGACGCCGAACTCTCCAGCGTCCTCAAGGTCGTGAGACGGGACGGGTCGATCCTGGGCGATGTGCTCCGCAAGGCATACGACTACCAGCCGTTACGGCATTCGACCGTCTCGAACAAGGTGGTCGTCGCGACGGGCCACCACGTCGCCGTCGTCGGCTCCATAACCCCCGACGAGTTGCGGACCCTCATGGACGAGCTCGCGATCGCGAACGGGTTCGGAAACAGGTTCTTGTACGTCTGGTCGCGGATCATGGCGTGGCTTCCCGACGGCGGCACCATCGACAAGTCCGCGATCGCCGCGATCGGCGACCGGGTGACTGTCGCGCTGGCGAAGCTCGACAAGCGCATCGCGGCTAACGGCAGCGTCCACCTTGAGCTCGACCCTGACGCCAAGGCTCGCTGGGCAGTCTTCTACCGGCAGCGGCGCACCGGCGTCGGCGAGGGCATCGCTCGGTCCCTGAGCGCACGTCACGTCGCCCACGCCGCCCGTATCGGACTCATCTACGCAGTGCTGGATGCCGAACCTGTCATTCGGGAACGGCATGTCGACGCTGCGATCGCATGGTGTGACTACAGCCTGGCGTCGGTCGCCAAGACGTTCGCGTGCTCGCTCGGCGGGAAGTCCGACACGCTGGTTCGTGCAGTCCGAGGCGCCATGCCAGATGGCATCTACGGCACGACACTCCACGACGGCGTCGCCCACAATTGGGGCAAGGGTGAACTCGCGACTGCGCGAGCGCTGCTCGAGGAAGGGCACCTGATCTGCGTGTTTCACGAATCGAGCGGGGGCGGACGACCACGCGAACGGTACGTCGCCCTCGCTCCGGTAGGAAGAAAGTAAGGGGATAAAGGACGTGCTTTCCTCCCTTACTTTCTTCCTACCTTCCGGCCAGCTGAGGAGACTTCCTGCCCTTAAATCCCTTAACTCCTCATCCCCGCCGAGCGCGCGATGACAGTCCGCATCGACCGCGGCGGCCACACCGCGACCGTCACGTTTCCTTACGACGCCGAAGCCGTCGAGACCATCAAAACGATCGCCGGCCGCCGATGGGACGCCGACCGCAAGCACTGGACCATCGGCACCACGTCGGTACAGCTCGCGGCGAAACGATTCACCGACGCCGGGTTTCTTGTCACCGTCGAAGGCCACGCCTACACGGCAACCCCCGCAACGATGACGAACGGCACCCGGCCGATCGCCGACCTCTTCGCAGCGCTGCCCCCACCGTTACGACCCGACGCGTACAAGGCTCTCGCACGTGTCCTCCATCCCGACGTTGGCGGCGACACGGTACTCATGCAGCAACTGAACGACGCCTACGAGGAGTGTGAGCGATGACCACCGAACCGCGTCGATGGTTCGCCCGTCTCTTCGCGTGGCTGGTCAAGACCCACGCCACGTTCCACACGGCCGGCGACCGATGACCGACCCTGTCACCTGCCGTGGCTGCAACGACCCGATCCCTGCCGACGACCTTTGGGCCTACGACCCGAAGCTGCGCTGCACCTGGTGCATGACCTGCGCGGCCATCGTCTACGGCGAACAGATCCGCACCCGACCGATCGTCGAACGATACGAACGCCGTCAGCGCATGAAAGTCGTACCCGACGCTCAAGGGCAAACACCGTGACCCTCGACCGCTACAAGACGCCTGCGTGGCGCGCCGTCCGCCGCACCGTCCTCATCCGCGACGGATACCTCTGCCAACTCAGGATCGCCCGACGCTGCCAAGGGACCGCCAACAGCGTCGACCACACCATCCGCCCCGAAGACGGAGGCGCCTTCTACGACCCGACCAACCTCAAAGCGTCCTGCGTCCCGTGCAACACCGCGAAACGCAACCGCGAAGTCGCCGCCCGCGCCCGCGACGCATACCCGACTAGCCGCCGATGGTGACAGACACCCGCTTTTTTTCCTATGCCCCAGCCCACGGACCAGCCGAGTCGATATCTCCCCCCGGCGTGAATGTTTCGCCGGGTGCCTTTTTTTGGGTGCGTGGGGGCTCGGAGACCCCGACAGTCGTTTTTACACACGGCAATCGGTGGGGGTTTTCCCCCTCAGCCCGACGCTGACCCCAACAGTCGGCATTTTTCTACGGGACGTTTTTCCGGTTGGGACCACCCCGGTCGCTGGTGGGGAGAGAAACGACGGCCCGGGGTCGGCGGCGTTTCGAGCTCAGAAAAACCTCTGCCTCGTCGAGCCGCGACACCCTTTCTGCACGGCGCCGAGTGCGCCAGTACGCCGGACACCGGCCGTATAAGCCTCTGACCAGGTAACACGTGTGCTGGGGACGCAAGGTAGACGACGCGTGTGGCTTCTATTGCGGGTCTCGCGGCATATCTCTAGCGTTCCGGAGTGCGTCGAGTGCCGCCTCTGCGGGGATGCACGACGCGGATAAGCGACCTCGTCGGTTTCCTCTTCACCGGTAGGGAAGGACGTTTAACGATGATGCGTGGATCGCGTCTTTCGGTTCGTGGTGGGGTTGCCATCGTCGGTGTTCTCGGCGCAATGTTCGGGTTCGGTGCCACCCCGGCCGTGGCCGCACCGCAAGCGACGTTCACGACGGTGGCACGCGGGTTCGATAACCCGCGCGGTCTGGCGTTGGGCGAGGACGGGCAGCTTTATGTGGCCGAAGCGGGCAAGGGCGGTTCGAAGTGTGTGTCGGGCGGCCCCGGCGGAAGTCTTTGTCCGGGGTTGACGGGTGCGATCAGTGTCATCACCGAGCACGGTGCGCATCATCGGATCGTTTCCGGCCTCGCTTCGATCTCGAACCCGGGTGGGGTCTTCGCGACCGGGCCGGACGGCCTGTCGGTCGATGAAGACGGTCGTTTGTACACGGTCATGACCTCGTGCCCCCAACAGATCGACCAGTTGCCCCACGGCGCATTCTCGTCGTCGCTGGTATCTGCGCTGAAAGCACAGGTCGGACAGGTCATGAAGGTGCCCCACGACGGGGAGTTCGAGGCGACCGCCGGCGTGGGACGCTTCGACTGGAACTGGAGCCTGACCCACAAGAACCTGGTTCCGGGCCAGTTCCCTGACTGCAATCCCTATGGCATCCTCGCCAGAGAGCACAGCACTTGGGTGGTCGATGCCGGCACGAACACGCTCGACCATGTCAGTTCCGACGGCGACGTCAAGATCGTCGCCTTCTTCCCCAACCCGCCGTCCTCCGATGCGGTGCCAACCTGCGTTACCCGCGGGCCGGACGGCGCGCTGTACATCGGTGAACTCACCGGTGGGGGTAACAAGCCGGGGGCTTCGGTGGTGTGGCGGGTCGACACCGACTCCGAACACCCGACGCCAACAGTGTGGGCGCGCGGGTTGACCGCGGTCACTGGATGCGGCTTCGCCAACGGCCAGTTCTACGCCACCGAGTTCTCAACCAAGGGCCTCGATAACGCCCCCCCCGGCACCGGTGCCGTCGTGCGCGTCCCGCCCCACAGCACCTCTCCGATCGTCGTGGCCGACAAACTGAGCTTCCCGAACGGCTTCGCCGCTACCGACTCCGCAATCTACGTATCGAACTGGAGCGTCTCGACCGCCGTCATCCCCCGCGGCGGCCCGCCCTTCCAGCCCGGCGAAGTCGTACGCATCAACCTCCACCACGAACACGGCGACGGCGACTAACCCGACAGTAGGGCACGGGAGACATCGCTGAGGGTACGCATCGGATGTCTCCCTCTTCGTGCTGTCGGCGTCGCTGCGCTCGTCGCCTCAACTGCGCCGGGTGGCACGAGATGAGCCGTCGCAGGCGTTGTTCAACGTGACTGACCGCGCTACCGGGGGGCCACCAGGCGCGCGATGGGCGCGAGCGTGGGCCAGTTGGCGGAGTCGATGACGCAGCGGGCGAACAGCCACAACAGCAGGCGGTCGCTGTTGAGGCCGAGGAGATCGGCCATGCGGCGCGCGAATCCGACGGGGTCGGCGTGGAGGCGCTCCTCACAGTTCAGGAGATGCTGGAGCGGGTCGTAGGTCGGGTCGCCGACGTAGGGTTTGGGGTCGATCATGAGCCACGGTTCACGCTGGGCTGCGAGGACGTTGCCAGCATGAGGGTCGGTGCACAACATGACGTTGCGTTCGGCTGACGTGGGTAGGGCACGGAATAGGGCGACGCCTTCTCGCGCCAGCCCGGGGTCGAGGCTTGGCGGTCGGCTCGCAGCTTTCTGTTCGTATTCGTCGGCCAAGAGGTCGCACATTTCTTGGAGTGGTCGGAACTCGTGGCCGGAGGGCGGCTCGCGCCACAGTCTCGGCAACAGCGATGCGATCACGATGTCTTGTTCGCGCTCGGGTCGACACGTGAGTGCCGTGCCGGGTACGCACCGTTCGATGAGGAGCGCGATGGTGTCGTCGGATTCTTCGACGGCGTGCAACCACACGGTTCCGTTCCCGTCCCAGACGCGCAGGCCAGCCGCTTCGTGCGCGGCTTCGGTGTGCCGCCACGCGACCTTCAAGACGAGGTCGTCCTCACCGGACTTTGTGCGCGCCGGTGCGACCCAGGCGGTCTGGCCGCCTGGCTGAAACGGTTCGCCGACGGTCAACGACCAGTGTTGCTCCAGCCTCTTCACTGTCGCCGGAACGCCCGCCAGCCACGCTTCACGGTGTTCCCGGGTCGCCGCCTCGACGAGACATCGGGGCATCGCAAGCTGATCCACGCCACCATGATGTCGCGCGCACCCGACCGTGGCGAGGGGCCCCGATCGGCAGCGGCGCTGAATGTCCGACGGGGGCCGCACGTCGCCCGTAGAGGGTGTTCGTGCTGATCGGCGAACTGGCGGACTGAGTAGCCTTTGGGCCGTGGAGATCGGCTGCGCCGACTGCGGTTGCATCGTCGACACGGGGGTCGTCATCGTGCCGTGCGGGATGCCGGGCTGCTGTTGTCGCGATCTTCCCGTGCGTGAACGTTCGTAGGGTCACCGGTATGCGGCGAGACCTTCTCACCCTCGCTGGGCTCTACGTGATGGCCGCAGTCGTCACGCGCGCCGCAGAGGCGGCTGGCACCGGACGCCGGTGCGGCTGCGCGCCCGAGTGCTGGTGTCAACGGCCCGGGCTCGGACTGTTCCGTTGGGTCGTGCCTGGCGCGCACCATAGTTTCGTCGACTCGACCGCAAAGCGGGCGAGAGAACATTCGTGACGGATGTGGCCTGTTCATGCTGCGAGAAGACCGTGCAAGGGTGGGTCACGTTGTGGTCCCACAAAGACATCGTGATCTGTTACGAGTGTCTCGACTACCTCAACGGTCGCAGGGCCAAGCAGATTGCGATTCACGGTGGTCTGAAGCCACTTGCCGGGTATGACGCGGTGTTCAGCGTCCTCAACGTGGAACGGGCGGTTGACCACTACCAACGACTCGGGTTCACGACGGACTACCACGACGAGACCTACGCCTTTGCTCACTGGGGCAACCTCGTCATCCATCTCGCGCACGACGACAATCCCCAGGCGCACATGACAGCCGTTCTCTACATGCACATTGACGACGCCGACGAACTCGCGGCCGTCTGGCGCAAAGCGGGAATGGAAGTCGTCGGCCCGGAGAACCAGGACTACGGCAAACGCGAAGGCAGACACGTCGACCCGGACGGCAACGTCATCCGATTCGGCTCACCGATTCCCAACTGAGCCGCTACGCCGCTCGCTCCTCGGCGAGGCGAACAGCAACACGCGCGTCAACGCCGAACAGACGTCCGCCGTCATCGAAGGACTTGCCCCGAATCGTCAGCGGTCGGCGCTTCACGTCGTAGATGATCCGCTTCGATGCGCGTGTGCTCGCTCGCTGCGCTCGCTCGTGTTGGGTCATGGCCGTCGCCGCGCGATCCTGTCGAAGGTGACCGGCCTGCCGTCCGCCCTCAACGCAACCACTCTCGGAGGCTTCTCGCGCTGTCGGCTTGCTGCGCTCACCATCCCGGCTGCGCCGGGTGGCACGAGATGAGCCATCGCAGGCGTGGACCTCATATGAACTCGCCGACCACGTACGCAAGGAGTTCAGCACCCACAGTTGGCCGCTCGACGCGATGCTCGAACGCACGGGCTCCACGATCATCGAGCGGAACTTCCGCAGGTCCGTCTACCGCGCGTACACCTGCGCGCTGAGCACGCCGTAGCCGCAGCTACCTGTCGACGGGCGGGCTGCTGTGAACGGCGAGCCAGTCACTGCGGTCAATCTGGTAATGCTGTGCGACGACTTCGCCTCTTCGTTCGTCGGCGGGGACGGTCACCTCTCGGATGAGTTGCATGCCGAGCCGCTCGGCGACCCGTCCAGAACGCGGGTTGTCGGCCTGCGGGAGCGAACACACCCAGTCGAGGCCAAGTGTCGTGAACGCCTCGTGCAGGGCCGCGCCCGCACCTTCGGTCGCGTATCCGTTGCCCCATGCTGTGGGTGCCAGCCGCCATCCGACTTCGACTGCTGGAAGGATCTCGGGCAGGAACGTCGGCACCGAAAGCCCGAGGTAGCCGATGAGCCGCTCGCTCGCGATCTCCCTCGCCGTCCAGCAGCCAAACCCGTGCTCCGCCAAGTGCCCAATCTGCGCGTCGAGGAACACCTCCGTCTCGGCACGGGTCATGCCTCTCCCGTAGGGAAACTGCCAGACCTCCCGCTGCTCGAACACCGACGCAAGTTCGTCGAGGTCGTCACGCGCGAACCGCCGCAGCATCAAACGTCCGGTAGTGACGTCGCCGAGGGGAGCCGCGATCGGCGGGGAAAGCGCGCTCACCCCAGCCAATGTAAACGGCAACACGACGACATCGCTCCTCGTCCTGTCGGAGCCTCGACCATACGCGTGAACGGGCTTCGTCAACATCCTCGTCGGCTGCGCCGCCGCCCGGCTCTGCCGGGTCGGTCGTTGACGTCTCGATGCCAGTCATGGATCTGTGTGTCGTCGCCGCGCGTTTGGGAGGTCGTCTATGGATACAACGACGACTTGCGGGCCGCTTGCTCGATGCCCCGCCGTCGCCCGGGAAGGTGGGGTTGCCAGCCCAGGTCGCTGGCGATGAGTCCGAGTCCGAACACGACGAGTGGGAGGCTGACGAGCGCGATGAACAACAGCGACAAGGCGTTCCGGTGGGCGACCGGGTCGCCGAGGTTGGCGAGCGGTGTGGGCGTGTGTGAGAGACGGTGCGCGGTCAGTCGGAGCGACGGGTCGAAGTATGACGGCGAGAAGTACAGCGGCGGTGGCGCGTTCACGTGGGCACTCGCGCTCGTCGGCGCGGCCGCTGCGGTCAGCGTGATCGTTGCGTCGGTCTGGGCGTGCCGGTTCGCGTGGTGCTTGCGCCGGGGTTGTCTTACGGCCCAGATGGGTCGCCGACGCGGATGGTCCGTGGCGTGCACTGCGGCCGACGGAGGTATCGAAGGCGTCGCCAAGACGGAGTGGTCGGCCGTTGTCGGAGTGCTTGCGGCGGCCGTCGGGCTTGTCGGCGGTGGAACAGTCGCGATGGTCAACGTCGACACGATCGACGGGGTCGGCGCGAAGGCGAGCACGGTCGGGTTGAGCGCGACGCCGAGCCCGGCTGTAGTCGGCGTGCCGGACGCCGCGGGTCCGACGGTCGTGGTCGTGCTGCTGCTGGTCGTTGTGGGGGCGATGGTCGTGGTCGTCGACGATACGGGCACGCTGGTACTGGTCGACGTGCTGGCGGTCGCGCTCGTAGTGGTGGTGGTCGTCGTGGGGACGATGGGGAGGGACAGTGCCCGGTCGAGGCTGCGTTCGTTGCCCGCGCATTGCGTCGTCCCGGCTGGGACGGCGCCGACGGTAAGGGTGCTGTCGACCAGCGTTGCGATTCGGCTGGTCGGGTCGAGCGACGATTGCGACGACAGCGGCGTGCCGCCCACGGTTGCGGTCGAGAGGTGTGCGCCGAACGGTCCGACGGGACAGTCGAGCATATGCGGCCGAGATGGGCTGTAGGTGGAAGTCGGCTTCGACCACAACAACTCCAGTGCGCCGTCGAGGGTGGCGGTGCCGGTTGACGTGTTGACCGTCCCGACGAGGTCGCTCATGGCGACTGCACCTACGGTGAGCGTCCCAAGCCTCGTGACCGGCACGTCGACGGGCGTGAACGCGAGCGCGTTGGCGGGGAGGATGAAGGTGCCGTCGGCACCGACCGCGATGCTGAGCGGCGCCCGCGTGGCGAATGTCGCGATGTCGGTCGCCTTGGTGCGCATCGCCAAGCTGACCGAGATGCGTACCGGCACGTGGGCGCGAGGTTCAGCACGCGCCTGCGAGAAGCACATCGGCCCGACGATCACGACGACGACCGCGTAATACGCGATCAGCGCGACGGACCAACGTCGAGATCCTCCACCCCGCAGCACGCCCGCTCCCGCTCGCCTTCGTGACCGACCGCCCAACATACGACACCAAGATCGTGACTACCAAGGGTCAGGCGATCTGCGTGACACCTGGCGCAACGGTGCAGACCGACGGCGGGAAGCGCCGATCCACGACCGATTGACCTCACGAGGTGCGTACCCGCCCCTTGCGGCCCCTCTCGCCTGCCTGGGGATCCTCCGGCCGTACTCGCAGTCGCCTCTCGCTTCCGGCGCGAGCCCGAGCCGACGCACTTCGTGGGAGGGCGGCGACGTGTGGATCAGGAGAGGTCGGAAGGGGCGTTGCGTTCCTGCGGGGGGACATATCTGGCTTCGAGGTCGCGGAGTCGTGCGGTGAGCACGATCAGCATCTTGTGATTTACCGAAGGCATCGTCGTGACGACCTTCTTGAACGCGGCCGACGTCAGCGCGAGCACCCGCGTCGGCTCCAAGGTCGTGACGGTCGCCGTGCGCGGCTCGCCGTCAAGGAGCGACATCTCGCCGAAGAACGACCCCGGACCGAGTACCGCCATCTCGGTTCCGTTCCGGGTCACTTCGGCCTTGCCGTCCACGATCACGATGAACTCGTGTCCTGGCTCGCCTTGGTTGGCGAGGATCCGTCCGGCCGGGAGGTGGACCTCGGTCGCGGCGCGCTGCAAGACGTCCAGCTCGCGGCCAGAACACCGTTCAAAGAGCCAAACATCCCCGAGGAGCTCCAACCGACGCTTCTTGGTGATACGCATCTCTGAACCCCTCTGAATCTACGCGGCCGGGAAGCCTGGCCGTCATGTTCACACGTCGTCAACCACTGCGAGCTCTACCCGTCGACCGATGCGCGCTATACGCGCCGTGGCTGCGGGTGCTCGTCGTCAGCCTCAGTGGGGTCGGCTAGGTCGACGACATCGGTCGCGGCATCGCGAATCTCTTGTGAGACGGCGCGTGCATGCGTGCCAACATCGCTGGCGGCGTCGTGCGCTTCGTCCTTCACCCGTTCGGACGCCTGGCCTACCCGATCGGCGATGGCGCTGCCCGCCTTCTTCGCTTCGTCGACAGACCCGAAGTATGTCTCGTAGAGCCGCTTCGCGCCGTAGACCGCCAGACCCAGGATCGCAAGCCGCACCAGCATCCGCATCATCATCACCGCTCTCCCATCATCATCGGTCGTTCGCGGGGCATCGAGCACACCACCCGCTGATTAATACCCGCGAACGTCATGGCGCACCCCATTGTCTGGCCGATATCGGCAGGACTGCCGTCGGGGTGTCGAGCGCCGAGCCCAAAATCGTCCGCGACCGTGTTGGTGACCGCGACGTGGTGTTGGATGCGCTCGTCCATCACGTCGAGATCACCTCAGACCGCGCAGGTGTTGCTGAGCGGGCCGCACGTGCCGTGCCGGGCGGTACCGCACGTTTAGCCCTGTGAATGCTCGCCTGAAGTTTTCGGCGGCGCGATCAGTGCCGAGCCTTTCGGAGGAGGAAACCGAGGGTGCTCAACGCTGCGACGAGTGCAGCGAGCGTCAGCGCCGCCCACCGGCTCACAGTGTTGATACCGCTGCTGCCCTTACCGTTGGACCGACCCGCAATGTTCGAGAGGGCGGCACGGGTGCTGGCGGGACTCTTCGTTGCGTGCAAGGTCGTGGCTGGCGACGGCCTGGTCAAGGGGGTAGCACGCGCCGAATATGTCGCGCGGGAAGTGGTGGGGAACGGAGCGGCGACCGGCACCGATGTAGAGGTTGGCGCCGTCGTGGTGGAGGGCGCCGTCGTCGTAGGTGGGGGCCTCTGGGCCGCCGTCGTGGTGGTCGGCGGGGTTGGATGCCGCGTCGTCGTGGTTGTCGGTGCGATCGTCGTCGTGGTCGGCCGGGTCGGCGGGGACGTCGTGGTGGTTGGATGCCGCCCGAGCGCCACGGTTGAGACGAGGAACAGGAGCACCATCTCGGCAGGGTACAGGCTCGCGAGTGGCCGCTCGCCCGCGGGAAGTGAGGTTCGTCTCGCCGGCGCTCGCTCGTGTTAGGTCATGGCCGTATCCGGCGCGAGGTTTCTGCCGCCGCACCTCCGCCCGCTCAGGGACCGCGATTACAACGCGCACAAGCGTGCGAACGGTTCGCGACATCCTCGTCGGCTGCGCCGCCGCCCGGCTCCGCCGGGTCGGTGTTCACGTCTCCATGCGCGTGGTGGACCGTGGCCGTGGGGTATCGGTTCCTGGCAACGCGCTTCGCCGTTGGAGCGGCGGCGCGCGATTGCCTCTCGCGTCTGCGTCGACTCGCCTTACTGCGACTCATCGTGTTGTTGAAAGCGTGGCGAAAGTGGCGATTGGAATGATCCCAAGCGGAGGCGACGGTTTCCGGCGCTGTCGCCAGTGGGTGCGATGTTCGGGGGTATCGCAGAGTGATGTTTCGAGTCACGTTCTTGGCGGACAACCCAGCCGAGCGTCGACGCTTGGCGACTGAGTTACAGGGCCTGACGGTCAGCGCCGACGCCCGGATTGTCTCGGCATGTGTGTATGCCAAGACCGTCGAGGTGTTCCTCGACGTCGCTGAGTTCGCCGTCCCGTCCGAAGTGGCAGATCAGCTCGCGCGGTCGCTCGGCGTCGATGAGTACGAAGTTGAGAGCGCGGTACCGCTCGCCACTCAGACGGCTCGGGGAGTGGCGCCCGTTCGCAGGCGTCTACGCCCCGCCATAATCACACAGGTGCGCTTGCATCCTGACGGCTGCACGTTGTCGGTTCAAGCACGCCACCGACCCTACGAAACCATCGAGCGCGTCGAAGTCGGACAGACCGACGATGCCGTCGTGGTCACGGTCTTGGTGGGTTCGCCGGATGATGACGACCGCGATCAGTACGTGTCGTTCGCGGTCGCGTTCAGTTGGGTGGACGCCATTCTCGACCGTCCGGTCGGCGACCGTCAGATCATTAGCGACGATCCCGACCGACGCCCGGCACGACCGCAGCCCGATCATGACGAGGTACGGGAGGGTCGATCGAGTCGATCCTTCCGATGGAGTCGGAGGTCGACGCGGACGGCGCGACCTGGTCGGCGTCTGCACTTGCTCTGAACGCATCGTCGGGACACTGACCGAATCGCGCGCTCTTCATTTGCTGATCGGCGTCCGCTCGACGCGCCAGGTCACGCCGAGTCGTGCTCCGCGTCGAGCCGGCGTAGCGCGGCGCGGAGTAGGTCGAGCGAGCGAGCGGTCGATCGTGTCGACGGTGACCGACATGCCGTCACGTCAGTAGAGTGCGAGCGTGCGCGGGCTATTCATCGTGAAGCGGTTGAGGGGAACGGCAAGGCGTGGCCGTCGAAAGGCACGGCAGTCGGCGAGTTCGGCGTGGTCGAAGAGCCGTGAGGCGAGATTTAGCGGGCCTGCTGGACAGCATCATGCCCGACGACATGAAGTAGCCCGGCTGTCGGCGCTAACTCGGCGCTTGCACGCCCGTGGCCAGACTTGCGGGCGGCGTCACCTTCCCCTCGTGTAGTGGCTCCCGCCCCAACCGAGGGGGAGGTGCGCTACCGGTTTAGCCACGCGCGGTCGCTCGGGAGGTGAGGTTTGCACGTCAACAAGATCACGCTCATGGTTGTATGTCTTCGCGACAGCGACGATCGGCGCGTGTGCCGGATCATCCTCGTCGGGCGGTCAGGTAGCGCAAGTAGGAAGCTGTCGTAAGTGGACAATCCAGTACGCCAACCCCGCCCAGTTTCCTCCGAAGGAGACGGGTGAGACCTGCACGAAGTTCAGTCCTGACGGTCCGTGTACGGTGTGGACAACCCATTATCACGCCTACTTGAACGATCCTGTCCTGGCGTTCGAGCGTGTGTGCACCAAATGATCTCGGCGCCGCCGCTGGTAGTCGCTGGAGTAGTCGGCATAACGTTTCCCGATGGTGGCGCAAGCGGTGTGGGTCGACGAGTATGCCGACGTGTTGCTCGCGGTCGCGGCGTCGGTCCCGACGAGGTCATCGAACGACTCGACTTGAATCGTAATCGGTGGCCCTTCACGTCGTGCGCGATCCACACCGACGCGCGAACTCTCGCTCGCTGCGCTCGCTCGTGCGGGCTGGCCGTTACAACTCGATCCTGTCGATGACGACCGAGATGTGCCCGGCATCGGTTGGGTACATAGTGTTACTACGCGAGTCTCCGGTCGGGGCACGTCGGGCGTTGCTTGATGTCGAGGAGGGGTGTGTCGGTGGGCGAGGTGATGCCTGCACGGCGCGCGGCAGCGGTCGTCGTAGCGTGAGGGCTCACGGTTGCCTCGTGTAGTTCGTCGAACAGTCCGAAACGCGCTGGGACCGTACCTGCGAGTTCGTCGGTGTTGACGTCTCCTGCGGTGACGACTTCGACGATGTTCAACACGTACGCGAACGTGACGGTCGGTAAGTTCGCCGACGCGGTTGCCGGTGTGCCAGCGCGGGTGTATGTGACGAACAGCGTGTCGAACACCGTCGATGTCATCGACCCCACAACGATGCAGATCATCAACCACTTCTCGGTACCGGACCGGCCGCAACACGTCGTACCAGCGTGGGATCTCCGCACCCTGTACGTGAACAGCGATCTCGGCAACGCGCTCACGCCCATCGACCCCCGCACCGGAGTGCCCGGCCCGCCGATACCGGTAACCGACCCCTACAACCTCTACTTCACGCCCGACGGCACCAAAGCCATCGTCGTCCCCGAACTGTTCGACAGCCTCGACTTTCGCGACCCGAGCACCTGGAAACTCATCAAGCGGGTACCGCTGCCGTGCCGGGCACCGAACCACATGGACTTCACCGCTGACGGCCGCAGCGTCGTCGTCAGTTGCGAAGGCTCTCAACAACTCGCCCGCGTCGACACCGTCACCATGCAAACAACCGGCGTGCTGACCGTCGGCGGCTCGCCCCAAGACGTCCGCCTCTCACCCGACGGCAAGATCTTCTACGTCGCCGACCAAAACCTGTCGCGCGTTGACCTCATCGACGCCAACACGTTCACCCAAATCGGCTCGATCCACACCGGCGCCGGAGCCCACGGCCTCTACCCCAGCCGCGACACCAAATCGCTGTACGTCTCGAACCGCATCGAAGGCACCATCTCGGTCATCGACTACGCCACACGCACCGTCACCGCCACCTGGACCATCCCTCACGGCAGTCCCGACATGGGCGGCGTCTCCGCCGACGGCGACTCCCTATGGCTCTCCGGTCGCTACCACAGCGAGATCTACGTCATCAACACCCACACCGGCGCCGTACGCCGCATCCCGGTCGGTCTCGGCCCCCACGGCCTCTGCGTGTTCCCCCAACCCGGCAGAATCAGCCTCGGTCACACCGGCAACTACCGGTAACCATCACTGCAGGCGTCTCCGATCACCCGAGGCCGAAGAAGTCCCGGCGAAACTGCAATCGAGCCGCCCTCACTGCACCTTGCCCGAGCATCTCAGTCGCGTAGAAGTGACGTCTCGATCTCGAAGGCGACACCGGACAGTGCGTCGCGCGCACGCTGCTCGAACTGCGCGGCGGTCAGGTGCGTGTCGCGCAGCCAGACGACCAAGACGATCTCGTTGGACGAGACGTAGTGCGTGCCCCGAGGTGACACCTCGACGTCAAAGCCCGCAACCGTGAGGGCGTCCATAGCCGCGATCCGCTCGGACCTGAGACCCCGCGCGCGAATGATCCATGACGCCATCAACGACCTCTTCCAACATGCGGTCTCGTGGCCGATGTTCACAGTGTCGCGCGTCGACCGAGCGCGGGGGCCCGCAGGATCGCCTGATCTCGACGTGCCGGATGCCTGTATTGATCAGTCGGCTGCGGTGTCGACGATGAGCAGGCTGCAGGAACAGTGGTGCGACACCTTGTTCGGCACACTGCCCAGCACGAACCGGCGCGCGCCGCTCATGCCTCGACTGCCGACCACGAGCACGTCGGCGGCGACATCCTTGGCGAACGCGATGAGCGCGTCGGCGGGATCGCCCGGGACGGCATGCACCTCGCACTTCACGCCCTGGCGGCGCGCCTCTGCGACGGCATGCTCACACACTTGCTCGGCCTCGGCTGCAGCACCCCGATTCACTGCCTCCACATCGACGGCTGCGTCGCGGGGCTGGCGTCAGAGGTTGGCGATTGCGCGGTTCTTAGAGCGTACGAGTATGGAGCACGCGACGGCGAAGATCACTCCGGCAAGAGTGACCCCGACGGATGCAAACGGGAACGTCCGGTTCGACGTCGGTTGGTTGATCAGTGTGGTGTGGGGGTGTGTCGGCAGGATGAGGGTCTTTTGGGGCGGCTGGGTGAAGTCGAAGTCGTTGGTGAGGTCGCCGAGGATGGCGGCGTTCTCGCGTACGTCGGGTCGCGGGTCGGGTCGGCCATCGGTCGTAGGGTCGAGGCGTTGACCGTTCAGGAAGTCGTCTTCGATGAACTTGTTGTACGCGTCGAAGCTGAGGGTTTGGTGGTCGATGTAGCCGTGTTTGGCGTAGGGGCTGATCACGATGCCCGGGACGCGTAGCCCGTAGCCGTTGTGGTCGATAGTCGGGGGGACGACGTGGTCGTAGAAGCCGCCCCAGTCGTCCCACGCCAAGAAGATCGCGGTCGAGGCCCATTGTGGGCTGCGCATCACTGCGTTGACGAGACTGGTGACGTAGGCGACGCCACTGCTGATGGGTTTCGGCGGGTGTTCGCTCACGTCGCCGGATGGGACGACCCACGACACGGCAGGCAGGGTGCCGTTCGTCGCGGCCGTGTAGAAGTTGTTGACCGGTTGGATGTTTCCGAGTTGGTCGTTGTTGCGGACAGTGTCGAAGAAGGGAAGCGGGTTCCATATCCCGGGCGTGTTGTCCTTCTGGTTGACCGGCGGGCAGGTGGGCGCGGCGCTGTTCGCGCAGTCGGGTTCGGTGCCGGCGACGACGTAGTAGCCCCATGACACGTGGTGTTGGTGGAGCAGATAGGTGAGATCCGTCCAGGCGTAGATCGGTGTGTTCTTCTGTTTCCGCAGCTTCTCCGCGAACTTCGGTTTCCCCAGATTCCTCGCGTTCTGTTTCGGGGGCTTCGGTGTGGGCATGTTCGCGTTGACGCAGCTCGCCGGGTTGTTGTGTTGGGTGCAGTTCGCCGACCACTCCGAGACCTGGAAGAGATGCTCGGGCAAGCTCCACGACGCGGTCGGCTCGAACATGTGGTCCTGCAGCACGAAGTCGTGCGCATACTTCCAGTAGTTCGGAATGTCGCTCTGAGTGTGGTATCCCATCACGTCAACGGTCTTGGTCGCCGAACAGTCCGGGTTTGTCGGATCCGCGCAGTTGTTTTGCGCGTGCTCCGACATCTTCACGAACCCGTCCATCTTCCCGTGGTTGACGTCGGCGCTGGCCTGGGGCGCAGCGTGGGGGCCACCACTGTTGACATCCGAATGATCGGGATACGGTCGGACACAGCTGCCTTTGGTCGGGTCGGGCACGCACACCGTCGGTGTCCCGTGCTTCATGGGGATCCCGTCCGCGCCCGGAAACGTGCCGAAGTAACTGTCGAACGACCGGTTCTCTTGCATGATCACGATGACGTGCTGGATCTTGTGAATACCCGACGGCGCAACAGGCGGATGTCCGCTTCCAGACGAACCACACGCGGCCGCGACCACCAACCCGAGCGCGCACAGGACCACCGACAGATTCGGGCGCACGCCAACACCCCCATGGTCAGACACACCACCCGCGCGCAACGATGAGTCTCGCCGCACAATCCCCGAATCAGACCCCACCGAACAATCGCCGTTCGGTCGACCAGCAACTCGGCCGCATCATCGCAGAACACCTCGGCACGAAACGCCGAACACACACCGTCGACAAGATCTTTGGCCGCGCGCTTACCGATCCCTTACCCAACAGAAACATTCTCACTACATCGCGCCTCACCTCGAACCGCGAGTCGATGGACGAACGCGTCGCACTCGCCCGCGACGGCTGCAGTGACTTTGACATCGTTCGAGATGCGCTCGTGCAGCATCTCGCGATCGTCGCAGACCTTTCCGATGCCCTCGTGAGAGCCGCTCGCGCGATTCAGGGCTCTCAC
This sequence comes from Acidimicrobiia bacterium, assembly GCA_038323195.1. Lineage (GTDB taxonomy): Bacteria > Actinomycetota > Acidimicrobiia > IMCC26256 > PALSA-610 > PALSA-610. Next base: position 9,266 of record JBBQGQ010000005.1, on the reverse strand, counting down.
ACCCGCCGAAGTGCTGGCGGCGCCTTACGCGCTCATCGGGACCGTCGACGAGATCATCGACGAACGCGACCGGCACCGGTAGAGGTGGGCTCTACGTCGTACCTCGTCCGCTGCGACGCGATCGGCTACGGGCTGAAGACGACACGCCAGGCTCGTGGTCGTCGCTCCGGTCCTCGTCCCCTTCATCGGCGAAGCGTGACGGCACGAAGTCGCGCTCCTCTGGACGTGGTGTCCATCACCGGAATGACTACGGGCGACATCGGGAAGGACATGGCTGCCACGGAATGACGGAGCCCGTGGCTCCCGTCCGAACGAGGTGCTCCGGCCGCTGCTTCTTTCCCGGGGCACCTCTCGGGCGGTGACAACCGGCGACTCGCCTGCTCCTTAACCGTTGGTCCTTCGGGGGGAAACCGACGTTGAATGGGCGCACTCTCGCTCGCTGCGCGCGCTTATGTCGGGTGAGGGCGGCCCTGGCGTCGGGATCACACTCCGTGTGAAGAGCGAGAGATGGTCGGTGATGCGTTTCCCCGACGATCAGCGTGAGCCATGGCCGCACTGCGGATTGCAAGTTCCGCCCGCCTGCTCGCCAACGCCCTCCTTGTCCATCTTTGCCAGTATGCCCGCCACAACGGCGCACCAGACCTGCTGTCGTTCGCCCGCGCCAACCCGCCCGCCGCCGACGCGCGAACTCTCGCTCGCCGTTCTCGCTCGTGTTGGGTCAGGGCGGTGGCAAACCAGATCCGGTCGAAGATGACCGAGATGCCGTCGCGTCGGTACAGTGCGAGCGTGCGCGTAGTGTCCGTCGTTAAGCGGTTGAGCGGAACGGCGAGGCGTGCCCGTCGAGGCGCAGGCCAGTCGGCAAGTTCGGCGTGGTCGAAGAGCGTTGCCGATTATGAGCGCACCACTGCCGCGCTCCGGGCTGCGAGTAGCCGCAGCGCGGGTAGCGGCCTCGCGTAATTCGGACGATTGTTCGTACCCGAGCCACGAGCCGCTCGGCACTGGTGTTCGCTCCGTCGAACCGGACGACGGAGCCGAAGACGATGAGGGCAATCGTGTGCGGTGTAAGGCCCATGACGTCGGCCGGGATGGTGAACCTCGCGAGCACGTCGCTGACGTCGCAGTTGAAGGAAATGCGTGGCGACGGTCCCGGTCGGTTGAGAGACGTGCTCGTTGAGCCGTCAGGCGAAGGTCGATCGGCTTCCGACCAGACGGTGGGTACAGCGACGGCCGGCATGCAGAGGAGTCGTAACGAATCCGTAGGGTGTGACCGCGCCGCGACCAGGGTGCGAGCGGTTGGCCAACGGCATCGCAGCGTTACTTCCGGTAGAGCGACGCCGCGGGGATCACGAATTTATCGCGCTGCGGGTTGACATCCGCCCACGTCTTGTGCGATTCTGGCGTGGCGGACCGACCACGGTTGGCGGTCGCCGGCTTGGGGACACGGATGTTCTGGCGTGCTTGGAAGGCGCGGGTCGCGCTCGTCGTCGTGGTCATTGTGTGTGTGGCGCTCGTGTCGGTCGGGTCGGCGTTTGGCGCTGGTGCAAATCCGGTGGCGGCGGTCGGAATGCCGTTCACGGGAACGTGGGCATCCAATGTCCTCGTGACTCCGCCGTACACGGCGACGAATTCGAGCTACCCGGCGGTTACTCCGGCGAATAACGGGGGTGACTGGGCGACTGACGTCTGGGGCGCCGAGGGGACGCCGGTGACGCTGCAGGTCACGAGCGCCGACGGTCCGGTGTCGTTTGCGTGGCAGTCGAGCACCACGAGTTGTGGCACGAGCGCGAAGGTGGACGTGCTCGTCAACGGCGGGTTCGTGGGTTGGATCTACTACGGGCATCTCCTGGGCGGGCGTGGCACAAACACCGCTGATCCGCAACCGACGAACGGCGTGACGCTCGGTACGGTGCACGATTTTGGCAATGGCTGCAATGACGGCCCCCACCTCCACATCGAGATGAGCAACGTCTCGGCGAGCGCCTTTTCGTGTTGGACCGATAACGGCCAACCCGGTGTCACGCTGAGCCAGGGCGCATCGCTTGGCATGGTCGGCACATTGAACAGCGGATCCAAGCAAGCGTGCGCGTCGGGACCGCCGCCAGACGGCAGCTTTGTCAAGACCCCCGACCTTCGGACGTGGGAGATCGTCGGGGGCGCTCCGGTATTCGTCGACAGTTGGGCTCCGTTCGGTGGTCCACAGCCGATCACTCTGGTCGCGGACTTGTCAGGCTTCCGCACGTCTCCGGCCGACGGCACGGCGTTCAATGCGCAACCCTCGGGGCAAGATTGGGAAGTGGTCGGCGGCGCGCCCGTGGCCGTCGACAATCTGGCGACGATCGGCAATCCGCGGACGTTCATTGTGAACGACACCGCACTGGACGCGACCCATCAGTACTCGTTCGGTCATCTCCGTCAGTACCCCGTCGATGGCACTGCCGTGAATGCGCGTCCATCGGGCCAGGGTTGGGAGGTGGTCGGTGGCGCGCCATTGGCGGTCGATAACTGGTCGACGCTCGGTAACCCGACCACGACGCTCGTCGTCGATTCGGCGCTCACCGCGACCACCCAATACTCCTTCGGTCATCTCCGCCAGTACCCGCTCGACGGCACCGTGGTCCTCGCCCAGCCGAGCGCGACGTATTGGACGGTAAACGGGAACTGTCGCACTGCCGGTCAGCTCGGTGGGGCGACGCCGGTCGTCGCGACCGATTTCGGTGTCAATGCGGTCCCGGCGTGTGTGTTGCCGCCGACGGTTCCTGGAGCACCGACCGCGGTGACCGCAACGGTGTCCGGTACGCAAGCGTCGGTGCGGTGGATTGCTCCGTCGGACAACCGCTCGCCCATCACTGGTTACACGGTCACGGCGTCGCCCGGCGCCAAGACCGTGACCGTGACGGGAACTCACGCCACGATGTCGGGCCTATCCGCGGGCATTTACACCTTCAAGGTTCGTGCCACGAACGGAGTCGGCGCCGGTCCCTGGTCGTTGGCGTCGAACGCCGTGACGGTCGTCCCCGTTGTGGTGCTTCCACCGCCCAGCCGCGATCCTGGTAGTGGGTATTGGATGTTGGGCGCCAACGGGACGGTCTACGCGTTCGGGAATGCAGCGAGGTTGGGTTCTGCGAGCGGGCCTGTGGTGGCGATCGCAGCGCGCGCCGATGGGCGCGGCTATTGGACGGTCGACGCATTTGGAGCCGTGTCGCATTTCGGTGCCGCGGCCGGTCACGGCGGACACCCGTCACTGCGATTCGGCGAGACGGTCAGCACTATCTCCGCGACGCCGTCCGGCAACGGCTACTGGTTGTTCACCAACCGCGGACGCGCCTTCCCCTACGGCGACGCGCACTTCTACGGCGACATGTCCCGCATCGTCTTGAACCGTCCGGTGATCGCGTCGGTAGCGACGCCGACTGGCCACGGCTACTACATGATCGGCTCCGACGGCGGCGTATTCAGTTTCGGTGACGCCCACTTCCACGGCTCCACCGGCAGCATGCGCCTCAACCGGCCGATCGTCGGCATCGCACCAACCCCGGACAACCGCGGATACTGGCTCGTCGCCTCCGATGGCGGCGTCTTCGCATTCAACGCCCCGTTCCACGGGTCCATGGGTGCCGCCCACCTCAACAAGCCCGTCAACGGACTCGTCGCCTACGGCAACGGCTACCTCATGGTCGCCAGCGATGGCGGCGTCTTCGACTTCTCCAACAAAGCCTTCGTCGGCAGCCTCGCAAACAACCCACCCCTCGCACCGATCGTCGGCATCGCCGCCACATAACGCCGGAACCCGAGAGTTCGCAACCAGGCTGTCGAACCGGGCGCGTGCGCGCCCGCCCACCGTCGTGCCGTGCAGAGCGCAGCCGGAGCGAATCGCGACATTGCATCGTCGAGGCCGACGCGGCAATCGGAGCCGCCTACTCCGCGCGCCGAGACGCGCCTCGCCGCAGGTGACCCGCGTTCACTCGACGCGCAGATGTGCCATCTCGCCCATAACGCCGACCTTGTTTTCGAGTCGGTTTCTGCTGACCTCTGTGCGCCCGTCGCGCATTGGGTGTACGTTCGGGAGGTAACGCTGCGTTACGCGACCGAGCCCCGGACCCTGGCTTTTTCGCCCCACATGGAGGGGCACGGAAATGCAGGGAGTCTGCAAGGCGCTCGGGGAAATCGACGCGGCGACCGCACCAGCGTTCAGTGCCGACATTCGCGACGCCATCGATGGTTCGGACGAGGCGGTCGTGAGCGTCGATTGTTCGGGCGTGACGTTCATGGATTCGGCCGGGTACCACGTCCTGGTGGACGTGAACGACTACGCGGTGCGGCGGGGTCACACGCTCATGATCCGCAACATGTCGCCGGCGTGCGCGCGGTTGGTTCGGCTGTGTGATTTGGACCGCGTGCTTCGCGTCGAGCCCGAACCGCGAAGGTCCGGGACGGGCTGCGCGACCGTGGCCCTGAACCGCCCAGCCCGGAACACGGAAAGCGCAGGCCGTCCGTCTACGTGTTCGTCAACTAACCAGGCGATGCTGAGCCGCCATGTGGGGACGGTTCTACTCGGCGAGGGAAGTGAGGGGTACTGATGTACATCGGTGTGGGCACTGTCGTTGTGATCCTCGTGATTGTGCTGATCGTCTATGTCGTCCGCCGCGCCTAGAAGGCGCGGTGACCGCACGAGAGGCCAGTCCCCGCCTGCCCCGCTCCTGGACGCTACCGTCATGGCCTGGGTGGAAAGAGGCGATCGCCTCTCTAGGGGTTGAAGTCTGCTTTCCGCAGCGGCGTTTGCCGCGTATGAAACGAGTGCTCGTATGAAAACTCACGTTGCGGTGGTCCGCCGAAGCGGCGCGACCCTGATCTCGTTGGTGATCGCGGCAGCGGTCCTAGTCATGTTCGGAGGTTCGGCGAACGCGGCGGTTGTAGCGACGGTTCCGCTGGGGACCTCGGCCAACTATTCGGTGTTGGCCGGTTCGACGGTCACGAATACCGGCAACAGCACCCTGGGCGGCAGTCTCGGCGTGTGGCCGGGAACGTCGATCACGGGGTTCCCGCCCGGCAAGGTGCAGGGGACGACGGACAAGACCAACGCGGCCGCGAAGAATGCCGAGTCGAACTTGACGGCGGCGTATGTGAATGCTGCGGGACGGCCGCTTGACGCGACCACGGCCGCTGACCTTTCTGGCCGTACCTTGCAAGGCGGCGTGTATGCCGGGCCGAGCAAGGGCGCGTTGGGTTTGACGGGGAAGCTGACGCTCGATGGGGCGGGGAACGCGAACTCGGTGTTCATCTTTCAGACCAATTCGACGCTGATTACCGGGTCGAGCAGCACGGTGACGTTGATCAACGGCGCGCAAGAGTGCAACGTCTTCTGGAAGGTCGGGAGTTCCGCCACGCTGGGTACTGGCTCGACGTTCGTCGGCAACATTCTGGCGCTGACCTCAATCACCGTGAACCGAAGCGTGACGGTCCACGGCCGTGCCCTGGCCCGCAACGGTGCGGTGACGTTGAACAACGACACGTTCACGAAGCCGACCTGCGCGCTGTCGTCTCCGGTTACGACGACCTCCGCAGCCGCGACAAGCACTTTGCCCACGACCGCGACAACCAAAGCGACAACGCTGCCGAGGACTGGAAGTTCGACCAGCGGTCCGCTCGCGGCGCTCGCCTTTGGACTCGGGGTCGGCGGTCTGGCAATCATCGGCATGGCGAAACGACGCCGCACCACGAACTAACAACAACGCCCGCCGAACGAAGAGGGGGACCCGAGTCCAAGCCGGGTCCCCCTCGCGTGTCGCGCTCGAACGAACTCGAACTTCACCAACTTCGCCCGAGGCGCTCAGTAGTTGATGGTTTACAACCGTGTTGGTGCTGTTCGACGTAACGATCGCCCCGACGATCGAGGCCGCCACCCGGCGCTCGTGATCGTGAACGTCCCGGTCGCTTGCGTGATGCGACCGATCCCGCCAGAGATCGTGTTGACCTCGTGGTCACGCTCCCGGTGGATGTCAACGTCCCCATCCCCGCGACGGTCGTGAACACCTTGTCGCCGTTCGCCGCGACGAACGTTGCGGTACCCGCATCAACGAAGGCGTTTGCCGTAACGATCAACGCTGTCACCTCGGTGTGCGTCGACACGCTCAACGAACCATTCGGCCTCAACCTGAACGAACGCGACCAGTTGCTGTTCGACCAGTTCGGGCAGACGTGGCTCGCCAACGACAATGTCGTGGCCCGCGCGCGGAACAACACCTTCGACAACTTCCGGCTCGTGTTCGACCAAGAGGTTGCTAGACGTGGACCCTGTCGGTGTGCAACTACTGCGGTGTCCAGTGAGCACCACAGCGACCCGCCTAGATCCCGGCCGACGGCGAGGCTTCTTGCGCGCGCTGCCCGGGCACCGATACGGCGGCGCGGGACCACGCGACCAATGCCGAGCAGTCGCCACGTAGAACCGGTCGCGACATCGGCGTGTTCCGACCCGTGCCACCGAGCGATGCGGTCCGAGACGCTCGACGCCTGGTTACTCCGGGCGTTGCCGGGTACCACTCCGATGGGCGACACGGCCTCGCACGTGCGTACGCCCGAACTGGACGATGCCTCCCGGTCCCCTGGGAGGCATCGTCGCGTCCGGGGCTCGCAGTTTCTTGCGCGTAAGACTGACGGCTGCTGTACTTCCCATCCCACGTCTTCTCAGTCGACTCCGAGGCTGCGTGGGACGCGGTGCCTCCCTCCTGCCAAGTCGGGAGGCATCGTCGTGTCGGACGCCTACTCGTGCCCAGGCTGCTCGCACCGGTGAATCTCGACCCTGCCGATGCGCAGCGCCCGCACGGTCGGCCGTCCGCTCGGCGCCGAGATCGGTGCTCGTGTCTTCGCGCTCGACTCGGACCGAAATGACCCGAGATGCTTCGAGGGCGCGCGGTGTACCGGTCTCCAGCCAGATCGGGAGTTGGCAGAAAGGGGTCCGACCCTGGGCGGCGGTCGGCCCCCAGTCCTCTCTCCGTGACGTTCGCTGGGTCAGTGTTTGGCGAAGAATGCTTGGGGTGTGCCGTTGCGGCCGTCGGACCATGAGATCGCGACGGTGGTGTCGACGTAGGGCGCGCTCGGTGTGGCGAGTACGTAGTTGTCGGTGTAGTCGCCGAAGTTGGGCACGATGTCGGACGACACGGCGTTCCAGTCGGTGGCGACGTTGGTGATGAGCACGTTCGCTGGTGTCGAGGTCGCGCGTGGTGAGACGCCGGGTGCTTCGAAGACGTTGGTGCGTGTCGTCGAGGCGGTGGCCCGCTCGTACCAGGAGACGTTGAGGTGGCCCGAGCTGTCGGCGTTTCGCAGTGCCGGCAAGAAGTGCAGTCCGCCCGTGTTCGGGTTGAGTTGGACCAGGCCGGACGCTGGGCTGAGAGAGCCGAGCGTGTAGGACTGCATCAAGATGTCGCCGAGTGGATGACTGCGGGCGTCGTTCCAGACGATCGAGACCGTGCCGAAGGGACGGGACACGGCGATCCGGGGGAAGTCGTTGGCCGGGAACCGGTTGTAGCCGGGCACGAACGCACCGTCCATGGAGACGACGTTGATGGCGGTCGTGTTGGTCGGACCGCCCGATGCGCTCGGCAGGGTCAGATGCGAGAACGGGATCCTTTTCACGATGTTGCGTACGGGATCGCTGGCGCACGGGCCGCCGGAGAAGAGGTTCGTCCCGGCGTTGTGCTCGAACGCGACGTACACGTCTCCGGTGCGGTAGTCGACGGCCGGGTAGGCACCTTCGTTCTCGCAGTGGTTCGCCGGGCTGGGCTGCACGACCATGTAGGGCGGCTGCGTTCCCGGGCCGTTGCCGCCGTTGTGGCATCGGGGCACGGTCGGGTTGCTGATGTCGCAGGCTGCGAGTTCGATCGTGTCGGGCTGGGCAGCGAACCCGAACTCCGTGTAGCTCGCATACAGCCGCTGATGCACCGGATCGACGGTCAAGAACTCCTTGTCCAAGAAGCTGCACACGTGCTGTCCGAACATGGTGATGCACTCGCTGCTGCGTGCGATCACGACCGGCTGGCTGCAGGCCAAGTTGGCGCTGGCCCCGGTGCCCGTGGCCGTGCACACCGACATCGCGAGTTCGCTCGGCGCGCCGAAGTTCACCGGATTGAACAGGCTCCCGACGTAGAAGTACCGCACGCCGCCGATCGTCGCCGTCTCGACCGTCGGGTCACCGCCATAGACATAACCGGTCGGACCGCTGCAGTTGTTGTTGGGAACGCCACCCAGATCAGTGAAGGTCGCTCCGCCGTTCGCCGAGAACGCGAAACCGGTCGCCTCTTCTTTGTACTGCGGCGAACCGCACGGCGAGACGAACGAGGTCGCGTCGTTCCACGCCTCAACCACGTACGGTCCGCTGGCCGCGACCGAAGTCTCCGACTGCCCGTAGGCGCGCGTACCGTTCGGGGAAATGTCCTCCGCCAAGTTCGAGGCGGCCACATTCGCCGGTGTCGCGGTCGCGACGTTCGGCGTCTTGGAGTCCGCGGGTTGCTGGTTGCCCGTGCTCGGCTGCGAGCCGAAGCAGTACATCTGTGCCCCCTGCGACACGAAGATCTTGTGGTTCTTCACTTGGTTGCAAAAGAACGGGTTCGGACTTCTGGTCTGCGCACTCGCCGGGTTGCTCGCGGCCACGACTGCCGGTAACGCGACGACGGTAGCCACGACCAACGTGCCGCGCGCCCACGACCTTCCTGATCGATCATTTCCTGCATGCCGAAAACGCGAAAACACGGTTCGCACGGTTCCCCCCAACGTCGTCCGGACGATTCACCGGCCGAGAAGCACAGTGATCAACCGATCATTACGAAACGCCCAGCCCGCACCGCCCCCCGTCGTGCCCGCTCGGCACGCCGCAGTCTCCTGTCGCCACCGCCGCGCGTCAAGCGCCACCTTTGAGTCGTGTGCGTGCGCCCCATTGGGCGAGCCTCCGAAATAGAAAGTCGGCGGACCGCACTTCATCGCTTTCGCGCGGGTTCACGGCAAACGAGAAGATTGACGCTGTCGTGAAGCATCGCGGCGGTGACGCGATCCGAGGCAGGACGTGGACGCTCGGGCTGCAACTACTGCGGCGTCCAGTGAGCCGCGTCGGTCTTCGCGGTTGCGACGATGCGAATGGGGCGCCGAGAGTGGTTTCGCGTTGCGATCAGGGTTGGTCGGTTGGCGTGCCGTGGTAGTCGATGAGTAGGAGTGTGGCGTCGTCGGTGAGGTTTGCACTGTTGTGGGTCATGATTGACGCTGACAAGCGACGCACGGTT
>JBBQGQ010000004.1:0-196041 GCA_038323195.1 Acidimicrobiia bacterium | reverse complement strand
GTCGATCGCCACCCCGGCCTTGCCGACGTCGCCGACGACACGCGGGTGATCGCTGTCGTAGCCGCGGTGCGTCGCGAGATCGAACGCGACCGACAGACCCATCTGCCCGGCCGCGAGGTTCTGGCGATAGAACGCGTTCGAGTCCTCCGCGGTCGAGAAGCCCGCGTACTGGCGGATCGTCCACGGTCGGTTCGCGTACATCGTGGCGCGGGGTCCGCGCACGAACGGCTCGACGCCGGGCAGCCCACCGACGGTTTCGAGCTGCTCGAGGTCGGCTGCCGTGTAGAGCGGCTTGACCGCGATGCCTTCGGGCGTCTCCCACGTGAGCGTCTCCGGATCGGCGCCCTTCAGGTCCTTCGCCGCGAGGTCACGCCAACGGTCGAGCGCGCTATCCGTCATGTCGGCAAGTGAACCACGCACACCGGCCGCGCCGAGAAGCCCGGCCGAGCCGCTCGCCACTGCAGCCACCTGGGTACATCCTGAGACATCGCGACAAACACCGCGACATGATGTCTCATGCCGCACCGGCGGCGAAAACCCGGCTCGCCGGCTAGAAGCGCGACTCCGTCTCGATCGTCACCGACTGACCCGCCGGATCGACGCCGACCCGGCACGTCGGACATGCCGTCGGTGTCGATCCGTCCTTGAACGTGCCGGCCTTGAACAGACTCTGGCATTGGTCGCACTCGACGTACGTTGCGCGTTCTTGTTTCATCTCTCTGCAGTTAAGCACGACTGCGCGTTGGGACGGTATCAACGCCGCGTCCCTTGCCAAGTCGATCGGACCCGGGGTCTACTGCGCTCGGAAGTTTCCGCCTGCTCCTAGCAGTGGCGAACAACCACCCAGTGGACGATGCCTCCCCGAGCAATCCGGGAGGCATCGTCGCGTCGGGCCTCATCGAACCGGCGTCACTTTTCCGGCCGTTCGGGCGCGGTGGTGAACCACGCGGCGCCGAGCGCGACGGCCGCGAGCGTGATGAGCGCGAGCCCGTGCTTCGTGTGATGGGTGGTCGAGTGCACGTCGTGACCGGGGAAGAAGGCCGGAAGATCGTGCGCGGTCTCGGTGAAGTAGACGACGCCACCCGCGACGAGAGCGATCGCGAGAACGACCAGCAGGATCGTCAGTGGCCGGATGCGGAAGTTGGACATGACCACCGACCGTACGGATGCCCGTGTAAGGCGTAGGCAAACCCTCGCATCTACCCCAGCATTGCATCCGCTCGAGCGCCGTGTTATACATCTCTACACAACTTGACGTGATCTCAGATGTTGCTGGGAGGACCCATGAACGGCGCGATTCGGGTGTTGCCGTGGCCCGACCCGGTGCTCGACGCGATCGGCCACGATCCTCGCAGCTGGTACGTCGAGACGTTCTGGCTTCCGACGCTCGGGCCGACCGCGCTGTTGCTCCTGCGCCACCTCGCCGACCGGTTCGAGCACCATCCCAAGGGCGTCGACCTGCCGGTGGCCGACACCGCGGCCGCGCTCGGGCTCGGTCCGCGCGAGGGTCAGCAGTCGCCGCTGATCCGCAGCCTCACCCGATTGCAGCAGTTCGAGCTCGCCTGCTCCGACGGCGACGCCACGATCGCGGTTCGGCGAACCCTGCCGCCCGTGCACCGACGACACGTGCGCCGGTTGCCGACCGGTTTGCAGGCGCGCCACGCCGAGTGGGTCGAAGAGCAGGCGACGAAACCGATAGACGTGGCCCGCCGCCGGGCGCGCCGGTTCGCCCTGACGCTGATCGCGCACGACGAGCCGATCGACTCGGTCGAACGCGCCCTGCACGCCGGAGGATTCCACCCCGCGCTCGCGCACGAGGCCGTCCGCTGGGCGCGCGAACAGGCCCTGGCCATCGACGAGGCCCCCGCGAACGAAACGTCGTAGAGACCGAGCCAAGCGTCGTTACCGGCCCCCCGCCCCGCCGGTAGCGCTTCGCCGGGGCGGGGCGCTCCGTGGGGTGCGCCCCGCCCCGCTGCGAATATCCTCGAACCTCCATGACCGGTGCGGAACTCGACAAGATCGCGGGCTGGCTTCGCAACGCGCGCTACGTCACGGTCCTGACCGGCGCCGGCATCTCCACCGAGTCGGGGATCCCCGACTTCCGCGGGCCGCAAGGGGTCTGGACGAAGAACCCCGCGGCCGAGAAGACCGCGACGCTGCAGTACTACATGTCCGATCCGGCCGTGCGCCATCAGGCGTGGCAGAACCGAGTCAACAGCGAGATGTGGACGGCCGCGCCCAACCTCGCACACCGCGCGCTCGTCGACCTCGAACACAAGGAGCGGCTGCAGGCGCTGGTGACCCAAAACGTCGACGGCCTGCACCACGCGGCCGGACAATCGCCCGGGATCGTCATCGAGATCCACGGCAACGTACGCGAGGCCAAGTGCATGACATGCGAGTGGCGCGGGCCGATGCACGAGACGCTCGAGCGCGTGCGCGCGGGCGAGGACGACCCGGGCTGCGCCGCCTGCGGCGGCATCCTGAAGTCGGCGACGATCAGCTTCGGCGAGAACCTCGTCCCCGCCGACCTGCAACGGTCGCAGGTCGCGGCCGGGCGCGCCGACGTCTTCCTCGCGATCGGCACCTCACTCGCCGTGTTCCCCGCCGCAGGTCTGCCCGAGATCGCGCTGCGCAACGGGGCCCGGCTGGTGATCCTGAACGCCGAGGAGACGCCGTTCGATCCGGTCGCCGACGTCGTGGTGCGCGACCGGCTCGGGGAAACGCTTCCCGCGCTGGTCGCCCTCGTGTAGCCGTTGGGAATATCCGACTGCCGCGGTAGGATTTAGCGCTGTAGGCGTCATTTCGAACGACGCCTACCCGTGGACCCCTATCCGTGGACCAAATCCGGTGGAGTTCTCATGCCGAGCTTCCGCGAGCTGCTGAAGAAGACGAAATCCGAGATCCGGGAGATCCAGCCCGCCGACGCGGAGCCCCGCGTCGGCGAAGCGACGTTCCTCGACGTGCGCGAGCTCGACGAGTTCGAGCAAGGGATGATCCCGGGCGCAGTGTTCATCCCGCGCGGCCACCTCGAGAGCCAGGTCGAGAACAAGATCCCCGACCACGACGCGCCGGTCGTCGTCTACTGCGCGGGCGGCACGCGGTCCGCGTTCGCGGCCAAGACCATGCAGGAGCTCGGCTACAGCGATGTCGTGTCGATGGCCGGCGGCTTCGGACGCTGGAAGAACGAGGGCCGCAACTGGGTCACGCCGACCGTGCTCACCCCCGACCAGCGCGACCGTTACGGCCGCCATCTCCTGCTGCCGGAGGTCGGTGAGGAGGGCCAGCAGAAGCTGCTCGCCTCCAAGATCCTGCTTCTCGGCGCGGGTGGTCTCGGCTCTCCCGCCGCGCTCTACCTCGCGGCCGCGGGCGTCGGAACCATCGGCATCGTCGACATGGACGTGGTCGACGCGTCGAACCTGCAACGCCAGATCCTTCACAATCTGGAACGAATCGGCGACCGCAAGGTCGACTCCGCGAAGAAGACACTCACGGCGTTGAACCCCGACGTCGACGTCGTCACCTACGACGTACGCCTGGGCGCCGACAACATCCTCGACATCGTCGACGGTTACGACGTCATCGTCGACGGCACCGACAACTTCCCGACTCGTTACCTCCTCAACGACGCGTCGCTGCTCAAGCGCATCCCCGTCGTCCACGGCTCGATCTTCCGGTTCGAGGGTCAGGTGACGGTCTTCGACCCGTACAAGGGGCCGTGCTACCGGTGCTTGCTCCCCGAGCCGCCGCCGCCGGAGCTCGCGCCGTCGTGCGCCGAGGCCGGAGTGCTCGGCGTCCTGCCCGGCATCATCGGCTCGATCCAGGCGCTGGAGGCGATCAAGGTCGTTCTCGGCCTGGGTGAGCCGCTGCGCGGACGGTTGCTCGCATACGACGCGCTCGAGGAGACCTTCCGCAACTTCAAGGTCCGGCGCGATCCGGCGTGCCCGGCATGCGGGGAGAACGCCCACATCGTGATCGCCGAGTACGACGACCTCTGCATGCCCCACGCGGTGCTCGCCGACGGCACGGCAACCACTCACTGACCGAGTCTCCGGCGTTCGAACGACTCACGCCTTCGCGACGACCTCGACCTTGCCCGACATCAGGGTGTGGATCGTGCACGTGTAGAGGTACGTGCCCGGCTTGACGAACCTGAACGAGTACGTCTGGCCGGGGTCGAAGCGGCTTGCGTCGGCGCCGAACTTCGCGCCGAAGTCGAGTGCGTCGGCCGACTTCTCCACGTTGTGCGCGACGGTATCCGTGTTGCGCCATGTCACCACCGTGCCGGCGTCGACGATGACGGCCGCGGGCGTGAACTGATCGAGCTTGGCGTCGATCTCGATCTGCTTTCGGCCGCGCAGATCGGTCGGCGCCGGGACCGGAACGACCTTCGGCTTCGACGACCCGCAGGCCGTGACGCCCAAGAGCGCGCACGCCACGAAGACGACCGCCACCGCGCGCGTCATCGCGAAGGTTTGCGGAACGTCGACGCCAACTCCACCAACAGGCGAACGCCGTAGCCGGTTCCGCCTTTGGACGTCTCCGCGTCGTCCGACGACGACCGGGCGGTTCCGGCGATGTCGAGATGCGCCCACGGCGCCGCCCCGGTGAATTCCTTCAGGAAGAGCCCCGCGGTCAACGTGCCCGCGCCACCGCCCGACGAGATATTGCGCAGGTCGGCGATGTCCGAGTCGAGGTTGCGGCGGTACTCGTCGGGTAGCGGCAGGTGCCATACGCGCTCGCCGGCCCGTTCGGCCGCGTCGCGCACCTGCGCGACCCAGCCGTCGTTGCTGCCCATGAGCCCGGCGATCTTGTCGCCGAGCGCGGTGGTCACCGCTCCTGTCAGCGTCGCGAGGTCGATGATCGCGTCGGCGCCCTCTTCGCTCGCGAGCGACAACGCGTCGGCGAGTATGAGCCGGCCCTCCGCGTCGGTGTTGAGGACCTCGACCGTCTTCCCGTTGCGCATCGTCAATACGTCACCGGGCCGCATCGCGGCCCCGCTCGGCATGTTCTCGACGAGCGGCACGTATCCGATGACGCGCGCCTTCACGGCGAGCTCGCGCAGTGTCGACATCGCGGCGATCACCGCCGCGGCGCCCGACATGTCGGTCTTCATCGTCTCCATGCCGCCCGCGGTCTTGAGCGAGAGGCCGCCGGAGTCGAACACGACGCCCTTGCCGACGAGCGCGAGCGTTCCGCGTGGGTGCGGCGGCGCGTACTCGAGCCGCAGGAATCTCGGTGGCCGGTCCGAGCCGATCCCGACCCCGAGAACGCCGCCCATCCGCTCGCGCACGAGCTGGTCGCCCGCGAAGACCTTCGCCTTGAGCCCCGACGCGCGGGCGACCGCCTTCGCGAGGTCGGCGACCTCGGCGGGCGACTTCGCCGCGGCCGGCTCGTTGATCAGGTCGCGGGCCCATGCGACCGCCTCCGCGATCCGCGCACCCCGCGCGAGCCCGGCGCGCACCTTCGCGCTCGCGCGCCCGATGACGAACACGCGCTCGAGGCGCGACGCCAACGCTGCCGACTTGTAGCGCAGGAACTGGTAGCGGCCCAGGCAGACGCCTTCGGCGAACGCCTGCGCGGCCGCGCCGCGGTCGATCTCGGGACCGACCGCGTCGACGACGGTCGTCGCCACCGCGGCGACTTTCGACGCGCGCTTGGCCAACACGGCTCCCGCGCGCCGCAGTGCCGCGGCGTCGAACGTCTCCTCGTCGCCGACCCCGAGCAGGAGCGCGGCCCGCGCACCAAGACGGCCGCCGGTCGGAACCGCGAGCACCTCGCCGCGCGTTCCGTCGAAGTCGGTCTCCTGCATGAATGCGACGAGCGTCCCACCGATCGCGTCGTCGACGAGCTGGGCGCCCGGTCCGGGTCGGGCGCCCGAGAACACGGGCACGACGAACAGGTCGGCGTCGGGCGCGCCCGTAACGAGCTCGAACGTGGGGGCCATGCGGGGTCCTTACGGTTTGCGCGAAGGACGGAAGTCGCCTTCTTGCCAGCGCGACAGGGTGTAGACGAGGTCGGCGACGCGATTGAGGTACGGCACGACCTGGCTCTCGGAGCCGAGCCAACCGACACGCGTCGCCGCGACCGTCACGCGCTCCGCGCGCCGTATCACCGTACGGGCGAGGTCGAGCGCGGCCGCGACCGGGTTCTGACCGGGCAGCACGAACTCGTGCGGCGCGTCGAAGCGCGCGGTCACGTCGTCGATGATCGGCTCGAGCCGCGTCACCATCTCGGCGGTGACGAGCGACACCTCGGGCTTCAGCTTGGCGCGATTGTCCGGCGCGGTCGCGAGCTCGGCGCCCACGACGAACAGCTCCCGCTGCAGCTGCACGAGCAGCTCGTGCAGCTCCGAACCGGGTTCGAGCTCGGCCCGAGCCAATCCCAACGCGCTCACGGCCTCGTCGACTGCTCCGTAGGCCTCGGGCCCGACGTCGTCCTTGCCGACGCGACCGCCGAACAGGAGACCGGTGGTGCCGTCGTCGCCGGTGCGGGTATAGACCTTCATGCCGAGGCGCCAGCCTACGGCGCCGTTCGCGCGGAATCGGGTAGAGGCCCGGCGCGGCACCCACGTAACCTGGGGCGATGCCTGATCCCCGAGGAACCGCAGCGCCGATCGGCAGCGGCGCCGTGCACCCGTTCCTCGACGCGCTCCACGAGCGTGTGCTCGTGCTCGACGGGGCGTTCGGCACCTGGATGCAAGCTCAGGATCTCGGGCCGGACGACTTCGGCGGCGAGGCGCTGGAAGGCTGCAACGAGCAACTCGTGGCCACGCGGCCCGATCTCGTCGCCCGGATGCACGACGAGTTCTTCGCCGTAGGGTCCGACGGCGTCGAGACCGCGACATTCGGCGCCTTCCCGCTCGTCCTCAACGAGTACGGAATCGCCGATCAGACGTTCGAGCTCAACCGCCGCGCCGCGGAGATCGCCCGCGAGGTCGCCACCGCGCACGCCGCCGACGGCCGGCCGCGGTTCGTGATCGGCTCGATCGGACCGGGCACGCGCCTTCCCTCGCTGGGCCAGATTCGCTACGAGACGCTGCGCGACGACTACGCCCTACAGGTCGACGGACTGATCGCCGGCGGCGTCGACGTGCTGCTCGTCGAGACCGTGTACGACCTGCTCCAGGCCAAAGCGGCGATCAACGGTGCGCGCGCCGCGATGAAGCGCGCCGGGCTGTCGGCGCCGATTCCGATCATGGTGCAGGTCACGGTCGAGACCACCGGACGCATGCTCGTCGGCACCGAGATCGGCGCCGCGCTCACCGCGCTCGAAGCGATGCGGCCCGACGTCATCGGCATGAACTGCGCGACCGGCCCGGTCGAGATGACCGAGCACCTGCGCTACCTGGCGCAGCACGCGCGCACGTTCCTGTCGGCCCTGCCCAACGCCGGGCTGCCGTCGGTCGTCGACGGACACACGCACTACGACCTGACCGCGCCCGCGCTCGCGGACGCGCACGACCGCTTCGTCGCCGAGTTCGGGCTCAACGTCGTCGGCGGGTGCTGCGGCACCACACCCGCGCACCTCCAGGCGGTCGTCGATCGCCTCGACCGGCGCGCCCCCGTGCCGCGCACGCCCGAGTTCGAGCCGGGCTGCTCGTCGATCTATTCGCACGTGCCCTTCGAGCAGGAGCTCGCGTACCTGGCGATCGGCGAGCGCACGAACGCGAACGGCTCGAGGAAGTTCCGCGACGCGATGCTCGAGGCCGACTGGGACTCCTGCGTCCAGATGGCTCGAGAGCAGGTGAAGGAAGGCGCGCACGTGCTCGACGTGTGTGTCGACTACGTCGGTCGTGACGGCGCGATCGACATGGACGAGATCGCAGGACGGTTCGCGACCCAGGCATCGTTGCCGCTGGTGTTCGATTCGACCGAGCCCCAGGTGTTGGAAGCCGGCTTGCGTCATCACGGCGGGAAGGCGTTGCTCAACTCGGCCAACCTCGAGGAGGGCGAGACCGAAGGCAAGCGCATGGATCGCGTGTTCCGGTTGGCTCGCGAATACGGGGCGGCCGTCATCTGCTTGACGATCGACGAAGAGGGTCAGGCCCGCACGGCTGACTGGAAGCTTCGCGTCGCGAAGCGGATCTACGACATTGCGATCGAGCGCTACGGCCTGGAGCCGACCGACCTGATCTTCGACGCACTCACGTTCCCGCTCTCGACGGGCGACGACGACCTCCGCCGCGACGCGATGGAGACGATCGAGGCGATCCGGCGGATCAAGGCCGAGCTTCCCGGAGCGCACACCGTGCTCGGATTGTCGAACGTCTCGTTCGGACTGAAGCCCGCGGCCCGGCACGTCCTGAACAGCGTCTTCCTGCACGAGTGCCGCGAGGCCGGGCTCGACGCCGCGATCGTGCACGCGGCGCGCATCATGCCGCTCCACCGGATCGACGAGCAGCAGCGCGAGGCGGCGCTCGATCTCATCTACGACCGGCGGCGCGAGAACCACGACCCGCTCACCGAGTTCATGGCGCTGTTCGAGAACGTCGAGGCGGGCGCGATCGAGAAGGAAGACCGTTCGGGCTGGCCCGTCGCCGAGCGTCTGAAGCACCGCATCATCGACGGGGAGCGCGACGGGCTGGAGACCGATATCGACGAGCAGCTCGCGACCATGACGCCGCTCGAGATCGTGAACGACGTGTTGCTCGACGGGATGAAGGTCGTCGGTGAGCTGTTCGGCAGCGGTCAGATGCAGCTTCCCTTCGTGCTCCAGTCGGCCGAGACGATGAAGGCTTCCGTCGCCTACCTCGAACCGATGATGGAGAAGGCCGATGCCGCCGGCAAGGGCACAGTCGTGCTCGCCACCGTGAAGGGCGACGTCCACGACATCGGCAAGAACCTCGTCGACATCATCCTCACGAACAACGGCTACCTCGTCTACAACCTCGGGATCAAGATCGCGATCAACGAGATGATCGAGAAGGCGCTCGAGGTGAACGCCGACGCGATCGGCATGAGCGGCCTCCTCGTGAAGTCGACGCTGATCATGCGCGAGAACCTGGAAGAGCTGAACACGCGCGGCCTCTCCGACCGCGTGCCGGTAATTCTCGGTGGCGCGGCGCTGACCCGCACGTACGTGGAGCGCGACCTGCGCGAGGTCTACGACGGCCGCGTGTTCTACGGCAAGGATGCCTTCGAGGGTCTGCGCACGATGGACGCCCTCGTCCAGGGCCAGCGCGCCGGCACGCTCGACGAGAAGTTCGGGCGCGAGCCCGGCGGTCGCAACCTGCCGCCCCGCAAGTCGCAGCAGCCCATCGAGGACGTCGACATCCCCGCCCGCTCCGACGTCGCCACGGACGCGCGCATCTTCACGCCGCCGTTCGTCGGGTCGCGCGTCGCCAAGGGCATCTCGCTCGACGACATCGCCGGCTACGTGAACGAGACCGCGCTGTTCCGAAACCAGTGGCAGTTCCGGCCGGAGTCGGGCGAGAACGACCAGGACTTCAAGGCGCGCATCCGGCCCACGTTCCGGGCTCAGCTCGCAACGGCCAAGCAAGAGGGCCTGCTCGTGCCCGCCGCGGCGTGGGGGTACTTCGCAGTCAACAGCGAGGGTGAGAACCTCGTCGTGTGGAAGGACGACACCCGCACCCAGGAATGGCTGCGCTTCCATTACCCGCGCCAGCGCAAGGCGCCGTGGTTGTCGATCGCCGACTTCTTCCGCCCGATCGACTCGGGTGAGACCGACTATGCGGCCTTCCACGTGGTGACGATGGGAACCGCGGCCAGCGCGCGCGAAAAGGAGCTGTTCGCGGCCGACAAGTACCAGGACTACCTCTTGCTCCACGGCCTCTCGGTCGAGATGACCGAAGGGCTGGCCGAATTGTGGCACCGCCGGATCCGCGAGGAATGGGGCTTCGCCGACGAGGACGGCCCCACGCTGACCGGCCTCTTCAAACAGCAGTACCGCGGCTCGCGCTACTCGTGGGGCTATCCCGCGTGCCCCGACCTCGACGACCAGACCAAGGTCGCCGAGCTCCTCGAGATCGAGCGCATCGGAGTGGCGCTCACCGAGGAGTTCCACCTCGTCCCCGAGCAGTCGACGAGCGCCATCATCGTCCCCCACCCAGAGGCTAAATACTTTGTCGTTTAAATTTTCGTTCGGCTTGCTGCGCGGCCGGCTGGCGCCGGCGAGTTGAGGCTGCGCCGAACGGGGGCGAGCTTCCTTCGCTTGCGCTTCGCCCTCGCTCCGGGCGCCGCGACCACCTACTCAGGGTCGGAGGACGGCTCTTGCGACGAGGTCGGTGCCGAAGGCGGTGAGGATCGCTAAGTACAACAGTCCGGTCGCGGCCATGACTGCGGAGTAGTAGCGCTCGCGCAGTGCCGCCCACGTGAGTCCGACAAGTCCGATCGTCAGCACCGCGCACCCGATCCAGATCCAACCGAGCACACCGTGGTAGCCGTCGTCGATGACGCCGTTCAGCACCTGCACCATGCCGGTGGGCCACAGGAACACCGCGATCTCGAACGGCCAGGCGGCCGCGGTCCACGCGACCAGCTCCTTCAGGGGCCCGCGCGGGAGTCCGGGCTGCACGAGGTACCAGTGCCCGAGCAGCATCGCGTCGCTCACGCTGCCGAGGAACACTGCGCCGACCGCGAGGCGCGCCGCGGCGAGCAGATACGGGCCGCCGGCGAACTGGGCCGCCGCGAACAGGCCGGTGGCGCCGAGAATCGGTGCGACCAGGTCGAGCGCGGGCGGGAACTCCGCGCCGCGCTCGACGCGCTCCTCGCCGACGCGGCCGATCATCGCAGCAACGCGGGCCCGGCGCGCCGCGCGTATCTCCTCGCGGCCGCGCACGCCCGTGCGCCGGCGCTGCACCGACACCGCGAGGGCACTTGAGGTCGCGACCACGCATCCGAGCGCGGCGAGGGCGGCGACCACGCGCGCCGCGTCGAGATGACCCGTCAGGAACACGGCGGCCGCGCCCGCCGCGAACGTGCCGAACACGATGCGGATGAGCCAGCCGTATCCGAGGCTGACCTCCCGGCGGCGCGTCGTCACCCAGCCGAACAACAGCCCACCGGTGGCCCACTGCAAGAGAAACGTTGCCGCGTCGAGCTTCACGCAACGATCGCGATATCGCGCGGCGCGCGGTTCAGCCGCAACGGTCCCTCCGTCGTCGCCACGACGATGTCTTCGAGCCGCATCCCAAAGCGTTCGGGGAAGTAGATACCGGGTTCCACGCTGAACGCGTGTCCCGGCTCCAGCGCGAGCGTGTTGCCCGCGACCATGTACGGATCTTCGTGGGCCTCGGTGCCGATGCCGTGTCCGACGCGGTGGATGAAGTAGTCGCCGAAGCCCGCGGCGGTGATCACCCGACGCGACGCGGCGTCGACGTCCTCGCACGCACTGCCGATTGCGGCGGCGCGCACGCCGGACTCTTGGGCCTCGACGAGCACGGAGTACACGTCACCAACCTCGGACGACGGCTCCCCGATGTGGAACATACGCGTGATGTCCGAGCAATAGCCGTCCATCGTGCCGCCGAAGTCGCAGAGGACGATGTCGCCGTCGCCGATCGCACGCGCCGCGGTCGGCTCGTGGTGCGGGCTCGCGGCATTTGCCCCGGCCGCGACGATGGCGAAGTTCGCACGCTGGTGCCCGGCCGCAAGCATCCGCTCGACCAGCTCGCGATGCACGTCGAGCTCGGTACGACCCGCGAACGCCACCGACCTCATCTCGCCCGCGATCGCGTCGACGGCGTGGGCCGCACGCGTGAGGGCCGCGATCTCGTCGGCGTCTTTGACCATGCGGATCGGCGCAACGACGTCGGCCGCCCGCACGAACACGCACGAAGGCACCTGGCGCTGCAAGTCGAGGACGAACCGTGCCCACGTGTGGTCGCCGATGGCCACCCGACGCGCGGAACGCCGGATCATTCCGGCTACCAGCGCGATCGGGTCGTCCGTCTCCTCCCACGTCACGAGCTGGAAGAGCTCCGGTCGGAGCTCGACGCGGGGCGCCTCCAAGCGCGGCACGACGAGCCAGGCGTCACCGGTTCTGGGCAAGACCAACATCGTCAGGCGTTCGAGGGGCATGGCCTCGTACCCGGTGAAGTACGGCAGGTCGGGGCCGACGGAGAGCAACAACGCGTCGACACCGATCTCGAACATGCGCTCGCGCACGCGTGCGAGCCGGGCGGCGTACGTCACGCGCCGATCCCCGGGAGGCCGTCGATGCTCACGGCGTTCTTGGCTTTCCAATACGCCGCGATCCCGTCGTCGCCCCTGCCCTTCGCCCAATCGAGCAGGCGGTCACGATCGTCGACGAGATCCATGAGCGGCACCGCGTAGCCGCACGACGTCGCGACCCGCTCCACCGCGATGTCGATGATGGACCGCCGGCCCGGCAGATCGGGGAACTCGCACTCGAGCCGGTCGAACTCCGGCGAACCGTTGGTGTGCACCGTGCCGCGGCCGTAGATCCGGGAGATGCGCGGATTGCCGTTGAACGCGCACGCCATGAGCGTGATGCGGCCGTTGTCACGCAGGTGCGCGATCGTCTCCACGCCACTGCCGGTCAGGTCGAGGTAGGCGACGCGGTCGGCGGCGAGCACGCGCAGCGTGTCGTAGCCCTTGGGCGAAAGGTTCACGTGGCCGGCGTTGCCGCTCGGCGAGGTGGCAACGAAGAACACCGGTTGTTCAGACCACCACTGCGCCAGGTCGGGACGCAGGGAAGAGAAGCGTTCTGCCATGCGTCCATTATCTCAGTGCGGCGCCGAGACCAACCGATCCGCACCCTCGCGGGCGTGATAGCTCGAACGTACGAGCGGGCCCGACTCGACGTGCGCGAACCCGAGGGACTGGCCGTACTCCCGCAATGCCGCGAACTCGTCGGGATGCCACCACTTCCGCACCGGTACGTGCTCGGACGACGGGCGCAGGTACTGGCCGATGGTCAGGATCTCGACGCCGACCGCGCGCAGATCGGCCATCGCGGCCCGTACCTCGGCGTCGGTCTCGCCCATGCCGAGGATCAGACCCGATTTGGTGACCAGGCCGGCTGCCGCGGCGCGACCGAGTACCGCGAGCGAGCGGGCGTAGCCGGCTGAGGGACGCACTGCCCGCTGCAGGCGCGCCACGGTCTCGAGGTTGTGGTTGAGCACGTCGGGGCGGGCGTCGAAGATGGCGGCGAGCGATGCCGCGTCGCCCTTGCAGTCGGCGATCAGCAGCTCCACCGCCGTGCCGGGACTGGTCGCGCGTATCGCGTGAACCGTTGCCGCGAAGGCCGATGCGCCACCGTCGGGCAGGTCGTCGCGCGCGACACACGTGATGACCGCGTGCGCCAGACCGAGCGCGGCGACCGCGTCGGCAACCCGTTGCGGTTCCTCCGCGTCGAGCGCGAGGGGCTTGCGGGTGTCGATCTGGCAGAAGCCGCACGCGCGCGTGCAGCGATCGCCGTTGATCATGAAGGTCGCCGTACGCGCCGACCAGCACTCGTAGATGTTCGGGCAACCCGCTTCTTCACACACCGTGTGCAGGTCGAGACGCCGCGCGAGCTGCTTGAGCTCGAGGTAGCCGTCGTCGAACCGGGCGCGCACGCGCATCCAATCGGGGCGCTTGCGCGTGAGCGCCATCTCGACACCTTCGGCCCGGGCGGCTCGGTGCCAAGCCACATCTTGACGGTCTGGTTGACGGTCTGGTTGACGGTCTGGTTGACGGTCTGCTTGACGATCCGGCTCCGCGGCCTCGGGCTCGAACGCCTCCGCGAACCGGTCGACGACGCGATCGACGACGGTACGCATCTCGATCGGACGACCGAGCACCCGCGCCATCGAGGTGACGCCGCGATCGCGGATACCGCACGGGACGATGTGATCGAACATCGACAGGTCGGGGTCGACGTTCAGCGCGAACCCGTGCCGCGTACGGCCCCGCGACACGCGCACACCGATTGCCGCGATCTTCTCGCCGCCGACCCACACGCCGGTGTAGCCCGTCGACCGGCTCGCCGCGATCCCGAAGTCGGCGCATACCGCGATCAACACGTCCTCGAGCTTGCGGACGTAGGCGACGACGTCGCGCTGGCCCGCCCGCCATTCGGCGAGCGAGATGATCGGGTAGCCAACGAGCTGACCCGGACCGTGGTAGGTCACGTCGCCCCCACGATCCGCGGCAACGAGCTCGGCGCCGACCGACGCCGGGTCGCGCAGGACGTGCTCGAGCTTCGCGCTCGACCCGAGCGTGTACACGTGCGGGTGTTCCTGCAGCAGGAGGTAGTCCGCCCCGGATCGCTCGTGGATCGCGCGCTGCAACGCCTCGGCCTCGGCGTAGGGCACGAGCCCGAGCCAACGAGATCTCACGCGAGCTCGGCTTCCCAGTCGTGCGTCTCGAGCACCACGCGCAGTGCGTTCAGGAACGACGCCGCGTACGCACCGTCGAACGCCCGGTGATCCCAGGCGAGCGACAGGAACCCTACGTGATGCACGGCGATCGCGTCGTCGCCGTCGGGACCCTCGACGACGACCGGCTCCTTGCGGATCGCGTCCGTCGCCATGATCGCGACCTGCGGCTGGTTGATGATGGGGAAGGTCTGCGCGGTTCCGAACGGACCCATGTTCGTGATGGTGAACGTGCCGCCGACGATCTCGTCGGGGCTGAGCTGTTTCGACTTCGCGCGCGCGGCGAGGTCGCGGATCTCACGCGCGAGCAAGCGGAGTCGTTTGCCGTCGGCGTTGCGGATCACCGGCGCGATCAGGCCCTTGAACTGCAGATCAACGGCAATCCCCAGGTTGATGTCGCGATGGACGATCAGCGTCTCACCTTCCACGCTGGCGTTGACCTGCGGGTAGTCGTGAACGACGTCACTGAAGGCGCGAGTGATGAACGGCAGGTAGGTGAGCGCGAATCCTTCCTCGGATCTCCACTCCGCCTGGTGGGCGCGGCGAACGCGCTCGATGCGCTCGAAGTCGACGCGCACCGACGTGTACACGTGCGCGCTCGTCGCGAGCGATCGCACCATGTGCTCGGCGGTGCGCCGCCGGATGTTGTCGAACGGAACGATCTCGTCGCCGGCGACGGGCGCGCGGCTGGGCGCCACGGGCGCCGGTGCCGGACCTCGGGCGCGTGCCGCGTCGAGCACGTCGTTGCGCGTGATCCGACCACCCTCCCCGCTGCCGCGGATCGCCGCCGCGTCGAGGCCCTGCTCCTCGATCAGGTGACGGACGATCGGCGACGTCACGGCACCGCCGCCGTTGGCAACGGGTGCGGGTGTCGGGGGCGCGGGTGTCGTGGGCGTCGGGGGAGCCGGCGCGGGGGCGGAGGGAGCCGGCGCGGGCGGAGCCGCGGCGGGCGCCACCGGCTCGGTCGCGGCCGGCGGTGCGGCCGGCGGTGCGGCGGCCGGAGGCGCGGCGGCCGGAGGTGCGGCGGCCGCCGCCGGCGCGGACGCGGGCGCGCCCGCTTCAGTCGAGATCACCGCGAGGCGCGCACCCACCGGCACGGTCTCGCCCTCGGGTACGACGATCTCGGTGACGTAGCCGGCTTGCGGGGCGGGCACCTCTGAATCGACCTTGTCGGTCGACACCTCGAACAGCGGCTCGTCGACGTCGATCTTCTCCCCAACCTGTTTGAACCATTTCGTGATGGTGCCTTCGGTGACGGTCTCACCGAGTTGCGGCATCGTGACGTCCATGAGCTCCTCCGAGATGGCGAACTCCGCCGACCAGTCTTCTACCCGTGAAGTGCCTTCGTGTCATGCGTGCAGGGAGCGCCCGGTGAGCGCGAGCGCCGATTCGCCGAACAGCTCCGACAGCGTCGGATGGGCATGGATCAACAGACCGATATCGGCGGGCGTCGCCTCCCAGTTGACGCTGAGGTAGGCCTCGGCGATCAGCTCGGTCGCCCACGGTCCGGCGATGTGCACGCCGAGGATCGCGCCACCGCGCTCGGAGACGATCTTCACCATTCCGTCGGTCTCGCCCACGATGAGCGCGCGCGCGTTGCCCATCCAACGGTGCACCGAGGTCTCGACCTCGTACCCACGCTCTTTGGCCTGCGCCTCGGTCAGCCCGCAAAACGCGACCTCGGGATGGCAGTAGATCCCCCACGGGACCTTGTCGTAGTCGAGCGGCACCGGAGACTCGCCGAGCATCGTCTTGATCGCGACGATGGCCTCGGAGAACGCGACGTGCGCGAGTTGCGGCGTGGCGACCACGTCGCCGGCCGCGTACACGGCTTCGACATTGGTGCGCATGTTCCCGTCGACCACCACGTAGCCGCGCTCGTCGACCTTGATTCCGGCGCCGTCGAGACCGATGTTCTCCGAGCGCGGGCGGCGCCCGACCGACACCACCACCGTGTCGACCGGCAGCTCCTGTTCGCCGCTCTTCGCCTCGAAGCGCACGGCGTTCCCGTCGAAGCCGAGCACGCGAACGTCGGTGTGCGTCTTGATGCCGCGCTTTTGGAACGCGCGCACGACCGTCTGCGCGACCTGTTGATCGACGCCGGTGAGTATCTGCGGCAACGCCTCGAGGATCGTGACCTCCGACCCGGTGTCGACGAGGAATGACGCGAACTCGCAGCCGATCGCGCCGCCGCCGATCACCGCGACGCGCGCGGGAACGTCCTGCAGCTGCAGCACTTCGTCGGAGGACAACACCCGCGTGCCGTCGAAGGCGAGGCCGTCGACCGCGAGCGCGCGCGGCGACGAACCCGTCGCGATCAACACGTTGCGTCCGCGAATCGTGCTGCCGTCGGAGATGCTGAGCGTTCGTCCGTCGGATGCCAGCGTGCCCGTTCCGCCGACGACCGTCACCTTGCGGCCCTTGAGCAGGGTCTCCAGACCCGAGGTGAGACGATCGACCACTGCCTGCTTGCGCGTCTGCGAGGTCGCGAGTTGCAGCGCGGGATCCGAGGTCACGACCCCGAACTCGGCGGCCGTGCGTACGGTCCGGAGCACCTCGGCGGTCTGCAGCAGCTCCTTGGCAGGAATGCATCCGCGATGGAGACACGTACCTCCGACGCGCTGCTCCTCGACCATGGCGATGTTCATTCCCGCGCTCGCGCCGTAGAGCGCGGCGGCGTAGCCGCCGGGACCACCACCGAGGACGACGAGGTCGAAGTCGTCAGGCATGCGCCATCCTCTCGTAGTGCAACGCTTCTCCGCAGTTCGCGCCGTCGAAGTTCGGCCTGTCGAAGTTCGGCCTGTCGAGGTTCGGTCTCATCGGTTCACGAGGACGACCTGGAAGGCAAACGCGACCAGGATCACCAAACCGGTGAGTGCCGCAAGGACGATGTACGTCCGGGTGCTCACGGCAAGCCTTTCGTTGCGAGTTGGCCTTTCGCCGCGAGTTGGCCTTTCGCCGCGAGTTCGGGCGCTCTCGATTCGGTTCGTCGGCGCCGTTTTCGCACGCGGCGAGGCTATCGCCGAGCCTCCCGCCAACGAGCCCCGCGACCCCGAGACCGCCGTAAGGGGGTCCTCGGGAGTCGAGTAACCTTGCACGGTGGTCGAGCGTGCACAGAGGCTGGCGGGCGCCGCCAAGAAGCTCCCCGTTCCCGAAGGCACGTGGGCAATCGGCGCGGGCCTCATCGTCGTCGGTCTGAGCGCGTACGGCTTCCAGATCCTTGCGGCCAAGCGGCTGTCGGACCCCGATTTCACCTCACTGAACGTTCTCTGGGCGATGGTCTTCGTGTTCTCGCCCGGCCTGTTCCAGCCGCTCGAGCAAGAGGTGGGCCGCGCGGTCTCGGCCCGACGGGTGCGCGGCGAAGGCGGCGGCCCACTGGTGAAGCGCGCCGCCCTGCTCGGGGGCCTGCTCGCGCTCGCCGTCATCGCCATTGCCGCCATCGCCCACCAGCGGATCGTCGACCAGCTGTTCGACGGTCGGGCGATCCTGCTCGTCGGCCTGTTCCTCGCGATCGCCTGTTACTGCGTCGCGTTCATCACGCGCGGGACCCTCTCGGGCAACGGACGCTTCGGCGCGTACGGGCTCATGCACGGCTCCGAGGGGACCGTACGCATCGTTGCGTGCATCGTCTTGTTCGCAGTAGGTACGAAATCGATCGGTCCCTGGGCCTTCGCCCTCGCCGCACCACCACTGCTCGCCGTGGCGATCTCGCTGCGCGGGCAACACGATCTCATGCGGCCGGGGCCGGAGGCTCCCTACTCGGAGCTGTCGGGAGCGCTCGCGTGGCTCCTCCTCGGCTCGGTGCTCGCGCAGCTGCTTTCGTACGCGAGCGTGTTCGGGGTGAGCCATTTCGCAACTGCCGACCAGAAAGATGTCAGCTCGCACTTCATCACGGGGCTGTTCGTGGCTCGCGTTCCCCTGCTCCTCTTCCAAGCCGTGCAAGCGGCGCTGCTTCCGAAGCTCGCCGCACTCGCGAGCGAGGGCAAGCACGACGACTTTCGGATCGGTATGCGCCGATTGGTCGCGGTCGTGCTCGTGCTGTGTGCGACGGGAACCCTCGCCGCCACGCTCATCGGTCCCTGGGCAGGCAAGAAGCTCTTCGCCAGCAAGTGGGATCTCGGCCACCGCGACATGTTCCTGCTGACGCTCGCGGCGACGGCGTTCATCGTCGCGCTCACTCTCGCTCAGGGTCTCATCGCCCTGAAGGCATACAAGCAGAACGCGTTCGGCTGGATCGTCGGAATCGTCGCGTTTGTCGTCGTCGTCGCGCTCGGCCACGACCTGATCCTCCGCAACGAGCTCGGATTCCTGGCCGGCGGAGCCGCGGCCGCGGTCGTGATCGCCGGTCTCCTCCGCTCCCGGATGCGAAGCGGCGGAGCAACATTGCAAGACCTCGTTGAGGTCGTCGAGCACGAGCCCCTAGAGATCTGAGGATCGCGAAACCATGGGCGCGCTGCGATCGGAGATCCCGAGGGACGAAGCGGAGCCTCGGTTGCCCCCGCTCCTGCGCTTGGCGCGTCCCAAGCAATGGATCAAGAACGTCCTCGTCGTCGCCGCGCCCGGTGCCGCCGGAGTGCTCGGCAACGGGACCGCCTTGGGCCGTACGGCAGTCGCGTTCGTGTGCTTCTGCCTCGCCGCGAGCGGTACCTACTTCATCAACGACGCGCTCGACGTCGAAGCCGATCGCCGGCATCCCACGAAGTGTCATCGACCGGTCGCCTCCGGTGAGGTGCCGGTTCGGACCGCGGTCGTCGGCGGGATCGCGCTCGTCTCTGCGGCGATCGCGTTCTCGTTCGCGGCTCGGTGGCAGCTCTCGCTCGTCGTCGGCGGCTACCTGTTGCAGACCGTGGTGTACAGCGTGTGGCTCAAGCACGAGGCCGTGCTCGACGTCGCCTGTGTCGCGTCGGGATTCGTGCTCCGCACCATCGCGGGTGGAGTCGCGGTCGGCGTGACGATCTCGCCGTGGTTCCTCATCGTCGCCGGGTCAGCCTCGCTCTTCATGGTCGCCGGCAAGCGATACGCGGAGATGGTGGAGCTGGGCGACGAGGCCGGCGGTCATCGGCTCACGCTGTCCATGTACTCCCGCGAGTTCCTGAGCTACGTGCGCGCGGTCGCGTCGAGTGTCACGATCCTCGCGTACTGCCTCTGGGCGTTCGAGAAGTCGGCGGCAGTCGGCAATCCGACGTGGTTCGAGCTCTCGATCGTGCCCTTCGTCCTCGGGATCCTGCGCTACGCGCTGTTGCTCGAACAGGGCCGGGGCGGCGCGCCCGAGGAGCTCGTGCTGGCCGATCGCGTCCTGCTCGTGATGGGCGCGCTCTGGGCTGTCTTCTTCGCGATCGCGGTGCACGGTTCCTGAGATGACAAGTTCCGAGATTGCTCCCCGCGAGCTGCTGTCGGGCTGGGGCTGCACCTCGCCGACGCTCGCAACCGTGCACCGGCCGGACGACCTCGAGCACATCGTCTCCCGGGTCACGGCACCGAGCCCGCGTGGCGTGATCGCACGGGGCCTCGGTCGATCGTACGGCGATGCCGCACAGAACGCGGGCGGCGACGTGCTGTCGTGCGGCAATCTCGACGCAGTGCTTGCCATCGACGTCGAGAAGGGCACGGTGACCGTAGAGAGCGGCGTGAGCCTCGACACGCTCCTGCGGGTGCTCCTGCCCCTCGGCTGGTTCCCCATGGTCATCCCCGGCACCAGCTACGTGACCGTGGGCGGCGCGATCGCCTCCGACATCCACGGCAAGTTCCGCCACGGCTCGTTCGCGGACTACGTCGACCGAATGCGCGTCGTCACACCCGCGCGCGGCGCGTGCACACTCGCGCCGGAGGCCGATGCGAACGGCTTCTGGGCGACGAGCGGCGGTATGGGTCTCACCGGCGTCATCACGGAGGCCACGCTCAAGCTTCAACCCGTCGAGACGTCGCGCATCGTCTCCGACACCGAGCGCACCAACGACATCGACGACTGCATGGCGCGGATGCTCGACCGTGATCACGAATACCGCTACTCCGTCGCGTGGATCGACTGCCTGGCTCCGCGCGGCCATCTCGGTCGGGCGGTGCTGGCACGCGGCAACCACGCCGCGCTCGACGAACTGCCCGCCTCCGACCGGTCGACCGCGCGCGACTACGCACCGCGCACCCTGCTCGCCGCGCCGCCGTGGATCCCGAACGGCCTCATCAACTTCTTCAGTGTGCGCGCCTTCAACGAGGCGTGGTTCCGCAAGGCGCCGCGCACGCCGCAGCGTCACGTCGAAGGGATCAAGCCGTTCTTCTTCCCGCTCGACGGCGTCCGCGATTGGAACCGTGTCTACGGCTCGCGCGGCTTCGTCCAATACCAATTCGTCGTGCCCTTCGGAGCGGAACGAGTCGTACGCACCGCGCTCGAACGCTTCCACATCGCTCGAGTCCCGACCTTCGTCGCGGTCCTCAAGCGATTCGAGCACGACAGCCGGTCCCTCATCGGGTTCCCGATGTCGGGTTGGACGCTCGCCCTCGACATCCCCGCCTCGCCGGGGCTGGCCCCGCTGCTCGACGGCCTCGACGAGTTGGTCGTCGAAGCCGGAGGCCGGGTGTACCTGACCAAGGACTCGCGTCTGCGGCCGGAGTTGCTCGACGCGATGTACCCGCGCCTCGACGAATGGCGCACGGCGCGCGCCGCGATCGATCCCGAGAACCTGATGCGCAGCGACATGGATCGCCGGCTCGACCTCAGCGGGACCGGGAGGAAACGGCGAATGACAGGGAGCTCGGCGTGAAGGACGCGCTCGGCGAGATGCAGTCGGTGCTCGTACTCGGAGGAACCTCCGACATCGCGCTTGCCACCGTGCGCAAGATCGTCGCCCGCCGAAGCGCGCGCGTCGTACTCGCCGCGCGCAAACCTGAAGCGTGCGAGACCGCGGCCGCGGCGCTGCGCGCGGCCGGGGCGTCGGAGGTTCACGCGGTCGCGTTCGACGCCACCGACTTCGCATCGCACGAGGCCTTCGTGCGCGCGACGTTCGATCGTTTCGGCGACCTCGACCTGGTGCTCGTGGCGTTCGGTGTGCTGGGCGACCAGGCTCGGGCGGAACACGATCCGGCCGCCGCGGTCGAGATCGTGCAGACCAACTTCACCGGCGCCGTATCGGTGACGGTTCCGCTGGTCACCTGCCTGCGCGCCCAGGGCCACGGCACCCTCGTGCTCCTGTCGTCGGTTGCGGGCGAGCGCGTACGGCGATCGAACTTCGTGTACGGGTCGTCGAAGGCGGGCATCGACGGCTACTACCAGGGCGTCGCGGCGTCCCTCGCGTCGAGCGGAGTGCACGTCATGATCGTGCGGCCGGGGTTCGTCCATACGAAGATGACCGACGGATTGAAGGCCGCTCCCCTCTCGGTCACCGCGGACGCCGTCGCCGACGCTGTGGTCGGTGGCATCGCGCGCGGTCGCGACGTCGTGTGGGTGCCGCCCGCGATGCGCTATGTGATGGCTGTACTCCGGCACCTGCCGACTGCCGTGTTCCGGCGCCTGCCCCTCGCGTGAGGGCGTGAACGCGGTGAACCGGCGCACCGTCGCCGCCTTCGACTTCGACGGCACGCTCACGAGTAGCGACTCGCTGGTGCCGTTCCTCGCGAGTGTCGCCGGGCGCGCCCCGGTGCTGCGCGCGCTCGTTGCCGAATCGCCGCGGCTCGCGTGGGCAGTGGCCGGCCGGGGCGATCGCGACCTCGTGAAGGAGCGCGTGCTTACCCGGGTTCTGGCCGGCATCCCGTATGCCGACGTCGAAGCGGCCGGACGGGAGTTCGCGACCCGGCTCACACGAACCGGCGTCACCACCGAAGGCCGCGAACGGATCGCGTGGCACCGGAGCGAAGGTCACGAAGTCGTGATCGTCTCCGCGTCCCTCGATGTGTACCTCGACGGAGTCGCACGGGATCTGGGGGTCGCGCACGTCTTGTGCACGAGCCTCGTCGCCGATGAGCGCGGAAGTTGCACGGGCGAGCTGCGAGGCGCGAATTGCCGGGGCCGCGAGAAGGCGACGAGGTTGCGCGCGTTCATCGATGACGACGACGTCGAGCTGTGGGCATACGGCAACAGCCACGGCGACGACGAGATGCTCGCCCTCGCTCACCATCCTGTGAGAGTCCGTCGAGGCCGGATGCGCCGGTAGCATCCGCTCGTGGATCTCGACGATCTCCAGCGCAACTGGGACGAGTGGGGTCGTCGCGATCCTTACTGGGCGATCATCTCGCGTCCCGATCGACGCGGGAATCGCTGGGATCTCGACGAGTTCCTCCGAACCGGTATCGACGAGATCGACGCGCTGTTCGCGCGGCTGCAGGAGTTGGGCGTCGCGGTCCGGCCGGGACGCGCACTCGACTTCGGTTGCGGGGTCGGTCGCCTCACCCAGGCGCTCGCACGAACCTTCGCCGAGTGTGACGGCGTCGACATCGCACCATCGATGATCGAACGGGCGCACGAGCTCAACCGTTTCGGCGACCGCTGCCGCTACCACGTCAACGACCGCGACGACCTTGCCCTGTTCGACGACGGGGTCTTCGACCTCGTCTATTCCGACATCGTGCTGCAACACATCGCTCCGGAATTCAGCGCCAAGTATGTGCGGGAATTCTCACGCGTGCTCGCACCGGAAGGCATTCTGGTCTTCCAGCTTCCGAGCCACCCGCTGGCGCCCGAAGAACAGACGCCCGGGCTTCCTTCGCTCGCCGACGACGCGTTCCGCGCCGAGATCGTCCCGCCCGGCGCCGCACTCCAGATCGAAGCGGGTCTCATCGGTGAGATCGTCGTAGGTGTGCGCAATACGAGTACCTCCGCCTGGCCCACCGATCGCTTCGTGAACCTCGGCAACCATTGGCGGAGTGCCACCGGCGCGCTGCTGCGACTCGACGACGGCCGGGCGTCGATGGGAGAAACGCTGGAGCCCGGCGAGGCGACCCAGCTGACCCTGGAGATGCAAGCGCCCGCCGACCCGGGCGCGTACCTCCTCGAGTTGGACCTCGTGCTCGAAGGTGTCGCCTGGTTTGCGGATCGCGGGTCACCGACGACAACCATCGAAGTGCAGGTTGTTCCGCGCACCAGAGCGCGCGAGGTCGATGAGCCCCAGATCCTTCCGGTGATGGAGATCCACGGCATCCCGCGCGCCGAGGTCGAAGCGCTGCTGCGCGCGGACGGGCTCGAGATCGTCGCGGTGAACGAGACCGACAAAGCGGCGGGGTGGCGCGACTACTGGTACGTCGCAAAGATGCCGGCGGGCGCGGGCGCAGGCGCAGGCGCGGGCGCGAGGCGCGGGCGACGGCGTGCTCGCGATCTTTTGCGCCGACGCTCCGCCTGACGCAAGTTACGAGAGAGGGTTCAGCCTGCCCGCGATGCCGATCGCCCGGCCGAACACCTTCCCCCCCGCGTCACCCAGGTTGGGCGCGTCACCGAATGTCGTCAGCCTGCCGTCCTGTCGCAACATGACGTAGCCCTTGCCCGTCGTCGACGGCAGCATCGCGGTGTACGGCGAAGACGATCTCAGACTCGCGGCCGATCCCTCGAACGGCGCTCGTCCGAACGAGAAGATGCCGCCGTCGCGCGCGATCATCCAGTAGCCGTCACCTCCGGGCATCGCGGCCATCGACACGACGGGCTGGTTGAGCCGGATGCTGCCGGTCGAACCGAAGAACCGGGCGTCGCCGTAGCTGAAGATGCCGCCGTCTCGGGCATAGAGCCAGTATCCGTTTCCCGTTCGCGTCGGGGTCATGCCCAGTACCGGCGCGTTCAGCCGCATCCCACCCGTGGAGCCGAAGAACCGGGCGTCACCGAAGCTGAAGACGCCACCGTCGCCGCCGACCAGCCAGTAGCCGCGACCCGAGGGGGTTGGCGCCATTCCGACCATCGGCGCGTCGAGGGCGAAGCCGTGCATCGTGCCGTGGAACGCCGCCGCGCCGAACGCGTAGACGCTGCCATCGACGCCGAACAACCAGTAACCCAGCGCCGACGGGTGGGCGGCGATGCCGGCGACGGGGCTCGAGAGCGCGAAGCTCAGCGCGGTCGCGCCGACCACGCCGCCGAACGACAACACCTCGCCCAGATCCGTCGCGATCCAGTAGCCGGTGCTGCTGATGCGATCCGCCACCTGCGCACGGATCGCCGGCAGCATCGGCTCGACGCGCTGTCCGGGGCAATCGGTCGCGGAAGTGTCGCGATGACCGCAGATGTTGAACAGATTCTCGAGGGCACCGTTCGACGCGAGATACGAACCGCGCCCGACGGGGTCGATACCCCAACGTGCGCACTTCCACGTGAGGAGGGTGACGAGCGCTGCGAGCATCGCGGGCGGGGGATCGATGGTGTCGTACGTGCCCATCAGGGCGATCCCGATGGTGTTGGAGTTGTGGTAGATGGCGTGCGCGCCGCGCACGTTGGCCCCGAGGCTCTCTCCCGTGTGGGGTGCGCCGCCGGGGTAAGGCTGGGCCCAGCGACCTTCGTAGATCCGGCCATTCGGATCGATGAGCCAGTTGTATGCGATGTCGATGTACTCGCCGGCCGTCTCGTTCGCGAGGATCGAGCGGCACAACCCGGCGTAATCGGTGATGTCGTTCGGCGTACCCGTGTGATGCACGATGATCTTGGTGACGTTCGCGTCGTAGCTCAGGCCCGCCTTGCGCAGACCTTCGTTGGCGCCCCATTGCGCCCGCGTGACGATCGGCGGCACCGGCCAACTCGGGATGGCCGCGAATATGGGGCGGGCGTCCGCGAGATCGACCGCGCGCGCGCCGCCGATGCGACGCGCGACGTACGGAGCGACGACCGCCGCGACACCTGCTCCGGCTCCGAGCTGTAGCGCCGCGCGCCGAGTCAGGTATTGAGCATCGCGATCGTGGCCGTCGTCGTGCACTTACCTCCCCCAGCTCTCGACCAGGGTCATCGGCAACCAGCCCGCTTTCGAAGGCACAGCGTACCGGGCGAAGTGTGGTAGCAACCTTCGGTGTCTTCGACGGCGCGTCCGACCGTAGCGATCGACGTCACGCCGTTGCTCGGAGCGCGCTCCGGCGTGGGAGCCGCAGTCGCCGAGATCGTCACCGCGCTGCGCGCCCTCGAAGCAGGACCCGACCTCGTTCCGTACACGCTGAGCACGCGTGCGCGCCTGCACCGCGACTCGGTACCGGCCGACACGCGCTTCGTCCCGATCCCCGCGCGCATCTTACTCAGGTCATGGGTGCGCGCCGACGCGCCGCGCATCGATCGATGGCTGCGGCCCGCGCAAGTCGTGCACGCGACGAACTATCTCGCGCCTCCCAGCCGGCTGGCGACGGTCGTGAGTGTGTACGACTGCTCGTTCGTTCGGTATCCGGAGCTCTGCACCCCCGAGGTTCGCGCGTTCGACCCGGTGATCCGGCGCGCCGTCGCGCGCGGCGCGACACTTCACACCGCATCGGACTTCGTGGCCGACGAGATCGAGGAGATCTTCGGCAAGGGTCTGCGGGCGGCCGGCCGGCTGGTCGTCATCCCGCTGGGCGTCCCATCGCTGGGGCCCGTCGCGCAGATGCCGGCGGACGTCGAGTCAGCGTTGGGCGGTGCCCCCTACGTCATCGCGATCGGGACGCTCGAGCCGCGCAAGAACTTCGCACATCTCGTCGGCGCGTTCGGCGAGCTCGCAGCCGGCCATCCCGACGTTCGCCTCGTCATTGCCGGACACGACGGCCCGGCTCGACCCGAGATCATCGCCGCGATCGCCCGGCTGGGCGCTGGCGTTCGCGAGCGCGTGGTGCTCGCGGGCGGGATCTCGGACGCCGGCCGCCGCGCCCTCTTGGAGAACGCCGCGCTGCTCGCGTACCCGTCGATCTACGAAGGCTTCGGCTTCCCAGTGCTCGAGGCGATGACCGCCGGCGTGCCCGTCGTCGCCGCGCGCGCCGGGTCGATCCCCGAGGTCTCGGGCGATGCCGCGCTGCTCTTCGAGCCGACCAACGAGAACGACCTCGCGCGCGAGATGGATCGCGTGCTGACCGACGACGCGATCCGCTCCGAGCTGGTCGCGCGTGGCCGCGATCGAGTGCACGCGTTCTCGTGGGACCACACGGCACGTGCGCTCGCATCGTGCTACCGGCGAGTCGCGGAGCAGCAGACGTGAAAGTCGCAGTGCACGCCGGTCAGTTGCTCCAGCCCGTGCCGGGCGGTATCGGCCGATACGAGATCGCGTTGCTGCGCCATCTTCCCGAGTTCGATGTCGAGCCCATGGCCTTCGCCGCCGGCGACCGGCCCCGCGGGGTGGCCCCGAGTGTTCCCTGGATCGATCTCGGTGCACCTCACGGCAGCCTGCGCTACGAGCTCTGGCACCGGTTGCAACGGCCACGAGTCCGGATCGAGGCCGACGTGGTGCACGCGCCGAGCCTGGCGATACCGCCGGTGCGGGGCTGCCCGCTCGTCGTGACCGTGCACGACATCGCGTTCCGGCGCCTGCCGGAGGTCACCACGAAGCGGGGCGCCAGCTTCCATACACGCGGTCTCGATCTCGCACGCCGGCACGCGAGCCTTGTCGTGGTTCCGTCGATGTTCACCTGCAGCGAGCTCGTACGCGAAGGGTTCGCGCGCGACCGGATCGAGGTGATTCCGTTCGGCGTCGATCCGCCCGTGGCGCGCGATCCCGACGAGATCGACGGCGTCGTTGCGCGCGTCGGCGCGCAATCTCCCTACGTGCTCACGGTCGGAACCATCGAGCCGCGTAAGGACGTCATCACGATCGTGCGGGCCGTCGAACGGCTGCGCCGTTCCCGTCCCGAGCTCACACTCGTCGTCGCCGGTCCGCGTGGTTGGGGGGAGGTCAACGGCCTCGATCGATCGTTCGTCAGGGTGATCGGCGCGCAACCCTGGTCGGCGCTGGACGCGCTCTACCGACGCGCCGACGTGTTCTGTCTGGCGTCGTTGTACGAGGGGTTCGGTCTCCCGGCCGTGGAGGCAATGGCCCGAGGAGTGCCGACGGTCGTCACGACCGGCTCCGCGCTCGAGGAGTTCGTGCAGGGCGCGGGAGCGTTGTTCGCGCCCGGTGACGTCACGGCATGCGCCGAACAGATCGAGGGCGTGCTCGACGACGAAGCGCGGCGCGTCGAGCTGCGACGTGCCGGTCCGCTCCGGGCCGCCGAGCTCAACTGGCATCGATCGGCAGAAGGTCACAGCCACGCCTACACCCGCGCGCTCGCGCACCCGACTTCGTAGACTCCGCTCGTGCGCGTGCTGCTCGACGTCTCCGCCGTCCCTACCCGCCCGGTTGGCGCCGGTGTGTACACCATCGCCGTCGCGCGCGGCCTGTCGGCACGCCACGACATCGATCTGCACCTCCTCACGCGCCGCGGCGATACTGCGCGTTGGCGAGAAATCGCGCCCGCAGCCGAGCTGCATCCGCTCGCACCCAACCGCCGCCCGACGAGGCTGGCGTGGGAGCAAGCCGCGGGACCGCGCGTGGCGCACCGGATCCGTCCCGATGTCTGGCACGGTCCGCACTACACCATGCCCCTGCGCGCGGCCGTTCCGACCGTCGTCGCGATGCACGATCTGACCTTCTTCGACCATCCCGAGTGGCACGAGCGCTCGAAGGTCGTCTACTTCCGCCGCATGATCGCCGCGGCCGCACGCCGGGCCGAGGTCATCGTCACCGGCAGCAACGACGCGGCTGCGGGATTGCGGGCGCGATTCCGGCTGGGCGGCGAGATCATCGTCATACACCACGGCGTCGACCACGCGCGGTTCGCGCCGGCTTCTGACGACTCGACGGGGCAGGGGTCGGCTGATCTTGCGTTGCTCGCCCGCCACGGCATTGAGCGTCCGTACGTCGCGTTCGCCAGCACGATCGAGCCGCGCAAGGACGTGCCGACGCTCGTACGCGCGTTCGCACGCATCGCGGCCGCGCACCGCGACCTCCAACTCGTCGTCGCCGGCGGTGACGGGTGGGGCGTCGCGGACGCACGCGCCGCGATCGCCACGAGCGGCGTCGCCACGCGCATTCTGCGCCCCGGCTATGTCGACGACGCCACCCTCGCCGCGCTGTTCCGGCGGGCCGAGGTCATCGCGTATCCGTCGCTCGTCGAGGGCTTCGGCATGCCGGCGCTCGAGGCGCTCGCGAGCGGCACGCCACTCGTGACGACGTCGGGCTCGGCCCTCGAGGAGGTCGTCGGCGACGCGGCGCTGCTCGTTCCGCCCGCCGACCCCGACGCGCTCGCCCGCGCGCTCTCGACCGTCCTCGACGACGCGACGGTCTCCGCGCGCCTACGCGCCGCCGGACCGGCCCGTGCGGCCACATTCACCTGGGAGCGCTCGATCGACGCCCACGTCGACGCGTACCGGCATGCGATCGAGCGACGGGCCATCGACCGACGGGGAACCGGCGGACGAGCCGACGGCCACGGAGGCATCGGCACGGCCGTGCCCGGATGAAATCGCTCGTCACCGGCGCGACCGGCTTCGTCGGCCCGCACCTCATCGCCCATCTCCGAGAGTGCGGCGACGAGGTCGTGATCCCCGGAGACGTGAGTGCAGGGTTCGATCTCACCGATCGCGAGGTGGTTTTCCGCGTCCTCGCCTCGCAACGACCCGAGGTCGTGTACCACTTGGCCGCCTGGTCGGACGTTGCGGCTTCGTGGCGCGACCCGACCGCTTGCCTGCGGGTGAACGTCGAAGGGACGGCCAACGTCCTCGACGCGGCCCGTGAGCACGGCGTGCGGCGCGTCCTGGTGGTGGGAAGCTCCGAGGAGTACGGCAAGACCGAACCGAACAGTCCCCGCCTGCGTGAAGACTCGGCGCTGCGGCCGATGACGCCGTACGGCGCCAGCAAGGTCGCCGCGTCGTTCCTGGCCCTGCAAGCCTGGCTCGGCTGCGGGCTCGAGACGGTGCGCGTCCGTGCGTTCTCGCACACCGGCGCGGGCCAGTCCGATCGATTCGTGGTGCCCGCGCTTGCTCGGCGCATCGTCGAAGCCGAGCGCGAGCACGGCGAGACCATCACCATCGGCGCGCGCGAGCCGGTGCGCGATCTCTCCGACGTCCGCGACGTCGTGCGGGCGTACCGGCTCCTGACCGAGCACGGCGAACCCGGCGAGGTCTACAACGTGTGCCGCGGCGTCGGCGTGTCGATCGGAGAGATCGCGGATCGCCTCGTCGCGCGTGCCGGTGATCGCCTCCGCACTGTGGTCGACGATGCATTGCTGCGAACCGTCGAGGTACCGCGCCTCGTCGGCGATCCGACGAAACTGACCGCCACCACCGGGTGGTCACCCCGCTACGACCTCGACGAGACGATCGACGCCGTCCTCGCGCACGCTCGCGCTCACGGATCCTGACGGTCGAGCCAACCCAGCAACGCCGCGATCGCGCGGGGATCGTGGCGCAGCCGGTGCTGACCGTTCGCCACGATCCGAAGGTCCACGCAATCGCCGCCTGCAGCCGCGAGGTGCCGCGCGTCGTCGACCGGGACGACGTCGTCGGCGCTTCCGTGAACGAGCAGCCACGGTCGTGGCGCGATGCGTTCCGCGGCGGCGATCGGATCGAGGTTCGCGATCGCCCGGATCCAGGCGTCGGGATCGCGCGGGAACTCGGGCGCCCGCAGCACACCCGTCCGGCGCGCGTACTCGAGGAACCACTCTGGCTCGCGCACCCACGTCCGCAGCGACGCGGGCGCGGCGAAGGTCGCGATGCCGCGCACGCGTTCGTCGTCGGCGGCCACAACGATCGCCAGCGTGCCGCCGAGCCGGAACCCCGCGATCCACACCCCCGTGATGTCGTTGCGCGCGTGCAGCGCGTCGACGGCCGACCGGACGTCGGCGAGCCAGCCCTCGATCGAAAAGTCGCCTTCGGACGGACCCGTGCCCCTGAACGTGAAGGTGATTCCGGCCCAGCCCGACTCCCGTGCGATGCGATCGCACAACGTCTGATCGGTGTTCCCGAGGGCCGCCGCGCCACCTGCGCCGCGCGGGAACCCGGGAAGCACGAGCAATCCGGGCACCCGCGTCACGCCCGCCGGGCGCGCGAAATGCGCTCCCAGTCGTAACCCTTCCGAGACGAGCTCCTCCATGTCGGTGGTTATCCTGGCTCGCGTGACTGCCACGACGACGAACCCGGCCGCGCCGGCACTCAAGGAGTGGGCCGCGATCGTCCACGCGCTCCTGGAGGGCGAGCAGATCGTCGACGTCCGCAAAGGCGGCATCCACGAGGACGGCCGGCACTTCGGTGTCCCGGTCCGGCGCTGTTGGCTCTCGCCGACGGCGGAGCACCAACAGGCCGGCTTGC
Source organism: Acidimicrobiia bacterium (assembly GCA_038323195.1). GTDB lineage: Bacteria > Actinomycetota > Acidimicrobiia > IMCC26256 > PALSA-610 > PALSA-610. Next base: position 165,448 of record JBBQGQ010000004.1, on the reverse strand, counting down.
TCAAGGCCGCGTACGCTCATTGGGTCGAGCTGGCCGACGCGTCTCCGGTCGGCCAACCGATCACAGTGCGCGGGTGGGCGGACATCGTCGACATCGCGACGATCACCGAGCCCGAGCACGTCGATGCGCTCGACTCGAAGCTCGTCTGGGCGCGCGAATACGTGGAGTCGAGATTCAACTGGAAGGCGCGTGACCCGCTCTGGGTGCTCGTGATGCGGGTGCACCGGCTCGGCGATCCGTTGACCGTTCCCTGGAAGGACACCTACGGCGGGTGTACTTCGTGGGTCACCTACGACGGGCTCCCGGCCGACCCGGCCACCCTTCACTCCGAGCTGGTGCTCTCCGACGTCGCGTTCGAGGCCAAGCACAAGGGCATACGCGACGCGCTGCCCCGGGAATGCTGGGCCGCTCCCGGCTCCTAGCTCGCCGGGTCGCCCGCCGCGATGCGAATCGTTCGATGCAGGTGATAGCCCCGGTTGCGCGCTTCGGCGAGCGTCTGCGGTGATACCGCGACGAAGGTCTCGGCCGCGAGCACGCCGTCGACTGCTGCAGTGACCGTCGGGTCGATGCCGTAGAGATCGAGGTCGTACACGATCTGGGTGCGCTTGTCGCCCATATAGCGGTAGTGCTCGAAGTGCAGCGGGCGGGTCATGGGCGCGAAATCTACCGTCGCCCGGCGTTCAAAGGTGGGCCCAAAGGTGGGCCCAAAGGTGGGCCCAAAGGTGAACGGGGGGCGCCGAAGCACCCCCCGTTCGTTCGACTGAGTCGGACCCGTCGTCGCCTACGTGCCGGTGGGACCATTGCCGGCAGCTTCGACGGTGGTGCAGCGGCTTGGATTCCGCAAGGTGGTCCAGTCGAGAACGACGGCCTAGCGGCCGTGCACCTCCGAAGTCCCAGATTTATCGTGCATCTGCTGGACCACCTCCTTTCTCCGGTAGCAAATTTGTAGCAGATCCCGCCGTCGGGTGGAACTCATTCCAGACCCATTTCACGACCCGTTTCACGCGGACTCGGGCCCGGGCTCGGGCGGCTCGCCGGCACGGGGTCCGACCGCGCCGATCGCCCGGAGGTAGGCGAGCTGGGTCTCGACGACGGCGTGCACCTGCTCGGGCAGGTATTCACCTCCGGTGGCCCGAGCCCGCTCGAGGATGTAATCGACCGTCTCGGCACCGCCGACGACGACGTCCCCCGGTGGGTGCGACGACGAGCCGTTGCTCGTCACACCCTTGCGCTGGAAGTACTCGAGCTGGAGGTCGAGGATCCGGCGCACGTCGTCGGGCGTGAGGGTAGCGGCGACGATGTCGGGCACGTGCTCCACGACCCACTCGTACGCCTCCTCGGGGTCGAAGACCGGCGGCGGTGGTTCGGCGGCCATTCGGCCCGCCTCCCGGATGACGAACCAAGCCGCGATCGCGCAGGCGACACCGATCACCAACAACGCGGTCACGAGCGCCACGAGTCATGCTCTTAGGTCATCGGGCGGGCACGGGGCAACTCGAACTCGTCGGATCGTGGTCTTCGGCGCACTGTCTTTGGCGCACTGTCGTCAGTTGGCGGTCGCGGGAACCTCGAGCAGCCAGATGTCGACCGGGATCGGCTTGAATCTCCTCGGCGCGCGGTCGAAGACCCTCTCCGGCTCGTCGTCGTCGGACACGACTTCATGTCCCGCGATCGTGGAGCCGGGCGCGGTGCTGAGCACCTGGCTGGGCACGACGGTTGCGACGAAGAGGCGCCGTCCGAGCGCGTGCCACTGCCGAGCGAGGGCCGGCAGGTCTACCGTGTTCGCGCTGCCGACCGGAATGCCGCAGAACGTGCGGAGCGCGTTCGGCAACTCGGTATTGAGAAAGTGTCCGCCGTACACGAGCACCGCGCCCTGGTGCCCAGCCGTCCGGCAAATGTGGTGCACGGCGGCGACTGCTCCGTCTTGTGCGCGCGCCCGAGCAAAGGGCCAGGCCGCGGTCGCGGTAGGCACCGTCACCAGGAGCAGGACCGCGACCATCCCGAAAGCCGCGGCGGTGCGCGTGCGCGATCCGTGCGCCGACCGTGCGCGGCGCCAACCGGCCTCGAGGGCGACGACGATGGCGATGGCGACGCCGGGGATCACGACCGGGAGGTATCTCCGCATCGCCCACGGCTGGTCCGCCGAGATGCTCGGGCGCGCGATGTACATGACTGCCACGGGAACGACGACGAGGAACACGGCCGCGGCCGCGCTGTCGCCATACCGCGCGCGCGACGCGAGCACGACGAAGCCGACGAAGGCCACGACCAGGGCCGGAAGTCCGAAGTACGCCGAAAACCAGTGCAGCGACCAGCTGAAGTGCCAATTGTTCGCCGCGTCTCGAAGCGCCTGGGTGATCGGCCGACCCGCGATCGCGACCGGAAGATCGCTGCGGGGATCGGGTCGCCAAACGTACGCCCACACGAACACGACGGTGCTCGCCGCGACGGCCGCCGCGAACGGGTACCGCGTCCGCACGAACCAGTGGCCGAATCCGGGACGCACCTTATGGATCAGGACGACGACGGCGACCCCTACGACCGCTACGACGAGCGCCCCGAGCAGCTCGCGATACTCGGTGCCGAGCGAGGTGATGTAGCCGTGCGAGACGTGATACGTCGTCGCGAGCGCGACCAGCGTCCCGCCGAAGAGCGCGCCGCCGAAGGCCGCGACGACGCGCCGGCCCACTGGCGTGGCGTCGGGATCGGCGTGGACCCACTCGGCCGCGACCAGAACAAGTGCGCCGACCACGATCGCGAGCGCGTCGATGCGCGTGAGCGCGCCGGAAGCCACGAGCGCACCACCGATCAGGGCTAAGCCCCATCGGGCACGCGCACGCGCTTCGAGATACAACCACAACCCGCCGAGCGCGACGACTTGCACCAGGACCTCGGAATAGGCGTCGCGAGCGAACCAGAGTTGCAGCGGCGCGATCATCAGGACGACCGGTACGAGCAGCCCCGCACGCGGACCGAGGACGCGCGACGCGAGCGCGTAACACGCGAGCAGTCCCAGAGCACCGAGCGCCGGCCCTACGAGCAAGAGTCCGAGGTCGCCGCCGATCGACCATCCCAACGCGAGCAGGACCGGAAGCATCGGAAAGAAATTCGGGTCGTAGCGCGTATTCGGATCGCCGAAGATCGGGGATGCGAAGGCGCCGACATGTGTCTTCGGTCTCAACTCGTGCGTTCGGGCGATCGAACGGCCAGTAGCGATGTACACCGCGGGATCGCGGTCGAGCAAGAGGTGCTGCGAGTGGAATACGCTCGCGCCGGCAAAGAACACGACACCGAGCGCGAGGGCGGCGAGCGCGGCGCGGCGATCAGCGTGCGGGCGCGGCCCGAGACCTCGCGAGGTCGCGACCGCGGCCGCCAGGGCCGCGAGCGTCGCGGCGCCGCCGACCACGCCGGCCTCGTACCAACCCGCGAGGAGCAGTGCGATGCCCACGGCGCCGGCCGTCGCACACCACACGAGCGCCGCGGCGAGCGCGGTGACGAGCCACGACGGCAGCAGGTCCGGGGAAGGCGCAGGCTCCGATTCCGACTCGGCCTCTTCGTTGACCGTCTGCAAGCGGCTCACCGGGTGCAATCGCTCGACATCGCGCAATGATCCTCGCGTACCAGCGCGGCGCGCCGGACTAACCCGCCGGAACGCGCGCCACCACCATGGAGAACGCTTGCCGCTCGTAGGCATCCGGCCGGTGTGTCAGTGTCTGTTGCAGGAACCTGGGGTTCACGGCCTCGCGCGTCGCGACGACGGCGGCCTCTGGCAGCACCTTGTGCACGGTCTCGGCCGACACCGCGACCACGAAGAATCGTCGTCCTTGCGCGTTCCACGAGTTGGCCAGACCCTGCAGCACGGAGGCGCGCGCGGGACCGCGCGTCACGGCAACGTCGGCACCACACCAACTCCGCAGCGACTGCGGCACCCAGTCGTCGAAGAGATCGTTCTCGTCGCGCTCGAGGACGACCACCGCCGCACGAGAACCGAGGTCGGCGCACGTGTCGTGGACCACGGCGAGGAAGCCGCGCTCCTCGCTCATGGAACGCACGCCGAACACCGTGTACATCGGATACGCGACGGCGAGGACCGCAAAGGCGACCGCGCCCACGCGGATCGCGGCGCCGAATCGACGCGCCGTCCGCATGCCCGCACAGACGGCGGCGGCGCCGAGCGCGAGCAGCAGAAGGAGTGGGAGCGCGCTCACGAGGAATCGACGAGTGACCCACACGTGATCGGGCACCGCGTCGGCCTTGTAGAGATAGAGCACGCTGCCGGGCGCGAGCACCACGAGGACACCGATGACCCGGGTCGTGCGCCCCAAGAGCAGCTCCCGCACGAGAAACGCCGCGGCGACGATCGCCACCGCGAGCGTGAGCGGCCCGAGGTACCAGCCCATCCAGGTGAGCGAACGCTCGAAGTAGGTGCGCGTCGGATCGACGGCTTGGTGCTCCACGGCTTGGAGCCCCGCGACGAGCCCGATCGGGTTGCCGTGCAGGTGTTGGATGCGGGGACGCACTACCCACGCGAAGAACCCCCCGATGCCGAGCAGCACCGCTGCGATCGTCGCGAGGGTCGGCCACGGCAATCTGCGCAACACCTTCACCGCCATCGGCCAGCACGCCGCCACGACCACGCTCGCGATCGCGGACGCGGTGGCGACGAGGGCCAGCAGCTTCACGTTGTGCGAGAGGTCCTGGTAGTACTTTCCGCTGTGACGCGTGAGGTCGATCAATCCGAGCGTCATGCCGGGCACGAGCCCCGCCACGAACGCGCCGGCCGCCGGCAGCACGTCGCGTCGACGCCGATCGCGATCGGCCCGTAGCCACGCGACGACCAGCAAGACGGGGACGCCGATGAGGAACACGATCCCGTCGATCCGCGTCGCTTCGAGCGCGCCGAGGAACAGACCACTCGTGAGCGCAACCCGCCATCGCGGCAGCAGACGCGGTGTGACGAGCAGCCAGAGCGCGGTGAACAGCAGGATCTGCGACGGGATCTCGGAGTAGGAGTCGCGCGAGAACGAGATCTGCGGAATGAGGAACGCGAGTGCGAGCATCGCCGCGAGCGCGAAGAGCGGACGGCGAAAGAGTCGCCAGGCGAGCACGTAGAACGCGAGCAACGCGATCCCGCCGAGCACCTCCGGGGCGTGGAAAAGCCCGGCGTCGCCCCGGATGGCGAACGCCTCCGCCATGACGACCGGGAGCAGGTGCGCGAATTGGAACTGCAGCGTCCCGCCGGGCATTGCGTAGACGGCAAACGAATCGAATCCGATCCCCGGCGCGTTCTTGAACGCACCGACTTGCGGTTTCACGACGAGCGAACCATCGCGCGCGATCCAGCGGGCGGTGTTCGCGTACGAGCCGCCGTCGCGATTTACCAGTACGTGCTGCGACGCGTGCGCGGCGTTCCAGGCCGTGATCGCGAGAATCGCCGCGACCCCTACGGCCGCGTACACGTGGGCGGCACGTGTCGCACGAGTCTTCGACCGGAGCACCGGCCGCGCCAGAACGAGCACCACGACCCAGCCGACGGCACCGAGCGGGAAGGCGAGGGCGGGCCGGTACCAACCGTTCACTGCCAGGACCAACCCGGCCGAGCCGAAACTCAGGACGCCCGCCGCCGCCGCGAGCGCGAGGAATCGCAACCAGCCCGGGGGACCGATCTCCGACGCGATGACCCCTTCATCGACTCCGCCGGCCGTGCGCTGGACGGCCCCCTGAGTCATCGGCCGGCCTTCCCGCGTGTGCGCAACCCGTCCTCGGCGAAACCGTCGCGTAGGCTGATCGTCCATGACCGAGCCCGCGTCATTCGTCGCTCCCGGCGCCACCGCCGAAGTCGACGTGACCATCATCCTGCCCGTTTACAACGAGGTCGAGCACCTCAAGCAGGAAGTGGACCGCATACGCACGGCGATGGACGCGTCGGAATACAGCTACGAGATTATCGTCGTCGACGACGGATCGTCGGATGGTTCGGGCGAGGCCGCCGAGGCGATCGGCGGATTGCGCGTCATCCGCTTCTTGCAGAACCGCGGCTCGGGATCCGCGCGCAAAGCCGGCACCGCCGCGGCGCGCGGTCGGGTAACCGTTTGGACCGACGTCGACATGACGTACCCCAACGACACGATCCCGCAGCTCGTGAAGGAGCTCGACGGCTACGACCAGGTCGTCGGCGCGCGCACGTCGGAGCAGGGCACCATGAAGAGCCTGCGAGTTCCGGCCAAGTGGTTGATCCGCCGGCTCGCGAGCTTCCTCACGAAGACGAAGATCCCCGACCTCAATTCCGGGTTCCGCGCGTTCCGAACGGATGTGGCGCGCCAGTACCTTCGCCACCTCCCCCCCGGCTTCTCGTGCGTGACCACGATGACGATGACCTTTCTCTCGGGCGGATACTCGGTGAAGTACATCCCCATCGAATACGGCAAGCGGGCCGGTCAATCGAAGTTCCATCCCGTGAAGGACACGCGCCGCTATGGCGTCCAGGTCGTCCGGATGGTGCTGTCGTACAACCCGCTGCGTCTCTTCCTTCCGACCGGGTTCGCGCTGTTGGCGTTCGGGCTCGGCAAGCTCGTGTACGACATCTCCCGTTACGACTTCCGCGTCACGACGAACACGTTGCTCATTCTGTTCGCGGCCTTCCAGATCTTCGCAATCGGCCTGCTCGCCGACCTCATGGTGCGCCTGTCGCGCGACCGCGACGAGGTTCCGGTCGCCACGGAGACGCAAACCGGACGGTCATGACGACTCCGGAGCTGCGCCGGCTGCGGTCGCGCATCGAGGACCGACAGGCAAAGGTCGTCGTGGTCGGGCAGGGTTACGTCGGACTCCCGTTGGCACTGCGCGCCGCGGAGGTCGCGTTCCCGGTCGTCGGCTACGACATCACTCCGGCGCGCATCGAAGAGCTGCGGGCCGGCCGCTCCTACGTCGAGGACGTCGCCGACGCTCAGCTCGCCGCGGCGCTCGGCGCCGGTTACCTGCCGTCGTGCGACGCCGACGATCTGCGCGGGTTCGACGTCGCCGTCATCACCGTGCAGACCCCGCTGAACGAAGGCACGCCCGACCTTTCCTTCATCGAGTCGGCCGGCCGCGATCTCGCCCACTTCCTCTCGCCCGGCGCGCTCGTCGTGCTCGAGTCGACCACATACCCCGGAACGACCGAGGAGCTCCTGAAGCCGATACTCGAAGCCGGCGGTCTCCAGGTCGAGAAGGACTTCTTCCTCGGTTACTCGCCCGAGCGGATCGATCCGGGCAACACGGCCTGGACGTTCGCGAGCACTGCGAAGGTCGTCTCCGGAATCGGGCCGAACTCGCTCTCGGCGGTCGAGGCGTTCTACGGGAGCGTCGTCGACAAGATCGTGCCGGTGGCGTCCACCGGCGAGGCCGAACTCACCAAGTTGCTCGAGAACACCTTCCGCCACGTGAACATCGCGCTCGTCAACGAGCTCGCGATGTTCGCGCGCGACCTCGGCGTCGACATCTGGTCGGCGATCGACGCGGCCGCAACCAAGCCCTTCGGTTTCATGCGGTTCACCCCGGGTCCGGGGGCGGGCGGTCACTGCCTCCCGATCGACCCCTCGTATCTCGCGTGGCGGGTCGAACGGCAGCTCGGCCACCGTTTCCGCTTCGTCGAGCTCGCGAACGAGGTCAACCGCGGCATGCCCGATTACGTCGTCAGCCGCGTCATCTCGATGCTCAACAAGGAACGGCGCGCGGTCAACGGCTCGCGCATCCTCCTGCTCGGCCTCGCATACAAGCCCGGCACGAGCGATTGGCGAGAGTCGCCGGCGATGACCATCGCCGAGCAACTCATCGCACTCGGAGCCGATGTGCGCGCGCACGATGCCCACGTCCCGGCCGACGCCCGCCTCGGTCCCCCGACTCCGCGCGTCGAGTGCACGGTCGAAGAGATCGCGGCGGCGGACCTCGTCCTGCTCTGCGTCGACCATCCCGACCTGCCCTACGACGACATCGCCGAGCACGCCCGGCTCGTCCTCGACACTCGGGGGCGTTTGCGCGGCATCGGATTTCGGGGCGAGACGCTGTAGCCGCAGCGGCAGCTACCGCGCACCCATCACCGACGGTCCGACCCGCGCGTTGCGTTCCAGCAGTGTTTCGTAGCGATCGAGCACGGCGTCCCACGTGTATTCCCGCTCGACGTACGCGCGTCCGGCTGCACCCATGGCATCGGCCAGCGCGGGGTCGTCGCGGAACATCTCGAGCGCGCACTCGAATTCGGCGAAGCTGTCGTACGGGATCGCGGCATTGCTGCGCCGAGCGTGCCCGGCGAGCACCTCGCACCTCCCTTGCACGAGCGCCGGACGGGCGAACGCGAAGGCCTCGGTCAAGATCATCGAGAAGCTCTCGAAGAACGAGGGCTGGGCGAGGGCGAGCGCGCCGCAAAGCGCGTCGTCGCGCGTCTGGATGTCGACGAAGCCGGTCACGACGATGTCGTCGCGTTCGGGGAGTTGGAGCAACGCGTCACCGACCAACACGAGCACGAGATCGTCGGTCGGGTGACGATCCTTGTAGGCAACGAAGAAATCGACCAGAGCCAGCGCGCCCTTGCCCTCGTCGATCCGGCCGACGTACAGCAGGTACGGCACATCGCCCAGGGCATAGGCCGCGCGGAACCGCGCCGGTTCGGCGGCTCCGACCTCGACGCCGATGCCGATCACGTCACCGGGCGGATCGAGGTGGAAGCGCGCACGGATGAGGTCGATCTCCTCGGGGGTGGAAAGCGCGAACGCGTCGGGAGCGTGGAACACCGCATCGAACAATGAGAGGCGCAAGGGTGGTTCGTCGTGCACGGTCGGATGCAGCACCAACGGAACGCGGCCACGCAACGCGTCGAGCGCGGCCCAGGTGGTCCAGTAAAGGTAGGTGAAGCAGATCACGCAATCGAAGCGCATGGCGTCTCGCTCGAGCCACGTAACCAGGTCGGGCGACCAGGGACCCTGCAGTCGCATCCATTCGCGCTGGAGGAACAAGGGGCGCGAGCCCCGCCCGCTCACCATCCGCCGATTCAGCTCGTCGAACCGCGTGTTGTCGCGCGCCGCCGCGACGCGGAACCGATGCACGACCACGCCGCCGATCGTGGATCGACCCGGCTCGTACGCGTCGGCCCAGTCGACGTACGACTGCGCGCAGGTGGTCGCCACCTCCACGTGATGACCGCGTCGGGCCATCCGCTCGGCCATCTCGCGGCAGTGTTGCTCGGCGCCACCCGCGATCGTCTCGCCGTAGCGCTGCACGACGTAGAGCAGACGCATCAGACGACCTCCAGCAGGGCCTCGACGACCGCGGCATCCGGTGGCCGGCGCTCGACCTCGACCAGCCGGCGCCTCCCCGCCGCGATCAGGTCTTGCTGCAACGGCTCGTTGGACAACATCTCGGTAACGGCCTCGGCGAAGAACGCCGGGCCCTGATCCGGCGGTAGGAGCAAGGCCGCGTCACCGACGGTCTCGGGGATCGCGGCGCACGCGCGGGCCACGATCGGCGTGTCGAACGTCATCGCCTCGAGGAGCGGGAGGCAGAACCCTTCGTGCTCGCTCGCGGTCACGAGCGCGTCGGCCGACCGGAACATCGCGGCCAGGTCGGGCTCGTCGACCGGCCCGACGACGTGAACACTCGCGAGGTTGAGCTCCTGCACCTGTTCTCGGATCGCACGCGCGTAGCGTTCGAGGCGCTGATGCCCGACGAGCAGCAGGTATCCGCGCATGCCGAGGTAGGTCTCCGCGACGTGCATCATCTGTACGAGGAAGTCGGGACGCTTGTGCGGCATGAGCTGGCCGACACACAGCATGATCGGTGCCCCGGACGCCGCGAGGTGTTGCATGTGGCGTACCGTCGATTCCCGTGGTTCGACTGCAGAGAGGTGGCGAAGGTCGACGATCGGTGGCACGACCCGAACGTCCGAGTAACCCATCTGTTCGAGTTCGCGCGCGTTGTAGTGGGAAGCAGCGATCGCGCACACGACGCGCGGGCGCAGACGCTGGACTTCCCGGCGTCCGAGCTCGAGCAATTCGGCAAACGCGGGATCGTACGGTTCGAAGTAATGACCGGGCGTGATGTTGTGGTAGACGAGCACGAGGTGCTCGTCCCGAGCGGTCAGGAACTCGTGCACGTCGGTTTGCCCGATCGACGCGTGGAACAACAGAAGGTTCCGCGCATGACGCGGCCGGTAGGTCGTCAGCGGCAACACGTCGTCCAGGAGCGAGGGCGCGATGTGCCGCGCGTAGATCTCCGACGGACCGATGCGACGCAGGAGACGACGCGTACCGAGCGCCATGTTCGTGATCGCGTCGCCCGGTGATGCTGCGACCAACACCTGATGGATGCCGACTCCTGCCGGTTCGCTCACGGCGGAACGCTCACCGCGTCGCGACGATGGCGTAGTCCTGCGGGCCGAACAACAACGCGTTGATGCGATCGAAGTTCGCGTTCAGACGCTTCGAGAGCTCGTCGTCGCCGGGTATCAGCTCGAGGCTCTCGTCGGCGGGCACGAGTGAGCGGTCGAGCCGTTCGACCGACGCGAACCCGGCCTCGCCGAAGAGGAAGCCGAGAAAGTTCGGGTGTACCGGCCGAACATGATCGGGATCGACCCAGAACGCGTGTGCGAACGTGTACAGCGACATCGGGTTGACGGTCTCGATGACGACGCGGCCGCCGGGCCGCACCTTCTCTCCGGCCAGCCGAACGACGTCGATGAGGTGCTGGGGCGAGAGATGTTCCACGACCTGGATCATCACCAGACCGCCCAGGCTCGCTTCCTCGAGCTCGCTCAGGTACTCCACCGCTCGACCGACATCCGCCTGCAGACCTCGCGACCGTGCCCACTCGACGAGGCGCGGTTCGGTTTCGATGCCCCGCGCGTCGACATCGAGGTCGCGCAGCAACTCGAGGAACTCGCCCCGCCCGAATCCGACGTCGAGGACGGGATCACACCCGACCAGGCGCGCCGCGAGGTCGCGGTAGCGCCCGGCGATGTCGTCGGCCTCCCCCCGGAAGTGCGCATTGAACGCATCCATCTCGTACCACAGGTCGAGGCCGGCTCCCGGGACGTGCGCCGCGACCTCCGAGACCCGGGCGAGGAGCTGCTGCACGTGCTCCTGCTCCGTTGCGAGCTCGAGCTGTAGGTCGTCGAGCTGCTGGAGCACGCGTGTGTCGTACGCGTCGGAGAGCATGTTCGTCGCCCGCGCCATCAGCGCGATCGCGCGCACGACGCGGCGCGACTGGTCCTGCGTCTGTTCGAGCACGCCCTGGATCTGACGGCCGACGCCCTTCGCGATCGCCCGATGCAATGTCGCGCCGCCCGGGAGGCGACTCGTGTCGCTGATGACGTCACGGCGATATTCGAAGTTGACGAGCTGGTCGAGCGCTTGTTCGAGCTCGGCGAGCAGGAACGAGGGCGTCGGCGGGCGATCGCCGGTCAAGCGCTCGAAGTGTCCGTCCAGCTCGGCTTCGAGACCGGGCGGGTACACGCCGTCGATCCGGCGTTGTTCGACTCGATCGCGCAGCGTCGCGAGCAGGCGCTCGAGATCAGGCGGTTTCCGGTCGGGCGAGTACGGGGGCTGCTCGTCGGCCACGCCGCCGAATGTACCTTGGGACGCGCCTCGGGGTTCGACCGCTCAGGCCAATCAGCTCAAGCCAAACAGGTCAAGCCAAACCGGTCAAGGACGCACGGCGAGGTCGACCGCGAAGTTCCAAGCGCCGAGACCCGGTGCGGAAGCCCCCGCGAGGGCGTCACCGAACCCGAAGACCTGACCGTTTGCCGCGAGCACGAAGTAGCCGTGACCCGTCAGCGACGGCCGGATCTGCGTGCCCTGCACGGGTTGGCAGAGTCCGAGGCCCGGGAGGCTTCCGTAGAACGGAACGCCGAAGCTGAAGATGCCGCCGTCGCCGGCGACCAGCCAGTAGCCACCGCCGGACGGTGCCGTCGCCATCGAGATCACGGGCGAGTTCAGGCGGAAGCTTCCGGTCGATCCGTGGAACCGCGCGTCGCCGAAGCTGAACACGCCACCGTCCGACGCGAGCAACCAGTAGCCGTGCCCGGTCCGCGTCGCGGCCATCGAGATGACCGGCTTGTTCAGGCGGATGCCGCCCATCGAGCCGTAGAAACGCGCGTCGCCGAAGCTGAACACGCCACCGTCCGAACCGAGCAACCAGTAGCCACGACCGGACGGGGTGGGCGCGAGCGCGATGATCGGCGCGTTGAGCCGGTAACCGGCCATCGAACCGAGCGAGCGGGCGTCACCGAACGCGAAGATTCCGCCACCGCTGTCGAGGACGTAGTAGCCGTTCCCGGAGAGCGTCGGGGCCATTCCGACCGCCGAGCCGTGCACGCGGCCGAATGCGCTGCCGTAGAACGGCGCGCCCTTCAGCGCGTAGATGCCGCCGTCGGCGCCCGCGACCCAGTAGCCCTTCGACGAAGCCGCGACCGGGTGGCCGGGCGGATACAGGGGGGCCCGGCACACGCCCGGCGGCAGCAGGTGGAGCGCGACCGGACCGGCGTGGTGAAGCGGATCGCGCCGGAACATCGGCCACGGGGCCGTAGTACGCGGTGGCGGCATCGAGAAGGACTGCAACCGGCTCGTGTGGTGCGGCGTGTCGAAGCCGGCGACGACGAGGCGCCACCCGGCCGAGCCGAAGTCGCCGACCGCAGCCGCACTCTCGTGCGACTCGGAGCCGTCGAGAGCACTCATGATCGCGCCGTTGGCACCGTTCAGCACGAAGTAGGCGTAGTTGTTGCCCGCGCCGACATCGTTGTGACCGTCACCGTTCAGATCGGCGATGATCGGCGAGGCGACGGGTCCCCCCGCCTGGCTCGGGCTGAATGCCCACAGATGCGTCGCCCACCGAAGCGAGCCGTTCGCGTTGAAGGCGCGTACCCATCCGTCGGCGCTCGAGGCGACGACCTCGGGGATCCCGTTGCCGTCGAGATCGCCGAGCGCGGGAGACGGCATGGTGGAACCGGCCGTCGAGACCGGCCAACCGGGAACGCTCGAACCGTCGTCGACGTGCCAGGCGAAGACCTTGCGACCATCGGAGCGGTTGTAGAAGTTGCCACCACCGACGACCACCTCGGGACGCCCGTCGCCGTCGATGTCGCCGACGGCCGGGCTCGACCACATGGTGTCGTTGAGCTGGTGCTTCCAGATCTCGTGGCAATGCGAGCAGCCGACCGAATCCCCGCTCGTGTACTCGATCGCGCGGAACTCGCCGCCCGACCAGTTGATCGCACCGCCGGCGGTTTGGTCGCCGCCGATCAGGATGTCGAGCCGACCGTCACCGTTGACGTCGTAGAGCGCGGGAGACGACCAGACGGTGTCCTCCACGTTGTCGCTCATGATCTCGTGACAGTTGCGGTCGATCGCATGGACGTGCAGGTCGAACCCGCCGAAGACGATGTCGGGCAGGCCGTCACCGTTGATGTCGCCGATCGCCGGAGACGAGTACACGCCGTCCGCGTACCCGTCGGGGTGGGGATCGCCGTTCCAGATGTTGAAGTAGTCGCGCGTCCTGAACACGCAGTGCAACGCGCCGTTCGGGTTGTACACCGCGACGCCGCCCTGCTGGTTGGCGACCCACGTGGAGCCCAGACCGACGACGATCTCCTGCTGGCCGTTGTTGGACAGATCGCCGACGGCCGGCGTGCTGTCGATCGCCGTTCCCGTCTGCTGCGGCCATCCCGGTAGGTCACGACCGGTGGCGCCGTCGATCACGTGCAGCAGGCCGTCCTCGTGTCCGATGACGATCTCGCGCCGGCCGTCACCGTTGACGTCGGCGATCGTGGGCGACGAGCTGCGGTCCCATCCGCTCGAGTTGTCGGTCCACGAGGCGTTCGTCGACACCGTCGACGCGCGGGCGGGCACCGCCGTGAGGGCGGCAACCGGCACGACGACCGCGACAGTCAGGAGGACAGGAAGAACGCGTGTACGCACAGGATGACCCCGACCCTCTCTTCGCAGGTGCACCCCGTGGTATCGGCAGCGCGACGAACGCGCTTGACGGCGCCGGCCTTCGGAGGCCCGATCAGAGGCGTTCTCGCTCCCGCACCGGACCCGATGTCTCTCGGGGAAGCGGATCTGCGGGCAATACTGTCCCGCATTCGAAAGGTTCGGTCTTGACCAACGACCACGTCGACATCCACAAGCTTGCCGCCGAGATCGAGGCGGAGGTCCGGGCGCGCCGGGCCGCGGGCGAGTACCCGCCGGGCTTCGAACGCGAGCTCGACCGGCTGTTCGATCGGTTCGCCCCCCCCGAGGTGAGCAACGACTTCGACGCCGCGCTCGAGCGCGCCGAAGACCTCGTGATCGTCGATCCGGTGATCCCGGTCGCGTCCCGGAGTCCGATCCTCGGCGCCGTCAAGCGCATCATGTCCAAGCTGCTCGGGTGGTACCACGTCTGGCTCGCACAGCAGATCAGCGCCCTGGCAACCGCGATCAACACCGCGCTGCGGTTGCTCGGCGGGCGCGTCGTCGACCTCGAACACGTCACCGGCGACATCGCCCGCGCGCGCGGCGTCGGCGCCCGGATCCCGGCCCGGCGCGACGACGGCGTCTGGCAGGCGCCGGTGACGGACGCGTTGCACGGCTGCACCGGCCGGATCGCCCTGGTCGAATGCGGCGACGGCGTCTTGCTCGACTCGCTCGTGAGCGCCGGCCTCGACGCCTACGGCGTCGAGCCTCGCGCCTCGGTCGCCGACGCGGCGCTCGCGCGCGGGCTGGAGGTCCGCATCGACGACGGCGCCGCGCATCTCCACGCCGTCGGCGCCGCCGCCCTGGGCGGGTTGGTGCTGCGGGGGATCGTCGAGCGGGCCGCGCTGGGCGAGCTCTTGCTGCTCGTCGACGCGGCTGCCGCCAAGCTCGCACCGGGTGGTCGGCTCGTCGTCTGCAGTCTGCAGCGGCACGCATGGGGGCGCGACGCCACCGCCGCCGAGGCCGACCTGGTCGCCGGGCATCCGCTGCACCCCGACACCTGGAACGCGGTCCTCCCCGAACAAGGATTCGTCGAAATACAGGTCCATGCCGCGGGCGCCGACGCCTACGTCGTCACCGCGATCCGCGCCGACGAATGACCTCCGTCCATCAATTCGTGCCGACGCTCGCCCCGCGTGACGCGGTCGGCAGGCATTACCTCGCGGTGCAGGAGGCCCTGCGCGGCGCCGGCTACCGCTCCGACATCTACTCGTACGAGGCCAAGGACGAATACAAGCGTCTTGCCCGCCCGTTCGCGTCGTTCGCGGCTGACGGCCGCGGCGCGCCGACCTGGCTGCTCTACCACTCCTCGGTCGGCTCACCGGTGGCCGACTTCGTCGCCGCCCGCGACGAGCCGCTGATCGTCGATTATCACAACATCACGCCGGCACCGTTCTTCTCGCGGTGGGAGCCGGCGACCGCCGGCGCGCTCATGAAGGGACGACGACAGCTGGCCGAGCTCGAAACCCGCGCCGAGCTGGGCATCGCCGATTCCGCGTTCAACGCGCAGGAGCTGACCGATCTCGGTTACGCGCGAACCTCGGTCGTCCCCATCCTGTTGGACATCACCGCGTTCGACGCGGCGCCGCCCGATCCCGCGACACTCGGCCGCCTGTCGGACGCGAAGACCCGAGGCGGGGTCGACTGGCTGTTCGTCGGGCGGCTCGCGCCGAACAAAGCACAACACGACCTGGTCAAGGCGTTCGCGGCGTACCGGCGTCTCTACGACGAGCCCGCGCGTCTCCATCTGGTCGGTGGGTCGTCGTCGCATCGGTACGAGACCGCGCTCTCCGACTTCGTCGAGGCGCTCGGCCTCGGTGACGCGGTCGAGATCGCCGGACCCGTCAGCGCCGGCGCGCTGAGCGCGTTCTACCAATCCGCCGACGTCTATGTCATCGCGAGCGAGCACGAGGGGTTCTGCGTGCCCCTGCTCGAGGCCATGCACCATCGCGTCCCGATCGTCGCCTACTCGGCCACCGCCGTACCCGAGACCCTCGGCGACGCCGGGCTGCTGCTCGACGAGAAAGATGCGTACACGGTGGCGACGGCCGTGCATCGCGTCGTCACCGACGACGACCTGCGGGGGCAACTGATCGATGCCGGTCTCGCGCGACTGGCCGACTTCGACATCGCGAAGTCGCGCCGCAAGCTGCTCGATGCCATCGAGTCCGTCGTCGGGTGCGCGTCATGAGATCGACCCACTCGGCGTCATGATCGTCCATCAGTTCGTCCCGACCCTCGAGCCCGGCGCGGTCGGCGCGCACACTCTCGCCGCGCGCGGCGTGTTGCGCGCGGCGGGTCACACGTCCGAGATCTTCGCCGGAGAGATCGATCCGGCGTGGGCCGACCGCGGCGCGCAATCGCCGCGTGATGCGCGTGGTCGCGCCGACGTCATCGTGTACCAGATGGCGATCGGCTCCGTTGTCGCCGACACGGTGCTCGAGCGCGACGAGCCGATCGTGGTCAACCACCACAATCTGACGCCGATGCGGTACATCGCGGGCTGGCAGCCCGTGGCCGCGCACGGCGTCGCCTGGGGTCGGGGGCAGCTCCGCGAGCTCGCCACCCGGGCGCGACTCGGCGTCGCGGTCTCGAGCTACAACGAGCACGACCTGATCGAGGCCGGTTTCACCCGCACCACGGTCGTTCCCGTCCTGGTCGATCTCGGGAGCCTCGACGTCGAGGCTCCCGAGATCGCCAGCCGAGCGGAGCGGGCCGGCGCCATCACCTGGCTGTTCGTCGGGCGGCTCGCGCCGAACAAGGCCCAGCACGACATCGTGAAGGCGTTCGCCGCGTACCGGCGGTTCCACGACGCCGACGCGCGCCTGCACCTCGTCGGCGGCGGGCGCGAAGACGGATACGCGCACACCCTCCGGCGCTTCATCCATGCCCTCGGCCTCGACGACGCGGTGACGCTCCCCGGCGCGGTCTCGCCCGCCGAGCTCGCCGCGTACTACCGCGCCGCCGACGTGTTCGTCGTATGCAGTGAGCACGAAGGGTTCTGCGTGCCGCTGCTCGAGGCCATGCACCACGGCGTTCCGATCGTCGCATTCGGAGCGGCCGCGGTGCCGGAGACATTGGGCGAAGCCGGACTGCTCCTCGACGTGAAGGACCCGTGCACGATCGCGGCGGCAGTGGATCGGGTCGCCCGCGACGCGGCTCTGCGCCGCCAGCTGGTCGCCGCCGGCGCCCGCCGGGTCCGCGAGTTCGACGTGTCACGCACCGGGCCTGCCTTCGTCGAAGCCGTGACGTCGGCGGCTCGTCTGCCCTCGTCATGAGGAACGCACGATGAAGCTCGCCGTCGTCACACCGCGCTACGGCGACGAGATACCCGGCGGAGCCGAGACGGCCGCGCGTCTGCTCGCGACGCGACTCGCGACCCGCCCCGACTTCGACGTCGTCGTGCTCACCACCTGTGCGCTCGATGCGACCACGTGGGCCGATCACTACCCGGCAGGCGCCAGCGAGGTGGGCGGTGTGCGCGTGCATCGCTTCGGGGTCGAGCGCCACCGGGCCGCCGACTTCGACGCGAGCACCGACCTCGTCGTACGCCGTGGTCGCAGGGTGACCGACGCACAGCAGCGGGAGTGGATCGAAAAGCAGGGTCCGGTCGCGCCCGGGCTGATCGAGGCGATCGCGCAGTGCGACGCCGACGCGATCGCGTTCCATCCCTTCCTCTACCACCCGACGGTCGCGGCCCTCCCCCGGGTCGCGGATCGCGCGATCCTCCACCCGGCCGCGCACGACGAGCCGATGCTCCGCTTACCGATCTACCGCTCGGTGTTCGGCGCGGCGGCCGGGCTCGCGTACTGGAGCGATCCCGAGCGTCATCTGGTCGAGCAGCGCTTCGCAGTGGCGTCGAAGCCCGCGGTCGTCGTCGGGCTCGGCGTCGACGCCGGCGAAGGAAGCGCGGCCGCGGCCCGCCGCGAGCTCGGCCTCGACGACCGTCCGTACCTCCTGTGCCTGGGACGGGTCGACGACGGGAAGGGCGCGCGGCTGCTCGCGGAGTGCTTCGCGAACTACAAGCGCCGCCGCGCCGGACCACTGCAGCTGATCTTCGCCGGGCCGGTGGTCAATCCGCCGCCCCTGCACCGCGACATCACAACCGTGGGCGCGGTCAGCGACGCGGTGAAGTGGGGGCTGCTGCGCGGCGCGCAGGCGCTGGTGTCGCCCAGCGCCTTCGAGTCGTTCTCGATCGTCTTGATGGAGGCCTGGTCGGTCGGGACCCCCGCGCTCGTCAACAGTCGCTGCGCGGTGACGGTCGACCACGCCCGGCGCTCCGGTGGAGCCGTCGCCTTCGCCGGCTATGCCGAGCTCGAGGTCGAGCTCGATCGCCTGAACGGCTCGCCCGCGCTGCGCGCCGCGCTCGGCCGCGCGGGGAAAACCTATGTCGGCCACTACTACACCTGGGACGACGTGATCGATCGATACGCCGGCTTCGTTCAACGGGTGGGTATGCACCGGCTCGCCACACCGGACTGATCGCGGCACTCGCCGTATAGCGTGTTCCCGTGTCGCTGCTCACGTTGCCACGGCGAGTTGCGCACCGTGTCGGTCGATCGGCACGAGGGGTTTCGTACCGTCGCCCGGCGCGACTTCGCAACGCGATCTCCCAGCCCTGCACCTTCGACCAGATCCGCTCGAGCGAATACCGCCAGTGGTGCGACCGGCTCGGCATACGCCCGCTTCACCACCGCAAGACGTGGGAGTGGGTGTACATCCTGCAGGTCCTCGAAAACCACGGAATGTTGCGACCCGGACGGCGGGGTCTCGGCTTCGGGGTCGGGAACGAACCCATCGCGGCGTACGCCGCGGGCAAAACGGTCGACATCTTGGCAACGGACCTGCCCGCGAACGCCCCTCGCGCCGAGGAGTGGCGCGCGTCGGGCGAACACGCCGAGCAGTTGGCCGATCTCAACGCCAGTGGACTTTGTGACGCAGACGCGTTCAGGGAACGGGCTTCATTTCGTCCGGTCGACATGCGCGACATACCCGACGATCTCCGGTCGTTCGACTTCGCGTGGTCGTCGTGCGCGATGGAGCATCTCGGCTCGCTCGATGCCGGAATGGAGTTCCTCGAGCGCCAGCTCTCGTGCCTGAAACCCGGCGGAATCGGCGTTCACACCACGGAGTACAACGTCGACCCGAACGGCGCGACGTTGTCCGACGGGCTGACGGTTCTGTACCAACGCCCACAGCTCGAGGAATTGGTATACGCGATGCGCAAGCGGGGCCATCAGATGCGAATCACCTTCCGGGTCGGTGGCGAACCGGAGGATCTTCACGTCGACGTGCCGCCCTTCACGAACACGCACATCCGAACCCAGACGCTCGGTTTCACGCACACCTCGTTCGGGCTCGTCGTCAAGCGATCTCGACGCGTCACGCCCGCGTAGCCGACGGCTTGCAGATATAACGGGTCAGGGCGCGGGCGTGCGGCACATGTACGCCAGGAAGTAGCAGTCGGCGATCTCCGCGTACACGCCGTGCTTGTCCGCGACCTCTGCCTGGTCGAAGTCGCCGCGAGCAAGCGACTCGTCGGCGAGACTGAGCCCGAACGCATCGACGACGTCGAATCCCGCGTCGTGCAACAACCGCGAGAGGTGCTCGTGCGTGTACTCCAGCTTGTGATCGGGGTTGGTGAGCACGTCGGGGCCCAGCTGCAGCGCAGTGACGCGCCGGTTGGGCGTATCGAGACAGAACCAGCCGCCGGGCACGAGCACGCGCCGGATCTCGGCGAGCATCTTCTTGGCCTCGTCCTCGGTGATGTGCTCGATGGTCTGTCCGCTGAATACGAGCTCGAAGGAAGCGTCGGGATACGGCGAGAGGTCGACCATCGAGTGATACCGGTATTGCACCGGACCGCACCGCGACTCCACGGTCTCCGACGACGCGAGATAGCCGTACAGCTCGTGACGTTCGCCACCGGGCAGGTCGACGATCGTGAGGAGCTCGAAGCGGTACGGGTAGCCCATCGAGACGAGCGCGCCCGCATCGCCCGACTGGTCGGTTCCCCCGAGGTCGAGGATCCGCCGCGCGCGCGGCAGCATGCGTACGAAGTCGCACCGCGACTGGTGCAGTGATCGCAGGATGTTCTGGTAGGGGACGCCGACGCGCAGCTCCATCGAAGTGAGGAGCTCGTCGAGCACGCCGTCAGTGGTCAGCTTCTGCTCCTCGAGGACCGTCACGTAATTCCGCAGCCCGTGCGGGTCGGGATCGCGGCGCAAGATGATCTGGAACGCGGAACGGACGAATCGCTCGGGCATCGCGTTGCGGATGTCCCAGTCGCCACCGAACAGCAGTCGATCACGCGCGCGCACCCGCCACACGTGGAGCGCGTCCTGCGCGGGCCGCGGAAGCAACCGGCCGACCCGGTTCATGTTCCCGATGTCGCGGAACCGAGTGCCGCCTGCACCCGAGCGAGATCTTCGGGGTCGGCGACCCGTTGATCGAAGCCGAATCGCTTCTCGACATCGGCGATCTCCGAAGCCGAGCGCTGCTCGTAGTCCGGGGAGGATGTACCGGCGACCCCGAACACGTAGAGGTTCCAATACTTCGTGAGCCCGAGACGCGCGAGATGCGGATGGATGCGTCGCTCGACCGCGCCGTCGCGCACGAAGCCGGCGGCCTCGAACTGGCGGGTCCACCACGCGAACGACGCGATCGTGAGATGGCCTTCGATCGGCGCGCCGTCGTCGTCGCGGTAGAGATCGTCGTAGGCGACCGGTCCGTCGTACTCCTCACCGAGCGATCGGTAGTGGTCGAGACGCTCCGGCCGCACCTTTACGTCGAACCACCCGCCGGGACCGTTCGGATTCGGTCCGAACGACGGAATCGTCGCGATCACGTACTTGGTCGTCATCCGGCGCACCTCCCGCAACGCGCGCGGGACGACCTCGGGCGGGAGGTGCTCGAGTGTCTCGAAGAGCGAAACGCCCTCGAACGTGCCCCGGCCGTAGGGCAGCCGGTGCAGCAAGTTGCCGTACCGTACGTGCCCACGCGCTCCGAACGCGGCGTGGTCGAGCGCGTATTGGCTCACGTCGACGCCGCGCGCCTCGAGGCCGAGCTCGCGCTCGGCCTCCACGAAGAAGCCGAACGCGCAGCCGATGTCGAGCGTGCGTCGCACCGGGAGGAACCGCCACACGAGGTACGCGCCCTCGTCGGCGTGAGTAGCCGTACGCGTGTACTCGGCCGTTCCGATGTCGAGCGCGACGACGCCACTACCGACGGCCGGGCCACCCGTCTCGCCGAAGTAGCCCTCGGTGTACAAATCGTCGTGCAATGCCCGGTCGAGCTCGCGCGCGCCGATCTCGACGATGCGACGAAACCAAGGCCAGCGCGCCGCGCCCTCGTGCAACGCACGCCGAACCGGCGCGACGAGCGTGCCGCGCAGGTTCACGCCCCGGTGCCCTCCACCAGCTTGATACCGGGCGTATCGAAACCGGGCAGGCCCATGGAAGGCCGCCCGAAGTGCACGTCGATCGGGAACGAGACGAGCCCGCTGGTTCGCGACGGGTTCATGACCTCGAAGGTCGCCTGCTGCTCTCGCCAGTCGTACACGGTCCCTTCGTCGCTCGACTGGATCGCGAGCGTCACCAGGTACGTGCCGTCGAGCAAGGGCACCCGATGGAATTCGAAAGACATCTCGCCGTCGCCGTCGGCCGGAGGGACATCGAGCCCGAGAACGCCCGTGTTCGTCCCGAAGAGATGGTTGCCGTTCTCGTCGTGGATCGCGATGCCGAAGAGCAGATCGTCGGTGCGCTCGCTCGCGTGGTAGGCGACGCGGATGGTCATCGACTCGTCGGGGAGCATCCAGTTGCGGTTGATCCTCAGGCCGGGATGGTCGATCGCGACGTTGGTGATGCGCACCCGGTGCGTGCCCTCGGGCCTCGCGGCCTCGACCTCCGCGAGGGCGGCGGCTTCCTCGGGCTCGTCGGACTCGTTCAGCTCGCCGCCGTGCAGCGACTCGCGGAACACCCGCACCGCCTCTCCGGGCTTGGCGTCGATCACCATCTTCCCGTGGTCGAGCACCACCGCCCGGTCGCAGATGCGCCGCACCAGATCCGCGGCGTGGGTGACGAACAGGATCGTGCGACCCTCTTGCTGGAACTTCTTGACCCGCTCGATGCACTTGCGCTGGAAGGCCTCGTCGCCGACGGCCAAGACCTCGTCGACCAAGAGGATGTCGGGCTCCACGTTCACCGCGACCGCGAAGCCCAGCCGCACGTACATACCCGACGAGTAGTGCCGCACCTGCATGTCGATGAACTTGTCGAGCTCCGAGAACGCGACGATCTCGTCGAAGATCAGCGCGGTGTCCTTCTTCGAGAGGCCGAGGATGGAAGCATTCATGAAGACGTTCTCGCGGCCCGTGAGCTCGTGGTTGAATCCCGCACCGAGCTCGAGGAGCGCAGCCACGCGGCCTCGGGTGACGATCTCGCCGCGGGTGGGCTGCAGGATGCCGGCGATGCACTTGAGCAACGTCGACTTGCCGCACCCGTTGTGCCCGAGGATCCCGACGGTCGAGCCCGCCTCGACGTCGAAGTCGATTTCCTGCAGCGCCATGAACGGCTCGTACGGGATCCGGCCGTAGTGGACGACCCGCTCCTTCAGCGACGTGTAGTGCTCGTGGTAGAGCTTGAACTGCTTGGAGACGCTGCGGACCTCGATCGCGGCCGCCATCTAGAGCTCCTCCGCGAAGTTCGCCTCCGAGCGGCCGAACACGCGGACCGCGATCGTGAGAGTGACGAGCCCGAACGCGAACGACCACCCGAGGTACGCGAGGAAGCCCCAGTAGGGCCAGTGAGGAAGCAGCTGTATGGGAGGCCCGCCACCTTTCGGATGCGGATTCGTCAACTTCGCGTAGATCGCCCGTTGAAAGACGACCACGATCGGTGTGACCGGGTTGGTCAGCCACAGCTTCGTGGACCAACCGCCGCGAATCCCGACCAGTTGGAACGGGTAGACGACCGGCGTGATCCAGAACCACGCGAGGAGCGCGAGCTCGAGGAAGTGCGACGTGTCACGCAGGTACACGTTGACGGCCGAGAGCAAGATTCCGAGCGCGCTGGTAACGAGCAGCAACGCGATGAGGGCGAGCGGAATGAGGGGCACATAGGCCCAGGCGACGTGCCAACGCACGGCCGCGAGCACCGTGAACAGCACGAGGCTCTGCAAGAAGAAGTGCACAAGCATGCTGCCGACCGAGGCGAGCGGCAGGATCTCGCGCGGGAACGACACTTTCTTGACCAAACCCGAGTTCGCGACAACCGAACCCGTCGCCGCACCCAATCCGGTCGAGAACAGGTTCCATACGAGCAAGCCCGACAGCAACCAGATCGGGAACGACGGGATGCTCGAGCCGAGGATGATCGTGAACGCGACGTAGAAGACGACGAGATAGAGCAGCGGGTTGAGCAGCGACCACGCGAACCCGAGGACGCTGTTCTTGTACTTGATCTTCAGCTCGTTGCGAATCATCCCGACGAGCAGCTCACGGCGGAAGATGATCCGGGTGAGTCGCTCGCGAGCCGTCATCCGGGGTCGGACGATCGTCGCTTCACCAGAGGCGCGCGGCACTCGGCTGGGCGGCGCGGACATAGGGTTCACGTTACTCCTCCGGGCAGTCGCAGCCGGGCGCGGATCGGGCGGTGATCCGACGGTGTCTGCGCCAGTACTTCGCCTCCGAGTAGCTCGAGACCGCCGCGTACGAGCACGTGATCGATCTGACTGTGCGGGCGTCGCGACGGATAGGTGCGTCCACGGACAGGACGTTGCCAGCCCCGCAGAACCGCGCCGATCGGCGGTCCCCAGAAGTTGAAGTCGCCGGCCAGGATCTGCGGCCCACCTTCGACCATGCCGCTGTGAAGTGTCAGCAGGTGCTGCAGCGGCGCGAGCCGCCACACCTTCGACGACACGTGCAACCCGACGACCTCGACGGATGTGCCGTCGATCGCAACCGTGAGCGCGAGCGCGTGACGTATGCCCGTGGCGTCGCCCCACACGTGACCCATCGGGATCGACCGGCGGTCGAGCACCGGGAATCGGGAGCACACCGCGAGCTCCCACACACCGCCGCGCGGCACCGCCGCCCGATCGCTGTGGCGTGTGCGCGGCCGAAGATCCATCCGCATGAGCTCGATGGTTTCGACCGCATAGCCGTCGTCGGCCAGGGCGTCGAGAACCCCCGCCCCGCTCTCGTCGCGCCACGATTCGGGGACGACGACGAGGTCGGCGCCGAAGCCGCGAACGACGCGCGCGACGTCATAACGCACGCTGTGGAACCGGCCGAAGCGGCCGACTCCCCAGTGTGCGTTGAACGCGGCGACCGTGAAGTCGCGCTCAGATCCCGATGCGTTGGGCAAGCAGTTCGCGGTGGTACGTCGGGTCGCCGAGATAGATCTCGGAGCTCTTGGCGCGTTTGAAGTACAGGTGCGCGGGGTGCTCCCACGTGAAGCCGATGCCACCGTGGATCTGGATGTTCTCGGCAGTGGCGTGGAAGTAGGCCTCCGAGCAATACGCCTTCGAGAGCGCGGCGACGACCGGCAACTCGTCGTTGTCCTCGGCCGCGGCCCACGACGCGTAGTACGCCGCCGACTTGCCGGACTCGACCTCGAGGAGCATGTCGGCGCACTTGTGCTTGATGGCCTGGAACGAACCGATCGGGCGACCGAACTGCACGCGCACCTTCGCGTACTCGACCGACATCTCGAGCACCTTCTGGGCGCCGCCCATCATCTCGTTCGAGAGCGCGACCGCGGCCTGGTCGAGCGTCTTCGAGAACGCCGGCCACGCCGCGCCCGGCGCGCCGAGCGGCTCGGCCGTCACCTTGTTGAACTCCAGCTTCGCCTGCTTGCGGGTCATGTCCATCGTGGAGAGGCTCGTCCGGGTCAGACCCGAGGCGTCGCCTCGCACCGTGAAGAACGAGATGCCGTCGGTGCCCGTCGTTCCCGCGGTGCGCGCTACTACGACGATCAGGTCGGCGACATGACCGTCGATGACGAACATCTTCTCGCCGGTGAGCGAGAACTTCCCGCCGGACTCGGTCGCCTCGAGCGTGATGCCGGCCGCGTCCCACTTGCCGGACGGCTCGGTGAACGCGAGCGCCGCGATCGTGTCACCGCTCGCGATACCGGGGAGCAGGGCCGACTTCTGCGCGTCGCTGCCGGCGTTGAGAATGGCATTGGCCGCGAGCACCGCCGATGCGAAGTAGGGCGCACACAGGAGCACCCTGCCCATCTCCTCGAGCACGATGCCCAGCTCGATGAACGTGAACCCCTGGCCGCCGTACTCCTCCGGGATCGCCAGGCCCTGCAGACCGAGCTCCTGGCCCATCTGCTTCCACACGGAGGGGTCGTAACCCTCGGTCGTCTCCATGAGGCGGCGTACCTCCGTCTCCGGCGACTTGGCCTCGAGGAACTGCCGCACCGTGCGCCGCAGCTCTTCTTGTTCCTCGGAAAAAGCGAAGTTCATCTGTGCTCCCTCTGTGTCCCGCTCCGATGCCCGTCCGGGCCTCAGCGCGGCTCTCTCGGCAACCCGAGAACTCGTTCACCGATGATGTTGCGTTGGATCTCGCTCGCGCCCGCGTAGATCGTCTCCGCGCGGCTCGCCATGAAGATGTAGTGCAGCTGGTCGATCTCGTAGTCACGACCCTGCGCGCGCTGCACGGTAAGCGCATCGGCGCCGAGAACGCGCATCGCCGTCTCGCCGAAGCTCTTGTGCCAGGTCGTCCAGAACAACTTGCCGATGCTCGCCTCGGGGCCGACATCGCCCCGTTTCACGAGGTTGGTGAGCATCCGCATGCCGTTGTACTTCATGACCTGCAGGCCGACGTAGCGCTGGGCCAGCTCGTCGCGCAGCGCCGGCTGCTCCGCCGCGCCGTTCTTGTGTGCAGTCTCGAGCAGCTCGGCGTACTCGCCCTCGAATGCGAGCTGAGACGACATGAACGCCGTACCCCGCTCGAAGCCGAGGGTCGCCATGGCAACCTTCCAGCCCTCGCCGACCGGACCGAGCGCGTTGTCCTTTGCAGTGCGCGCGCCGTCGAAGAACACCTCGTTGAACTCCGAGCTCCCCGTCATCTGACGCAACGGGCGCACCTCGATGCCCGGTTGATCCATCGGACACAGCAGGTAGCTGAGACCGTGGTGCGACTTGGACTCGGGGTCGGTGCGGCACACGACGAAGCACCAGTCGGCCCGGTGCGCGAGCGTCGTCCAGACCTTCTGGCCGGTGATCACCCACTCGTCGCCGTCGAGCGTGGCGCGGGTCTGGATGTTCGCGAGATCGCTCCCGGCGTTGGGCTCGGAGAAGCCCTGGCACCACAACTCCTCGACCCGCTGTATCTTCGGCAGGAATCGCTGCTTCTGCGCTTCGGTACCGAACTGGATCAGCGTCGGCGCGAACAGGCCCTCGCCGAAGAACGAGATGCGCGTCGGCGCATTCGCGCGCGTGTACTCCTCGTTGAAGATGATCTGCTCGGCGAGGTTCGCCGCCCGACCGCCGTACTCCCTCGGCCACGTCAGCCCGACCCAGCGGTCGGCGCCGAGCAACTTCTCCCACTCCATCCGGATGTCCCATCCGGTCTCGTCACTGGGCCCGCTCCCCGGCCCGAGCGCGGCGAACTCGCCTTGCAGGTGCTCGCCCAGCCAGGCGCGCACCTCCGCTCGGAAGGCCGCTTCCGCGGGCGAGTCGACGAAGTCCATGGCGGACCGACGCTACTTGACCGACCGGTCATGTTTCCAGGTCGGCCGACCGGCCGACCTGGCCCTTTCCGCTCTTGGCGCTGCGCGCCGGGCCGCTGGGCCCCGCTCGCTGCTCGGCGGGATACCCGCCTCCCGACGCTCGCTCAGGTTCGCATGCCTGAGTCCCGCCGGTAGCCTCGTTTTCATGCCTCGCACCTCGGCTCGGCCCGCGCATTACGAGACGTCCGGCGTCCGCATCGACAAGCTCGTGGTCGGGCCGTACGAGAACAACGTCTTCGTCCTGCGCGACAAGGGCACCGGAGTGGCGGTGCTCGTCGACGCCGCGAACGAGCACGAGCTGCTGCTCGAGGTCTCCCGGGCCACCGGTGTACGGCGCGTCCTCACCACCCACGGCCACTTCGACCACATCCAGGCGGTCACCGAGATGCGCGACGCCGGCATCGACGTCGGTATCGCCACGCAGGACGCGGAGATGCTTCCCGGCTACGACTTCACCATCCCCGACGACGAGATCATCGAGGTGGGCGACCTCCGCCTGCGCACCATTCACACCCCGGGACACACCCGTGGCTCCACCTGCTTCTTGCTCGAGGGCCACCCGGTGCTCTTCAGCGGCGACACCCTCTTCCCCGGCGGCGTGGGGAACACCAAGTTCGAGGGCGGCGATTTCCCCACGATCATCCGTTCGGTCGACGAACGCCTCTTTCCACTTCCGGTCGAGACCCTCGTTTTGCCTGGCCACGGGCTCGACACCACGATCGGCACCGAGCGTCCCCACCTCGACGAGTGGGCCGAGCGAGGCTGGTAGGCGGAGCGAGGGCGCGCCCGTCCCGCCCTCGGTCGCGTGTTGCGCGGTCGGAGCCCCGCCCCGAATCCCGCCGTCGCGCCCGTGTGCGTCACACCTCATGGGTACGGTGAGGTCCACGGCCGGCATGAACCGAGGCACCATGCGGTTCCGTACACATGTCGAAACAAGCGTTCGAGACAGGCGTTCGAGACAGGCGTTCGAGACAGACGTTCGAGACAGACGTCCAATGCCACGAGGCAATGCCACGAGAGGGGAGCCCGATGATCGGTGTCGTCGAATGGATCGCTCCGGTCCGTAACTGCGCGTGGGTCGCAGCATGTTTCGGGACAGTCGACCGATGACTGCGCTCGCATCCGAACTCTCCCTCGACGCGGCCGACCGCGTCGCGTTGCACGATCACTACGGCCGAGTTCGAGACCTCACCGAGGAGCTCGCCGCGCCGCTCTCCGACGAGGACCAAGTCGTCCAGTCGATGCCCGATGTCAGCCCGACCAAATGGCATCGCGCGCACACCACGTGGTTCTTCGAGACCTTCCTGCTCTCGAGCAATGCCCTGCTCTCCCACAATGCCGGGCGATACGCACCGTTCGATCCCGCGTACGCCTATCTCTTCAACTCGTACTACGAAGCGGTCGGTCCCCGTCATCCGCGGCCGCAACGGGGCCTGCTCTCGCGTCCCTCGGTCGACGAGATCGCCCGTTACCGCATCTACGTCGACCAGGCGATGCACGAGCTGATCGACGAGTGCGACCCCGAAACCGCGGCGCTCGTCGTGCTCGGCCTGCACCACGAACAGCAACACCAAGAGCTTCTGCTCATGGACATCAAGCACGTACTGCACTGCAACCCGACCGATCCCGTCTACGCGGGCGCGCCGCACACGCCCGCCGTCCGGACACCCTTGCGTTTCGTCCCGGTGCACGGCGGCAACACGGGGATCGGGCACGACGGCCCCGACTTCTCCTTCGACAACGAAAGCCCGCGACACGTCGTGTACCTCGAGCCCATGTACATCGCCGACCGGCTCGTGTGCGCCCGCGAGTGGCTCGAGTTCATCGCCGACAACGGATACCGCCGCCCGGAGCTCTGGCTCTCGGACGGCTGGTACGCGGCGCAGGAAAACGGGTGGGACGCGCCGCTCTACTGGCGCGACGACGGGAACGACGGTTGGAGCATCTTCACGCTCGAAGGGCGACGCGCGCTCGACCCGGACGAACCGGTCGTGCACGTCAGCCACTACGAAGCCGACGCGTACGCGCGGTGGCGCGACGCGCGTCTGCCCACGGAGTTCGAGTGGGAGCACGCAGCCCAGTGCACGCCGCCGGGAACGCTGCGCGAGATCGACACCGTCGCATGGCAATGGACGTCGAGCGCCTACCTCGCCTATCCGCGCTTTCGGCCCGCGGCCGGAGCCGTCGGCGAATACAACGGGAAGTTCATGAGCGGGCAAATGACCCTGCGAGGCGGCGCCCGGGTCACGCCGCCCGGCCACAAACGCCTCACCTATCGGAACTTCTTTCCGCCGGCGAGCCGTTGGATGTTCAGCGGCGTGCGGCTCGCCCGCGACGAAGCCCGCGAGGTGAGATCGTGAGCACGATCGAAGAGGACGTACAGCGCGGCTTGACCGCGCGGCCCAAGGACATCCCGCCCAAGTGGTTCTACGACGACCGTGGCTCGTCGCTGTTCGACGAGATCACGCGGGTCGAGGAGTACTACCCGACCCGGTGCGAGCGGGCCATCCTCGAGGCACGCGCGCCCGAGATCGCGCGGCGCACGAACGCCGACACGCTCGTCGAGCTCGGCTCGGGGACGTCGGAGAAGACCCGCGTGCTTCTCGACGGGATGCGCCGCGCCGGAACGCTGCGGCGGTTCGTCCCGTTCGACGTGAGCAAACGCACGTTGCACGACGCGGCCGCCGCGATCGAGCACGAGTACGCCGGCATCGACGTGCAACCGGTGGTCGGCGATTTCACCCTCGATCTCGAGAGCATCCCGCGGGGCGGTCGCCGGCTCGTGGTGTTCCTCGGCGGCACGATCGGCAACCTCCTCCCCGACGCGCGGTCGGTGTTCCTGCGCGACGTGGCCGCGATGCTCGGTCCCGACGACTACCTCCTGCTCGGTACCGACCTCGTCAAGGACGTCGCTCGCCTCGAGGCCGCGTACGACGACACGCGCGGCGTCACGGCGGCATTCAACAAGAACGTCCTCAGCGTGATGAACCGCGAGCTCGACGCCGACTTCGACCTCGACGCGTTCGAGCATGTCGCCGTCTTCGACACCGAGCGCGAATGGATCGAGATGCGACTGCGATCGACGCGAGCCCAGACGGTGCGGGTCGGCGCGCTCCAGCTGCAAGTGCAATTCGCGGCCGGAGAGGAGATGCGGACCGAAGTCAGTGCAAAGTTCACCCGCGCGCGCGTCGAGCGTGAGCTGCACGCGGCGGGGATGGAGCTCGTCGAGTGGTGGACCGATGCCGACGGCGACTTCGCCCTCTCGCTCGCGCGCCTCGCCTCGTCTACCTAGCGCGTCGGGATCGTGGGCCGGCGAGGATCGGAGACGATCGTGAGGTCCTCGGGCACCTCCAGGACCTTCACCACCTCACCCGTCACCTCCACCCCGAGGTGGCCGCCCATGATCGGGATGCGTTCGAGTCGCAACGTGCCGATCCAGTCGGGCACCGCGGGCGCGAGGTGAAGCTTGTTCGCCCGGATGTCGGGTTCGAAGCGCAACAGCGTCCGTAGGAACAGCAACGGCGACGCCGCGGCCCACGCCTGCGGCGAGCACGAGGTCGGGTAGCTGACGGGGAACCTGAGGCCGTCGCGTGTCATCCCCGCGAAGAGCTCGGGGAGCAGGTCGCCGAACCATCGCGACGCGTCGACCATCCCGCGCATCACCCGGTGTGCTTCGTCGGCGAACCCGTATCGCATCAAGCCGGCGGCACACAGCGCGTTGTCGTGGGGCCAGACACTCCCGCAGTGATACGAGATCGGGTTGTAGCCCGCGTTCTCCATGGACAACGTGCGCACGCCCCAACCACTGAACATGGCGTCGGACAGCAGCACCCGCGCGACCTGCGGCGCCTTCTCCTCGTCGACGATGCCGGTCCAGAGGCAGTGGCCCATGTTGGATCCCACGCCGTCGATCCGCTTCTTGTCGCGGTCCAGCCCGAGGGCGAAGTAGCCGCCGTCGTCGCGGTCGACCCAGAAGTCCTCGTTGAAGCGGCGCTTCAGCTCGGCCGCGCGAGCCGTCAACGACGCGGCCAGCGCGTGGTCGCCCGCCTCGGTCGCGCAGTGGCCGCGCGCGATGAGCGCGGCGTACACGTAGCCCTGCTCCTCGCAGAGCGCGATCGGTGTCGCCGCGAGGGAACCGTCGGCGAAGCGCATCGAGTCCCAGGAGTCCTTCCAGCCCTGGTTCTGCAAGCCGTGGTCGGTCGTGCGTTGGTACTCGACGTACCCGTCGCCGTCGCGGTCACCGAACTCGGTGATCCAGCGCAGCGCCGCGTCGGCCGCGGGCAGGAGCGCGTCGACCTCTTCCCTTCGCGAACCCCACCTCGAGAGCTCGCCGACGAGCATCACGAACAGCGGTGTCGCGTCCACCGTGCCGTAGTACACGCGACCCCCGCCGAGCGCGAGCGACGCGGTCTCACCGAAACGCATCTCGTGCAGGATCCGCCCGGGCTCCTCCTCGGTGCGCGCATCGACGTCTTTTCCCTGGAAGCGCGCCAGCGTTTGGAGCGTGCCGAGCGCGAGATCGGGATCGACGAGCATCGTCATCCACGACGTGAGCAGCGAGTCGCGGCCGAACAGCGTCATGAACCAGGGCGCGCCCGCGGCCACCACCGCCCGGTCGGGGTACTCGGGGTCGAAGATGCGCAGCCCGGCGAGATCCTGGGTCGAGCGATCCAGCAGTGCGCGGAACTGGTCGTCGTCGCTCGTGACCACGGGCATGCGCGCACGCCATTCCTCGAGCCGCGCGACGGGAGTCGAGCGTTCGACGGGCTGTCCGCATTGGTAGCGCGGCGTCACCTCCAGGTCGCCGATCACCGGCGTCACTTCGATGCACGCCGACCATTGCCCGTGCGGCGGGATGACCGTCTCGTACACGACGTGGGTGCCGTGAATCCGCGGGGCGCCACTGAAGTCGACGTGGGTGGCGCGCTCGAACGAGTGGCGCTTGTAGTGGAAGCTGAGCCGCGACCCCTCGCAGACCACGCTGAGCTGTCCCTGCTTTTGGACCCGCCCTTCCTTGACCTCGAAGAGGTCGGCGAAATCGGCGTCGACCAACAGTTCGACCGAGCAGAACGCTGCCTCCTCGCCGTAGTTGTCGATCTCCAGGTCCTCGCGCATGCCCCGGCCGACGTAGCGGCGGCGGAAGAGCACCAGGTGCGAATCGGCGTGTCCCTTCGACGGATGGCCGCGCAGCACGAACACGCCGCTGAACGGATCCGGCGCAGTCGCCGCGAGCGGCTCCGGACTCAGCCCGTTCAGGGTGCAGCGCAGCTCGGACACGAAGCGCGTGTCGCGGAAGAACAGGCCCTGCGGTCGGGAGGGATCGATCTCGCCGGAGCGGCTCGAGATGCAGAACGCCGATCCCTCGACGAGCGTCACGATGCCTTCGGCTCCGATGCTCGCGCTGGCGCTGGTCGTCCAGGGCTCCGGCATCGATGAGAAACTACTACCCGGATTCGCCCCGCCTTCACGGCGGGATTGCGCCCCCCACGTGGCCGGGCTCGCGGCGCGCGGGCGATTAGCCTCCGCTCCCGATGCGAATCGCAGTCGTCGCCCCGGTGTGGTTCCCCGTGCCCCCCACCGGCTACGGCGGCATCGAGCTCGTCGTGTCATTGCTCGCCGACGGGCTGGTCGACGCCGGCCACGACGTCACGCTGTTCGCGAGCGGCGGCTCGGTCTCATCGGCGAAGGTGATGTCGCCGATGGCCACGCCGCCCGACCCGCGCGATCTCGGCAACGCCTGGTACGACGCGTACCACGCGCTGTCGGCCTACCTGCAGGTCGACGGATTCGACGTCGTGCACGATCACGCGGGGATCGTGGGTCCGATCTGCGGTGCGATGCTGCACGGCCGCCCTCCCGTGGTCCACACGTTGCACGGACCGTGGACACCACAGACACGATTGATGTACAGCGTCGCGGGCCTGCATGTGCATCTCGTCGCGATCAGCGACGCGCAACGCGCCGACAATCCCAGCCTCCCGTATCTCGGCACCGTCCACAACGGAGTCGATCTCGGCTCCTATCCCTACCGCGAGCAAAAGGACGACGTTCTCGTCTACATCGGACGCTCGAACCCGGACAAGGGACCGAAGGAGGCGATCACGATCGCTCGTCGGGCCGGGTTGCCCCTGCAGATGATCCTCAAGCGCAATGAGCCGGCCGAGCGCGCATACTTCGAGCGCGAGATCGAGCCGCTTCTCGCCAGCGACATCGAGCTCTACGAGAACGTGTCGCACGATCTGAAGGTCGAGATCCTCGGCCGGGCGTGTGCGATGGTGTTCCCCACCCGCTGGCCCGAGCCCTTCGGCCTCGTGATGGTCGAGGCGATGGCGTGCGGCACGCCGGTTGTCACCACCAAATGGGGCGCGGCTCCCGAGCTCGTCGCCGACGGCGTCACCGGCTTTTGTCGCGACGGCGACGACGACCTGGTCGAGTCGGTGCTCGCGGTCCGAACGCTCTCACCGGCCAACTGCCGGGCGCGCGTCGAGAAGCTGTTCTCGGCCGAGGCGATGGTCCGCGGCTACGAGGCCCTGTACGAGCGGGTCACCTCGGACGGGTAGCCGAAAGATCGGCCGTCCGGATTTCCACTACGGCCGTAGTGTTATTACAATGAGCGCCGTGGCTCCCCCCTCGCCTGCCGCCGTGTCCCCCGATCCCTCCGCCCGGCCCGGTCCGGCGCACCCCGCACTCCAGATCGACGACCTGCACGTCGCGGTCGACGATCGCGAGATCCTGCGGGGCGTGTCGCTCCAGCTCGAGCCGGGGTCGCTGCACGCCCTCATGGGTCCCAACGGCTCCGGCAAGTCGACCCTCGCCAACGCGCTGCTGGCCAATCCCGCGTACGTCGTGACGGCGGGGCGCATCCTGCTCGACGGCGAGGACATCACCGAGCTGCCGACCGACGAACGGGCCCGGCGCGGGCTGTTCCTCGGTTTCCAGCACCCCGAGGAGATCCCGGGCGTTTCGGTGCTCAACTTCTTACGCCAGGCGATCGCCCGCCGCAAGGGGATCGACGACTTCTCGGTACTCGAGGTGCGCCTCGCCCTCATCGAGTGGACGAAGCGATTGGGCATGGACAACGGGTTCCAGGAGCGATACCTGAACGAGGGCTTCTCGGGTGGCGAGAAGAAGCGCAACGAGGTCTTGCAGATGGCGATGATGGAGCCCGACGTGGCGGTGCTCGACGAGACCGACTCCGGACTCGACATCGACGCGCTCCGCCAGGTCGCGGCCGGCATCGCCGAGGTCCGCCGGGCGCGCCCGCACCTCGGCATCCTCGCGATCACGCACTACCAGCGGCTCCTCGAACATCTCGTTCCCGACGTCGTGCACGTCCTGGTCGACGGCCGCATCGTCGCCACCGGCGGGCCCGAGATCTCCCTCGAGGTGGAGGCACGCGGCTTCGAGGCGTTCCGAGCGCACGAGGAGGCTTGGACGAGATGACCGCGCTCGACGTCGCGACCATCAAGCGCGACTTCCCCATCCTCGAACGCAAGGTGAACGGAAAGCGCCTCGTCTACCTCGATTCCGCGTCGTCGGCGCAGAAGCCGCTCGCCGTCCTCGACGCGATGGACGACGCGTACCGCAACCACTACGCCAACATCCACCGCGGCGTGTACACGATCGCCGAAGAGGCGACCGCGGCGTTCGAGGCGGCGCGCCGGAAGGTCGCCCGGTTCGTCAACGCGCCTCGGTCCGAGGAGATCATCTTCACGCGCAATGCGACGGAGTCGATCAACCTGGTCGCCTACACGTGGGCCCGGGCGAACCTGCAGGCCGGCGACGCGGTCGTGCTGTCGCACATGGAACACCACGCGAACGTCGTTCCCTGGCAGATCCTCGCGGCCGAGCGCGGCATCGAGCTCCGCTGGATCCGGCTGACGCCGGACTTCCGCCTCGATCTCTCGAATCTCGACGCACTGCTCGACGGTGCTCGACTCCTCGCCATATCTTCCATGTCGAACGTGCTCGGAACGATCAACGACATTCGTCCGCTCGCCGACGCCGCGCACGCGCACGGCGCGCTCGTGCTGGTCGACGCGTGTCAGTACGTGCCGCACGTCGCAACCGACGTTCAGGGATGGGACGCCGATTTCGTGGCCTTTTCCTCCCACAAGATTCTCGGGCCCAGCGGTATCGGCGCGCTGTGGGCGCGCTTCGAGCTCCTCGACGCCATGCCACCCTTCCTCGGCGGCGGCGAGATGATCCGCGACGTCCGGCTCGACGGCTTCACCACCAACGACCTGCCTTGGAAGTTCGAGGCGGGAACGCCGGCGATCGTCGAGGCGGTCGGCTTCGGCGCCGCGATCGACTACATCTCGGCTCTCGGCATGGACGCAGTACGCGCCCACGAGCGGTTGATCACCCGTTACGCGCTCGAAGCCATCCGTGATCGCTTCGGTGAGAGCCTCACGATCTACGGCCCGACCGACGTCGACCACCGCGGCGGGGCAGTGTCGTTCCTGTTCGACGGCATCCACGCGCACGACATCAGCCAGGTGCTCGACGAGGACGCGGTGTGCGTACGAGCCGGGCACCACTGCGCGAAGCCGCTGATGCGTCAGCTGGGTGTCCCGGCTACGACCCGGGCATCGTTCTACGTGTACAACGACGAAGCCGACGTCGACGCGCTGGTGGAGGCGCTGGCGAAGGCTCAGAAGTTCTTCGCGGTTTAGGATCGCAGCAGATGGCCGGCATCGAAGACCTGTACCGCGAGATCATCCTCGACCACTACCGCTCGCCCCGGAACCGCGGCGAGCTCCCGGTGCCGCCCGCGCACAAGGTCGAAGGCTTCAACCCGTTGTGCGGTGACGAGGTCGTGCTGTATCTCGACGTCGATCCGGAATCGGACACGGTACGCGACGTGAAGATCGCCGGGCAGGGATGCTCGATCAGCCAGGCGTCCACGTCGATGATGAGCGCGGCCGTCAAGGGACGGCCTCTGGTCGAGGTCCGCAAGCTCATCCGCGCGTTCAAGGCCCTCATGTCGATCCACGAGTCGAAGCTCGAGGGCGACGGCGAAGGCGAAGGCGAAGGCGACGGCAGTGACCTGGCCGCCGAGTTGGCCGGCGTACGCCTGGGCGACCTCGAGGCCCTCCAGGGAGTTGTGAAGTTTCCCGTCCGCATCAAGTGCGCGACTTTGGCCTGGAACACGCTCCAGCAGGCCCTCGACGAAACCGCGCAAGCCCAGGCCTGACGCGCCGGTCACGAAATCCCGCGCTTTCACCGTTTTCGGGGAACTCAACGGCCCCATCCGAGGGTTGCACCTGAGCATGGGGACGGGCGGCTACGCTGGCCGTTCAGGAGCAGGAGGACCGACGTGGACCAGGCTGGGATCGTGACCTTCATCGACGAGGCGCTGGAGCGCTTCGCATCCCGCGACCTGATCGGCTCCTCCGAGGTGGTCGACTTCCTGCTCGATCTGCGAAGCGCCGTCGTGTCCGACGCCGCGCTCGCGGCATTGATCGAATCCGAGACCGAGCCGGCCCACTGAACTGTTTCGTCGTGCCGCTCCGCGGCCTCGCCGACGGAATCGCCCAGTAGCTTTCGACGCCCGTGGAACCTGACGAAACGCACACGGACAACGCGTCCGACGCCATCGATCGCGCGACCCGTCTCGCGCAGCGTCGCGGGAGCTGGAGACGCCGCGCGGTCGTGACCTCGGTCGCGGTCGTGGTCATCGTGGCCGGTGCGGCCGGCACGTACGCCGTGATCGGGAACTCGCAACAGGCGTCCGGCGCAAGCCGGGCGAGCGGCACCACCTTGCCCCCGGCGCCGACCTCGAGCCGTCCCAAGCGGACCACCACCACTGTCGCTCGGACGACGACCACCACAATTCCCGCGGTCACACAGCCCGCCGACCAGGTGCTCCCGTCGCCGGGAAGCGGCATCCGAGAAGGCAGCCGCGGAGCCAACGTCCTCATCTACGAGGCCCGCCTGAAGGCACTGCATTTCGATCCCGGCAAGATCGACGGGTACTTCGATCAGGACATGCAGTACGCGGTCACGACAGTGCAGAAGTACTTCGGCCTCCCGCGCACCGGCGTGATCACCACGGCCGTCGACTTCGCGCTCACGCACTTCCGGTATTCACCCGCCGAGCCGAACAGCGAAGCCGACCGCGTCGAGATCGACCTCGACCGACAGGTGCTCACGCTCTACCACGACTGGCAGCCCGAGTTGCTGACCACGACCTCTACCGGCAGCGGCGAGCACTTCTGCGGCGGGGTCGACGGCTGCCAGTACGCCATCACGCAGACGGGGCATTTCCACTTCTACGACCTCATCCGCGGCTGGCAGAAGGGCAAGCTCGGGACGATGTGGAACCCGTATTACTTCAACGGGAGCGACGCGGTGCACGGCTTGCAGTCGGTACCCGCGTACCCGGCGTCGCACGGATGTGCCCGCATCCCGATGCACATCGCCGACTATTTCTACACGCTCGTGCACCAGGGGGAGTCGGTGTTCGTCGTCGGCACGCCGAAGCGTGCGGGCAACGGGTACGTGGGGCCCGTCCCGACCACAGTGCCGACCACGACGACGACCGCGCCCAAGAAGCCCGCGCCGCCCACGACCGCGAAGAAGCCGAACACCGGCACTACCGTCGCGACGCCGACGACGAAGCCACACACGACTCCGACGACGAAGAAGCCGTAGCCCCGACTCACGACTCCCGACGGCGCGGTTACGCCAGCGGGTCGGCGAACGGGCTCGAGCCGATGGTCGGGTCGCCGAACGGGTCGGCTTCCGGGAATGGGCGCCCGACGGTGAGCTCGTCGATGCCGAGCTCCGACGCGATGCCCTCGTAGCCGGTTCGCTCCAGCTCGTCGGCGAGCTCCGGCCCGCCACTCTTGACGATCCGACCGGCCAGGAAGACGTGCACGCGATCGGGTCGCAGCTCGGCGAGCAGCCGCGCGTAGTGGGTGATCGCCAGCACGCCGACATGGCGATCACGGGCGAGGGCGTACACGCGCCGTGCGACGTCGCGCAGCGCGTCGACGTCGAGACCGGAGTCGATCTCGTCGAGCACCGCGAACTTCGGCTCGAGAACTGCGAGCTGCACGGTCTCGGCGCGCTTCTTCTCGCCGCCCGAGAACTCCGTGTTCACGCCGCGGCTCAGGAGCTCGTCGGGAACGCCGAGAGTGCGCGCCTCGGCGACGATGAGGTCGTGCAGATCGGCGCGTGACTCACCGCGCGACTCGAGCGCGGAGGCGAGAACCGATTCGAGCGGTACGCCCGGAACCTCGACCGGATACTGCATCGCGAGGAAGAGCCCGCGCCGGGCCCGCTGCCACGTGGGCAGGCCCAGCAGCTCGTCGCCGTCGATCGTGACCGACCCGCCGGTGACCTCGTACTCATTGCTGCCCATCAGTGCGTGCGACAGCGTCGACTTCCCCGATCCGTTCGGGCCCATCAACGCGTGCACCTCACCGGTACGCACCTCGAGGTCGACACCGCGCAGGATCTCGTGGCGCGCGACGGTGGCGCGCAGGTCGGAGATGCGGAGCAGGTGCTGATCGCTCACGGCAGGACCACGGAGAGGTCGTCGCCGTCGACCTGCACCGTGTACACGGGAACCGGTTGGGTCGCGGGCAGGGTCTGGGGCTCGCCGGTGATCAGCGAGAAGGTCGATCCGTGCTTGGGGCACTCGATCTCGAGCTCGTCCTCCCACACATCGCCTTCGGACAACGAGAAGTCGGCGTGCGAGCAGGTGTCGCCGAGCGCGTAGAAGTCGTCGCCGATGCGCACCACCGCGATCCGGTGTTCGCCGACGTCGAAGCGGCCCGCGGTACCGGGCGCGATGGCGTCCTTGGAGCAAAGTCGCACGAGCGTTCCCATCATCGCCTCGCCCGCGCGTGCTCGAGCTTGTCGACCACGGAGCGGCGCAGGCCCCGTGTGAGCGCGCCCACGGGCAGGCGCTCGAACACGTCGTCGAAGAACCCGAGCACGATGAGTCGTTCCGCTTCCTCGGGCGGTATCCCTCGCGACTCGAGGTAGTAGAGCTGCTCGTCGTCGATCGGGCCCACGGTCGAAGCGTGCGAGCACTTCACGTCGTTCGCCTCGATCTCGAGGTTCGGGATCGACTCCGCGCTGGCACCTTCGGTCAGCACGAGGTTGCGGTTCGTCTGGGACGCGTTGGCCTTCTTGGCCGGCGGGCGCAGGTGGACGAGCCCGGAGTACACCGACCGAGCGGTGTCCTCCACCGCACCTTTGAAGAGCAGGTCGCTGCGGGTGTTGGGCGCGGCGTGGTCCTGGAGCGTGCGGAAGTCGAGCATCTGGTTGCCGTCACCGAAGTACACCGCGAGCTGGTCGCTCTCGGCGCCTTGACCGTCGAGCCGGGCTTCGCTGCGCAGGCGCGCGTACGCTCCGCCCAGCGCCACTGCCGACGTGCGCAGCGTCGCGTCGCGCCCGACGAGCGCGCGCTGGAGGCCGAGGTGCCACGTGCGGGATCCCTGCTCCTGCACCATCAGGTAGCGCAGGTGTGCATTGTCGCCCACCAACAATTCGGTGACCGCGTCGACGAGATGATCGGTCTCGGGCGAACCGAACCGGTCGAGCACGGTCGCTTGCGCGCCCTCACCCAGCGAGACCAGCGTGTGCGGGAACGACGCGCGGCCGTCGCCTGCGCACCAGTGCAAGACCAAGATGGGGTCCTCGACGACGACTCCCGCGGGCACGTGCACGAAGGCCCCTCCGGCGAGGAACGCGTCGTGCAGGACCGTGTACGCGTCTTCGGACGCACTCGACGCGCTCCCGAGCAGCGACTGCACGAGCTCGTCCTCGCAGGTGGCGATGCCGCAGACCCGGACGCCCTTGGATTCGAGCGCGGGATCGACCTCGTGGTGCACGACCCGGCCGTCGTGCACGACGATCATGCCCGCGTGCTTACCCGCCTCCGCAGCCCAGGGGCCGCCTCCGGGCGCCCGCTCGTCGCCGGCCTCACCCAATTCTTCGATCGTGAACGGGCGGTACTTCCCGAGGTCGAGCTGGTCGATGCGCGAGTAGCGCCAGATCTCCTCGGACGGCGCCGGCCAGGTGACCTCGGCGAGTCGCTCCGCGGCCGCCAGGCGCCGGCGAACCAGCCACTCGGGTCCCCCGAGCGCCCGCGCGGCATCTGCGGTGAATGTCGCGACCACGAGCCGCTGACCTACGCGGCCGTGAGCGCAGCGGAGCGGAGCGAGCTGGCGGGAGTGGCGAGCGTCCCCGTAGGGGCGGTGGCGGGTATCCCGCCGCCGAGCGAGCGCGACCAAGGGGCGTCGCTCAACCGACCGCGCCTTCCATGTTCAGCTCGATGAGTCGCGACAGCTCGACCGCGTACTCCATGGGCAGCGTCTTCGTGATCGGCTCGATGAAGCCGTTCACGATCATCGCAGTGGCCTGCTGTTCGCTGAGCCCACGGCTCTGGAGGTAGAAGAGTTGGTCGTCGCCGACCTTCGAGACCGTGGCCTCGTGGCCGATGCGCGCGTCCTTCTCCTCGATCTCCATGTAGGGGTACGTGTCGCTACGCGACTCCTCGTCGAGGATCAACGCGTCGCACCGGACGTGACTCTTCACGTTGTGCGCGCCCTCTTCGACCCGCACGAGACCGCGGTAGGTGGTGCGCCCGCCGTCCTTGCTGATCGACTTGGAGTCGATGATCGACGTGGTCTCCGGCGCCGCATGCGTCATCTTGGCGCCGGCGTCCTGATGCTGACCCTTGCCCGCGTACGCGACCGACAACACTTCGCCGTGCGCCTTGGGACCGGTCATCACGACCGCCGGGTACTTCATCGTCAGCTTGGATCCGAGGTTGCCGTCGATCCACTCGACCGTCGCTTCGGTCTCCGCCCGCGCCCGCTTGGTCACGAGGTTGTAGACGTTCGGCGACCAGTTCTGGATCGTCGTGTAGCGGATCCGCGCGCCGGGCTTGGCGATGAGCTCCACCACTGCCGAGTGCAGTGAGTCGTTCGTGTACACGGGCGCCGAGCAGCCCTCGACGTAGTGCACCGACGCGCCTTCGTCGGCGATGATCAACGTGCGCTCGAACTGGCCCGCGCTCTCGGCGTTGATGCGGAAGTACGCCTGCAGCGGCATGTCGACGTGCACTCCCGGAGGCACGTAGATGAACGAGCCGCCCGACCACACCGCCGAGTTGAGCGCGGCGAACTTGTTGTCGCCGGGCGGGATGACCGTGCCGAAGTACTTCTGCACGATCTCGGGGTAGTCGATGAGCGCCTGGTCCATGCTCGTGAAGAGGATGCCGCGGCGCTCGAGGTCCTCGCGGTTCTTGTGGTAGACGACCTCGGAGTCGTACTGGCTCGTGACGCCCGCGAGGAACTTGCGCTCCGCTTCGGGGATGCCGAGCTTCTCGTAGGTGGCCTTCATCTCCTCGGGGAGCATGTCCCAGTCGGAGACGGCGCCATCCTGCGTTGGCTTCAAGTAGTAGTAGATCTCGTCGAAGTCGATGGTCGGCATGTTCTTGGCGAACCAGTCGAGCATCGGCTTGCGCTCGAAGCGCTTCAACGCGTTGAGCCGGAACTTCGTCATCCACTCCGGCTCGGACTTGTGGTACGAGATGTCGCGGACGACCTGCTCGTTCAGGCCCTTCTTCGGCGTGACCGCGTAGCTCTCGGTGTCGTGCCAGCCGAGCTTGTACTTGCCCAGATCGATGCCCGAAACGGCCATCGGCACACGCCTCCTCAGGTCCCGACCGGTTGCGGGGGCGTGGCGGAAGCCGGCCCCGGCGATCGGGTAATTAACACTACGGCCATAGTAACAATCCGGACGGGTCGGACCAAGCGCGCCCGGGACGTCAGTGCTCGGGCGGGCCGGTCACTCGGGCGGTCCGCCTGGGGTCAGGGCGCACCCGTCGTGGTGGTCGCCTTGGGCACGGTCGTCGAACTCCCAGCCGGCACCGTGGTCGTCGTCGCCGCGCTGAGCTTGGCGTACGCGGCCGCGACGTCAGCTCGCGCGTTCGCGATGTGGGTCTGGTAATCCCCGAGCTTGCGCTGCGCGAGGGCTGTGTTCGCGGCGTCGAACTCGGTCTGCGCGTCCTGGAGGAGCTGCGTCGCGGATGCGGTCGAGGGCGGCACGGTCACCGGCGGTCCGGGAGCCGTCGTGGTCGTGGTCGAGGTTCCGGTGCCCCCTGTGGTGGGCGTCGTTATGGGGGTGGCCGTCACGTTGCACGGGTTGGTGCGGTTCTGCGACG
Organism: Acidimicrobiia bacterium; assembly: GCA_038323195.1. Classification (GTDB taxonomy): domain Bacteria; phylum Actinomycetota; class Acidimicrobiia; order IMCC26256; family PALSA-610; genus PALSA-610. The sequence goes on along the minus strand of JBBQGQ010000004.1, from coordinate 123,542 downwards.
CCTGCAGCCGAGTCGGCGCGTTGTTCGCCAGCGCGGTCACCGCGTCGGGCATGTCGCACCCGAGCACCGCATGCTGACCCACCGCGGCCGCGACGAACTCGTAGCGCGGGAAGGTCGTGTTCCCCTCACCGAGAATCCACACCGGCCGGACGTACATGATCGCGTCGCCGATCGGGAGCAGCTGCACGTCGCCTTGAATGACCCGTGAACCCGCGCTGCCGAGCAGCGTGAACTCACTGCTGATGAACTGATCCGACTGGATGAGCGTCGCCGCCTGGCCGGGCGACGGCGCGGACGTATCGGGAACTTCGTAGACCACGAGCTTGCCGTAGTTGTTGCCGTCGGATCGTGCGAACACGAACGCCGACAAGATGCCGCCCTTGAGGCGCGGCGTGAACGATCGTTCCAGCACGAACTCCTGCGGCGACAGCGTCTGCTGGCCGGGTGCCTTGGGCAAACCCAGCGTCAGGTAGAGCGGATTGATGGGGCTGCCCGACGGCAGCAGCGTCGTGTTGCGCCCGCCGTTGTTGCCGACTGCGACCGCAGACGCGACCGGTGCGGCACTCGACGTGTCGGGGCTCGGCGCGATGTCCCAGATCGCCTGCTTGTTGAAGTACTGCACCGGATCGGTGATGTGGTACAGCGCGTATTGCTCCGTCTGGGCGCTGAAGATGTCCTCGGGGTAGCGCATGTGTGCGCGCAGTTCGGCAGGCATCGTGCTGAGGTCTTGGAACAACTCGGGGAATGCCTTGCGGTATGTCCTGATGATCGGGTCGGTCTCGTCGACGACGTAGAAGTGGACGGTTCCGTCGTAAGCGTCGACCGTCGCCTTCACCGAGTTGCGCACGTAGTTGAAGTCGGTATCGAGCCCGCTCCCCGCCGGCTCCTGGGGGTGGATCGACTGCGAGTACGGGTAGTTGTTGGTCGTCGTGTACGCGTCGAGCACCCACTGGATACGGCCGTCGACGATCACCGGGTACGGGTCGGAGTCGAACTTGAGGAACGGGGCGATGGTCTGCACCCGTTGCTTGACGTCGCGGATGTAGATGACTCGCGAGTTGTTGGTCACCTGTCCCGAGACCCACAGGTTCCAGTCGCCGAACCGGATCGCGAGCGCCGTCTTGCGCAGCAGGCTCGACACCTTCACGCCGGCCTTGCCCTGATAGGTAGTGGCCTTCGTGTTCCCGCCGCTCGTCGCCTCTTGCTCGGCGACCTTCGAGTCGACGATCGAGTAGCCGCCGATCCCCTCGCCGAAATAGACGCCGGTGAGCTTCGGGTCGAGCTTGAGCTCGCCCGTAGGCGGGATGCCCTGGAGCACGTAACTCGGCTGATCGACGTTCACCTCGTTGGCGGCCGCGGCGACCGCGCCGAAGCCGTGCGTGTACACGAGGTGCTGACTGGTCCACGACTTGTCGGGCAGGTGCGCGAGGTCGAGCTCGCGCACCGACGCGAGGATCGGTTTCGAGCTCTCGTCACCGATCTTGTAGCGATCGACGTCGACGTCGGTGAAGGAATAGAACGGCGTGATCTCCTGCGTCACCTTGAACGCGTCCTGTGCCGTCAGCGGATCGTAGAGCCGCACATTGTCGAGGGTCGGCTTCGCCGCGGTCGTGTCCGCGGTGGCGAGCTTCGGATCGTAGGTGAACTGCTGGGTCGAGATCTTGGAGAGGCCGAACGCGTCGCGCGTCGCCGCGATGTTGAGCTTGATGTAAGGCTCCTCGCGGGTGAGCTCGTTCGGCTGCACCTGGAACTTCTGGATCACCGCGGGGTAGATCGTGCCGACGACGATCGAGATGAAGCCCCACAGCCCGACCGCGATGATCGGGAAGACCCAGCCCCGCCGCCAGATGTTGACGATGAAGAGGCCCGCGGCCGCGATGGAGATGACGATGAGCAGGCGGAGCGCGGGAAGGTGCGCGTGCACGTCGGTGTACGTCGCGCCGTCGACGAACCCGTTTCTCGACTTCGTGAGCGCGAACTGGGCGAGGTAGTACTGGTACGTCTTCGTCAGTGCCATCAGGCCGAGGAGCACCGAAAGGTGCACCTTGACCTGGGGGGTCACCCGCTGGAACGGGCTCTGGAGGCGGATACCGCCGTTCAGGTAGTGGAAGACCCCGGAGACGATCAGGACCACGAGCAGCGCGGCGAAGATCCACCCCGCGGCGAACTGCAGGAACGGCAAGCGGAAGACGTAGAACGAGATGTCCTTGTGGAACTGCGGATCCTTGATCCCGAACGACGTCGAGTTCGAGAACAGGATCCAGCTCTGCCACTGCGCCGAGACGCCCGAACCCATGATCAACGAGAAGAAGATCGCGACGAGCACGCGGAGGCGACCCGCGTAGGGCGCGACGTACCCGCGGTAGCGCTCGATGATCTCGTCCTCGGGACCAGTCCCTCGATAGCGGGGCGCGATCCGATCGGCGACGATCAGGTTCACGAGCATGACGACGAAGAAGACCGCAGAGAAGATCAGGGCGGGCACGGCTCGCGCCGACAACAGCGCGCGCCAGGTGTGCGCGAAGCCGACGTCTTTGAACCAGAGATAGTCGGTGTAGAACCGCGCGAGGCCGCGCAGGCTCAGCAGCAAGATGACGAGGATGACCGCGGCCACGATCAGCCAGCCCCGCAGGCCGAACGGACGTCGACGGCCCTCGACCGGCGCAACTCGCATCAGGGCGATATTAGGTCACGGCTATCGGCCCGGGCGGACGCGGCCACGGCGGCGCGTCTTTCGGTTCGCGACACTCCCGCTCGACGTGCCTCGATCACTTTCCTTCGAGCAAACCAGCGGGCGCGAGGAGGCACTTGCAGCCGGGATGCGCAGGTGGGAACGCCTGCCCGGTCGGGAACTGCTTGCCCTTCACCGTGGGCTCGAGTGCGTTGTCGTCACAATCCGAGCAGCGGCCCTCCTCGAACGGAATCCACCACAGCACCGCCTGATCGGGGACCGCGTCGTACACGCCGCGCGTCCAGGCCGACGCGAGCATCTCGCCCAGCGTTCGCTCGAGGGATTGGTTCTTCCACTCGCGATAGCGGGCGCCGATCCGTTCCACGAGACCGCCGGTGTCACCCTCCTCGCCGGAGTCGATCGCGACGGTGAGTCGCTCGCGGAGCGGCGCGACGACGGCCTCCGCGGCTTCGCTCGCGACCGCGTCGCTCGCGAGCGCGGTGTCGGCGCCCGCGGCCGTGCGGCCCGAGCCGTAGGCACGATCGAGCGCCTCGCGCAAGACCGTTGCCCACGCGTCTCGCGACGCGACGGAGTCGCTGAGCACCTGCTGGGCGCTCGGCCGGCCCTTGTGCCGCCGTACCGAATCGAGCAATGCGTTCTGATCGTCCTGTGCCCGGCGCTTGGCCCGCTTCAGCAACGCCGGAAGCAGAGGATCGATCGCCTTGGCTCGCCGCGTCCGCCACTCCTCGGCCGTGCAGCGCGCGACGCCCGGTGCAGCTGCTCCCGAGTCGACCGCGGCGCTCGAGACAGACGCTGCGGCAGCGTGATTTGATGTCGCTGTCTCGCGCGGCGCGTCAGCCGTGGCCGCCTCGTCGTGACCGGCGCGTAGGCGGGCGAACAGCGTGTCGACGTCGGCCAACGCGGTGGCGACCTCCGTCTCCGCGACTTCGGTCTCGGCCGCGGTGGCTGCGCCGCCGTCGGTCTCGGCGCCGCCGGCCGCCACGAGACCGTCCGCGCCGTTCGCGTCGGCGAGCTCGGGCGCGACCGGGCCGTCGAGCTTCTCGATCTCCGCCGCGATCTCGGCCGCGATATCGATCGCCTCGCTGCCGGACGCCGTCCGCTCCACCGCGGCGCGCGCCTCGACCTGCGTGAGCGCTTCCGTCGCGTCGAGGAACGTGCCCTTGACCGTACGGTACGCGTCGAGCAGACGGTCGCGCCCGGCGCGCAGCGCCTCGATCTGCCCCTTCAGCAGCGCGCGGCGCCGCACGAGATCGCCGAGCACGCGCTCGCGCGCCGCCTTGGCCTCGTCGAGCATCTCGCGCCCCTGCTGGCGGGCGTGGTCGAGAATCGTCTCGGCCTCGGCCTTGGCCGCTTCGAGCGCCGTCATGGCGCGCGTCTCGGCGTCCGAGACGAGCTCGGCCGTCTTCGCCTCGGCTTCCTCGGTACGGGTCTGGAGCAGCTCTGTTGCCTCGGCGCGGGTGCGTTCGGCGGCTTCGGCCGCCTCCTCGACCAGCCGCGCCGCCCGCTGCTCGGCTTTCGTGCGGATGTCGTCGCTCGCCTCGCGCGCCGAACGCAACAAGCGCGCGGTCTCTTCGCCCAACGCGTCGAGCAGCTCCTGCTCGGACAGCGGGCGCGGCGCCCGGACTTGCTCCTCGAGCGCGTCGATCGCCGATTCGAGCTCCTGCTCTCGCACGCGGGTGAGGGCGAGCTCCTCGGACACGCGCTTCAGGAACCCGCGAACTTCGGTCTCACTGAAGCCGCGCACGCCCTTCGCAAACGATCGGCTCGCAACCTCGTCGATCGAGAGACGCGGAGTGCTCGAGATCACTCGTTGCCGACGGTCGGACTCGTTCATCGGAACCCCCATACCCCCGACGCGAAGGATGCCGTGTGTCCGCCTGGACGACATGGTAATCGCGCGGCGAGGAAATCGCCTCTTGTCTCGCCGCTCGAGGTGCCTTCGACGAGTTTCGGCTTCACCCGGTGGTCGTCGAGATGGTCGGGACGCTCGCGGGCACCGGAGCGCCGCCGTTGTCACGCAGCACCCTAAGCGCTTGCGCGAACGTCGAGACGGGCACCACCTTGATCTTGGTGCCCGCGCGCTTCGCAGTTCTTGCCAAGTCGGCCCTGCAGCCCGCGAGTGCAGCCGGCGGGTCGTCAGGCGAGCATTGCGGGACGATGAACAACGTCACATGCGCGGCGCGGGCCGCGACGGCTTTTTGCTCGATCCCACCGATCTCGCCGACACCGCCGGCATCGTCGATCGTTCCTGTCACCGCGACACGAGCACTGCCTGCGAGGTCGCCCGGCGTCAGGTCGTCGAAAATGGCAAGAGTCATGGCCAGACCGGCCGACGGGCCGCCGATGTTCGTCGTGTCGACGCTTACCTTGAACGGGAACGTGTAGCGCGGCGACAGGTCGACTCCTATCCCTTTCTTGCCCTTGGCGGGACCGTCGGTGAAGGTCGCGATCGCGACTCGGACGTCGAGCCGCTTGCCCGAGCGTTCGACCGCGAGCGCGATCTGCTCGCCGACCTTGTGCTCGGCGATCGTCGCGGTCAGATCGTTCGCCGCGATGATCTTGCGACCGTCCGCGGACACGATCACGTCGCCCCAGCGCAGAACGGCGATCGCCGGCATCCCGGGCGTGAGATCGCTCACCGTCAAGCCCGGCGCGACACTCACCTTGTAACCCGCGGCCCTGAGTGCAACCGCGGTCGCCGAGCTCTTCGCGTCGGCCATCTGTTGCAGCCCCTGCTCGGTGAACTGCGCCGGCGACAGCTTGCCCGGATTCACCGCGCCGTCCTTGGCGAGATCGATATCGGAATCGAGACGGGCGCGCACGTATTGCCACAAGGTGACGTGATTCGCCTCGCGCACGAAGAGGAGACGAATGTCACCCCGGGGAGCGGGGTAGGTCTTCGCGCCCTGAACGCTTACAAGTGGCGGGAGCGACAGCGCTTCGCCCGGCGCGATGGTCGTGTAGGGAACCCGTACCACGAGGCCGGCGATCGCCACGGCCGCGAGCACGGCCGCCAAACCGATCGCGACCCGAGCGGGCCACGGGAGCTTGCGGCGGGGCGGAGCGACGGCAGCTTCGAATGCGGATTCCGGCCCGGCGCCGGAGGCGGTTGCAGTCCCTTCGGTGCCCATTCGTTCAGCTCTGGACGTCGTGCGCCGAGCGAAGTACCGACGAACCTCGCGCCGGACCGAGGAGCTGCGACGTGTCCATTGCCCAACAGATTGCCACGCCGGACCCGCCCGTCCGGACGCGACGACCGGTCGCGCCACTGCAACCGGCACTCGGCACACGAAGGAGCTACGCGCTCGTCCGCATCCTCGCCCTCGTGACGTTCACCGCGCTCGGCGCCGCGGTCGTCGCCGGATGCCTCGGGTTGGTCGTCATGATGCTCGTGTCGGGCGCGTGACGGTTCGAGCGGAGACGCGGCTGGAGGGGGCGGCCTGCAGGGCCGGCGTCGCCCCGTCCTCGACACCGGCCCCGGAAGCACTGACGCGACGACCCGCCGGGGAATGGTTCCGCCCGGACCGACCGGTCCCGTCAAGACCCCATCGGCAGAAGCGGTGCTCCACACGAGGCAATCGCGCCGATCCACCGGTGAGCCGCAGGAATAGCGTCTCGCTTCGTGGACGTGCACGCCCGAGCCGCCGCCGTCGCCGTCGCGCGCGACGCAGAGGACCTCGCTGACCACGCGATCGACGATGCCGACCCGCGTGTCCGCGCGGTCGCGATCGCGGCCCTCGTGCGCACCGCTTCGCGCCGCGTGAGCGCGCCCGTCTGGCGACGCGCGGCGCACGACGCCGACGCGCGCGTGCGGCTGCGATCGGCCGAGGTCGCGCCGAGGCTCGGTCGGGCCGCGTCGTGCGCGGTGCTCGTCGAGTTGTTGGAAGACGACGACCCGTGGGTGGCCGAAGCGGCCGCGTACGCGATCGGCGAGCACCCTCGTCCGTCGCGTACCGCGATCACCTCGATGGTGCGTGCCGCGGCCAGCCATCCCGATCCGCTCGTGCGCGAGGCCGCAGTCGCAGCACTGGGCGCGCAGGGCGACCCCGCGACACTTGCGGCAGTACTCGCGGGCTGCGACGACAAGCCCGCCATCCGGCGGCGGGCCGTCCTCGCGCTCGCGGCCTTCGAAGGCGACGAGGTCGAGGCGCGGTTGCGACTCGCCTTGGACGATCCCGACTGGCAGGTTCGCCAGGCCGCCGAAGATCTCCTTGCCGTCTCCGATCGAGGCCCGCCTACTCCATGAACAGGTCGCGCAGGCTGTCGAAGCTCTCGAGGCACCGACCCGCTCCGAGCACGACGCATTCGAGCGGCGCGTCGACGAGGTGGACCGGCAGGTCGGTCTCTTCGCTGATCCGACGATCGAGGCCGCGCAGCATGCCGCCGCCGCCGACGAGGTGCACCCCGTTCATGATGAGATCCTGCGCGAGCTCGGGCGGCGTTCGTGCGAGGCAGGCGATGACCGCATCGCAGATCGCACGGAGTTGCTCTTCGATCGCGCCGCGGACCTCCTCGGGCACGAGCATGATCGTCTTGGGGAGTCCCGACATCAGATCGCGTCCCCGCACCTCGGCCTTGAACTCGTCGTCGATCGCAGACGCGGAGCCGATTGCGAGCTTGATCTCCTCGGCGGTGCGCTCCCCGATCGCGATTCCGTACTCGCGCCGCACGTAAGCCTGGATCGCGGCATCCATGTCGAAGGAGCCGACCCGCAGCGCTTCGAGCGCGACGACACCGCCGAGCGATATCACCGCAATCTCGGTGGTGCCGCCGCCGACGTCGATGACCATGTTGCCCATGGGTTCGTGAATCGGCAGTCCCGCCCCGATCGCCGCCGCCATCGGCTGTTCGAGAAGATGGGTCTGCGCCGAGCCCGCGCGCCGCGCGGCCTCCAGAACCGCACGCTTCTCCACGTGGGTGATCGCCGAGGGGACGCAAATGAGCACGCGGGCGCGCGACATCCGGTTGACCCCGGCGCGCTGGAACAACAGGCGGATCATCCGCTGCGTGATGTCGAAGTCGGTGATCGCACCCCCGCGCAACGGTCGTACCGCCACGATGTAGCCCGGAGTACGGCCGATCATCTGCCACGCTTCTTGTCCCATCGCGAGAACGTCCTGCGTGCGGCTGTTCAGTGCGATGACCGTCGGCTCGTTCAGGATGATGCCGTTGCCGCGCGCGTAGACGAGGGTGTTGGCCGTGCCCAAGTCGATCGCGAGGTCGCGCGGCAGCTCAGCTCGCCTTTCACTCGGACCGGCGGCGGGGCTGCGCGTCGGGCGCCAGCGCGCGCAGGTTGCGCTCGAACTCGTCGATGCTGTGCTCCATCGAATTCGGACGCCGGTTGCGTAGCAAAACGATGCTGATGCCGACGAAACTGCCGACGACGGCGATGAGCAGGAATGCCACTCAGCGCTCCGACGCCGACGCGACCGGACGAGTCGTCGGACGGCTCGTCGAACGGATCTCGTGCTGTTCGACGGCCCAGTCGGACCCGCCCGACCAGTGCTCCTGCTTCCAGATCGGTACTGACCGCTTCAACGTGTCGATCGCGAACTCGGCGGCCGCGAACGCGTCGCCACGGTGCGGCGCGGACACAACGACGACGACGGACACCTCGGAGAGCCGAAGGTCGCCGACGCGATGCAGGAGCGCGACGCGCGTAACGTCGGGCCATCGACCGCGAATCTCGGCCGCAATGCTGTTCAGCGCCCGAACTGCGGGACCCTCGTAGGCCTCGTACGTCATGCCGACGACCCCCGGACGACCCTCGGCGTGATCGCGCACGACACCGGTGAACGTGACGACCGCGCCGGCCGACGGCACTGCCGCCCATTGCGACGCGGCCGCGGTCGGCAAGGACTCGTCGGTGAGCGCGACCCAGTCGCGCGCGTCGGGTATGGGCCGGAGCACGGCGACCAGTCTACGGAACGACCCTGGTGGCACGCCTGCCCGCGGTCGCGCCCGGCGAGTGCGTCAGTACACTCGCTCGGCGATGGGGCCAGGCGACCGCCACGAGGACGAGCCCCTCGACGAGCACCACGAGGGACCAGGCGAGGGACCAGACGAGGAACTCGCCGAGGAACCCGACGACGAGCGCGCCGGGCCCGCGAATCCCCTGCCCGACCCGCTCGACCGGGTGTGGCTCCACCCGACGGAGCTCTCCGTGCTCGGCGCCGCGTTCGCTCGACCTCCGACGAACGGCGCCCGGCACCGGTCCTTGCCCTGGCGCACACCGCTGCTCGCCGGCGCGGCCGGCGCCCTGCTCACCGTCGCCGTCCTCGCCGTCACGGGTTCGTTCGATCGCGCGCCCTCGCCCGCGGACTCAGCCCCTGCCAACGCCGACGCGACGACCACCCGGACGCCGACTGCGATCGAGGCGCTGACTCGGCTGAGCCCGTCGGTCGTCACGGTGCTCGCGCGCGACGCCCAGGGCACGCGCCGCGGCTCCGGCGTCTGCGTGCGCCACGGAGCCCAGCTGCTCACCAGCACGCGCGTCGTGGGCACCGCGACCTCCGTGCAGGTCGTGACGGCCGACCGGCGCCGACACCCCGCCCGGGTCGTCGGGCGTGACCCGATCACCGATCTCGTGCTCCTCGACGTGCAAGACGACGCGGACGTCCCCGCCGCGCAGCTCGCCGACCGCGCGCCCTCCACCGGATCACCTGTGTGGCTCCTCGGCGCGCCCACCGCAGGAGCCTCCTCGCCGTGGATGAGCGGCGGGATGGCGTCGTCGAGCAACGCGCTCGTCGTGAGCGATCTCGGCCCGAAGACCGGCGGTCTGCTCGAGACCGACGCCGAGAGCAGCACGGCGGTGATGGGCGGTGCGCTCGTCGACGCATCGGGATCGGTCGCCGGCATCGTCCTCGGGCACGTCAACGGGAGTGCGACGACCTACGCGGTCTCGATCAACGTCGCGGTCGCCGTCGCTCGCCAACTCGACGCCACCGGCGTCGCTCAGCACGGCTCATTAGGTGTGCGCGGTGTCGACACCCCGTTCGGACCGATGATCGTCCAAATGCCCAAGGGCGCGCCCGCCGCCCGTGCGGGCATGCATGTCAGCGATCTGGTGCAGTCGATCAATGGACGGGCGGTCGAGTCGATCGCCGACGTCACTGCGCTCGTGCGGAGCCTCGATCCCGGCGGCACCGTGACGATGGCCCTGCGCCGGGGAACAAAGGTGGTCGAGGTGCGGGTCCAGCTCGGCGCGACCACCGGATGACGATCACCGAATGACGACCACGCATGACGACCACCGATTGAGTTGCCCGGAACGCTGAGTCTCCGGGCACCGACCGAACGCGCGAGCATGGGACCCATCCGAGGTGAGGAGCCGGTCCCGGTGACGGAAGCAGACGCGTTGGACGATCTGGATCGTGAGCTCCTGAACGCCGTCCAGTGGGACTTCCCGCTCGACGAGCGGCCGTTCGCGGTGCTCGCCGAGCGCCTCGCTGTCGACGAACCGACGGTCAGGGCCCGGGTTGCAAAGGTGAAGGAGTCCGGTGTCCTTCGCCAGCTCTCGGCCATCTTCGACACGCGTGCGCTCGGCTACTCGTCGGCGCTCGTTGCCGCCAAGGTCGATCCGCAGCACATCGACGCCGCCGCCGCGGTGATCAGCAAGCATCCCGGGGTCAGCCACAACTACAAGCGCAACCACGAGTACAACCTCTGGTACACCGTCGCGGTTCCGCCCGGCGACTCCCTCGACGAGCACATCGACGTCCTGCACCGCGAATCGGGCTCGCGTGTCACGCGCACCTTGCCGACGATCAAGCTCTACAAGATCGGTGTCAAGCTCGACATGACCGGGAAGACCGCGGCCGACGCGAAGGTGACGGTGCTCGAGCACGAACGTCCCGAGCGCAAGGCCGAGATGCCCGCGCCCGACCTCTCCGAGCTCGAGCTCGCAACCATCCGCGTCGTCCAACACGACCTCGCGAACGTCGAGCGGCCGTTCGCCGCGTACGCCGAGCAGATCGGCTCGGGCGCGACCGGGACCGACGTGTTGGACGTCCTGCGATCACTGAAGGAGCGCAAGCTCATGCGCCGCTTTGCGGCGGTCATGAACCACCGCAGCGCGGGGTTCAAGGCGAACGCGATGGGCGTGTGGGCGGTTCCCGATAATCGACTCGACGAGATCGGGCCGCAGATGGCGGGCTTCGCCGCGGTGTCGCACTGCTACCGGCGCCCCACCTACGACGATTGGCCGTACAGCGTCTTCACGATGGTCCACGGCCGTACGGCGCGCGACTGCGAAGCGACGATCGAGGCGATCCGCGCCGAAACGGGGGTGGACGAGTACTGCCTCCTGTGGTCGGTGAAGGAATACAAGAAGGTACGACTCGAGTACTTCACGCCGGAGTGGGACGCCTGGTACGCCGACCACACGACACACGCGTAGCCCGCGCGCGTAAGGCAACACGCGTCGGTCTGATCGTCTCAGCTGCGGTTGCTCCGATCGCGCCGGCGGGTCAGGAACCAGGTGCCCAACACGGCACCGGCCGTCACCGCTCCCGCGCCCGCGAACCAGGGGACGAGGCTGCGCTCGGGCGCGCCGCTCGCGAGGAGCAGGGCCTCCTCGTTGGAGTGGAGCGGTTTCCAACCCGCCCGTTTGAGGCGATCGTTGGCGACGACGAAGGGGTGCACGAGGTACGGCACGAGCGTGGGCGGCGCGTCGCCCGCCCCGCTCGCCCAACTCACGGCGAGCACGCGGGTCGCGAGCTGCAGCGGAAGCGCAGGGAACCGTCCGCTCGGAAGCAGAGCCCGGGCATCCTCGTACGCGAGCCAACCGTCGGCCGCGACGTTGTAGGCGCCGTCGAGATCGAGCGCGGTGGTCAGCTCGAGCGCGGCCGCGGCATCGTCGACGTGGACGACTTGCACGGGCGGTGTCGCGCCGCGCACGCGAACCGGCGCGCGGCCGGTCGCGACTGCGGAGAGCAGCGAGTGCGCGCCCGCGCCAACGATCGGCGCGATGCGCAGCCGCGTCGCCGTGCGTCCGGCTCCGGCACTCGCCCATTGCGCGAGGAGGCGCTCGCACTCGCCGTCGACGATCGCGGGCAGGTATGCGGGGCTCGGCCGCAAGGGCGCGTCCTCGGTGATCGGCACCGGATTATTCGCCCACGCGCCGTAGACCGCGGTACTCGACGGCCTCACGATCTTCCTCACACCGGTGGCCGTCGCCGCCGAGAGCACGTGGCGCGTGCCGTCGACGTTGACGCGTGTGAACAGGGCGTCGTCGAGCCGCGAACCGACCGCCGCCGCCAGGTGGACGATCGACGACACGTCACGCAGGTACGGCCGCAAGTCGGTGCCGAGCACGTCGACCCGGTGGAATTCGAGCTTGCGCGCGCGGCGGGCCGGGTCGCGGATGTCGACACCGACGATCCGGTCGACGTGCGGGCTGGCGTCGAGCAACGGCAGAAGCCGTTGTCCGAGGAAGCCCGAGACGCCGGTCACCGCGACGACGATTCCATCGGCCATGGTCCATAGACTGGCGCAGTGAGCGACGTTCCCCAAATGGGGGAAGGCTTTCCGAACCCGTTCAACCCGTTCGACCTCGATCTCTCCGAGATCATGCGGATGCTGCAGTCGCCCGGACCCGTCAATATGGAAGTCGCGCGCCGGACCGCGGAGTCGACGGCGAAGATCGACATGGACACGGGTCAGCAACAGCCCGAGTCGGCGGTCGATCCCGAAGCGGCCCGCGCGCTCGACGACATCGTCCGGGCCGTGCAGCTGATGGTCACCGAGGCGACCGGGATCTCGGCCGCGCTGACGGTTCCCGCCCGCAGTGTCGATCGGGCGACCTGGTCGAGCGTGACCCTGAGCGCGCTGGAACCGGTGCTCGGCGCGCTCGCCGCCGCGCTCGGCCGCACGGATCCCACTCCCGATGAGGATGCCGGTGCGGCAAGTCCGACGGCGTTCTCTCCCGACATGTTGTTCGCCATGATGATGCCGCTGCTGCTCGGCGGGTGGGCGGGTTCGATGATCGGTCTGCTCTCGCACCGGGCGCTCGGCCAGTTCGATCTGCCGCTCCCACTCGACGGCGAGCCGACCCTGCTGTTCATCACGCACAACGTCGAGGCCTTCGCGCACGAATGGGCGCTGCCGCTCGACGAGTTGCGCTACGAGCTCGCGTTGCGTGAGGTAGTGCACGGCGCGCAGCGCGCGGTGCCGTGGGTACGCAAGCGACTCCTGCGTTGCGCGTCGGCGTACGTCGGCGCCTACGAAGTGCAGGCCGACGCGATGGAAAGCCAACTCGGTGGCTTCGACCCGTCCGATCCCTCGTCGATGGAGGCGATCGCCAACCTCACCGATCCCGACGTGCTGCTCGGAGCCATGCGCAGCGACCGGCAGCAGCCGCTGCTCGCAGAGCTGCAACGGTTCGTGTCGGTGCTCGAGGGTTACACCGATGTCGTCGTCGAATCGATCGGCGGGCGCATGGTCACCTCGCACGGACGGCTCGACGAAGCACTACGCCGGCACCGGCTCGAGCGTGGCGATGCAACCGGTTTCGTCGATCGTCTCCTCGGGTTGGAGCTCGATCGCGGCCACTACGAGGCCGGCGTCGCGTTCTGCCAGGGTGTGATGGACCGTAGCGACGGCACCCTCGACCAGCTCAACCGCATCTGGTCGGATGAGTCGATGGTCCCGACCGAGGCCGAGCTCGCTGCACCCGGTCTCTGGCTCGCCCGCATCGATCTGCCTGAATCGCCGTGAACACCCAATCGCTGTGAAGGCCTAATCGCCGTGAAGATTGGTGTGCTCGGCGCAGGCGTCATGGGCAGTGGCATCGCCCAGGTGTGCGCGCTCGCGGACTTCGACGTCGCGTGTTACGACGTCGCCCCGGCCGCGCTCGAGGCCGCACGGTCGCACGTGACCACGGGTCGCTTCGGCCTCGACGGCGCCGTGGTGCGCGGAAAGGTGACTCGCGAGCAGGCCGACGACGCGTTCGCGCGCATCACCTTCACGGCGTCGCTCGAAACCGCGGCCGCGAGCGATCTCGTCATCGAAGCCGTCCCCGAGCGACTCGAGCTGAAGGTGCGCGTGTTCCGCGAGCTCGACCGGCTCGCGCAGCCGGCAACGATCCTCGCGTCGAACACGTCCGGGCTGCCGATCGCGGCGCTCGCGGCGTCGACCGACCGGCCCGACCGCGTCATCGGATGGCACTGGGCATCGCCCGCTCCCGTGATGAAGCTCGCCGAGATCGTCGTGACCCCGGAGACGAGCACCGCGACGATCGCGAGCGTCACCGACGCGGCAACCCGATGCGGCAAGCATCCGATCGTCGTGAAGGACAACCCGATGCAATGGGGCTTCGTCGCGAACCGCGTGTACTTCGCGATGGCGCGCGAGGCGCAACGCGTCGTCGACGAGGGCGTCGCCACCCGCGCCGAGGTCGACCAGCTGATGATGGACTGCTTCCGGTGGCCCAGTGGGCCCTTCGGCATGGTCGCGGGAGCGGGTTCGGGCTGGACCTGAGCGAGGCGTCAGAGACCCGATCTTCAGAGCCGAAGTTCAGAAAAACGAGAGCAGCGCGGGCACCGGCGTGGCGAGGAACATCGCGTCGGCGACCGGGAGCAGCTCGGGGCGCCGGACGTCGAGCCGGCCCGCGTCGGCGAGCTCGCTCCAGCGGTTCCCACCGAGCGCGCACATGCCCAGCACTCGCGATTCGCAGACCAGGTCGGGAGCCTCGGTTGTGCTGAAGCAGCTCGCGCCGCCGGAGGCCGCTTCGACTGCCACCGTCGACCGCGCACCGTCGGGCGCGTAGGTCTCGATGACCACCCGTCCCGGAACGGTGTAGCTGCGCGCACTCAATACTGCGAGAGGATCGAGCGGCGCGAGCCACAGATGGTCGTTGATGTAATCGACACGCACTCGGCGGCTGTCGACGACGATGTGCCGGAGCGGATCGTCGATCGGAAGGTTCGTCGCCACGACCGTGCCGATCAGATCGATGCCGAACACGTAGCGCCACAGGTGGATCCATGTCGCGGGTGATTCGGCCTGCATATCGATGATCGACAAGCGCCGATCGGGAAGTCCACCCATCCAGTCGCCGCCGATTTCGTAGACGACGTAGCCGTCGTCGCGGCCGTGCGCGTCGGCGTGGACCGCGACGAAGCCTGCCTTCGCGCGCCCGAACATGAACTCCCAGAACACCTGCGGCCACCAGAAGTCGGGCCGGGTCACCATGCCGGCACGCGTACCGCGGGCCCGGTCGTACACCGCCGGCAACGCGATCTCGGCCTCGGCGCGTGAGACGACTCGCGTACGCCCGTCGTCGTCGTCCGGGCGCGCGAACGCGATCCGCGATCGTTCGGCAACGATCCCGAGCCGCCACGCCGCGACGCCGTAGCCGAACCGTCCGTAGATGGAGCCCTCGGACGCGGTGAGAATCGCCGCCGGTTCGCTGCGTGCGCGCGCGTCGTCGTGCATCGCGGCGATGAGCTGTGTGAGCACACCCTGCCGGCGATGGGTGGGCAACACCGAGACCCAGGACACGGCCGCGGCCGGGAGGAACGCGCCTCCGGGCATCGTGAGCTCGAAGGAGTAGGTCCGAGACACTCCGACCATGCGGCCGGACTCGAACGCGACGCGCGTACGTTCGAGCTCGCTGGTCGCCCAGGTGGTCGACGCGTCCGGCCGCGGCGGTTCACCTCCGAAGCCGCGCTGGTCGGCGACGAGCAGATCGTCGAGCTCGTCCAGCTCGATCGCGCGGATCTCGAACGACATCCGCCCGTTCTAGCCCGATGGCGGCGAGAACGGTTGCTTATTTCGCGGTGCGACCCGCCGGAAGGCACCCACGTACGACAGACCGGCGAACAGCAGAACGACTGCGACGATGAAGATGCCCCCTCGGCCGCCGCCGGGAAAGACGACCGCGCCGACCCCTCCGGCCACCCAGACCAGCTGGAACCGGGTTTCGAAGCGCGCGAAGGCACGGCCGCGCACGGACTCTGCACCGTCGCGCTGCAGGAGACTGTCGAACGCCACTCGCCCGCACGCGGTCGCGGCGGCGACCGTTGCGGCGGCCGCGACGAGCGATACGCGCCCGTAGTCGCGCGCCGCGAACACGAGCGGGAGCGCGGGGACGAGCAAGGCGCCTGCGAGCATCCATTCCTCGCGTACCTTCTTTCGCAAGAAGGGCGCGATCACCGTTCCGAGCCCGTTCCCGACCGCACTCGCCATCAGAACCACGCCGAAGACCCATGCCGGTTCGTGAGCTCGCTTCAACGCGAACGCCGCGAAGAAGGTGAAGAAGCCGACGACGCAGCGCAGCAGGCCCATCGCGCTGCCCGCGATGACGATGCTGCGCGCGTGCAGAGCCTCGCGTTCGTCGACGGTCTCCTCGGATCCGACCCGGGCCGCCCGCGGGATACCGAACGCGGACAGGGTGCCGAGGACGAACACCACGGAGCCGGTGCGCAACACCCACGCCGCGCCCGCGACCTTGAGAATGACCGCGGCGAACGGAGCCGCCACCGTCGCGCCGAGCACCGCGATGATCGCGAGCCGCGAGTTCGCCAGCACGAGCTCGTCGTGCGAGTCGACGACCGCGGGAACGAGCGAGCTCTTGGCCACCGTCTGTCCCTTGGACAGAACGAGCGCACCGAACGCGAGCGGGTAGAGCAGCGGGCTGTCGATCTTGCTCGCCATCAGCACGCAGAGGACCGCGCGCCCGGCCATCGACGCGGCCACCATCAGCCGACGGCCGCCACGCGTCCGATCGAGAAACGGCCCGAGCACCGGCGCCACGACCGCGAACGGTGCCATCGTCAACAGGAGGTACAGCAGCACCTTCGGCCGGGCGGCACCGACGCCCACGTCGAAGAAGAGCGACCCCGCGAGCGACACCGTGACGAAGACGTCACCGGCCATCCCGACCGCGTGAGCCATCGCGAGCCGGGCGAACGGCGTGAACGTCGTCGACTCGAGGCGGGCGCGTGTATCCGTAGCACGCCATGGTACGACGCCCGTGCCGCCCGGACTCGGGGAAGTTCACAGAACGCGGCCGGCTGCGCGCTCGTCCGGAAGCGCACCCCCTGCGGACCCCATACGATTGACCCATGAGGCCGCCGGACACGAGCACGGCGCGCGACGGTGCCCGGTACCTCAACCGCGAACTGTCGATGCTCGATTTCCAGGCCCGCGTGCTCGCGCTGGCCGAGGATCCCTTGCTCCCGTTGCTCGAGCGCGCCAAGTTCCTCGCGATCTTCAGCGGCAACCTCGACGAGTTCTTCCAGGTGCGGGTCGCGGGCCTCAAGGAGCAACTGGCAGTCGGCGTGCGATCGACGTCGCCCGACGGTCTCGACCAGGTCGAGCAACTCCGAGCGATCCGCGCCCGCGTCGAGGAGTTGGTGACGCGCCAGGCCGCCGCGTTCACCAAGGAGATCGCGCCCGCGCTGCAAGAAGCGGGCGTCGCGTTCACCGCCTGGCACGAGCTCGACGCCGACGCGCAGGACCAGCTCACTCGCGTGTTCGAAGACCGCATCTTCCCGGTGCTCACACCGCTCGCCGTCGACCCCGCTCACCCGTTCCCGTACATCTCGAACCTGTCGCTCAACCTCGCCGTCGTCGTGCGCGACCGTGCGACCGGCGAGGAGCGATTCGCACGGGTCAAGGTGCCACCGCTTCTCCCCCGGTTCGTCAGCGTTCCCGACAGCGCCCGCTACGTACCGCTCGAGCAGGTGATCGCCGCGCATCTCGACGCCCTGTTCCCCGGGATGGAGGTGCTCGCGCAACATCCGTTCCGCGTCACCCGCGACGCCGACATCGAGCTCAGCGACGAGTCCGAGGATCTCCTGGCCGCGATGGAGATCTCGTTGCGGCAGCGCACGAAGTTCGGTCTGGCGGTCCGGCTCGAGGTCGACACGAACATCACGCCCGAAGTGCTCGAGTTGCTGTGCCGCGAGCTCGAGCTCGGCGCGAACGACGTGTATCAGGTCGACGCGCCGCTCGACCTGAGTGGGCTCTGGGATCTCTACAGCCTGCGCCGGCCCGAGTTGAAGTACCCGCTCTTCGCTCCGCAGAACCCGCCACCGCTCGTCGGCGGCAAGGACAGCGACGTCTTCTGGGCCATGCGAAGTGGCGACGTGCTGTTGCACCACCCCTACGACTCCTTCGCGAACTCGGTCGAGGCGTTCGTCGAGCAAGCCGCGAGCGACGACTCCGTCCTCGCGATCAAGCAGGCGCTCTACCGAACCAGCGGGGACGAGGCCGGCATCGTCGCGTCGCTCGTCAAGGCGGCCGAGGCCGGGAAGCAGGTCGTCGCGCTCGTCGAGCTGAAGGCCCGATTCGACGAGCAGGCAAACATCGAACGGGCCCGGATGCTCGAGCAGGCCGGCGCGCACGTCGTGTACGGGCTCGTGGGGCTCAAGACCCACGCCAAGGTCCTGTTGGTCGTTCGCCAAGAGGCCGACGGCATCCGCCGCTACTGCCACTTCGGCACCGGCAACTACAACCCGAAGACCGCCACCACCTATGAAGACCTCGGCGTTCTCTCGAGCGATCCGGATCTCGGATCCGATCTCTCCGAGCTCTTCAACCACCTCACCGGTTACAGCCGGCCGGGCGAGTACCGCCGATTGTTGGTCGCACCGGAGCACCTGCGCGACGAGCTGCGCGATCTCATCCGCGCCCAGGCCGGTCCCGACGGCGAGATCGTGATGAAGATCAACGCGCTCGTCGACTCGGAGATGATCGACGAGCTGTACGCGGCATCCGAAGCAGGCGCCCGGATCGAGCTCGACGTCCGCAGCATCTGCTGCCTGCGCGCCGGCGTCCCCGGCCTCTCCGAGAACATCACGGTTCGCTCGATCGTGGGCCGGTACCTCGAGCACTCCCGGATCATCCGTTTCGGCCGGGCGGGCAGCCCCGACGCCGAGTACGTAATCGGCTCGGCCGACCTCATGCCCCGTAACCTCGACCGACGCGTCGAAGCGATGCTGCGCGTCACCGACGCACGCATGCGCGCGCGCCTCGACGAGATCCTGACAATCAACTTCGAGGACGACGTGCTCGCCTGGACGCTCGAGCGCGACGGCACCTGGCACAAGGTCGAGACCGTGACGGGCATCGAGTCGCAAGTGCGGTTCCAGGAGCTGGCAGTCGCGCGCGCCAAAGTCCGCTCGCCCGACAGCTGACGTCATGGGCGGTCGCGAGATCACGGTTTCCGAAGTTGTGCGCCGGTCCATCACGCAGGCGTACGAGCGCCTGGTCGTGCACGAATCGGAGCTCCGGCTCGGTGACGACCCCGAGTCGGTCCACCAAGCACGCGTCGCGACACGTCGTCTCCGCTCCGATCTGCGCACGTTCGAGCAGTTCGTCGACCCGCAGTGGGCGGCCGACCTGCGGGCCGAGCTGCGCTGGCTGGGTTCGGAGCTCGGCGCCGTCCGTGACCTGGAGGTACAGCGCGACCGCCTACGCGCGCACGCGGGCCGCCTTCCTCCCGCCGAGGCCGACGCGGCGCGGCGCGTCGTACGCCGGCTCGACGCCGATCGCGCGGCGGCGAGATCGGATCTGCTCGCCGCGTTGCGACAGGAGCGCTACATGCGGCTGCGCGCCGACCTCGCGTCGGCCGCGGCGCGCCCGGCCTACACCGTCGCCGCGCTCGGTGGCGCGTCTCGCGCGTTGACCCCAATCGTCGAGGGGCGCTGGAAGAAGGTCCGGCGCACGGTGCGGAAGTTGGGCGACAACCCTTCGGACGAGGCCTTGCACTCGACTCGAATACGCGCCAAACAATGCCGGTACGCGGCGGAGGCGTGCGAACCCGCGTTCGGCAAGGCCGCCCGGCGGCTCGCGCGGGCGATGGCGAACGTGCAGGACGTCCTCGGAGAGCATCACGACGCCGTCGTCGCGATCGCGTGGCTCGCCAAGACCGCACACGAGTGCTCGCCGGCCGAGGCGTACGCGATCGGGATGCTCGCGCAGATCGAACGCGAGGCCGCGGCCAAGGCCCGGGCCGAGTTCGCCGCGGTATGGCGGCGCGCCGACACCAAAGCCGTGCGAGGCTGGATGTGAGGAGGGCCAAAGTGCCCGTGCGGGCCGCGGGCGGGGTGGTGACACGCGCCGCCGCGGGCGGAGCGTCCGGCGGGTCGCTCGAATACCTCGTCGTCCACCGGCCGCGCTACGACGATTGGAGCCTGCCCAAGGGGAAGCTCGAGCCCGGCGAGTCGTTCGAGGACGCAGCCCGGCGCGAGATCGAAGAGGAGACGGGATTCCAGGTCGAGTTGGGCGCCGCCCTCCCTACCAGCGAATACGTCGACCGGCACGGCCGCCCCAAAGTCGTGCATTACTGGCGGATGACACCGATCGGTGCGGCGGCGTGGCGTCCCGGCGACGAGGTCGACGAGACGCGTTGGATTACGGCCGCCGAAGCCGCGACACTGCTGTCGTACGAGCACGACCGGCGCTTGGTCGCGACGGTCGAAGGGGTCTCTCACGGAGGTCAGGCGTGACCATCTATCTCGTTCGCCATGCGAAAGCGGGAGAACGCAACGTGTGGGAGGGAGACGACCGGCTGCGCCCGCTGTCGGGCCGCGGCCACTTGCAAGCGCGGGGATTGCTCGACGTCTTCGAGGACGCGCAGTTCGACCGGCTGCTCTCGAGCCCGTACGTGCGATGTCTGGAGACGGTCGTTCCGCTGTCGGGCGAGCGGGGAGTCGCCATCGAACCGGTCGACGCCCTCGCGGAAGGCGTCACACTCGACGAGGCGCTCGCGCTCGTCGGCAAGCACACCGCGCACGGCGCGGTGTGCTGCACGCACGGTGACGTCGTCCCGATGCTCTTGCAGTACTACGCGAACCGAGGGGTCGACATCGGCGCCGCTCCGCAGTGGCCCAAGGGCTCTACCTGGGCGCTCGACACCGACGCGACGGGTGAGGTGATGGCGGCGCGGTATCTTCCGCCTCCGCCCGACTAGGCGTTGTAGCAACGAGGTCTTGCGCTTCGCGCCTCGCGGACGACCCGGCCCGAACCGCGGCCCCTGGTTCGTCGTCCGGGCCGGGAACGTCTCGCACGTCGACCGTACCGATCGCGTGTGTCCGTCGGTCGTCCGCGGGGTAGCGCGTTGGTGACGATTCGTAGACTGCACGGTCGCCCCACCAAAGGACCCGTACCGATGACCCTCGCAGCCGGCACCGAAGCCCCCGACTTCGCCCTGAGGGACCAAGATGGCAACGACGTGACGCTCTCGTCGTTCCGCGACGATCAGAACGTCGTGCTCGTTTTCTATCCGTTCACCTTCACGGGCGTGTGCCAGGGCGAACTTTGCTCGCTGCGCGACGACCTCTCCGATTACGAGCGCGCCAACGCGCAAGTGCTCGCAATCTCGTGCGACGCTCGCCACTCACAGAAGCAATGGGCGGACCAGCAGGGCTTCACCTTCCCGGTCCTGAGCGACTTCTGGCCGCACGGTGCGGTGGCGCGTGCGTACGGCGTGTTCAACGAGCAGCTCGGATGCGCGAATCGCGCGACCTTCGTGATCGACACATCGGGAAGGATCGTCGACGTCTTCGAGTCGCCGAACCTCGCCACGCCGCGCGAGAAGGCCGCGTACGAAGCGGCGCTCGCGAAGCTCTAGGGTCAGTCGCGCGGGGGCGTCGTCGGCGGGTCGATCTGGAACACCGTGCGCTGCGTGCCGATCGCCGGGCCGTCGAGAAGCATGCGCAGCTGTCGGCCGATGGGGACCGCGAAGACCAACTGCCCGGTGTGAATCGCGCCCGACGCGAAGCTGCCGTCCAGCCCGCTCGGCTTGCCGGGGACGGAAACGACCGCGTGGTGGGCGTTGGCGTTGTCGACGATCGTGAAGATCTTGGCCGCGTTCACGGTGACCATCGCCAATCCGAGGTTCACCATCTTCATGCTCACCTCGACGTACTGCTGGCCGGCCGGCGCCGCCGCGAGCCCCGCCGCCACGAAGGGCCGAGTGACTTTGGCCACCTGCACGCTCCAGCCGTTGGGCAGGCCCGCGACCTCCCCGACGTTGAACGGGATCGGGTTGTACTGCTGATTCGGATCTGCCGTCGCTGTCGTCGGCGCATTCGCCGGCGTCGTGCTGGTCGGCGTCGTGCTGGTCGGGGTCGTGCTGGTCGGGGTCGTGCTGGTCGTGGACGATGCCGTGGTCGGCGATGCACCAGGGTGATGGCTGCTCCCGCAGCCTGCGAGCACAACCGCGATCGCCGCGCCGGCCACGAGCATTCGGCCGCCGTGCGGCCTGGTCGCATCGTTCGGCACGCATCGCCTCCAGCACGTGACAAGTCGGAGGCCCCAGCTCGATGCCGGGACCTCCGACTGTCTACCGAATCGACGGATGAGCTTACGGAATCGGTGTGGGGTTCAGCCGGCAGTGCGAGCTGGGCAGACCGGTACCACCGGTGACTCCGATCGAGAGCGCTACGAAGCCTGCGATCTTGGCCAGCGGACCGATGTCGGTGCCGCCGCCCCGAGATCCCTTGCCGTTGCTGCTGTATAGCGTGGCGGCCGTGGTGGCGCTCCTCGCGATCTTCGGACCGCCGGCGCTGTTCCTGCAACTCCGAAAGCGACGATCGCCGGTGCCACCCGCGCCCACCGAGTGACCCAGCCGAGTGACTACGACGCGGCGGCCGCCGCACGCTCGTAGCGATAGCCGACGCCGCGCACAGTGACGATGCGCTTCGGGTGCGCGGGATCGATCTCGATCTTCGACCGCAAGCGCTTCACGTGCACGTCGAGGGTCTTGGTGTCGCCGAAATAGTTCGGGCCCCAGATGCGGTCGATGAGCACGTCTCTCGTCAGGACGCGGCCCGCGTTCGTGAGCAGGAGCTCGAGCAGCTCGAACTCCTTGAGCGGGAAGCCCATTGGAACTCCCCGCACGAACACCTCGTGACGCCCGGCGTCGAGACGGACGTCGCCGATCTCGATCACGTCGGCCGGGTCGGTCTCTTGTTCGCCAACCGGGATTCTCCTCAGCGCGGCGCGCACGCGCGCGATCAGCTCCCGCAAACGGAACGGCTTCGTCACGTAGTCGTCGGCGCCGACCTCCAAGCCGACGACCGCGTCGATCTCGGCGTTGCGGGCGGTCACCATGATGATCGGCACGCGCGACCGCGCACGCAGCTCGCGGCACACGTCGATCCCCGAGATCTTGGGCAGCATCACGTCGAGCAGCACCAGCGCCGGACGCGATGCGTCGAAGCGCTCTATCGCCTCCGGACCGTCCGCCGCGGTCTCCACGAGGAATCCCTCGCGTTGCAGCGCGACTGCGAGCGCGTCTCGGTACGACTGCTCGTCGTCGACCACGAGAATCAGGGGCGGGTCGGCCATCGGTCCTCCGTCGGTATCGTCTCGGCGATGCCACGCGCCGCCCCACCGTTCGCGAGTGGGCCGTTCGCGAGGGGGCCGTTCGCAAGGGGAATGTGCAAGGTGAACGTCGATCCTTCGCCTTCGCGCGACTGGACGGTGACTTCGCCGCCGTGCGCCTGGGCGACGTGGCGCACTATCGCGAGCCCGAGTCCGGTGCCGCCCGTGTCGCGGCTCCGGGCCCGGTCGACCCGATAGAACCGCTCCCAGATGCGCTCGAGATCGCGCGTGGGTATGCCGATGCCGTGGTCGCGCACCACGAACGCGACCCGGTCGTGGGCAACGCAGGCGCCGATCTCTACCGGTTGGTTGGGACCGGAGTACTTGATGGCATTGTCGACGAGGTTGACGAGCGCGCTGCGCATCTGGCGGGGGTCGCAGAAGATCTCGAGATCGGGCGGTTCCGGCCGGACGAGGAGCGGAACCTCGGCCGCGTCGGCCGCGGCCTGCACGAGGTCGACGCACTCCGACACGAGGAGGCGGATCGGCCACGGTGCGCGAGTCGGCGCTTCCTGAGCTTCGATCGTGCTGAGATCGAGCAAGTCGTCGACGATGCGCGCCAGCCGGTCGGCCTCGCGCACGACCCGGTCGGCGAGCCGCTGCACCACCAAGACGTCGTCGGTCGCGGCCATGGTCTCCGCAAGCAGGCCGAGCGCCCCGATCGGAGTCTTGAGCTCGTGGCTGACGTTCGCCACGAAGTCGCGCCGGACGCTCTCGACCCGCCGCGACTCCGAGATGTCTCGCGTGAACGCGACAGCGCCCACGATCTCGCCGTCACGGCGCAAGGGAAAGGCCCGCAGCTGCAGCACCTGGCGCGGCGGGCCGTAGAGCTGCAGCTCGCGTTCGGAGCTGTGGCCGGTCAGGGCCTCCTGCACGAGCTCTGCAATCGCCTCCTCGGCGAGGACCTCACCCGTGCGCGCGCCGGCGAAGCGCCGCGCCACGGAGTTGCGCACGACCTCGCGGCCGATGCGATCGACGACGACGATCGCATCGCTCGACTCGTCGAGTGCTGCCAGCAACCAGTGCTGCACCGCCTCCGATTGGAGCACCCGATCCTCGGCCTCGTGCTGCACGTCGGCGATCGCGTCCACCAGCGACAGATCCCCGGGAACGTGGACCGCGCTCCGGACGCCGGTCAGCTCGCGGCGGGTGAGGACCAGCTCGCGCCCGACAAGCACCACGACGACCCACCCGACCAAACCGAAGGCTACGACGATGAACGCCGTCACGGCCGCGGCCAGGTGAGCCGGTTCAACCGAATCGACCCGTGATGTAACCCTCGGTGCGCGCGTCGGAGGGGTTGGTGAAGATCTGGTCGGTGGCGTCGTACTCGACGAGCCGACCGACCCGATGATCGTGCTCGTCGACCTCGGCCGTCATGAACGCGGTCATGTCGGAGACCCGGGCCGCCTGCTGCATGTTGTGCGTGACGATCACGATCGTGTAGTCGCGCTTGAGATCGGCCATGAGGTCTTCGATGCGAGACGTCGCGATCGGGTCGAGTGCCGAACAGGGCTCGTCCATGAGGATCACTTCGGGTTGCACCGCGAGACAGCGCGCGATGCACAGGCGCTGCTGTTGTCCGCCCGAGAGCGTGAACGCCGACTTCTTCAGCTTGCTCTTGACCTCGTCCCAAAGCGCGGCGTCGACGAGCGCCCCTTCGACGATCTCGTCGAGACCCTTGCGCCGGCCCATGATGCGCGGTCCGAACGCCACGTTGTCGTAGATCGACTTCGGGAACGGATTGGGGCGTTGGAACACCATGCCGATGCGACGGCGAACCTCGACCGGGTCGACGCCGGACCCGTAGAGGTCGTGACCGTGGTAGGTGATTCCACCCGCCACCCGGGCGCCCGTTACCAGGTCGTTCATCCGGTTGAAGGAGCGCAACAGGGTGCTCTTCCCGCAGCCCGAGGGCCCGATCAATGCCGTGATCTCGTGGCCGCGGATATCGAGCGTCACACCGGCGACCGCGTCGAGGCCGAAGTAGCTGACGCTGACGTCTCGAAGCTCGAAGACGACCCCGGATCGAGCCGGGCGCGCCGCCGCGTCATCGTGATCCTTCGGACGGACACTGACCGTCGGCATCGCCATCGCTTCACCCGGTTCGGCTGAGGACACGTTCGACCTTCCGCGGAGCGTTCAACGTCGGCCCAGCATCGCGGCTCGGACCCAGGCTCGCCAAGCGCCCATGACATGGCCATCGTACGGACGCCGGCTGGCCGGACCGTATGGTACGGATGACCTGACGGTGAACCAGAAGTGAACAGCGGGCGAGCCGGACGCCGCCGGCCGCGCCCGGGACCATTTCGGGGCAGACTCGAACGGCCAGAAGGAACTTCGGAGGACACAGTGGTCGAGACCCGGCGAACGTTCGACGAGCAGATCCAAGAAGTCCGCGCCGAGGTCGTGAAGCTGGCCGTCCAGAGCTGCGAGCAGATCGGCGCCGCGACTCAGGCCTTCCTCGACGCCGATCTCACCGTCGTCGACGACATCTACGACGCCCATCAGGAGATCAAAGAGCGCGTCCTGCAGATCGAGCACCGCGTCTACCAGCTGTTCGCCCTCCAGCAGCCGATGGCCTCCGACCTGCGGGTGATGCTCGCGGTGCTGCGGATCCTGCACGAGATCGAGCTGACGGGAGGCCTCATGCGCAACGTCGCCCGGGCCACCCGGCGCCTGTACCCCCGCGAGCTCCCACCCCGCATCCGGGGAATCATCGAGCGCATGGGCGCCCAGGCCAGCGTGCAGACGCACCTTGCCGTCGACGCGTTCGCCGACGGTGACGAAGCCATCGCGTCCGCGCTGCCCGACATGGACGACGTGATGGACGACCTCCAAAGGGAGCTCTTCCGCGCCATCTTCTCGGGCTTCTCCGGCGATTCGACCAACGAGGCCGCGCTCCAGATGGCGGTGCAGCTGGCGTTCGTCGGCCGCGACTACGAACGCGCCGCCGACCACGCGGTGATGGTCGGGCGCTGGGTCGAGTTCATGGTCACCGGACAGCTACCGGGTGACATCGAACCCGTGTAGCGCCGTGGCAGGTCCGCCGAACATCGCGTCGCGCGGGGACATCGCCGAATGTTCGGAGGTGGTTCACGTGTCGTTCACGTTTCCGCACCCGCGCATCCATTCTTCGTTCTTAGTCTCGACACCGATGCCTACCTCCGAAAGGGGATCCACCTTGATTGCATCGATGCGATCGTCTCGGGTAGCACAACGCACGCTCGTCGCGCTCTGCGCGTCCGCGCTCCTCCTCGCCGCGTGTGGCAGCAGCTCCAAGCCTGCGAGCGGTTCGGGCGGCACGGGCACAAAGGTGAGCGGGACACTGAACGGCTCGGGCTCGACGTTCCAAAAGACGTTCGACCAGGTCGCGATCCAGGCGTTCCAGAGCGCGAATTCGGGCGCCACCGTCAACTACGCCGGCGGCGGCTCGGGCAAGGGAAAGACCGACCTCCAGACCAAGACGGTCGACTTCGCGGGAACCGACAGTCTCGTGAAGACCGCCGATCTCCCGAAGTACCAGGGTGGCAAGATCCTCTACTTCCCAACCGTCGCCGCCCCGATCACGGTGTCGTACAACGTGAGCGGCGTCGACAAGCTGCAGCTCAGCGCGCCGACGATCGCCAAGATCTTCGCGGGCACGGTCACGAAGTGGAACGACCCGGCGATCGCGGGCGACAACGCCAACGCGACGCTGCCATCGACCGACATCGTCGCCGTGCACCGCGCCGACGCTTCGGGCACGACGAGCAACTTCACGAAGTACCTCAAGGCCGCGGGGGGCGCTGATTGGACCCTCGGGAGCGGCGACACGGTCAAGTGGCCGTCGAACTCGCAGGCCGGTCAGGGCAATCAAGGCGTCGCGCAGGCGATCTCGAAAACGAGCGGTGCGATCGGCTACGTCGACTTCGCCGACGCGCTCGGCGCGCAGCTGAAGACGGCGTCGATCAAGAACTCGGCGGGTTCTTTCGTGGCCCCGAGCTTGGCCGGTGCATCGGCGGCCGTCGCGTCGGCAACCGTCGCGGCCGACCTCACCTACAGCCCGCTGAACGAGAGCGGCGCCGACGCCTACCCCATCACCTCGCCGACCTGGATCATCGTGTACGCGAACCAGGCCGACAAGGCCAAGGGCGAACTGCTGAAGGCCTTCCTCACGTTCGTCCTCAACGACGGTCAGGGCCTCGCCGAGGCCGCGAACTACGCCAAGCTGCCGGCCACGTTGCAGCAACAGGCGATCGCTCAACTGACGAAGCTCCAGATCCCCGCCTAACGTCTCGCCGATGACCTCGCCCGCGTCGTCCGGAGACCTCGGCGCGAGCGAGGTCATCCCGAGCACGGCCGGCGGCAAGCACCTCGATCGCGCGTTTCGGGCGATCGCCGTCGCCGCCGGCTTGCTCGTGCTCGCGATCCTCGCCCTCATCGCGTATTCGACGACGAGCAAGGCGTGGCCCGCGTTCACGCACCAGGGGCTGAGCTTCCTCACCAGCCGCAACTGGGACCCGAATCAAGACCACTTCGGAGCGCTCGACTTCATCTACGGCACGGTCCTGACCGCGGTGATCGCGCTCGCCATCGCGGTGCCGGCCAGCCTCGGCATCGCGCTCTTCATCACCGAGCTCGCGCCCAAGGGTTGGCGGTCCGCGGTGACGTACGTCGTCGATCTCCTCGCCGCGATCCCGTCGGTCGTGTACGGCTTCTGGGCCCTCGCCGTGCTCACGTCGCCCGCCGCGAATTTCTACGGCCACATCGCCGACACCCTCGGCCGGGTGCCGGTGCTCAGCAGCTTCTTCGGAGGCCCTGCGTTCGGGGCGAGCTTCATGACGGCCGGGGTCATCCTCGCGGTGATGATCATCCCCATCATCACCTCGCTGAGTCGCGAGGCGCTGACGACCGTCTCGCAGGACGACAAGAACGGCGCGCTCGCGATGGGCGCGACCCGATGGGAGATGTTGCGGGTCGCGGTGTTTCCCCGCGTGCGCAGCGGACTGATCGGCGCCGCGATGCTCGGCCTCGGGCGGGCGATGGGTGAGACGATCGCGGTCGCGCTCACGATCGGGAGCAGCGCGCAAATCACCTCGCATCTGTTCCGCCAGGGCGATTCGATGGCCTCGATCATCGTGCACAATTTCCCCGAGGCGACGGGTCTCCACGCCGCCGCCCTCGTCGGGTTGGGCGCCGTCTTGTTCGCGATCACGATCGTCGTGAACATGGTCGCCCGCGTCGTCGCCAATCAGACGTCGGCGATGTCGGGTGTCGGGCAATGACGGTCGCCAGTCCGCCGGCCCCGACGAATCGTGACGACCCGGGCGCCTGGGTTCTCGAGCGAGCCGTCTCACCGCGTCGCCGCCTGACCAACGCGCTGGCGACGTCGTGGATGCTCGGTTCACTGCTGCTCGCGCTCGTGCCGGTCGGCGTGATCGCGGTATACGTGGCGAGCAGGGGTGCAGGCGTGATGAGCCTGAGCTTCCTGACCAAGAACCTGCCCGTCGTCACCCAGTTCCCGGGCGGGGGCATCGCTCCGGCCGTTGTCGGCACCCTGGCGATCACGGGTGTCGCGGCGCTGATGGCGATCCCGCTCGGCGTGCTCGCCGCGATCTATCTCAACGAATACGGGCGCCAGAACCGCGTCGCCAAGACCATCCGGTTCATGGCCGACGTGATGACCGGCGTGCCGTCGATCGTGATGGGCCTGTTCGTCGCGACGATCTGGGTGAGCGCCGGGCTGCACTTCGGCTACTCGGGCTTCGCGGGCTCGCTCGCGCTCGCGGCGCTCATGCTCCCGATCGTCATCCGATCGTGCGAGGAGATGCTGAAGCTCGTCCCCGACGATCTCCGTCAGGCGAGCGACGCGCTGGGCGCGCGCCGTTGGCGCACGGTCGTCTCGGTCGCGCTCCCCACAGCACTCCCGGGCATCGTGAGCGGCGCCATGTTGGCGGTCGCCCGGGCCGCCGGGGAGACGGCACCGCTGCTCTTCACCATCGGGGTCACCACCAAGGTGAATCCCAACGTGTTCCACGGCACCAACACGACGCTGTCACAGGAGATCTGGTTCAACGCGCAGACGCCGTTCGCGTCCGCGACCGACCGGGCCTGGGGCGCGGCGTTGACGCTCATCGTCATCGTGTTCGTGTTCACGGTGGTCGCGCGGATCGTGGCGTCGCGCTTCGCTTCCATCAAGCGTTAGGCGCATCAAGCGTGAGCCGGGTTGCGCGCGACTATTCCGGCTCGTCGCCCAGATCCCACTCGAGAATCAGGTGCTCGCGTTCGGCGTCGCGTGCGACGCGCTCACGGTTGCGGCGGAATTGGGGGTCGTAGACGGGCAACAGCTGCAGGCGCGCCATCGCTCGCTGGCGGAGCTCGTCGATCGCCCGCTGATCTCCGAACACCCGATGGATCTCCCAATGGGGCGCAACCGGGCCGGTGTACACGATCCGTACATGACCTTGCGGGGGGATTTCCTCGAGCTCTTCGGGGTCGATTGCCATCGGGCACTCCTCGTCAGACGACGGGTCAGGGTAGCGCCCCTCCCTCCGCGAGTCGGCGCAGTCTGCGGAGTTCCTGTGGGACCGCGCGGCCGACATCGGTCGGCTCCTACATCCGTCGCACCCTCCGGCTCCGGAAATTCATGAAATGCCCACACGAATCGTGAAGCCAATCGGGCTTCCCGAACGTCTGAGAGTTTGTCGCTCGTTGGATCGGGGCAGTTGATCTGATGGAGACAGCACGAGAACGTGGGGAAAAGCGGCTGACGAAACCGTGGGTCCGCGTCGAACCAAGCAAGGCAGCGAACCGTAAGGCTCCATTGAAGGCGAGCCGTAAGGCTCATTGAAGGGGAGGTGATCGTGGACGAGACTCCCGAGGAATACGCCTGGATGCTGCACGCGCGTTGCCGGGGCGCCAGCCCGACCGAGTTCTTCCCGTCCGACGGGCTCGGTGTCGAGTCGGCCCAGCACATCTGCGAGGGCTGCCCGGTCAGGACCGAATGCCTCGAGTACGCGTTGCTCAACCGCATCGAACACGGTGTATGGGGCGGAGCGTCGGAGCGCGAGCGCCGGCGCATCCTGCGCCGTCGTCGTGAACTGGTTCCGTCGCCCCCGAGCTGACGCGACCGCGGGCGCCGACATTCACCGAAGCGTGCACGCCTCGAGCAGGAGCTCGATGTCGTCGCGAGGCGTAACCTGGAACGGCACCGCGCCGACGCCGAGCACGAGCGTGTCGATCCCCAGCGCTTCCCACACGTGCAGCTGCGCCCGCACCTCGTCGACGGTGCCGACGAGCCGGCCGACCCGGAACGTCGCGAGATCGATGCCGTCGAGCACCCCCGGCGGCGACTGGTCGCGCAAGCGGTCGAAGCGCCGCTCGAGATCGCGCTCGTCCTCGCCGCACAGCGCGTAGAGCCCGAGCGTTCGCCACATCGTCGCCGGGTCGCGACCGACGCGGGCGCACGCTTCGTCGCAGACGCCCAGCCGTTCGCGGTAGGCGTCGGGAGTCCACACCCAGCAGGTGTTCCACCCGTCGGCATGCGCGGCGGCGAGCCGCAGCAACCGGTCGCCCTTCCCGCCGACGAACACCCGCGGCCGCGGGCGCTGCACGGCAGGCGGTCGGTTCGTTGCCGCGCGCGCACGGTGGTACACGCCTTCGTATGTGAACGGACCACCGCCGAGAAGACCCTTGACGACTTCGAGCGCGTCGACGAGCCGGTCGAGCCGTACCCCGGCACGCGGCATCGCCATACCGAGCGCGGCGTATTCGGGCTCGTACCAACCCGCACCCAGCCCGACGTCGAGGCGACCGCCGCTCACACAGTCGACCGTCGCCAACGCCTTGGCCAGCACCGCGGCCGGTCGCAAGGCCTCGAGCAACACGAGCGTGCCGAGTCGAACGCGCGGAACGGCGCGGGCGAGCGCCGCCAGCGTGACGATCGGGTCGAAGCATCCTTCGCTGCGGTCCGATCCCCCGTACTTGGCGAGGTCGAGGAACAGGTGGTCGGAAAGCCAGACCGAGTCCGCGCCGCCGCGCTCCGCGAGGCGCGCGTGCTCGACGATCGTCTCGAACCGCAGGGGCCGCTCCCCCGCCACCGAGTAGTCGTACTGCGGCAGTGCGAGCCCGATCTGCATGCGCGTCGACGGCACCGGGCGAGATTACCGATGTCCGGGCCGGCTATTCGGTGAGTGGCTCGGCTCCGGAGCGACGTGGCTTGTCGATCACTCGCAGCCCGTACTGTTCCCGCCGTGCTGGAGTGCGTCGTGAACGTTTCCGAAGGACGAGACATGGACGTGCTCCGCGTGCTCGCCCGCGCGTGCGGCCCGTCGCTCGTCGACGTGCACGCCGATGCCGACCATCACCGATCAGTGTTCACCTTGGCCGGGCCCGGTAGCCGTGACGCTGCCGACGGCGCACGATCACTCGCGGCAACCGTGGCGGAGCAGTGCTCGATCGTCGGTCATGTCGGCGAACACCCCCGCTTCGGCGTTCTGGACGTCGTGCCCTTCGTGGCCCTCGACGAGACCGCGAGCGAGCGCACGCAAGCGGCCGAGGAGGCCCGCGCCTTCGCCGATTGGTGGGCGCGCGAATTCGCGGTGCCCGTGTTCTTGTACGACGACGCCGATCCCGGCCGGCGCGATCTCCCGAGCGCGCGGTCGACGAGCTTTCGCGAGCGGAAACCCGATTTGGGACCGGGCGCTCCGCACCCTCGACTCGGCGCGACGGCAGTAGGGGCGCGGCGGCCGCTCGTCGCGTGCAACTGCGTGCTCTCGAACCGCGACGTCGTCGTGGCCCGGCGGATCGCGCGCGAGATACGCGAGCGGTCGGGTGGGTTGCGAGGCGTGCGCGCGCTCGGCTTCGACTTGGCCGGAGCCGGGCACGCCCAGGTCTCGATGAACCTGGTGGAGCTCGACCAGACCGGGATACAGGATGCGTGCCTGCGGGTCCGCGTCCTCGCCCGCCGGTACGGGACCGACGTCGCGAGCGTCGAGCTGGTCGGGCTCATCTCGCAGCGCGACCTCGACCGCTGCACCGACGAGTTCCTCCGGTGGTGCCACCTCGACGCGCAGTCGACCGTGGAGGCTCGGGTCGGCCACGGCCCGCGCTGGTGGCCGGGCGGCCCTCCTGCGCGACTCCCGTAGCGGCGACTTCCGTTGTGAAAATCGCCGGAACCGGTGATCGCGCCGTCAGGCGCTGGCGAGACCGCGGCGGGCCAGCGCCCGCTGGCGGCGGATGCGCCGGCGCTCCCGCTCGGACATGCCGCCCCAGATCCCGAACTTCTCGCCGTGGCGCAAGGCGTACTCGAGGCACTCGGTGCGCACCTCGCAGCCCCCGCAGACCCCCTTCGCCTCCTTGGTGGAAGCGCCCCGCTCCGGGAAGAAGAGGTCGGGATCGACACCGAGGCAGTTCGCTCGCTCCTGCCAACGCCGATCTCCGGCATCGACATCGAGCTGAATCAACATCTCTCTCATCGGCCGCCCCCTCGCTCGTGATCGACCCTCTCCCGGCTGGGCGTCCGGAAGTGGTCGGGCCGTAAATACCGCCGATGGAATTACAACGGCGTCATTCTGTCAACCCGGTGCACGGGGCGCAAGGGGGAGTTTCGAGAGAACTCCGGGGGCGCGCTCGGCCGCCCGACCGTCCCGGGATACCCGCCCGTCCCCGGATAATGCTGCATAAATGCCGCGAATACGCTTATACAGCGCGGAGGCGGTACGGCGCGGACGCGGTACAGCACGGAGGCGGTACCCGATCAGGCGCCGGCCTCACGGTCGAGCCGCAGTGATGCCGAGTTCATGCAGTACCGCAAGCCCGACGGACGAGGACCGTCGGGAAACACGTGGCCCAGATGGGCGCCGCAGTTGCGGCACCGAGCCTCGGTCCGGGTCATGCCGTGGCTCTCGTCGACGTCTTCTTCGACCGCGTCGTCGTCGAGCGCTCGGAAGAAGCTCGGCCAGCCGGTGCCGGAGTCGAATTTCGTCTCCGAGGAGAAGAGCGGCGCGTCGCAACAGACGCACACGTACGTGCCGTCGTCGTGGCAATCCCAGTACTCGCCGGTGAACGCCCGTTCCGTTCCGGCGCGGCGCGCGACCTCGAATTGGGTCGGCGTCAGCCGCTGACGCCAGTCGTCGTCGTTCTGGGGGAGTTGGTCGTGAGGGGTCTTGGGCATTTCGTCTCCTTCGTCGAGCGCATCAACGCCCCGGCGCCGAATTGCGTTCCCGGCGTCGCCCACGAATCCCGCGATTCCCGCGATCAGCCCGCCCGGCGCTCGGAGCGCTTCTGGTCGAGGAAGTCGACGAGGACGTAGTCACCGAGGGTCTCCGGGGTCGTGTAGAACGCACGACCGCGGTTCATCTTCATCATGCGTTCCACGAACTCGCGCAGATAGAAGTTGTCCTCGAGCATGAACGTGTTGATGCGAATCCCGTCCTTGGTGCAGCGCTGCACCTCGCGCAGCGTCATCTCGATGGTCCGCGGATCGGGCGGGTAGTCGAAGAAGGGCTCGCCGTTGTCGAGGATGTGGGCCGTCGGCTCGCCGTCGGTGATCATGATGATCTGCTTGCGTCCGGTCTGGCGGGCGAGCAGCTGGCGGGCGAGCAACAGCGCGTGCTGCATGTTCGTGCCCCACTCGAAATCCCAGGTCGCCTCGGGCAGCCGTGTGGGCTTCACCTCGCGGGCGACCCGGCCGAAGCTCACCATCCCCAGGTAGTCACGCGGGAATTGCGAGCTGATGAGCGCATGCAGCGCCATCGCGACCTTCTTGGCCGCGAGGAAGCGGCCGCGCATCTCCATCGAGAGCGACACGTCGAGCATGAGGACGGTCGCGCTGCGCGAGAGCTGTTCGGTCCGCTCGATCTCGAAGTCGTCCGGCAGTACCCGCACGGGCGTGCCCGAACCCTGACGCGTGATCGCGTTCTTCAACGTCCGGCCGACGTCGAGGTGGAACGGATCGCCGTACTCGTACGGCTTATGCTCGTCGGAGCGCTCGTGACCGAACCCGGCGCGCTCGATCTCGTGCCGGCCCGCCCGGTCCTGCAGGAGCCGGCGGAAGAGGTCACCGAGCGCGCGCTGACCGATGCGCCGGATGCCCTTCGGCGTGAGCTCCATGCGACCTTCTCGCTGCTCGATGAGCCCGGCCTCCTCGAGCTCCTTCGCGAGGTTCGCGAGCTGCTGCAGCGAGCGCGCCGCGTCGTCGCCCAACAGCTCGCGCACCTTGTCGAGGTCGACCTCCGCCAACGGCCCCGGACTGGTCGCGTTGCGCAGGAGGTTCTCGAGGGCGTCGATGTCGCCGAGCTGATCGAGCAGGCCGCTCATGCCGTCGAGGGGGAGCGGCTCGTCGCCCCGGAAACGCATCCCCTGTCCCCAACCGGCCTGCGGGAACGCGTTCCTGAGGTTCTGGCCGAGCTGGTCGACCTGCCACCGCAGATCCATGTCGTCGAGCAGCGCGTTCGCCATCTCCTGCAGCTGGGCGCGCTGCTCGGGCGTCATCGAGTTGAGGAGCTGCTGCATCTGCGCCATCGAGCGCGCCATCTGTTCCAGCAGCTCGTCGAGCGTCTGCGGGTTGTCGGGGAAGAAGTCGCCGAAACGTTCCATGAACCCTTCGAAGTCGGGCTCCTCGCCGGCCTCGCGCTGTTCGAGCATGTGGTTGAGCTCGGCGAGCATGTCCTTCATGCGCGCCAGTTGCTCGGGCGACATCTGTGACATGCCCTCGTTGAGCTGCTTGAACATCGAGTCGAGGAGTTGCTTCTTCAACTCCTCCATCAGCTCTTCGAAGTGCTGGCGCGCGGTGTCGTCCATCCAGTCGTACTGCTGGAGGTCGCTGACCCGACCGGCGAGGTCGGGCGGCAGCTGCTCGAGCACCTCACGACGCTGTTGGGCCAGCTCGTCCAGCAATTCCTCGCGGCGTTTGTCGCCCGACTGTTGGGCCTCGTCGACGCGGCGATCGATACCGGCGCGCTCTTCGTCGACGATCTCGTCGAGGCGGTTCGCGATGTCCTCGTATACGCCGCCGAGGTCGTAGCGGTCGAGCTGGTCGCGCCGGCGCTCCCGCAGTTTCTCGAGCATCTCCCGCATTCCCTGGACGTCGCGGCCCTGGCGATCCTGGAACCCCTGCTGCATCATGCGGCGCAGCGCCGCGTTGAGGTCGCCGTGGTAGAGGAGGTCGTCGGTCATCTCCTCGAGCAACGCGTCGGCGTCGAGGTCGAACCCGACCTGGGTGCCGTCCCAGCGGGAGTAACGAGCGCGGGCCGGCATGGCCGTTACCGTACCCCCGTGACGATCGGCGCGGACTTCTGGTGGGGAACCGCCGCGTCGTCGACGCAGGCCGAGGGCGCCGCGCCCGCATCCGACTGGTACGCGCTCGAACGGGCCGGCCGGGTGCCGCCGAGCGGCGACGGCAACGGCTTCGCCGAGCGCTACGCGGACGACTTCGCCCTCTACGCGCAGCACGGGCTTGCGCACCATCGCCTCTCGGTCGAGTGGGCGCGCATCGAGCCCGAGGAGGGCCGGCGCGACGACGCGGCCGTCGAGCACGCGGTCGAAGTGCTCACCGCGGCGCGCGACGCGGGCGTCTCGCCGTGGGTGTGTCTGCATCACTTCACGCTGCCGGGCTGGTTCACCGAGATGGGTGACGGCGGCTTCGTCGACGACCGCGCCCGCTCCTACTACTGGGCGCGCCACGTGGCGTTCTGCGCGGAGACGTTCGGCGATCTCGTCTTCGGGTGGAAGCCCGTCAACGAGCCGGCCGCGTACGCGGGCATCTACCCGCACGCCAAGAAGCGGTTCGAGATGCTCGGCGCGATGCTCCTCGCACAACGCGACGCATGGCGCGAGCTGCGGGGCGGCGGGAAGCCCGTCGCGACGGTGCACAACCTCTCGCCGATCTTCACCGTCGCCGACACCGTGCCCGCCGACTCGATGCGCGATCGACTCGAAGCGATGATCTGGGAGGTTTGGATGCGCGCCGATCGTGACGGCGTTCTCGCGCTCCCGGGACGCGCCGCGCGCGAGGTCCCCGACCTACGCGAAGCGTGCGACCTCGTCGGCTTCTCCTACTACAGCGCGACGGGCGTCGACGCCGAGGGCGCGATCGTGCCGTATCCGACGTCCGCGCGCGTCGGCGAGATGCAGTACGCGCCGTGGAGCGAAGGGCTCGCCCTCGTGCTGCACCGCCTGCACGACGAGCTCCCCGGCCGGCCGTTGTTGATCTGCGAGCACGGCGTGGGCACCGACGACGACGCCTGGCGATGCGACGTCTTGCGCGAGTCGCTCACGCTGGTCGAGCGCGCTCTTGCCGATGGGGTCGACGTGCGCGGCTTCTTCCACTGGACGGGCGTCGACAACTACGAATGGGACCACGGCTTCGACGTGGCGTTCGGATGTTTCACACGCGATCGTGAGCCGCGCGCGAGCGCGGAGTTGCTGCGGTCGTACGCCCGGGGCTGAGCCGGACAGGTGTCGGGCGCATTCGTGCGAAGTCGGCGGAATCGAGGCTTTGTCGACCGACCGGCTTGACAAGGCCCGAGCATCGAAGGCTTACTGAACGATCGGACATGCCGCACGGCTACCCGGGCGAGGACGACTGGATGCACCTCGATCTCTACAAGGCCCTCGCCGGATTGATCGTCGGCTTCGTGATCGGCCTCACCGGTATGGGCGGTGGGGCACTGATGACGCCGGTGTTGGTGTTGTTCTTCGGCATCAACCCCGGCACCGCGGTGTCGGCGGATGTCGTCACCTCGCTCGTTCTGAAGCCGTTCGGCGGCAGCGTCCACGTGCGGCGCCGGACCGTGAACTGGCGCCTGGTGCGGTGGCTGATGATCGGATCCGTCCCCAGCGCGTTCGCGGGCGCGTACCTGCTCGACGAAGTCATCGGGACGAGCAACCAGAACACGGTCAAGAAGCTGCTCGGGTGGGTACTCCTCGTGGCCGCCGGCGCGATCCTCGCGAAGCTCGTGCTGCAGGCCCGACGAAAGGCGGCGCCCGTCACCGAGATGATGGCCGCCGCACTCGTCAGACCGATCCCGACCCTCGTCGTCGGTGCGCTCGGAGGACTCATCGTCGGCATGACGTCGGTGGGTTCGGGGTCCCTGATCATCGTCATGCTGATGTTGATGTACCCGATGCTCTCGGCGCGGGAGATGGTCGGGACGGATCTCGTCCAGGCGATCCCTCTCGTCGGCGCGGCGGCAATCGGCCATTACTTGTTCGGCCGACTGGACTTCTCGATCATCGGCAGTGTGCTCCTCGGCGCGATTCCCGCGGTGATCGTCGGCGCGCACTTCTCGTCCAAGGGCGCCGACCGCTATATCCGGCCGGTCCTCGTGGCAGTTCTGGCGATCTCGGCCCTCGGCTTGCTGGGCGTCTCCAACGGCTGGCTGCTCGCCACTGCCATCGGCGCGAGCGTGATCCTCGCCGGCGTCATCGCCCGTATGCACCACAACGAACGCAGCGCGGCTCGGGTCGGCGACCCAACGGGCGCGCCCACCGCCCTCTCAACGGTGTCAACCACGCCGACGAACGAGGCCGAGCTCCGGCACTGACGCCAGGCACCGAGCCTCCGGAAGACGGCGCGCCGGGCCTTCCGGTCGACGGCGCGCCGAGCATTCCGGCTTGGCAAGACCCGAGCGTCAGGCCGACGGCGGGCCCGCGGCGGGTGTCGCCGTGAACGTCGGCAGCTCGACATCGGAGACGACGCCGAGCTGTTGGACGCGTGGGAGCCGTCCGATCCCGCGCAAGGTGACACTCCGGGTTCCGCGCACGGTGATCCACGACGGGAGCACCGAAGCGTGGTAGCCGACCGCGAGAAGCTCACCCGGCCGGGCGGTCTGGCAGAGCCGAGCGGCGAGGTTGGTGGGACGGCCGATGTAGTCGTCGCCGTCGATGATCAACACCTGACCGTGCGCGACGCCGCCCCTCAGGGCGAGAGTCCGCCCGTCGTAGCGGGCAATGAGCTCCGCCGCGGTCGCGATCGTCGGGCCGACCTCGACGCCGATGAGCATGACGCCGTCGCCGAGCCACTTCCCGACCCGGACGCCCCGCCGAACGGTCAGCTCGCGCGTGAGCGAACGGAACCGACTCAGGGTGTCGATCGCTGCATGCTCGCCGCGCGTGGCGATGAACGCGGTGAAGCCGCACAGGTCGAGGAACGCGAACGCGCGCTCGACCGGTTCGATTCCCTCGGCCACGTCACGCGGCGACTCCAAGCCGCGTGACGTCGGTGCGGTGCCGATCGCGCCGTGCGTCGCCGTTGCGTCGTCGTCGGGGCGCGACGACGGTCGACCGAAGCGCATCGCGCTGTCGACGCCGGGCACGCGGATCAGCCGACGCCGGCCCTTGCCCGCCGGATGCGCCAACACTCCCTCGATGTGCGGACCTCGCGATGACGTCACCGTGGCCCGCATGCGACCATCCTCTTGCATGCAACCATCCTCTTGATCGATCGAAACACGGTTGCGACGCTACGGCACGTCGTTGGCGCCGGCCGTATCCCGCTCGTGAAGGTATGACGAACTTTGCCCAACGCGAACCCAACCAACGCGTACGATGGCGCGCGTCGTCGAGATGTCGGTGCACTGAGGCACGCGGGCTTACGCGCCGGTCAGCCTCGGGAACGGTAAGTCGCGCGGGTGCCGACCGCGTCCTTGTTCAGGCGTTTGGTCAGGTGCAGACCCTCGAGCACGAACTCGATGCCGCTCGCGATGCCGGCGGGCGACTCGCCGAGGCCGAGGTCGGAAAGAACGGCCGGCATACCAGCGAGCTTCGCGAGCAGGTCGCGGTACTCCGTCGCGGGAACGTCCTCACCGGTGTGCACGATCGAACCGTCCTCGAACGACGAGACGATGGGGCCCAGCCGCTCGGGCCGGACGCGGGCGCGGAAGACTTCGAGGGTCGCCGCCTTCAGGATGCGTTCGAGTACCTGGCCCTCCCGCCCGTCGTCGAGCGTCTCGATCTCGATCTTGCCGGATGTCGACGCCGCGAGCGCGGCGAGGTCGGAGACGCGCGGCACGACTTCGCGCTCACCGCTCGCGAGCGCGCGCCGAGCCGCGTTCGCCACCAGCGTCTCGAAGTTGGAGATCGACAGCCGCGCCGAGACGCCCGATCGTTGGTTCACGTGGGGGGAGCGCCGGGCGAGCTGCGAGATCTCGGCGACGATCTCGGTCATGAAGTCGGGCACCGACACCTGGAGACCGGACGCCTCGAGCGGACGCGCCTCTTGGTCGATGATGGCCATCTCGAGCTCGGTCTCGAGCGGGTAGTGGGTGCGGATCTGTGATCCGAACCGGTCCTTGAGGGGCGTGATGATACGGCCCCGGTTGGTGTAGTCCTCGGGGTTGGCCGTCGCCACGAGCAGCACGTCGAGCGGCAGGCGGATCTTGTAACCGCGGATCTGCACGTCGCGCTCTTCGAGCACGTTCAGCAACCCGACCTGGATGCGCTCGGCGAGGTCGGGGAGCTCGTTGATCGCGAAGATCCCGCGATTGGTACGCGGGACGAGGCCGTAGTGGATCGTGAGCTCGTCGGAGAGGTAGCGCCCCTCGGCCACCTTGATCGGGTCGACCTCGCCGATGAGGTCGGCGATCGACGTGTCGGGAGTTGCCAGCTTCTCGCCGTAACGGCGATCGCGGTGCACCCACTCGATCGGGGTGTCGTCGCCACGATCGGAGACGAGGTGGCGCGCGTAGGTCGATGCCGGCGCGTACGGGTCGTCGTTGATCTCGCTGCCCGCGACGATCGGCATCCACTCGTCGAGCAGACCGACGAGCTCACGGATCATCCGCGTCTTCGCCTGGCCGCGCTCGCCGAGGAAGATCATGTCGTGACCGGCGAGCAACGCGTTCGCGAGCTGCGGAAGCACGGTGTCGTCGTAACCGACGACGCCTCCGACCAGCGGGTGTCGCTCCGCCAGCGCTCGCGCCGCGTTCGCTCGGATCTCTTCCTTGACGGGACGAGATTCCCAGCCGCTGGCGCGCAGGTCTCCAAGAGTTGCGGGACGGCTCATGCGCCGAGCATACGCTGGGCTCCGGTGGGCCGTCAGTCGCGCGTTTCCCAGGTGGTGAGCCTCTCCGGTGAGTGGCGTGCACACGCTTCCGAACCCGATCTCGCCAAGACCTTTGCGGAAACCGGATGCGACGACGGCGCTTGGGAGCGCGTCGTCGTCCCGCACCACTGGCGCGCGGAACGTGTTTTTGCCGAGGAAGACGGACCGGTGCTGTATCGCCGCCGGTTCGGTCACCCGGCACGCGATTCCGGCGCCCCCGACGGTCGACCCGACGCCTCGCGCTGGTTCCTCGAGCTCGACGGCATCTTCTACTACGGCGACGCGTGGCTCGACGGCGAATATCTCGGCGCGACCGAGGGATACTTCGCCCGGCACGCGTTCGAGGTCACACAAGCGGTGCGCGAGCCCGGAGAGCACGTGCTGGCGATCGAGGTCGCGTGCCCGCCGCCGCGCGATCGAACCGCGAAGCGGACCATCACGGGCGGTTACTGGCAGTCGCCGGTCTTCGACCGGTCGTTGAATCCGGGTGGGATCTGGCGAGGGGTGCAACTCGTGTCGTCGGGGCCGGTGCGTATCGATCGCGCGCATGTGCTGTGCGTCGACGCGTCGGTCGAGCGCGGCCGTCTCGCGTGCAATGTGACGCTCCACGCGACATCCGAGCACGGCGAAGCCCGACTGCACGCCGTCGTGCGCGGACCGGCCGGGGACGTCTTGCTCGACGCGTGGAGAGCCGTGACCCTCGCGGCAGGTACGAACGAGCTCGCATGGACTTTGACCGTCGACGATCCGCCGCGCTGGTGGCCGCGCGGGCTCGGTCCGCAGCTGCTGTGCAGTTTGGACCTCGACGTGGAGGTCGACGGCACTCCGAGCGACGGATTCACGGAACGCGTCGCGTTTCGCGACGTGCGGCGGAACGGATCGATGATGTCGATCAACGGCGAGCGGATGTTCCTGAAGGGCGCGAGCTACGCCCCGGCCCGGGCGCTCCTCGGCGAGGCCGACGACGCGCTGATCCATGCCGACGTCGCGAGCGCGCTCGACGCGCATCTCGACCTCCTCCGCGTGCACACACACGTCGCACCGCCCGCGCTCTACGACGCGGCCGACGAGTGTGGACTCCTCTTGTGGCAGGACTTCCCGATGGAGGGCGGTTACGGACGCGGGGTGCGCCGGCAGGCGGCACGCCAGGCCCGCGCGATGGTCGAGCTGCTCGGGAACCATCCCTCGATCGTGCTGTGGTGCGCGCACGACGCACCGCTCGGCGACGACGCTCCGGCCAGAGCGCTCGCGAACGCCACTGTGCCGACCTGGGGCAAAGAGGTGCTCGACCGGTCGACGGCGCACGCGATCGCGCGCCACGACGGCACCCGACCGGTGGTGCGCAGCTCCGGGGCGAGCGACGACTCCCACCTGTGGTTCGGCTGGCGGCACGGCTCCCTCGCCGGGCTCGGTCCCGCCATCCGCGCCGTACCTCGCCTCGGACGCTTCGTCTCGGCGTTCGGCGCCCAATCGGTGCCGGAGAACGCGGAGTGGATGCGGCCCGAGCTGTGGCCGCGGTTGGCGTGGGACGACCTCGCCGAGCACCACGGGCTCGAACGCCGCGCCTTCGACGCGTACGTTCCGGTCGCCGACGCGAAGTCGTTCGACGAGTGGTGCGACGCGACCCAGGCGTACCAGGCGGCTCTGCTGCAGCTGCAGATCGAGGACCTGCGTCGCTGCAAGGGAACACCGTGCGGCGGGTTCACCGTGTTCTGTCTGGCCGATCCGGCTCCGGCAGTGGGTTTCGGGCTGCTCGACCACGACCGAGCGCCGAAACGCGCGTACGGCGCGGTACGCGACGCATGCCGGCCCGTTCTCGCCATGGTCGATCCCCGCACCGGCAACGTGCACGTGGCGAACGACAGCCACCGGACGATCGTCGACGCCGAGGTCGTGGTCGCGGTCGACGGTCGGACGCGGCGCTGGCGCGGCGACATCGCCGCCGACACAGTCGCGTTCGTCGGACGCGCCGATCTCGACGATGCCGTCGACGTGGAGGTCGTCCTCACCCATCCCGACCTCGGACGCGTCGCGAACCGCTACCCGCTGGTGGTCGTCGAAGCCGGACGCGCCCGTTGACGCTCAGAGACCTGCGGTCGGGTAGGGCTTGGCGCGACCGGCATCGTCGGGTCCGGCGAGACCGAGGTCGACGTAGACCGCACTGCTGATCGCGTCGAGGCGTCGGTAGTGACGATCGCGGGCGGGCATCCCGTTGCAGACGACGGTCACGACGACGCCGTGCTCCGGATCGCAGAACGCGACGGAGGACAGATGGCCGCCGTGACCGAACGTGCGCCGGGAGCAGTGACGGCCCATCGCGGAAGTGTCGATGGCGAAGCCGAGTCCCCAGTCGACGATGATGCCGAACGTCTCGTCGAGCATCTCGGTGCGATGGCGGGCGGAGACCGCGGCGAGCGTCACGGGCGACACGAGCGGTGCGCCGCCACACGCGAGTGCCTCGAACACCTTTCCGATCTGATGCATGGGCCCGCGTCCGCCGGCACCCGGCATGGGGGTTGCCGCCGAGCGCGCCGAGTTGATCCTCGGCAACGCCTGGGGACCGTCGCCGGACGTGGCGTGCATGAACCCGATCCGATCGCCGTAGGCGTCGTAGCGCGCTTCGGGCATCCCCACCCAGCAATCGTGTGCTCCGACCGGCTCGAAGATGCCCTCCCGCACGTACCGCTCGTACGGCACTCCGCTCACGCGCGCGACGACCTCACCGAGCAGCGTCATCCCCGCCGCGGGGTGGTAGCCGGCGCGCGTGCCGGCCGGATACTCCGGTTCGGACGCGTAAATCCGTGCGAGGTTCTGCTCGCGCGACTCTCGCCAGGGTTCACCCTGCAGCATTCCGTCCGCGTTCGGGATGCCCGCGGTGTGGGTGAGCAGGTGGCGGAGTGTGATCTCGTGCTTGCCGTGCGCGCCGAACTCCGGCACGTAGCGCGCGGCCGCGGCGTCGACGTCGATCGCGCCGGCCTCCCACTGCTGGGCGACGGCGACGGCCGTCACGGCCTTGGTCATCGAGAACCAGTTCATGAGGGTGTCGGTCGTCATCGGAACACCGGCGCGCGCGTCGCCGAGCGCGCAGTCGGCGACGACCTCGCCGTG
Organism: Acidimicrobiia bacterium; assembly: GCA_038323195.1. GTDB lineage: Bacteria > Actinomycetota > Acidimicrobiia > IMCC26256 > PALSA-610 > PALSA-610. Next base: position 80,379 of record JBBQGQ010000004.1, on the reverse strand, counting down.
CTGAGACACGTACAACTGGGCGCCGATGTGGGTGCCGTCGTCGATGCCCTGTTCCAACACGTCAATGACCTGCATGTGAATCTCCGCACGATTCGTCGCCGTTTCCCGGGCGCAGCGTAGAGTCCGATTCACAAGCTCACGAGTCGAGTTGGAGACAATGGCGACTACTGCAACCCCGCCGACCAAAACGGCCCAAGCGCCGCCGGTCGGACCCGCCCGGCCGATTCGCAAGCTTGTCCCGAACGCGCCGCCGATCGTGCGCTTCTACCGGTCGTCGGTCGGCAAGAAGTGGGTCATGGCCGTCACCGGCGTGATGCTCATGGGCTTCGTCGTGGCCCACTTGATCGGGAACCTAAAGCTCTACCTCTCCAAGGAGGAGATCAACCTCTACGGCGAGGCCCTGCGCGACATGCCCGGGCACCTGCTCCCGCGCACCGTCCTCCTGTGGACGCTCCGGTCGGGGCTGTTCGTCGCGTTCGTGCTGCACATCCACTCGGCATACAGCCTGACGATGACGAACCGGAAGGCGCGGCCACATCAGTACCAGTCGAAACGCGACTACGTCGCGGCCGACTTCGCCTCGCGCACGATGCGATGGACCGGAATCATCGTGCTGGCCTATCTCGTCTTCCACCTCATGGATCTCACCTGGGGCACCGCCAACTCACAGTGGGTGCGCGGCGATCCGTACAACAACCTCGTGTACAGCCTCCAGCGGCCGGTGGTCGCGATCGCGTACGGGGTCGCGAACATCGCGCTGGCGTTCCACCTGTACCACGGCGCCTGGTCGATGTTCCAGAGCATGGGCATCAACAACCCGCGCATCAACAAGTTGCGCCGCTCCTTCGCAATCGGGTTCGCAGGTCTCATCCTCGTCGGGAACCTCAGCTTTCCGATCCTGATCCAGGCCCACGTCGTCGATCTCAAGTGTCCGCACACCGAGCCCACGACCGCACCGTGCAAGGCGGTGTGACCATGGCCCTCGATGCGAAGATCCCCGAAGGACCGCTCGAAGACAAGTGGGACAACCACCGCTTCGGGATCAAGCTCGTCAACCCGGCGAACAAGCGCCGTTTCGACATCGTCGTGGTCGGCACCGGGCTCGCGGGCGCGAGCGCGGCCGCGAGCCTCGCCGAGCTCGGTTACAACGTGAAGGTCGTGACGTTCCACGACTCACCGCGCCGCGCCCACTCGATCGCCGCGCAGGGCGGTATCAACGCGGCGAAGAACTACAAGAACGACGGCGACAGCATCTACCGCCTCTTCTACGACACGATCAAGGGCGGCGACTACCGCTCTCGTGAAGCTAACGTCTACCGGCTCGCGCAGGTGTCCGTCGACATCATCGACCAGTGCGTCGCCCAAGGCGTACCGTTCGCTCGCGAGTACGGCGGGCTGCTCGACAACCGGTCGTTCGGCGGCGCCCAGGTGTCGCGCACCTTCTACGCACGGGGCCAGACCGGCCAGCAGCTCCTGCTCGGCGCATACCAGGCGCTCATGCGGGCGGTGCACTCCTACGGTGTGCAGCTCTACCCCCGCACCGAGATGCTCGACGTCGTCGTCAAGGACGGCAGGACTGCGGGCATCGTGTGCCGCGATCTGAACACCGGTGAGGTGTTCTCGATCGCAGCGCACGCGGTGGTGCTCGCGACCGGCGGCTACGGCAACGCGTTCTACCTGTCGACGAACGCCAAGAATTCGAACGTCAGCGCAACCTGGCGCGCGGCCAAGCGGGGTGCGTACTTCGCCAATCCCTGTTACACGCAGATCCATCCCACATGTATCCCGGCGAGCGACGAGTTCCAGAGCAAGCTCACCTTGATGTCGGAGTCGTTGCGCAACGACGGCCGGGTGTGGCTGCCGAAGCAGATGGACGACGCACGATCGCCCGATCAGATGCCCGAGCAAGACCGTGACTACTTCCTCGAGCGTCGCTACCCGGCCTTCGGCAACCTCGTGCCGCGCGACGTCGCCTCGCGCGCGATCAAGCACGAGGTCGACGCGGGTCGCGGCGTCGGGCCGCTGAAGAACGGCGCGTACCTCGATTTGTCCGAAGCGACTGCGCGTCTCGGACAGGACGTGATCGAGGAGCGCTACGGCAACCTCTTCGAGATGTACGAGCGCATCACGGGTGAGGACCCGTACAAGGTGCCCATGCGCATCTACCCCGCGATCCACTACACGATGGGCGGCCTCTGGGTCGACTACAACCTGATGAGCAACCTGCCGGGCCTGTTCGTGCTCGGCGAAGCCAACTTCTCCGACCACGGCGCGAACCGGCTCGGCGCGTCCGCGCTCATGCAGGGTCTGGCCGACGGCTACTTCGTCGTCCCGTACACGATCGGCGACTATCTCGCGCCACTGCTCGGAACGAAACCGCCGTCGATCGACGACCCGGCATTCGTCGAGGCCGAGCACGCGGTCGACGACCAGGTACGGCGGTTGTTGTCGATCAACGGGAAGCAGACCGTCGACGAGATCCATCGCGAGTTGGGTCGGGTGCTGTGGGACAACTGTGGCATGGCGCGCAGCGAGCAGAGCCTGTCGAAGGCACTCTCCGAGATTCCCGCGATCCGCGAGGAGTTCTGGAAGAACGTCTGCGTCCTGGGCGAGAACGAGAGCCGCAATCAGGCCCTCGAAAAGGCCGGCCGGGTCGCCGACTTCCTCGAGTTCGGCGAGCTCATGGTCCTCGATGCGTTGAGACGCAACGAGAGCTGCGGTGGCCACTTCCGCGAGGAGTACCAGACCGAAGACGGCGAGGCGTTGCGCGACGACGAGCACTTCGCGTACGTCGCGTCGTGGGAGTTCACGGGCGTGGGCAACGAGCCCGAGCTGCACAAAGAGCAATTGAACTTCGAGTACGTGCACCCGTCGACCCGTTCCTACAAGTAAGAGGACAACAAGATGAGCAACCAGTCCATGCGCATCACGCTGACGGTGTGGCGGCAACCCTCGCCCGACGTCGATGGGAAGTTCGAGACCTACGACGTTCCCGGTGTGAGCCCCGACATGTCGTTCCTGGAGATGCTCGACGTCGTGAACGAGCGACTGATGCACGACGGCAAGGAGCCGATCGCGTTCGACCACGACTGCCGCGAGGGAATCTGCGGGTCGTGCGGCTTCATGATCAACGGGCGGGCACACGGTCCCGAGCGGGCAACCGCCACGTGCCAGCTGCACATGCGCAAGTTCCGCGACGGCGACCACCTCACGATCGAGCCGTGGCGCGCCGCGGGCTTCCCGCTCGTCAAGGACCTCATCGTCGACCGCAGCGCGTTCGACCGCATCATCGAGTCGGGCGGCTACGTGAGCGTCGGAACCGGCGGCGCGCCCGACGGCAACCTGATCCCGATCCCCAAGCCCGTGGCCGACGCGGCGATGGACGCGGCCGCGTGCATCGGTTGTGGCGCCTGCGTGGCTGCGTGCCCGAACGGCGCGGCCCAGTTGTTCACCTCCGCGAAGATGCAGCATCTCAACCTGTTGCCGCAGGGCCAGGCCGAGCGCTGGGATCGCACCGTTGTCATGGTCGAGACCATGGAAACCTATTTCGGCTCGTGCACGAACCACCGCGAATGCGAGGCCGCGTGCCCGAAGTCGATCTCGATCGACTTCATCGCACTGATGAACAAGGACTTCGCCAAGGCCCAGCTCAAGCAGCGGCGCTTGGTCGGCCAGTCGTTCCCGTAGCCGTATCGGCTCGAGCTCAGGGCTCGCGAAGCGCCGACTCGAGCAGCGCGGCGAAGGCTTCCGGCGCGGTGACGGCGGGTACGTGTCCGGTATCCAGGCGGATCACGTGCGGCGCGCGCGGGAGGTTCGTGACCATCCGCTCCTGGGTCTCGGACGGCACGGGCCGGTCGCGTGTGTTGAGAAGGTAGGTAACGGGCACGTGAGCGGCGATCGACCAATGGACGGGTTGGAAGTAGTGGTGCACCGTATCGGGCACGCACCGCACGGGGTCGACCATGAAGGCGAGTGTGCCGTCGTCGAGTGGGTCGCCGCCGTAAGCATGGCGGAACGACTCGGGGTCGTCCGGTGGCCCGGGCAGGGTGATCACCGTGCCCTCACGACGCGCCGCCTCCACGGAGGCGACCAGCCCGTCGCGGTGCTTGGGCTTCATGCAATCGATCCCGCGCCCGCCTTCCGCAGGCACGAGTGCCGCGCTGAGCACCACGTGCGAGACCCGGCCGTCGAGACCGGCGACGACACCGGGCACCACGAGACCGCCCGAGGAGTGCGCCACAACGACAACCGGCTCCGTCACGCCGGCCGCGTCGACGTCGGCGAGCACCGAGGCGACCTCGACATCGACACCCAGCACGGCGAAGTCGGCCGGCTTCCCGTTCCGTCCGGGCAGGTCGACCGCAAGCGCGGGCCGGTCGAGATGCGGCACCAGCCGATCCCAGAACCGCGCCGTCGACCCGCCTCCGTGGATGAGCACATATGTCACGGAGGGGAATCTAAGTCGTGAGCGGACGAACTCGAGTCAGCTCCCGGCGACCGCGTCGAGGGCTTGTTCGAGGTCGGCGACGAGGTCGGCTTCCGACTCGATGCCCACCGAGAGGCGCACCAGGCGCGCGTCGACCTCGAGCGGTGATCCCGCGACCGAAGCATGCGTCATACGCGCCGGGTGCTCGATGAGCGACTCAACGGCGCCGAGCGACTCAGCCAGCGTGAACAGACGGGTCCGAGTGACGAGCTCCAGCGCCGCGTCCTCGTCGTTCGCGAGGAACGAGACCATGCCGCCGAAGTCGCGCATCTGCCGCCGGGCGACCTCGGACGCGTCGGGATACAGCACTTGGGCGACCGCGTCGTGCTCGCGCAGCATTCGGACGACCGCCTGCGCGTTGATGCAATGCTCACGCATCCGCAGGGCGAGCGTCTTCACCCCTCGCGACACGAGATAGCAGTCGAACGGCGAGGGCACGGCGCCCAACGCGTTCTGGAGGAACCGCAACTCGTCGGCGAGCTCGGCGTCGTTCACCGCGATGAAACCGCCGACGACGTCGGAGTGCCCGCCGAGATACTTCGTCGACGAATGCACCGACGCGTCGGCCCCGAGCGCAAGCGGTTGTTGCAGATATGGCGTTGCGAACGTGTTGTCGACGACGACACGCGCGTTCCGCGCGTGCGCCGCGTGGGCCGTGGCCGCGATGTCGACGATCGAGAGCAGCGGGTTAGTCGGCGTCTCGATCCATACCATGCGCGTCTCCGGAAGCCATGCGGCTTCGAGCGCGTTTGGATCACGCAAGTCGCATGCCGACCACGCGATGCCATGACGCTCGTACACGCGCGCGACCAGCCGGTAGGTCCCGCCGTAGGCGTCGTCCGGGATGATCAGGTGGTCACCGGGGTCGAGCGTGCGCAGGATGGCGTCCTCGGCCGCGAGACCGCTCGCGAACGCCAAGCCATGCCGGGCACCTTCGAGTGACGCGACGCACGTCTCCATCGCGGTGCGCGTCGGGTTGCCGCTGCGCGAGTACTCGTAGCCGCGGTGCTTGCCCACCGCGTCCTGGGCAAAGGTCGTGGCCAGGCTGATCGGCGGCACGATGGCACCCGTGGCCGGGTCGGGCTCGTTGCCCGCATGGATGGCCCGCGTCTCGAAGCCGTCGCCGCCGGACGAGCTCATGCGGACGATCTCACGGCGAGGAAGCCGAGCACGTCGGAACGGGTCAGCACGCCGATGGGATGACCACCGTCGAGTACGAGCACCGATGGTCCGGCATCGAGACACTCCACGACCCGCCCGACCGTTTCGCCGATACCGATCATCGGCATCGGCGGGTCCATGATCTCGGCGATCGGTTGGTCGAGCACGACGTGATCGCGAAACGCCAGGTCCATGAGCTCGAGCTCGCGCAAGGTGCCGGTGACCTCCTTCGCGGCGAGTGGCAACTCGACGGTGACCGAGACGACGAGCTGTGACACGCCGGTATCGTGCATGAGCGTGATCGCGTCTCGTACGGGACGGTCGGGCGTGATGAGCACGAGCTCGGGCATCGCCTTGCCCTTGGCCGCCAGCACGTCACCTGCGACGGGACCGTCGGCGCGTAGGAACCCCATGTGGTACATCCACGCGTCGGTATAGATCTTCGAGAGGTAGCCGCGCCCGGAGTCGGGTATGAGCACCACCACGACGTCGTCGGCACGACAGTCGCGCGCGACGGTCAACGCCGCGTGCACGGCGGTGCCGCCCGATCCGCCGATCAACAAGCCTTCGTCGCGCGTTACCCGCCGCGCGGTGAGGAACGCATCGGCGTCGCTCACCTCGATGACCTGATCGACGATCGCGGGGTCGAAGGTGGCCGGCCAGAAGTCCTCGCCGATCCCCTCGGTGAGATACGGGCGACCGGTGCCGCCCGAGTACACCGAGCCGGACGGATCGGCACCGATGATCTGCACGGCGGGGTTCTGCGCTTTCAAGTAGTGACCGACGCCGGTGATCGTGCCGCCGGTACCAATGCCGGCGACGAAGTGCGTGACGCGACCGCGCGTCTGTTCCCAGATCTCGGGGCCGGTGGTGTGCTCGTGGGCGAGCGGGTTCGCCGCATTGGAGTACTGGTCGGGCCGGAACGCGCCCGGCGTCTCTCGCACCAGCCGCTCGGCGGTCGAGTAGTACGAACGTGGATCCTCGGGCGGCACCGCGGTGGGGCACACGACGACTTCGGCGCCGTACGCGCGCAGGAGCGCGACCTTCTCGTCGCTCATCTTGTCGCTCATCACGAAGATGCAGCGGTAGCCGCGCTGCGCGGCGACAATCGCCAGGCCTGAGCCCGTGTTGCCCGACGTCGGCTCGACGATCGTCCCACCCGGTTTCAGCAACCCGTCGCGCTCCGCCGCGTCGATCATCGCGACCGCGACCCGGTCCTTGACGCTCCCGCCCGGGTTCGTCGTCTCGAGCTTGGCGAGAAGCGTGCACTGCACGCCTTCGGCACCGCTGACGCGCGGCAGGCGCGCGAGCGGGGTGTGGCCGACGAGGTCGAGAATCGAGTCGGCCGCGTCGATCGGGGCAAGCGCGTCGGCCATGGGCTGACGCTACCCCCGGGTGGAGCACACGGCGCGCTGCGAATCGCCGCGTCTTGGCCTCGATGCGCGCCCGGCGCCATTCCCTACACTCCCTCGTCGTGACCGACGTTCCGCCGCCCCCGTTGCCCGAGCGGCAGTACGTGCCACCCGGGTCGTATCCCATGCGAACGACGTAGGGAGTCGCGATGGTGCAGCGCCACGAATTCTCGATCGAGCTGAGCGCGCCTCCCGACGAGGTATGGGAGGTGTTCTGGTACCGCGCACCCGACCGTCCGCAACCGAAGGACGTCAAGACTCGCATCGAGATCCTGCACCCGGGCGACGACGCCGGCAACGGTCTCGTCCGTCACTGTTACTTCCCCGTGCCGAAATGGCTCCTGTCGCGTGGCGTCGGTCAGTCGTGGGAGTGGCTCACCGAGGTGAAGCCGTTCGAGTCGTGGCGATACGACGCGGTCGGCAAGCCCTTGTGGTCCCGAGCGACCGGATGGACCCGGCTCACCGATCTCGGTGACGGCCGAACACGCGTCACGTTCGTCGAGGAATACGAGGCGTTCAACCCGGTCATGCGCGTGTTGCTGGAGAAGACCGTGCACGACCGTCTCTCGCGCGACAACGACACGATCCTCGCCGCGCTCGAAGGCGGCCTGCGCTGGCACCGGAAGCGGCGCGCCCGGGAAGCGGAGGCGACGGAGCGCGCGGCCGGGAATTGACGGTCCGGCTCTTCGTCTACGGCACCCTCGCGCCGGGTCACGAGGCGTGGCCGCTGCTCGAGCCCTGGGTCGTCGGCAACCCGACGACCGATGCCGTGGTCGGACGACTGTACGACACCGGCCGCGGCTACCCCGCCGCGACATTCCCCACGAACGACCGGCGCGGCCTCGTCCAGGGAATCGTGTTCGCCCTCGACCCCGACCGAGCGAGCGCCGCCCTCGAAGCCCTCGACCGCTACGAAGGCCCCGAATACGCGCGCGTGGCCGTGCGCACACAGGCGGGCCTGGAAGCGGTCACCTACGCCTGGGTCGCGCCGCTGACCGCCTGCCGGCCGGTTGCCGGAGGCCGCTGGCACGACACCGCACCTAGCCTGCACAACGTGGCCGACCACTCCTTCGCTCGCGCCTGGCAAACCGTCGCCGCGCTCGCGCCCGACCGCACCGCACTCGTCTGCGGAGACCGGCACGTCACGTTCGCGCAGTTCGACGACCGGGCCGAGCGGCTCGCGCACCGCCTGCGCGCCGTCGGGCTCGAGCCCGACGACAAGGTCGCGATCATGTGCGTGAACTCCCCCGAGTACATGGAGGCGTTCTTCGGCGCGCAGAAGCTCGGCTGTGTCCCGGTGAACGTCAACTACCGCTACGTCGGGTCCGAGCTCGCGTTCCTCCTCGACAATTCGGATGCCGCCGCGCTCGTGTTCCATGACGACTTCGCCGCCACCGTGAGCACCGCCCTCGCCGCACTCCCGTCCGAGCGCCGGCCGCGCGTGCTCCTCCAGGTCGCGCACGCGCCCGAGCGTCGCGCCGCGTTGCTCGACGGCGCGCGCGCGTACGAGGAGGAATTGGCATCCGTCGATCCGTCCCATCCGGCGACCACCCGCGACCCGTCCGGCGACGACCTGATCTTCCTCTACACCGGCGGTACGACGGGCTACCCGAAGGCCGTGATGTGGCGCAGCGACGACCTCTACGTGTCGCTGTGGCAGATGGCGCGCCCGGGTACCGAACCCCCAGACGTCGCGACCTCGATCAATGCGGGAAAACAAGCCGCCACGTTGCTGCCGGCGTGTCCGCTCATACACGGCACCGGGCTGTTCATCGCGCTGTCGACGTTGTCGGGCGGCGGGACCGTCGTCCTGCTCGACACACCTCGGCTCGATCCCGACGCGGTGTGGTCGGCGATAGAACGTGAGCACGTGCAGGTGTGCACGATCGTGGGCGACGCGTTCGCCCGTCCCCTGCTCGGCGCCCTCCTCGCGGAGCCGGGTCGGTGGGACCTCTCCTCGTTGCGGGCCATCACCTCGTCGGGCGTCACGTGGAGCCCCGAGACCAAGCGCGGCCTGCTCGCACAACTGCCGAACGTCACCCTGATCGACTCGCTGGGCGCCTCCGAGGGGATCATGACGCGCACCGAGACGCGGGCATCCGACGTCATCGCGCCGGCCCGGTTCAAAGCCGGCGAGCGGCTCGTCGTCGTCACCGACGAGGGCGATGTCGTCCGGCCGGGAGACGAACGCGTCGGCATGCTCGGCGTCGGCGGCCCGATCCCGCTCGGCTACTACAAGGACGCCGACAAGACCGCGGAGACGTTCCGAACCGTCGCCGGGCGGCGCTACTCGATCCCCGGCGACTACGCGACGGTCGACGCCGACGGAACGATCCGGCTACTCGGTCGCGGCTCGGCGTGCATCAACACCGGTGGCGAGAAGGTCTATCCCGAAGAGGTCGAGCTCGCACTCCGGTCGCATCCGGACGTCTTCGACTGTGTCGTCGTCGGCGTGCCGGACGGCCGCTGGGGCGAGATGGTGGTCGCGCTCGTGCAACCGACCGGCGCGAGGTTCGGCGCATCGGATCTCGCGGCGCACTGCCACACGACCCTCGCCGGATACAAGGTGCCGAAGCACTTCGTGAGCGTCGATTCGCTGCAGCGTTCGCCCGCGGGCAAGGCCGACTACAAGCTCCTGCGGCGCGTTGCGGAGGAGGCACTCTCGTGAGCATGTGGCAGGGACAGCGCATACAGGAGGTCGACGTCACCGATGCCAGCGCCGGACGCGAGCATACGGTGTTGCTCGACGTTCGCGAGGCCGACGAGTGGGCGGCCGGACACGCTCCCGGCGCGCAGTGGGTACCGCTCGGCGACCTCGAGTCGGCCCGTTTCCAGATCCCGATCAACCGCCGCATCGTGTGTGTGTGCCGTTCGGGCAGCCGATCGGCCAAGGCGACGGCGCAGCTCGTGCAATGGGGGTTCGACTCGGTCAACATGGCCGGCGGGATGAAGGCCTGGGCAGCACGCGGCCTGCCCGTAGTGCGCGACGACGACGCTCCCGGCCAAGTGATCTGAGCCGAGGGCCAACTAGCCTGGCCCGGTGACGTTCGAACGCGCCGAGGGCATACAGCGTCTGGCCGACGAAGCGTTCGACGTTCTCGTCGTCGGCGGTGGGATCACAGGTACGGGCGTCGCCCTCGACGCCGCGACGCGCGGCCTGCGCACCGCGCTGGTCGACAAGGGTGATCTCGCGTCGGGCACGTCTTCCAAGTCGTCGAAGCTCGTGCACGGGGGCATCCGGTACCTGCAGCAGAAGGAGATCGGGCTCGTCTACGAGGCGCTCGCCGAGCGTCAGATCCTGCGCAAGACCGCGCCGCACCTCGTGCGCGTGCTCCCGTTCCTGCTGCCGGTGTTCACCAAGGACGGCCTGCTCCCTCGCCGCCTCGCCCGGCTGCTCGGCACGACGATGTGGATGTACGACCTCACCGGTGGGTTGCGGATCGGCAAGCTGCACAAGCGAGTCAGCAAAGAGGAGGCGTTGCGCTACATGCCGACGCTCCCGGCCGACAACATCGCGGCGTCCTACATCTACTACGACGCCACCGCCGACGACGCGCGTCTCACACTCACCGTGGCGAAGACCGCGGCCGCGTTCGGCGCTGCAGTCGTCAACTACGCGACCCTCGTCGGTCTCTCGAAGGATCCGGCCGGCAAGATCAGCGGCGCGCGCGTCCTCGTCGACGGTGACGAGATCAAGATCCGCGCCCGCACGATCGTCAACGCGACCGGGGTGTGGTCGGACGACATTCGCGCGCTCGACGACCCCGCGCACACCACCACGATCCGCCCTGCGAAGGGGATTCACATCACGGTGCCGTGGTCACTCGTGCGAAACGAGATCGCGGTCGTCATCCCGGTGGCGAAAGACCGGCGCTCGGTGTTCGTGGTGCCGTGGGGCGGCGAAGGCGGACCACACCGCTTCACCTACATCGGCACGACCGACACCGACTACGACGGGCCGATCGACGACCCGCAGATCACGCCCGACGACGTCGCGTACCTCTTGCGCGCCATCAACGCGGCGTCGACCTCCAAGATCACCGAAGCCGACATCCTCGGTACGTGGGCGGGGCTGCGCCCGCTCGTGGCCGCAGCCAAGAGCGAACGTACCGCCGACCTGTCCCGCCGCCACGCGGTGCACACCTCGCCCGGTGGTGTGGTCACGGTCAACGGAGGGAAGCTCACGACCTACCGCCGCATGGCGGCCGACGCCGTCGACGAGGTGGTCGCGGTGCTGGGCCGCGGTGGCCGCAGCCGTACGAAAGGGATCGCGCTGTACGGCGCCGACGGCTGGGACGCGCCCGATATCCCGAAGAATCTCGGCGAGCGGTACGGCGCCGACGGTCGCGACGTGGCCGCGCTCGAACAGTCCGACCCCGAGCTCGCGCGCGCGTTGATCGAGCAACTTCCCTACTCGCGAGCCGAGGTCGTGTACGCGGCTCGGTCCGAGATGGCGTGCACGATCGACGACGTACTGTCGCGGCGCACCCGCGCCCGGTTGCTCGCGCGCGACGCCTCGGCCGCGGCTGCCGACGACGTCGGCACGCTCATGGCCGGCGAGCTCGGCTGGTCCGACGACGAGCGCGAGCGCCAGATCGCGCGATACCGGGCCTTGGTGGCAGAGGAGCGGCTCGCGGGCGCACTCCCCGAGACCGCGCTCGACGCACTGTCGCACCCGCCGTCGTGATTCCGTAGTCTCCCCGCGTGCAGACCAACCGGGGGGCGCCTACTCCTCCCATCGCCTTCGGCGCCGGCGAAATCCGCGACCACCTGCAGACCCGGCGCGTGGTGGTCGACGATGCAACGCGCGAGCGTCTCCGCGCGACCGGGGCCGACCTGATCGACGCGAGTGCCGACGTCGCGGCGGCAAGCCGCGACTGGTGGCCCCTCGCAATGATCTGGGCGCTCGACGCGCAGGTCGCGGTGCGGGCGTCGGTCGTCGTCAAACCTCACGACGTCGAGCAGGTGCAAGGAGTCCTGCGCATCTGCAACGCCGCCGGGATCCCCGTCACCCCGGCCGCCGGTCGCAGTGGCGTCGGTGGCGCCAGCGTGCCCGTCTTCGGCGGCGTGCTCCTCGACCTCACGGGTCTCTCGGGCATCGTCGCGGTCGACCCGATCTCGATGTTGGTCGACGTGCGCGCGGGCATGTTCGGCGACGTGTTCGAAGACGAGCTGCGCGAGCAGCACGGCGTCACGTGCGGGCACTGGCCCCAGTCGATGGCGCTGTCGACGGTCGGCGGTTGGGTCGCGTGCCGCGGCGCGGGGCAGATGTCGACCCGCTACGGGAAGATCGAGGACATCGTGGAAGGCCTCGACGTCGTGCTGGCCGACGGCACGCTGCTCCGAACGGGCGGCGCGCCCCGCGCCGCGGTCGGCCCCGACCTCACCCAGGTGTTCCTCGGTTCCGAAGGCACACTCGGCGTCGTCGTCGGCGCGCGGCTGCGCGCGCACCGCCTGCCGCCCTCCGAGGTGCGCGGCGCGTTCACCTTCTCCTCGTTCACGGCCGGTCTCGACGCGATGCGTCGCATCGTGCAACGGGGCGCCACCCCTGCCGTCCTGCGCCTGTACGACGCAACCGAGGCGGACCGCACCTATCACACCGGCGATGCGCACCTGCTGCTGATGCTCGACGAGGGTGACGCGCACACTACCGAGGCGACCCGGCGGATCGTCGACGAGGAATGCCTCTCGGCCCGAGCCGCCGACGTCGGGTTCGTCGAGCAATGGCTCGGACACCGCAACGACGTATCCGCGCTCGAAGCCCTGATCTCACGCGGCCTCGTGGTCGACACCATGGAGGTCTCCGGGTCATGGAGCGCGCTGCCCGAGATATACGCCCGAGCCCTCGACGCGATCCGTTCGGTCGCGAACACGATTGCGGCATCCGCGCATCAGAGCCACTCGTACCTGGACGGCGGCTGCCTGTACTTCACCTTCGCGGGTCGCCCGCCGGACGACGAACGCGAGCGCTATTACCGCGACGTCTGGAACGCGGGCCAGCGCGCGGTGCTCGCCGCGGGTGGTGCGCTCTCGCACCACCACGGAGTTGGTCTGAACCGTGCCCGCTTCGTCGGCGAGGCGCTGGGTGAAGGTTTCGGGGTGTTGCAATCGGTGAAGGACGCCATCGATCCCAACGGCATCCTGAACCCGGGCAAGCTCGGCCTGCACAACCCGTTCGGCGAGCTCGCCTGGCCATGAGCACCGACCGGGTGCTCGTCGTCGACGTGGGCACGAGCAGTGTGCGGGTCGGCGTGTTCGACGCCGTCGGCACCGCTCGCTACAGCGTCGAGCGGGAGCTCCTCCCGGACACCCCTTCCGACGGCATCGTCGAATTCGACGCCCGTGCGATGGCGGACACCTGTCTCGAGCTGGCGGTCGACGCAGTGGCGCACGCGGGCCCGGTCGACGCGGTGGGCATCTCGAACCAGCGCGGTTCCACTGTGGTCTGGGACCGCGCGACCGGCGACCCCGTCGGACCGGGCATCGGCTGGCAGGACCTTCGCACCGTCGGCGCGTGCCTGACTCTGCGCGCCCAGGGGGTTCGCCTCAGCCCCAACCAGTCCGCCACCAAGCTGCAGTGGCTGCTCGAGTCGCTCGAAGGACGCGGACGGAACCGCGAGCTGTGCTTCGGGACGGTCGACACGTGGGTGGCGTGGACCCTTTCGAACGGCACCGTGCACGTCACCGACGCGACCAACGCGGCCGTCACCGGCCTCTGGGTCTCGCGCAACCCGTCGACCTGGGACCCCGACATCCTCGCGGTGCTCGACGTGCCCTCCGAGATGCTGCCGTCGATCGTCGACTCGAGCGGCGTCGTGGGCGAAGCCGCCGCGCTGGCGGGCGCACCGCCGATCGCGGCGCTCCTCGGCGACCAACAAGCGTCGCTCGTGGGTCAAGGCTGCGTGCGGCCGGGAGACGCCAAGATCACGTTCGGCACCGGCGGGATGCTCGACCTCGTGCTCGGCGACCAGCCTCCGCCGTTCGATCAGAGAGGCACGGCGGGCACGTTTCCGATCGTCGCGTGGCGCCGCGGCGGGGTCGTCACCTGGGGCATCGAGGCCGTGATGCTCGCGGCGGGCACAAACGTGCAATGGCTGCGCGACGACCTCGGCTTGATCTCGACCGCGGCCGAGTCGAACGACCTCGCCTCGCGCTGTGTCGACACCGGCGGCGTCGTATACGTGCCCGCGCTGCTCGGTCTCGGCACCCCCGCGTGGGACTACGGCGCGCGCGGCGCGTTCTTCGGTTTGACGCGCGGAACCGGGCGCGCCGAGATCGTGCGCGCGGTGCTCGAAGGCATCGCGCAGCGCGGCGCCGACCTCGTCGAGGCCGCCGAGACCGACAGTGGGATCTCGATCCCCGCGTTGCGCGTCGACGGCGGCATGACCGACAACGACGCGTTCGTGCAGGCGCTCGCCGACGCCGCCCAGAGGCCGGTCGAGATCTCTCCGATGCGGGAGGCCACCTCGCGCGGCGCCGCACTCATGGCCGGCCTCGCCGTTGGTCATCACGGCTCCGTCGACGATCTCGCGCAGATCTGGACGCCGCGCGTCCGCGTCGAACCGCAGCGGGCCCTCGACCGGGACCGCTGGCGCGACGCGATCACCCGCGCCCGGAACTGGATCCCCGAGCTGTCAGGAATCGACTTCTGACCGCACCCCGGCGCGCTCGTCGGCCAGCGCGCGCGACGCGAGCAGCCCGACCGCGCCCGCGCCGCCGCCGATCAGCGACACCACTCGAGCCCGCGGGGTGAGACCGGACGTCGCGAGGCTGACGAGCCCGTCCACCGCGTCGGCCACCGCGCCCATCCCGACCCACTCCGCATCCATCGTGCGCTCCTTGAGGGTGGTGATCGCGCCGACGCCGAGCACGAGGTCGCGCACGCCGACGAGGCGCAGGAGTGCGCGTGCCGCCGGCTCGCGGCCCGCGCGACCGAACAGGACCCAGCCGACCACGCCCGGCACCAGGAGCATCACGAGGCCGTTGACCGCGCGCCCACGAGCGAGAAGGAGCGCTACCTGGCGGTGGTCGAAGTCCATGGGCTCATCCTGGCACGGTGGTGATCTCGTCGCCGATCCGGAGTGTGCCCCCCTTGACGATCTCGGCGCGAAGACCGCCACGATTCTCGAGCGCGGCGCGCACGCCCGGGCGCGTCAGCTTCTCGAGATGCGCGCACGGCGGGCACGACTTGATCCCCAGGAGCTCGACGTCGCCGATACGGAACCTCTGGCCGATGAGGTGGAGCAGAGGCACACCTTCGGTGACGAGATTGCGGCGCGTCTCGTGCTCACCGAGATCGACGCCCGACTCGTCGTTGACGGCGGCGATCACCTCCCGCTCGACCAGCGTGACCTGACGATGCGGGCCCGGACGGTTCGAGTACGTGCCTGCGTGCTTCGCGTAGCGATCCCCATCGAGTCCGACGCCCTCGATCGCGCGTCGCTCGGTGGCCGGGGTCAGGGGCTTGGCGGCCTCGGTCGTGGTGTAGATCCCGACGAGTCGTCCCGTGAACATGCGCGAACCCTAGCGATCGGTGCCGCGGTGATCGAGCGACCATCGCAACGTGGCGCCGGCACGCACGAGCCTCCGCTCGACGTACCCGTCGTCGCCCAGCGGGACGTACACGGTCGCCGTCGCGTCACCGTCGACCGATCCGGGATCCGGTGCGCGGTCGTCGTAGAACCATCCCGGTCCGTCGATGTGGTGGCGGGCCCGTCCGACGAGAACGTCGCCGTGCACGGTTCCCTCGGGCGGGCCGCCGGCACCGACCTCCCATTCGAGGTCGAGACCGACCGCGATGCGCTCGCCGATCTCGCCACCCGGTCGCAATGCTTCGTCGGGCTCGTCGAGGCGCACCCCGAACGACTCGAGCCCGAACGTCCAGTGCGCTCGCGGCGCCTCGCACCAGAGGTCGGCCCACAGACCGTCGGCGCGGATCTCGAGCCCCTGACGTGGCAGCAGCACCTCGTGGTCTCGCACGACGATCAGGCCCTCGACGTCCGGAACGCCGACGAGGTATGTCCAGAACCACGCGATCCGTTCGCCTTCGCGCAGCTCGAGCCGGACGAAGCCCGCGATCCCGGCGCTCCCGGCTCCGTCACCGGCGAAGTCGAGCAGCCACCGGCTCACGGAAGCGGGGCGGTGAGCGGCAGGTAGTAGGTCTCGGGGGTCTCGACCGGTGCGTCGGGCGGCGGCGCGATCGCGCCGTCGACGAGCTCGAGGAACGGGTAGAGGTCGGTGCTGTCGCGCGGCACGGTCCAGTCGACGTCGACCCCCGCGAGCTCGGCGAACGGATGGAGGAACGTGAAGTACACGTACGCACCGGCGTCGATCTTGGCCCGGCGCTCCATGGCCGCGATCTTGCGGTAGAGCTTTTTCTGAGCCGACCTCGCGGCGGTGGCGAGCGCGTCACGCTGCCCCGGGTCGATCGGGACGAGCGCGCCGGAAGACACGTCGAAGAATCCGTAGGCGTCGACACGCGGCCAGTAGTCCTCGGGCTCGGTCATCGACGTGCCGAAGTCGGTGACGCGCAATCGCACGTCGCGCACGATGAACGCACCCAGCAGCTCCTGGTGCGGCATCGCCGCCGAGACCTCCGCGCTCCACGGGAAATGCGACCCACCGAGACGGTTGTACGCGCGCATCAGCAGGAGCCGTCCGTCACCGAGCGGGTACGGGCCGGTGTCCTGATAGCCCGAACGGGTATCGAACCAGAGCAGGAAGAGATACGAGGTCAGCAAGGCGTTGAGGCGGCTGATCGCGGCGCGTTGCTCGTCGTCGGCAACCGGTTCGCACGCGGCCGCGACCTCGTCGACGTACGCGCGATACGGCGTCGCCGCGCCATTCGCATCGGACGCCTGACGCGTGCCGTCGTCGAACCGGTACGCGCCCGCGACCCGCGACCAGAACTCGAAGATCGTTCCGAGCCGGCGCGTGTCATCGTCGGCGTCCACGAGACCCGCCGCCATGAGCACCTTGCGCCCGACCAACGGAAAGTTGGCGACGGCCCAGATGTGCACCGGATCGATCTGCGTCGAGAGTCGATGACCCGCGCGCCCGAGCTCTTCCGGAGCCATCGCCCGGTTGATCTCGTCGATGATCTCCGGATAGCGCCGGTAGCACTCGACGCACGCGATCAGGATGTACGCGCTGACAGGTATCAACGCCGACTCGAGCGCCGTGCGCTCGGTCGTCAACGCGTACGAGACCTCGCTGTGGTACCGGATCCAGCGCTCGATGTCCGCGCGTTCGAGCGTCACGACGGATGCCGCAGATTCCGCACGACGCCGGGCTCGGCCGAACAGTCGACCTCCACCGGGTCGCCGTCGGCCGGCTCGCGCGCCAAGGTCGCGGCCATGACGCACGGCACCCGGTACTCGCGGCTGACGATGCCGATGTGCGAGAGCGGCGTGCCCGACAGACACACCACGGCCGCGAGCTCGTCGAAGATCGGCGCGAGAAACGTGGCACCGGCATCGGCGACGCACGCGACGACGCCGACCGCGCTCGTGTCCATGAGGTCGAGGACGTCGTCGGGCGTCGTCAGCCGCCGCCACGAGCCGCGTACCGGCCCGGCCTCGAACACGCGGGTTCCGGTCCCGATATCCGTCACGGTGATCGAATGTAGCCGGGCAGGCACCGTTACCATCTCGGGGTGACCGCGCCCGACGACGCGACGTTCCGGTTGCTCCACGAGGTTCGCCTGCGCGGCGTTGTCGAGCTGCACGAGACCGAGGCCGTCACGCTCCTCATCGACAACGGGTTCGTCGCTCGCAGCGCACGCGGGATCCGCATCACGGCCGAGGGGCGCGTGACACACGCGTCGTGGGCGCGCCTCCCGGCGAACGGGCCGGACGAGCTGGCCGCGCGCCGGGCGTACGAGCGCTTCCTGCCGTTGAACCGTGAGCTGTTGCGCGTCTGCAGCGACTGGCAAGTGCGGTCGGGGGGTATGCCGAACGATCACCGCGACCAGACGTACGACTGGTCGGTACTCGATCGCCTGCAGACGCTCGACGAGCGGATCGGGCCCGTCGTGTCCCGCCTCGGTCGCGCGGTGGAACGCTTCGCCGGTTACCGCCCGCGCCTGCGCGCGGCGCGGGCACACGTCGACGAGGGCGACACCGAATGGCTCACGTCGCCACGACTCGACTCATACCACACGGTCTGGATGCAGCTGCACGAGGATCTGTTGCTCGCACTCGGGCGCGACCGGTCGGCGGAACCGGACGCCGCCGCCGAGCCCACGGAAGCGGGCGAGGAGCAGTGAAGCGGTCACTCGCTCTCGGCTGCGGATTGCTGCTCCTGAGCACCGCGTGCGGCTATCACGAGGACACGACGGTCGTGCGGCTCAGCGATCCGGGCAAGTGTGTCGCGGTCGACGTCGCGGCCACGTCGGAGACGGCACCGCTTCTCATCGACACCGCGTCGAGCTTCAACGGATCGTCGGCCGCGCGGTTGCGCAACGGTGGATGCGCGTTCGTTCGCGTACAGACCGTCGACGCTCCGGTTGCACTGAGCGAGCTGGTCGACGGCTGGCCCGACTCTGACACGCTCGGTCCGCAACCCGTTGCGTGGGTTCCGGGATCGACGATGTGGGGGGAGCTGCTGAACGCGCGCTTGGCCGCTCGTCATCGCCCGCCGATGGCGCCGAACGGCACGCCGTTCGCGCGCACACCACTCGTCGTCGCGATGCCCGCGCCGATGGCGCACGCGCTCGACTACCCGCGCCGAAGGGTGAGCTGGAGCGACCTCGAACAGCTCGCTCGGAGCCGGCGCGGCTGGGCTGCCTACGGGCACCCCGAATGGGGACCGTTCCGGCTCGGCAAGGGCAACCCGAACTGGTCAACCACCGGTCTCGACGCGACGATCGCCCTCGACGCGTCGCCGTCGGCGGCGGGCGGCGCGCGGGCGCTCGAACAATCGGTCGTGTACTACGGCGACTCCAGCGAGGTCTACCTCGACAACTGGTCCCGGCTCGCGAAGAAATCCACCGCGAGTGCCCTCACCTACCTTTCGGCCGCGATCACCGACGAGCGTTCGGTCGTCGCGTTCAACGAAGGGGGCGCGCCGAGCGACGTCTCCCTCGGTGGGCACGGGTCGCGTCCGTCTCTGTCGCTCGTCGCGATCTATCCCAGTGACGCGGCAATCGAGAGCGACAATCCGATCATCGTCCTCAACGCGCCCGGGTCGTCGTCCGACGCCCGCGCCGGCGCCCGGTTGTTCACCAGGTTCGCGCTCCAACCCGCCGCGCAGGCGAAGGTGGCGGCGGCCGGCTTCCGGCCCGCGGGCGGCACCGCCGCGACGCGCCTGCTGGTTCCGGCGAACGGCGTCGATCCGAAGGCACCTACGAACCCGGTCGCACCGGCCTCGCCGGGGGAGATCGATCAGGCGCTCGCCCGTTGGCAGACCGATCGCCGCCGCGCCCGCGTCCTCTTCCTTTTCGACGTCTCCGACTCGATGGGCGATCCCTCCAAACGCGACGGTCCCCCAAAGATCGTGCTCGCGCGGGCCGCGCTTGCCGGCGCGCTCGACCAGCTCGCGCCCGACGACGACATCGGCCTGCGGATCTTCACGACCAAGCTGCCGAACGCCGTCAGCCCGAACTGGCGCGACGTCGTGCCGAATGGAACGCTTACCGACCGCCGAGGCGCGCTGCTGAAGGCGATCGCGTCGCTCACACCTCAGCAGGGATCACCCCTCTACGCCGCGACGAATGATGCGTTCGACGCGGCCGCGCGCCACGCCGACCCGCAACGGATCAATACGGTCGTCCTGCTCACCGACGGATACAACGAGGACGAGCACGACAACAACCGGGCCGCCCTGATCGCGCACCTGGCGAAGAACCCGAACATCCGTGTCTTCACGATCGCGTACAGCAGCGATGCCGACATCGCCACGCTGCGCATGATCGCCCAGGCGACCAACGCATGGACCTATGACGCGCGCGACCCGAGCGATCTCGCCGGCAGCGTGCGCCGGGCGCTCGCGAGCTCCTAACTCGCGGGCTCGTGGTAGACGTCGGGCTCGACGAAGATCAACGTCGCACGCGGCTCCATCCTTCGGATCTCGGCTTCGAGCGCGTCGATCGTCGTCGCGAGCTGGGCGACTGTGAGGTCGGGATCGAATTCGACCTTCGCGGCGACAACGATCTCGTCGGGACCGAGATGCTCCGTGCGTAGGTGGATACAGCGTTGCACCGTCGCGAACCCTTCGATCGTGCCCCGGATGCGCTCGACGACCTCGGGCCGGGCCGCCTCGCCGACGAGCAGGCTGCCCATCTCGATCACGAGCACGATCGCGACCCCCACGAGCAGGATCCCGATTCCGAGGCTGCCCACACCGTCCCAACGACCGTTGCCGGTCACGTCGGCGAGGAGGACGCCCAGGAGCGCGATCACGAGGCCGACGAGGGCGGCCGCGTCCTCGAGGAGTATCACCGGGAGCTCGGGACTCTTGGTGTGTCGTATGAACTGCCACCACGACTCGCCGGCCGGACGAGCCTCGTTGGCTTCGCGGATGCCGGTCCGAAACGACAGCGACTCCAACACCATCGAACCGATCAGCACGCCGATCGCCCATGCCGCGCTCTCGAGCTCGTGCGGATGGCGCAACTTGTCGACGCCCTCGTAGATCGAGAACACGCCGCCGAGGCTGAACAGCACGAACGCGACGACGAACGCGTAGAAGTAGCGCAGGGGTCCGTAGCCGAACGGGTGCCGGGTGTCGGCGGGCCGCCGGGCCCGGACGCGCCCGATCAACAGCAGCGCCTGATTGCCGGTGTCGGCAACTGAGTGGATCGACTCCGAGAGCATCGAGCTCGATTTGGTGACGGCGAACGCGACGAACTTGATCGCGGCGATCCCGAGGTTCGCGAGGAGGGCGGCAACGACCGCTCGTCTCGACTCGTGCGGCTCGGATGGCATTACTCGATGATCCCGCCCCGGGTCATGGCCTCGACGTCGAGCGCGCGATCGAGCTGGGCATCGGTCATCAGCTTGCGCGCGCGTACGACCTGCCGGATCGACTTTCCGGTGCGGTTCGACTCCTTGATGATCGCCGCCGTGGTCTCGTAGCCCAGGTGCGGGTTGAGGGCCGTGGCGATGGCGGGTGACGACTCCGCGTACCGCACGAGCGTCTCGCTGTTCGCCTCGATCCCCCGAATGCACTTGTCGGCGAACACCGTGCACGCGCTCGCGAGCAGATCGATCGACTCGAGCAGGTTGCGAGCGATCACCGGCACGAACACGTTCAACTCGAAGTTGCCCTGCGTGCCGCCGAACGCAATCGCTGCGTCGTTGCCGATCACTTGCGCGCAGACCTGCGTGACGACTTCGGGAATCACCGGATTGACCTTGCCCGGCATGATCGACGAACCGGGTTGGAGATCGGGAATCCGAATCTCCGCGAGACCGGTACGCGGGCCGCTCGCCATCCAGCGCAGATCGTTCGCGATCTTGATCAACGAGACCGCGAGGACGCGCAGCTGGCCGCTCGTCTCGACGAGCGCGTCGCGCGCACCCTGCGCCGCGAAGTGGTCCTTGGCCTCGGTGAGCGGGAGCGCCGTGCGCGCCGCGAGCCGCGTGATCACCTTGCGGGCGAAGCCCTTGGGCGCGTTGATACCGGTGCCGACCGCGGTTCCCCCGAGGGGCAGCGCACAGAGGCGCGGCATGGTGTCGTGCATGCGGCCCACGCCGTCCTCGATCTGCGCGGCGTACCCGCCGAACTCCTGCCCGAGGGTCACCGGGGTCGCGTCCATGAGGTGAGTGCGCCCGCTCTTCACCTCGTGCGCGAACTCGCGCTGCTTCTTGCGCAACGCCTTTGTGAGCTTCTCCATCGCGGGCACGAGCTGCTGCGTGATCCCCAGCGCGGCCGCGAGGTGGACGGCCGAGGGGAACACGTCGTTCGACGACTGCGACATGTTGACGTTGTCGTTCGGGTGCACCCGCTCGCCGGCGAGTCGGGCCGACGCCAACCGGGCGATGACCTCGTTCGCATTCATGTTCGACGACGTCCCCGATCCGGTCTGGAAGACGTCGATCGGGAACTGCTCGTCGTGCACGCCGCTCACGACCTCTTCGGCCGCGGCCACGATCGCCGCCTTCGTCGGCCGGTCGAGCTGGTTGACACGGGCCGCCTCGGCCTTGATCAGCGCGAGCGCATGAACGAGGGCGGGGGCAAGCGGCCGGCCCGAGATCGGGAAGTTCTCGATCGCGCGCTGGGTCTGTGCGCCCCAGAGAGCATCACTGGGCACCCGCACCTCCCCCATCGAGTCGTGTTCGACGCGGTAGCCGGACTCGGTCATGAGATCCTCCTCGCTGCACGGTACTTTCTGGCCATGCCCGAGTTCGCGTATCAGGAGCTGTTGCCGATCGGCGCCGACGACACGCCCTACCAGCTGCTCACCACCGATCACGTCTCGACCTTCTCCGCCGCGGGCCGATCGTTCGTCCAGGTCGACGCCGAGGCGCTCACCCTGCTGACGAGCCGGGCGATGTTCGACATCGCGCACCTGTTGCGGCCCGGCCATCTCGCCCAGCTGCGCGCGATCCTCGACGATCCCGAAGCGTCGCCGAACGACCGTTTCGTCGCGCTCGAACTGCTCAAGAACGCGTGCATCGCGGCCGGCGGGGTGCTCCCCTCGTGCCAGGACACCGGAACCGCGATCGTCAAGGGAAAAAAGGGCGAGCTCGTCGTGACCGGCGGCGGCGACCGCGAGGCGATCTCGCGCGGCATCTTCCGTACGTACAACGAAGACAACCTGCGCTACTCACAGCTCGCGCCGATCACCGTCTACGAAGAACGCAACACGGGAACGAACCTCCCCGCCGAGATCGAGATCGAAGCCGTCGACGGCGACGCGTACAAGCTGCTGTTCATGGCGAAGGGCGGCGGCTCCGCGAACAAGAGCCTGCTGTTCCAGGAGACGAAGGCGTTGCTGAACCCGTCGTCGCTCTTGACCTGGCTCGACGACAAGTTGCGCACGCTGGGCACCGCGGCATGCCCGCCCTACCATTTGGCGCTCGTCATAGGCGGCACGTCGGCCGAATTCGCGCTGAAGACCGCGAAGCTCGCGTCGGCCCGCTATCTCGACACTCTCCCCGAGTCCGGCAACGAGCTCGGCCGCGGCTTTCGCGATCGCGAGCTCGAGACGGAGGTGCTCGCGTTGACGCAAGCGTTCGGGATCGGCGCGCAGTTCGGCGGCAAGTACTTCTGCCACGACGTGCGGGTGATCCGCCTCCCGCGTCACGGCGCGTCGTGTCCCGTCGCCCTCGCGGTCTCCTGTTCGGCCGACCGCCAGGCCCTCGGCAAGATCACCGCGGAAGGTGTGTTCCTCGAACAGCTCGAGACCGACCCCGCGCGCTACCTGCCCGAGGTCACGTACGACGATCTCGAGTCGGCCGAGGTCGTGCGGATCGACCTGACGCAGCCGATGGCCCGGATTCGCCAGACCTTGTCGCGCTATCCCGTGAAGACGCGCGTGATGCTGGACGGCCCGATGGTGGTCGCGCGCGACATCGCGCACGCGAAGATCAAGGAACGTCTCGATGCCGGCGCCGGGATGCCGCAGTATCTCGTCGACTACTGCGTGTACTACGCCGGACCGGCCAAGACGCCCGCCGGATACGCGTCGGGCTCGTTCGGACCCACGACCGCGGGGCGCATGGACTCCTACGTCGATCTCTTCCAGCGCAACGGCGGCTCGCTCGTCATGCTCGCCAAGGGAAACCGGTCGCGCGCCGTCACCGAGGCGTGCAAGGAGCACGGCGGGTTCTACCTCGGCTCGATCGGCGGGCCCGCAGCACGCCTGGCCCAGGATTGCATCACCAAGGTCGAAGTGCTCGAGTACGCCGAGCTCGGGATGGAAGCGGTCTGGAAGATCGAGGTGCGCGACTTCCCCGCGTTCGTCGTCGTCGACGACAAGGGAAACGACTTCTTCAGCGAAGTGTCGAAACCCCTTCGCGCGCCAGCAACTCGCGCTTGAGCGCAACCGCGTTCCGGCCCCCTCCGTAACCGCCGATCCGGTGTCCGGCCGCCACGACGCGATGACACGGGATCACGAAGGGGATCGGGTTGTTGCGCATCGCGCTGCCGACGGCGCGCGCCGCGCGCGGCCGCCCCGAGAGGCCCGCCAGCTCGCCGTACGAGACGACCTCACCCCACGGCACTTCCTGCACCAACGTCTCCAACACCGTCCGGCGGAAGCCGTCGATCTCGGAGAGGTCGAGGGGCAGGTCGAATTCGTGGCGCCGGCCCGCGAACCACTCGTCGAGCTGACGGGCGACGGCTCGGTCGGCTTCCGCAACCGAGATCTCGGGCTGCTCGTCGCCCGGCAGGCTGATCTCGTGCACACCGGCGTCGGTGAGCACGACGGTCAGCTCGCCGTACGGGCTCGGCTGCCGCCACGCTCTCTCGCTCACGTCAGATCAGCCCGAGCTCGCCGACCGCATCGCGCTCCTCGCCCAGCTCGGCGACGCTCGCGTCGATACGACCGCGCGAGAAGTCGTTGACGTCGAGGCCGGGAACGATCTTCCACGCCCCGTTCGCGGTCGTGCACGGGAAGCCGGAGATCAGGCCCTCGGGAACACCGTAGGAACCGTCGGAGCACACGGCCATGCTGACCCAGTCGCCGTTCGGGGAGCCGAGCGCCCAGTCGCGCACGTGGTCCAGCGCGGCCGACGCCGCGGACGCGGCCGACGACGCGCCCCGGGCTTCGAGGACTGCGGCGCCCCGCTGCTGCACCGTCGGGATGAACTCGCCCTCGATCCAAGCCGGTTCGACCAGATCGCTCGCCGGTTTGCCGTCGACCCGCGCGTTGTACACGTCGGGATACTGCGTGGCGGAGTGGTTGCCCCAGATCGTCATGTTCGTCACCGCGGCGACCTGCACGCCGGTCTTGGTGGCAAGCTGCGCCTTGGCCCGGTTGTGGTCGAGCCGGGTCATCGCGGTGAAGCGCTCGCGCGGGACCGCCCCGGCGTTGTTCATCGCGATCAGGCAGTTGGTGTTCGCGGGGTTGCCCACCACCAGAACGCGTACGTCGTCGGCGGCGCCGGCGGCGAGCGCCTTGCCCTGCACGGTGAAGATCGCACCGTTGGCCTCGAGCAGATCCTTGCGTTCCATGCCCTTGGTGCGCGGCCGCGATCCGACCAGCAGCGCGTAGTTCACGCCTTCGAACGCGCGCTGGGCGTCGTCGCTCGTCTCGACTCCGTGCAGCAGCGGGAACGCGCAGTCCATCAGCTCCATAACCACACCGTTCAGCGCGCCGAGCGCGGGCGTGATCTCCAGCATCGACAGCACGATGGGCTGGTCGGGCCCGAGCAGATCGCCGCGGGCGATGCGGAAAACGAGGCTGTAACCGATCTGACCGGCCGCGCCGGTCACTGCGACTCGAACGGGTTTCTTCACGGTGCCGAAGCTAGCCGCCCACTAGCCCTCGGCGGCTACCGAATCGACGGCGACGGACATCAAGATGGTGCGGGCTTCTGTCAGCTCGGCAATGCGCGACGCCGCGCTCGCGCTGGCGCCGCCGCTGTCGGGATGGGCGTCGCGCAGCAGGCGCCGGAACCGCCGGTTCAGGTCGTCGCGCTCGACGTCCATTCCCGCGCGCAGCCCCAACACCTCCATCGCCCAGCGTTGGTCTGGACCGATCCCTCTCCACAACAGCTCCTCGGGAGGACCACCCGGCTGCCACTCTCCCGCGGAGGCGAGCGGGGGACGGATGCCGTTCCACATGGCCTCGGCCACGACGCGCAGCTCCACGTCGGGTGCAAGACCGTCCCAGCGTCCGTTGATCACCTTGCGGATCGCGTCGAGCGCCGTCGCCCGACCCTCCGTGTGCAATGCGGCCGCGCCCATCACCGCGCCGAGTATCTGTGGCGTCGGCGAGCCGTGAACGTCGAGCTCCACGACGAGATGCCCGTCCTCGCCGAGCATCCGGTGGCGCGAACGGTCGAGTCCGTGCACGTCGTACTGCAGCCGGTGGCGCAGGGCGATCCGAGGAATCGCGAGCCCCCGACGCGCGTCGTGGAGCAGGCGTCCCAGCAGTTCGCGTTGCTCCGGCTCGAGCGCGGGCAGGTTGGTCGCGACGAGCGCGGCGAGCAGCGCGACGCCGTGGGCGGGACCCGAGGCCGGGAGATACGCGCCGTCGAGGGCCACCCGGCGCGTCGGCATGTGCCGGCGGGTGTGACGCACATTCAGCTCGGCCAGCAACACGGGCAAACCCTCCGCCCTGATCTTCGGTCTCGGGACGCCCGCGGGACGAATTCAGCCGCTTCAGCGAGCTGCGCTGACGATGAGCAGCACGACCACGTACACCGCGAGCAGGACCGCGGCGATCATCCACAATCCGTGCCGGCCGAGCACGCGCCCACCCTGGGCCGCCGGGCGCGACAGCCCGCAAGAAGGGCAGCGCGGCGCGTCGGACGCAACCGGGGTGCCACACACTGCGCAGTGTGGGGCGGCTTGTGGAGCAGCAGTCATCGTGTCCCTCCCGGCATCGCACGCCTCTCTGCCGTTTCTACCGTCTGGCGGAGCAGCATCGCCCGCGTCGTGGGGCCGACGCCTCCGAGGCGCGGCGTGATCCAGCCCGCGACCTCCGCGCACGACTCGTCGACATCGGGCACGACTCGCCGACCCTGCATCGTCGCCCCCGGTCCGACGACCGCCGCACCGGGCCGCACCATGTCGGGCGTCAGGATCGAGGGCCGACCCGCCGCCGCCACGATGATGTCGGCTTCCTTCGTGTACTGCGGCAGGAAATGGGTGCCCGTGTGGCACACCGTCACGGTCGCGTTCGCGTTCGTCTCCTTGAGCGAGAGGAGGTTCGCGAGCGGTCGGCCGATGGTCAGCCCGCGCCCGATGATGACGACGTGCTGGCCCTCGATTGGGACCTTGTACATCACGAGCAGAGCCTGGATGCCGAGCGGTGTGCACGGACGCGGCGCGTCGGTGACGCCCATGACGAGCTTGCCGAGATTGACGGGATGCAACCCGTCGGCGTCTTTGTCCGGATCGATCGCGAGGAGCGCGGACTCGGCGTCGAGGTGCTCCGGTAGCGGCACCTGGAGAATGTACGCGTCGACGTCGGGATCGCGGTTGTAGCGGTCGATGACCGCGTGCAGCTGCTGTTGCGTGACGGTTGCCGGCAAGTCGGTGTGCACCGAACGCACACCGATGTCGGCAGAATCCTCGTGCTTCAGGCGCACGTACGCGCGGCTCGGAGGATCGTCGCCGACGAGGATGGTGCCGAGTCCGGGCGTGATGCCTCGTTCGGCGAGTCGTTCGATGCGCGCGCGCAGGTCGTCCTTGACGGTCTCCAGCAAGACGTTCCCGTCGAGAAGTGTGGCCGTCATCAGTGGAGGAAGTGACGTTCGCCCGTGAACACCATTGCCAGGCCCAGGTCGTCGGCGCGCTCGATCACCTGCTCGTCGCGCATCGCGCCTCCCGGTTGGATCACCGCCGCGACGCCCGCGGCCGCGGCCGCCTCGATTCCGTCTTCGAACGGGTAGAAGGCATCGCTCGCGGCCGCGCCGCCACGGGCGCGTCCCGCGGCCTTCTTGGCCGCGATCTCGCCCGACTCGACTCGGTTCTGCTGCCCCGCGCCGATCCCGACCGCTTGGCCGTCCTTCACGAGCACGATCGCGTTCGACTTCACGTGCCCGCAGATGCGCCACGCGAGCTCGAGGTCGCGCCATTGCTCGGGTGTCGGCGCGACCTTCGTGACGACGCGCCAATCGTTGCGGGTCGACGCGAAATGGTGCGCGTCCTGGACCAGGAAGCCGCCGGAGATCTGGCGGAAGTCGAGCCGGTCGGTGCCGGGTGCGGGCGCTTCGAGGATGCGCGTGTTCCTTCGTTTGTTCTGGAGGGCTTCGATCGTGCCGGGCGCGAAGCCGGGAGCGATGACGACGTCCGCCTGCGGGCCCGCGACCATCCGTTCGACGGTAGCGCTGTCGATCGGCCGGTTCAGCGCGACGATGCCGCCGAACGCCGATCGCTCGTCGCACTCGAGCGCGCGTTGGTACGCCGCTGCCGGTGTGTCGTCGACCGCGACGCCGCACGGGTTGGCGTGCTTGATGATCGCGCACGCCGGACCGTCGCCGAGGTCGTGCACGAGCTTCCAGGCCGCGTCGGTGTCGTAGTAATTGAGATAGGAGAGCGCCAGGCCTCCGTGCTGTTCGACGCCGTCCCACCAGCTCTTGGTCCCGATTCGGCGATACCGCGCACCCTCCTGGTGCGGGTTCTCGCCGTAGCGCAGCTTCTCGTCGGCACGCTCGAGCGCGACGAACAGGTGCGCGGACAAGAGCTCGTCCCCTTGCAGCCACTGCACGATTGCGGCGTCGTATGCCGCGGTGCGCGCGAAGGCCGCTACGGCGAAGGCCTCGCGGGTCTCGGGGCCGACCGTGGCGTCGTGCGCGTGCAACTCGGTGAGGAGCGGCCCGTACTGATCGGGACTGGTCACGATCGTGACCCAGGCGTGATTCTTCGCGGCTGCTCTCGTCATGGCCGGACCACCGATGTCGATGGTCTCGATATCGGGCTTCTCCTCGAACGGATAGAGGTTCGACACGACGAGCTCGAAGGGCCGGATCCCGTGGAGGTCGAGGTCGCGACGATGGCTCTCGTTGCCGAGATCGGCGAGCAGGCCACCGTGGATCTTCGGGTGCAGCGTCTTGACCCGACCGTCGAGCATTTCGGGCGAACCCGTGACTGCCTCAACCCGAGTGACCGGGATTCCGGCCGCCTCGAGCGCGGCGGAAGTGTTGCCCGAGGACACAATCTCGACGCCCAGCTCGTGCAGGGCCTTCGCCAGCTCGATCAGTCCGGTCTTGTCGTATACCGAGACCAGCGCACGTTTGATCTTCGTCCTCGTGGTCATGCGTCGGCCTTCACGATCCTTTCGATCACATCGGGGTACAACCGGCGCTCAACCTCCTTGATGCGTTCGTGCAGAGTCTCCTCGGTGTCGCCGTCGAGGACGGGCACGGCCTCCTGCGCCAGGATCGGACCATCGTCGACGTCCTCGGTGACGAGGTGGATGGTCGGACCGGTGACCTTGACTCCGAATTCGAGCGCGTCGCGCACGGCATGCCAGCCCTTGAACGAAGGAAGCAGTGCCGGATGCGTGTTCACCGCGCGCCCTCCGTAGGCGTCCACGAAAGGCTTCGACAGGATCGTTCCGAAGCCGGCGATGGCGACGAGATCTACCTCGTGGCGCCGCAACACGTCGACGATGTCGTGCGTGTACGCGACACGATCGAAGGTCGGGCCGAACTCGTTGCGTTCGACGAGCTCGGCCGCGACGCCGTGCTCGCGGGCGATCTCGAGCGCGCCGCACGTCCGATCGGCAACCACCACGACGATCGGCAACTTCCGTCCGAGTAGGGCCTCGAGAATCGTTCCGCTGCCCGATGCCAGGACGCCGACCCTCATGCCCGGCACCCTATCCCCAGCTGTCGCAGGCGTCTCTCGCTCGGAAATCCCCTGGTCGTGACCCGAAAGGTGTTTCACTTCTCTTTACACGAGGGAGACATGCAATGGCTGATCGGCAATCGCCCACGCCCGCAGAGATTGTGATCATGGCCGCCGGCGCGGTGATGCTGATCTTTTCCTTCTTGCATTTCGCCGGCGACACGAGCGCTTGGGGCAGCCACCTGTTCCCGATCGCGACGCTGCTGCCGCTGTACGGCGTGATCATGGCGTTGCAGATCGTGCTGACGAAGTTCGCCGGGGTCTCGCTCGCTGATTCCGTGATCGGCTTCACATGGGAGCAGATACACCTGGCCCTCGGCCTCATGGCGGGGCTCATGGCGATCGGGTGGCTCTTCACCGACCTCGGCGACAAGCAAGTCGGCGAGTGGTTCGAGATACTCGGCGGGATCGCGCTCGTGGTCGGAGCCGTGATGCTCCAGCGCGAGCGCAACACCGGCGCGATCGGCTGAGGGGAAGAACTCGTGGACAAGCTGAAGCTCTCAACCGCAAATCTCGTCATTCTGATCGCGGGAGTGGTGATGCTCATCGCATCGTTCCTGGCGTTCAACAAATACTCGCGCGCATCGGTCACCATCGGCTCCGTCCATATCGGGGGCTCGTTGACGTACAGCGCCTGGAGCAGCCACTACTTCTTGATCGCGACGATCCCAGCGCTCATCGGTATCGTCATGGCCGCGCACGTGGCCTTGGTCGCATTCGCACCGGGCGTCCACATGCCCGAAAGAGTGCTCGGGTTCACCTGGACCCAGATCCACCTCGTGCTCGGTTTCCAAGCAACGATCATGATGCTGGCATTCCTGATTCAGAGCACGAGTCCCTTGGACAAGGGCATCGGATTGTTCCTGATGTTGCTGGCGGCGATCGCGTTACTGGTCGGCGCGGTCCTGCGGATGCAAGAGCAGCCGAGCGGATACACGCCTCCGGTCTGACCGGTCGCCGATGCGCCCGGCAGCCCGCCAGCCGGACTCCTCGTTCCTGGCCAGCCGTCTCGCGCTGCCCCTCCCCCAACCCGTGTTGAAGATTCTCGCGAAGAATCGCCAACACGGATTCGCGGATCGGTAGTCGTGTAGCTGTCGCACCTGCCCGCAAGCTTTCACGTCGGCCCGCACGCCGCATCTGAGCTTCCCCCGATCGAACCTGACGCTCGATTGCGAGCTCGTATGCCAGCCATTCGATATTCAACGCGCTATCGGCGAGTTCCGCACGGTCCGCGGGAGTTCGCCAACTTCCACGCCGAGTGCGCCGCCCTGCTCGACCGGGCTACCGAGCTCGACGATGCGCAGCAAGCGCTCGCCGTGCGGCTCGCCGACGTGCGCACCCAGCTCGCCGAGATGCGCGTCGTCATCTGGCCCCGTGTCGAACCCAAGGACATCGTGCACGGGTTCCGTGTGACGCACCGCGGCGGTCCGCCGCCCACGCCG
Source organism: Acidimicrobiia bacterium (assembly GCA_038323195.1). GTDB lineage: Bacteria > Actinomycetota > Acidimicrobiia > IMCC26256 > PALSA-610 > PALSA-610. Next base: position 49,411 of record JBBQGQ010000004.1, on the reverse strand, counting down.
CCGGTCGCACGCAACGCCGAGCCCCTCGAGCGCAAGCATCTGCGCTCGACCAGCTGAATCCCGGCGAGCGTCGCCGCATCTCGCGCATCGCGCTAGAGCCCGCGCACGACCTCGGCCATCAGTTCGCCGGCGGCCGTGGGGTTCGTCGCGACCCGGACACCTGCGGCCTCGAGAGCTTCCATCTTCGCCTGGGCGGTGCCTTTCGATCCCGAGACGATCGCTCCCGCATGGCCCATCTTCTTGCCCGGGGGAGCAGTCACGCCCGCGATGTAGCTGACGACGGGCTTCGACATCTTGGCGCGAATGAAGTCGGCGGCCTCCTCTTCCGCGGAACCGCCGATCTCTCCGAACATGATCACGGCCTTCGTGTCGGAATCGGCTTCGAAGAGCGACAAGCAGTCGATGAAGCTCGTCCCCGGCATCGGATCACCGCCGATACCCACGCACGTCGTTACACCAATGCCCTTCTGGGCCAACTCGTTCAGCGCTTGATAGGTGAGCGTGCCCGATCGAGACACGATGCCGACGGGGCCACCGGGCCGCGCGACCTCGGCCGGGATGAACCCGATGTTGCATGCTCCGACCGTGAGCAACCCCGGACAGTTCGGACCGAGGATGCGAGACGACGGGAAGTCGCGCTGCACCTGGTTGTAGAAGCGGGCCTCGTCGTGCACCGGGATGCCCTCGGTGACCACGACGATCAGTTCGAGGCCGGCCTCAGCCGCCTCGAGAACCGCGCTCGCGGCCCCGGCGGCAGGCACGATCACCATCGTCGCGGTCGCGCCCGTCTGGGTCACCGCGTCGGCCACCGATGCGAACACCGGGATGCCCTCGACATCGGTACCGGCCTTCTTCGGGCTGACACCGCCGACGACCTGCGTTCCGTACGCACGGTTGCGCAGGCCGTAGAAGCGACCTTGGCCACCGGTGATGCCCTGCACGATCACCTTCGTGTCGGCGTTCACCAAGATGCTCACGACGGCGCCTCCGCCATCTCCACGGCCGTACGCGCGGCCTCCACCATCGTCGGTTTGCTCACGAGCCGGTCCGATTCGTAGCCCGAGAGGATCGCGCGGCCCTGCTCGGCGTTGGTTCCGTCGAGACGGATCACGATCGGCGACGCAATGGAAACCTGCTCGAGGGCTTGCACAATGCCGTTCGCGACCTCTTCGCCCTTCGTGATCCCGCCAAAGATGTTGATGAAGATCGACCGCACCGACGGGTCGTTGTTGATCACCTCGAGCGCGTTCGCCATCACCTGCGCGCTGGCCCCCCCACCGATGTCGAGGAAATTCGCCGGCCGCCCGCCGACCTCGTGCACGATGTCACACGTCGCCATCGCGAGCCCGGCGCCGTTCGCGATCACGCCGACATTGCCCTCGAGACCCACGTACTGCAACCCCTTCTCGGCCGCCTCGAGCTCGCGTGCATCGGTCTTTTCGAGGCCTGCGAGCTCGTCCCACTCCGGATGGCGGAATCGTGCGTTCTCGTCGAGCGACACCTTCGCGTCGAGCGCGTGCACGTTCCCGTCGGGCGTCAGGATCAACGGATTGATCTCGACCAGGTCGGCGTCACCGTCGACGTACGCGTGGTACAGCTTCAAGAGGATGTCGACCGCGCCATCCGTCGCCGCCGGATTCAGCTTCGCCTCCTCGACCCATGCCCGGCAGGTCGGCTCGCTCAAACCCTCGGCGGGATCGACCGACAACCGCGCGATCGCGCCTGGGTTCTCCTCGGCGACCGTCTCGATCTCGACACCGCCCTGCGCGCTCAACATGCCGAGATACTTCTTCGCACTGCGATCGAGCGTGAACGACGCGTAGTACTCCTCGGAGATGTCCGAAGCGTGCTCGATCCAGACCCGGTGCACGATGTGCCCCTTGATGTCCATCCCCAGGATGTTGCCGGCATGAATGCGAACCTCGTCCGCGTTCTCGGCCAGCTTGATCCCGCCGGCCTTGCAGCGGCCGCCGACCTGCACCTGAGCTTTGACCACCACGGGGTAACCCGCCGCGTCGGCCGCACGCACCGCCTCGTCGACCGTATCGGCGACGCCACCCGCGGAAACGGGGATGCCGTAGCGCGCGAACAGCTGCTTGCCTTGATACTCGAAGAGATCCACGAACTACTCCTGGGTGCGTTCGAGTGAAGCGTGCGAATCGAGCGCGGTCTCGAGCCAGTCGACGATCTCGCCCAAAGCGGCACCCGGCGTGAAAACCGCCGCGACCCCGGCCGCCGCCAACGCGGGGCGGTCCTCCTCGGGGATGATCCCGCCCGCGAACACCAGCACGTCGTCGAGGTCGCGGGCGCGCAGCTCGTCGACGATCTTCGGGATGAGGGTCATGTGCGCGCCGGACAGCACCGACAAGCCGACGGCGTCGGCGTCTTCTTGCAGGGCCGCCTCCGCCACGAGCTCGGCCGTCTGGAACAGGCCGGTGTACACGACCTCGAACCCTGCATCGCGCAGGGCCCGTGCGATCACTTTGGCCCCCCGATCGTGTCCGTCCAGCCCGGGCTTGGCGATGACGACGCGGTAGCGTCGCAGCATCGGCTCACCATAGCCAAGGACCACCAGTGGCCTCCTCTCGCACCCGCAGCGCCGACATCAAGCTCATCGTCGGGGCCACCGTCGGGGTGCTGCTGGCCGGCTTCCTGATCGCGGGTGGGGCGTTCATCGCCACTCGCAGCACCGGCAGCGTCGTGTGCGGTCAGCTGGACATCGGCAGCGCGACCGATGTCCGCCAGACGCTCCAGAACGGCGGACCGTATTTTCAGACCGGCGGAGCCGGGTGCGGGTTCTGGCTCGCGCTCGCCGACAGCGACATCGTGGCCTACAAGGTCCAGCAACCACAGAACTGCCCGCTGAAGCTCAAAAGAGATCACTGGCAGTGCGGCTCGCAGACCGTCCAGGTCGCCGACCTCGCGCAATACCCGGTCAGCATCCAGACCGTCGGCCAGACCGACTCCGTCGTCGTCGATCTGCTCCCGCCCCAGATCTCGACGACGACCACGACAACCGGTTAGACGCGCGCCAGGGGCGCCCACGACAACAGCAGCGTCTTTTCACCGATGTCGCGAAACCGCACCCGCGCCTCGGCCTTGTCTCCGAGGCCCGTGATGTCAACGATGACGCCATCGCCGAACTTGTCGTGATGGACGTCGTCGCCCACGCGTAGCCCCAACTGCTCGGCGCCGCGCCCGCCGCTCGGAGGCTCGTTGTCACGCCGCATCGCGGCCGCGACCACTGCCTCACGATGCGCACCCAGACCGCCGCCGCGACCAGCGCCACCACCGCGCCGTCCGTGCGCCGGTCGTTCGTCGGTGCCGGTCGACGCGATCAGCTCGGCGGGGATCTCCTCGAGGAACCGGCTCGGCGGCCGGTAGTCGGTCGTACCGAACATCATGCGGCTCCACGCATGGCAGAGGTACAACCGCTCCTCGGCCCGCGTGAGGCCGACGTAGCAGAGTCGGCGCTCCTCTTCGAGCTCGTCGGGATCGCCCAGGCTGCGCACGTGGGGGAAGACCCCGTCCTCCAGCCCGATCAGGAACACAACCGGGAACTCGAGGCCCTTGGCCGAGTGCAACGTCATGAGCGTGACCGAGCTCGCCTCGGGATCGTTCTCGTCGAGATCGGTCACGAGCGAGATCGCTTCCAGGAACGCCTGCACGCGTGCGAGCCCGTCGGGGCGATCACCCGCCGCGCCCGCGGCTTCACCGATCCCGACGCCACCGATCGCCGCGAGCCCGCCAAGTTCCCCGCGCTCGACCTGCTCGTCGAACGCCCGCGCCGAACCGACGAGCTCTTGCAAGTTCTCGATGCGCCCGTGTGACTCCACCGACCGCTCGGCCTCGAGCTCGGCGAGATAGCCGCTGCGAGTGAGCACCGCCTCGAGCGTCGATCCGACGCCGCCGGACGCGGCCGACTCCACCTCGACCATCAGATCGAGCAGGTCGCGCAGCCCGCCGAGCGCCTTTCCCGACACGCCGGCCGCGACCGCCTGGCCCGCCGCGGCCCGGAACGTGATGCCCGCGCCCTGCGCGTACGCGTCGAGCTTCGCGATCGACGTGTCGCCGACACCGCGCCGCGGGGTGTTGACGACCCGCTTCCACGACACCTCGTCGTCGGGGTTCACCAACGCCCGCAGGTACGCGAGCGCGTCCTTGACCTCGCGCCGGTCGTAGAACTTGACGCCGCCGAACACCCGGTACGGCACACCGGCACGGACGAGCGACTCCTCGAGCACGCGACTCTGCGCGTTCGTGCGATAGAAGACGGCGATGTCGCCGTAGCGATACTCCGACCCGTCGACGAGCCGATGAACTTCGCGCACGACGAACTGCGCCTCGTCGTGCTCGTCGTCGCCTTGGTAGCGGACAATCTGCTCGCCCACACCCTTGTCGGTCCACAAGTGCTTCTTGCGCGTCGACGCGTTGTTCGCGATCACCGCGTTGGCCGCTTCGAGGATCCGCTGGGTCGATCGGTAGTTCTGGTCGAGGACGACGATCGTCGCGTCGGGGAACGCGTCTTCGAACTTCAACAGGTTCCGGAAGTCGGCGCCGCGGAACCGGTACACGCTCTGCGCGTCGTCGCCCACGACCATGATGCTGCGATGCTCCAGCGCGAGCAGGCGCACGAGCTCCCACTGCGCCGCGTTCGTGTCCTGGAACTCGTCGACCAAGACGTGCCGGAAGCGCTGCTGGTAGCGATACAGCGCCTCGGGGTGCTCCCGGAACAGGCGAACCGTGAGGACGAGCAGGTCGTCGAAGTCGACGGCCGACGCCTCGGCCAGACGGCGCTGGTACTCCGTATAGACCTCGGCGATGCGGCGCTCCGCCGGACCGACCGCGTTCTGCGCGTACTCGGGCGGCAGCACGAGCTCGTTCTTCAACGAGCTGATCTGGGCGTGGAGCTGGCGCGCGGGGAACCGCTTGGGGTCGAGGTTGAGGTCGCGCCGCACCCAATCGGTGAGGCGCGTGGCGTCGGCCTGGTCGTAGATCGTGAAGCTCGACCGGTACCCGAGCAACGACGCCTCCCGCCGCAGGATGCGCGAGCAGGCGGCATGGAACGTCGACACCCACATCCGGTGCCCGACCGGACCGAGGAGCTGGGCCACCCGCTCGCGCATCTCGCCCGCGGCCTTGTTCGTGAAGGTGATGGCGAGGATCTCGAACGGGGACGCGCCGAGCTCGGCCACCAGGTAGGCGAGCCGGTGCGTCAGCACCCGGGTCTTTCCCGAGCCCGCACCGGCGACCACCAGGACCGGCCCGGCCGGCAGCGTCACGGCCTCGTACTGGGCCGGATTCAGCCCCGAGAGGTCCAGGCTCCGTCCTCGAGCCGGGACGGTGGGCTCCGTGTCGACCATGACGAATGCATGGTACCGGGAGCGAATTACACGCGTGTCAGTGCCGCTACGAGGCTGCCTTCTCGGCGTCGGGCGTGTACGAGCCGGAGCGCGCCAGGCTGTTCATGTGGGCCCGGTGCAGGTACGCGGCCTCACCGGCGCCCACATTCGCGTCGTCGCCCTTCCACGCCTTCAACGCCGGCGCTTGCAGCGCGCGACCGTACGAGAACGACAGCTGCCACGGGTGCGGACCCTTGGCGTTCATCGCATTGAGGTTCGCAGTCGCTTCCTCGTCGCCTTGGCCGCCCGAGAGGAACACGATGCCGGGCACGGCGGCCGGCACAACCATGCGGAAGCAGGAGGTCGTGGCGTCGGCGACCGTGTCTGGTGACACGGGATAGCTCGGGTGTCCCTTGCCCGGGATCACCATGTTCGGCTTCAACAACATGCCCTCGAGGTCGACGCGCTGGTCGTAAAGCGCGCCGAAGACGCGGTGCAGCGTGTCGGCCGTCACTTGGAAGCAACGCTCGAGCGAGTGGTCGCCGTCCATCAGGACTTCGGGCTCGACGATCGGCACGATGCCCTCTTCCTGGCAGAGCGCCGCGTATCGGGCCAGCGCGTGCGCGTTGACGTCGAGACAGAGCCGCGAGGGGATGTGCGCACCGATCGTGATCACCGCGCGCCACTTCGCGAATCGCGCGCCGAGGTCGCGGTACTCGACCAGCCGCGCGCGCAATCCGTCGAGTCCGTCGGTGACGAGCTCCTCGGGAGACTTCGCCAGTTGGACCGCGCCCTTGTCGACCTTGATGCCCGGGATGATGCCCTGCGACTCCAGGATCTTCGCGAGCGCGCGACCGTCGGACGCGTTCTGACGGATCGTCTCGTCGAACAGGATCACGCCACTCACGTAGTCGGACACGCCCGGGGTGGTGAACAGCATCTCGCGGTACGCGCGGCGACGGTCTTCGGTCGAGTCGCAGCCGATCGAATCGAAGCGCTTCTTGATCGTGCCGCTGCTCTCGTCGGCGGCCAGGATTCCCTTGCCGGGTGCAACCAGTGCCCGAGCCGTCAGATTCAATGCCGCGTCCATCGCGTGTCCCCCTGTGTCATCTCGTCCGACCACTTTCTACCGGAGAAATTCGGCTCATTCCCACTCGATCGTTCCCGGCGGCTTCGACGTGATGTCGTAGGCCACACGATTCACGCCGGGAACCTCGTTGATGATCCGCGAGGAGATCCGCTCGAGCACCTCGTAGGGCAGGCGGGCCCAGTCGGCGGTCATGGCGTCGTCGGAGGTCACCGCGCGCAGCACGATCGGGTAGGCGTAGGTGCGATCGTCGCCCATGACGCCGACGGTCTTGACGGTGGGGAGCACCGCGAAGCTCTGCCAGATATCGCGGTAGAGGCCGGCTCGCCTGATCTCCTCGACGACGACGGCGTCGGCGCGCTGCAGGATCTCGACGCGTTCGCGCGTGATCGTCCCGATGATGCGCACCGCGAGACCCGGACCGGGGAATGGCTGGCGCCAGACGATCTCCTCCGGCAGCCCGAGCTCTTCGCCGACCGCGCGGACCTCGTCCTTGAACAGGGCGCGCAGCGGCTCGACCAGCTCGAAGTCCATGTCGTCGGGAAGACCACCGACGTTGTGATGGCTCTTGATGTTCGCGTTGTCGCCGCCGCCGGACTCGACGATGTCGGGATACAACGTCCCCTGAACCAAGAATCTCGCGTCGCCGAGATCCTGGGCGGCTTCCTCGAAGACGCGGATGAAAAGCTCACCGATCGCCTTGCGCTTGCGCTCGGGATCGATGACGTCGTCGAGCGCGTCGAGGAACCGATCCTGCGCTTTCACGTGGACGAGGTCGACCTCGAACTGCTCACGGAAGGTCTGCTCGACCTGCTCGGCCTCCCCGAGTCGCAACAGCCCGGTGTCGACGAAAACGCACGCGAGCTGGTCGCCGACGGCCTTGTGCACGAGCGCCGCCGCGACCGCCGAGTCGACGCCGCCCGACAAGCCGCAGATCACCCGCTCGGAACCGACCCGGGCGCGGATCTCGGCGACGGCATGCTCGATGATCGAGACGTTCGTCCACGTCGGCCGGCATCCCGCCGCGTCGAAGAGGAAGGCCTTCAGGATCTGCATGCCGTGCTCGGTGTGCGCGACCTCGGGATGGAACTGCACGGCATAGATACCGCGGTCGCGGTCTTCGAAGCCCGCGACCGGCACCGCGTCGGTACGCGCGGTCACCGCGAAGCCGGCGGGTACCGCGGTGATCGAGTCGCCGTGGCTCATCCACACGATCTCGTCGACGGGAAGATCGGCGAACAGCAACGACGAGCCCTCGACGTGCAGCTCGGTGCGTCCGTACTCACCCTGTCCGGTCTTCGTCACCTGGCCACCCAGATCGCGCGCGACCAGCTGCGCGCCGTAGCAAATGCCGAGCAGCGGAATCCCGGCGTCGTACACCGCCGGGTCGACACCGGGCGCCCCGGGCACGTGCACGGAGGCCGGACCGCCCGAGAGGATGATCGCGTTCGGCTTGCGCGCGAGCATCTCCGCGACCGGCATCGAACGCGGAACGATCTCGCTGTACACGTGCACCTCGCGTACGCGCCGCGCGATCAGCTGTGCGTATTGCGCCCCGAAGTCGACGACGAGGACGAGGTCGGGCGATTCGTTCACGCCCGAACGATCTCCATCAGGCCATTCCGATGCCCTGGGCACGCTGCAACGACTTGCCCTCGGTCTTCAGCGCGGGGGCGACCATCACTTCGGCCTTCTGGAATTCCTTCACGGTCTCGTAGCCGGTCGTGGCCATCGAGGTGCGCAGCGCGCCGAAGAGGTTGAACGTCCCGTCGTTCTCGTGCGCGGGCCCGGTCAAGATCTCGGCCAGTGTCGCCCGCTGACCGGCAAAGACGCGCGCCCCACGCGGCAACGTGGGGTGGAACGTGGCCATGCCCCAGTGATATCCACGACCGGGAGACTCGTACGCGCCGGCGAGCGGCGAACCGATCATCACCGCGTCGGCGCCGCACGCGATCGCCTTGGCGATGTCGCCGCCGGTCGACATGCCACCGTCGGCGATGACGTGCACGTACACGCCCGTCTCGTCGAGGTGCCGGATGCGCGCGCCCGCCGCGTCGGCGATCGCCGTCGCCTGCGGCACACCGATGCCGAGCACGCCCCGGCTGGTGCACGCGTGACCCGGACCGACGCCGACCAGCACGCCCACCGCGCCCGTGCGCATGAGGTGCAGCGCGGTCGAGTACGACGCGCAACCGCCGACGATGACCGGGAGCTCGAACTCCCGGATGAACTTCTTCAAGTTGAGGGGCTGACGCGCCGGGTCGTGGGAGACGTGCTCGGCCGACACGACCGTGCCCTGCACCACGAGGACGTCGAGCTCGGCGTCGAGGACATGCTTGGCGTACTGCTCCACGCGCTGCGGCGTGAGCGACGCGGCGGCAATGACACCACCGGCCTTGATCTCGCGGATGCGCTGCGGGATGAGCTCTTCCTTGATCGGCTCGTCGTAGAGCTCCTGCATCCGGCGGGTCGCCTTCTCGGGCGGCAGCGTGCTGATCTCTTCGAACACCGCGTCGGGATCCTCGTAGCGCGTCCAGAGGCCTTCGAGGTTCAAGCACGCGAGCCCGCCGAGTTTTCCGATCTCGATCGCGGTCGACGGCGAGACGACACCGTCCATCGCCGCGGCCATCATCGGCAGCTCGAACTTGTACGCATCGACCTCCCACGTGATGTCGATGTCTTCAGGATCTCGAGTGCGCCGGCTCGGCACGATCGCGATGTCGTCGAACCCGTACGCACGGCGTCCCGACTTTCCGATCCCGATCTCAACTTCCACGTTTCCTCCGGCCCTCTTGTCCTCGTTCAGTTGTCCGGGTTCGGTTGTCCCGGTTCGGACGTCGTCCCGCCTCGGAATTTCCCAGGATATCCAGCTCTCGACGAGAGCTCGTGACGACGACCCGAGGGCTCCGCGGGGGCGATGCCCATTTCGGTCGCGGACAGGTCATGAATTAGGGGACGACGGTGATCGCGAGGAGATGACGATGTGGGTATGGGCCGTTGTCGCTGGTGTGATCGCCGCCGGGGGCCTCGGCAGTCTCTTCTTCGGGCGCGACAACGTGCCGCCCATGGAGCGTCACTTGCGAGCCCTCGAGGCGCTGCGCGATCTCGCGGAACAGCCTCGTCCCGCGGCCGCCGAGCACGTCGCGCCGCGCGAGCCGTCCACCGATCACGTCCGGATCCTCGCCGATGCTCCCGCAACGACGCGATCGACCCGATCCCGGTCGCGGTCGGGGCGCGCCGCGAAAGCCGGTTCGGGCGTCCCACTACCGAGCATCGAGCGTCCGACGATCGAGATCCGCCCGTCGTCCACCCGTGCTCCCGACGGCATTCCCGGCGCGTCGAGGCCCCACGCGTCCCGCGCGTTGGAAGCGCCCGCCGTGGTCGAGGCGGCGCCGGCGCGGGGCGCCACGACCTCTCGGTCCGCTCGCGCGTCCCGGTTCATCCACGACCGCGTGGCGGCATTCTCGTCCCCTGCCGCCGCCGCCGCGATCGGGGCCGGGACGGTCGTCGTCGTGATCGCGGCCGTGGCCCTGGCCGGGCTCGGCGATCACGGTGGGGCCCGTGCCGCGCCGTCGAAGACCCCGACCCCCTCCTCCGTGCGACGGCCGGCCGCCGCCCCGACCACCACCACCACGCCGACGCCCACGACCGTCGCGCCGGCCCGGGTGGCGCGCGTCGTCTCGCGCTCGACGGGAGGTGCGACGGTTTCGGTGCACAGCCCATTCCGGATGACGCTGCACGCGACCGGGACGTGTTGGGTCGAGATCACCGACCCGACCGGGCGTTCGCTGTTCACGGGGACGCTGCGCTCCGGACAGGATCAGCTGATCCCGAGCCGCGGTCCCATCGTCGTACGCCTCGGTTACACGCCCGCGATCACGATCGCCGTCGACGGGGTCGATCTCGACCTCAGCGGCCTCGCGCAGACGACGAGCATCAACTTTCAGAGCACCTGAACCCCGGAGCGCCCGCGCCGCGGATGGTCAGGCGCTGGCGCCCGTGCAGAACCCGACCTTGTCGGTGCGGTCGGTTCCGTCGGCGCAGTGCAGGTCGATGTTGGCGTGGGAGAACACGCCTTGCGGGCTGTCCCAACCCGGTACGACCCACGCGTGCACCATCCACAGCGTCTCGCGCATGAACTGACCGTGGAGCGCGTCGCACGCCGACTTCTGCACGTTCGAGTCGGGCGGGAACGGAACGCCGATCTGCCCGTTGCTGAACGTGATGCAGAGGTTCGTGTGACGGTGCCAATGGTCGTTCGGGCCGGTGAAGCCCTCGGGCGGGGTAACCGTGAACGCTCCGTACATCAGCCCGACGATCCGAGAGGTCGGGGCCGTGCCCTCGTAGATCAGCGCGAGGGGATGCGCCGGATCGATGGTGCTCGTGTGACTGAGGAACGACGATGCGCTCCCGCTGATCGACACGTAGTGCGCGCCTGCTCCCGGGGTGAACTGACCCGCGAGGATGTAACCCGCCCTCGTGGCGTCGGCGACGGTCGGGTATTGCATCGCGGTCGATCGCGCCACGACGAGCTGGAGCGCGAGCTCTTGTCGCTGCGCCGGGTTCAGCGGCTTGTCGGGACCGAACTCTGCCTTCTCGTCGACGTTGGTGCGCAGACCGATGGCGCTCGGCTGCGTCGTCGTGGTCGCCGGCTTCGCGGGCGCGGCCGCCACGCGCGGGGCGGCCGAGTGGGTGCTCGACGAGGAGCACGCGGCGATGACGGCCGCCGCGAAAACGGCGCCCAACGCGCCCCGCCTGACCTTTCGCATCAGCCTCGAGCCTAACCGCATTCGGGTGCCTCAGCGCCCGGCGACGAGATGGGCCAGAAAGCTCGTGAGGATCCGGGCGGTCGCGCCCCAGACCGTCTCGTCTTCGAGATCGTAGAAATGCACGTCGAAGTCGGTGGTGTTCGTGTCCCAGCGCTCCTCGCGATACGCATCCGGATCGAGCAGCTCCGAGAGGCGGACTTCGAGGATGCGTACGACCTCTCGTGGACTCGGCGTCAATACCGGGGACTCGGCCAGGAAGCCCACGTACGGCGTGATCGTGAACCTCGTCGCGACGGTGCCGATCCCGTCGAGGCGCGACACGATCTCGACGTCGTCGGGCGAAAGCCCTACCTCTTCGTGCGCCTCGCGCAGCGCCGTCGCCCGCAGGTCGACATCGATGCCGGCTTCGAACTTTCCGCCCGGGAACGCGATCTCGCCCCGGTGCGACGACATCGTCTCCGGCCGTTTGATGAGCACGACCCGGGTATCGCCGCCGGCTTCATACAGCGGCACCAGCACCGCCGCGGCCTGACTGCCTTCGACGTTCGGACCCTTCTCGACCGCCGGCGGCATGTCGGCGAGCCGCTCGCGGATCTCGTCGAGCGTGAACCGGCGCTGCTCGGCGGCGAGCGCAGCCCATGGCGGCGGTCCGCCGGGTCGATACGACTGCGGGCGCGGAATGCGCTGTTGACCACCGCGTCGCGTCGCCACGGTGACGATCGTAGTGACGCCGTGCGAAACTCCAGCCCCTATGGACTGGAACCTGGCGACGGCATTCGAGTCGGTGTGTGACGCGCTTCCGGATCGGATCGCGCTGATCCAAGGCGACCGGCGAGTGAAGTGGCGGTCGTTCGACGAGCGCGCGGCACGGATCGCCGCCGCGTTCTCGGCCGCCGGGTTGAAGCCGAACGCGAAGGTCGCGTCGTACCTCTACAACTGCAATGAGTACACCGAGGCGCTGTACGGCACGTTCAAGGTGCGGGGCGTGCCGGTCAACGTGAACTACCGATATCTCGAAGACGAGCTCGTGTACCTGCTCGACAACTCCGACGCCGAAGCGCTGCTCTTCCACGGATCGCTCGGCGACCAGGTCGCCAAGATCCGCGACCGTGCGCGGGGCGTGAAGCTCTGGATCCAGGTCGACGACGGATCGCCGCGCCAGGCTTGGGCGGAACAATACGAAGACCTGTTGGCGCGCCACGATCCGATGGAACGCATCGAGCGGAGCGGCGACGACCTCTACTTCCTCTACACGGGCGGCACCACCGGCATGCCGAAGGGTGTCATGTGGCGTAGCGCTGACTTGTTCGGCGTCCTCGGTGACGGCGCCTATCCACTGGTCGGCCTGGCTCGCCCCGACACCATGGCCGAGGTCGGAACCGTCGCGAAGTCGCTCGTCGACGCCGGCGCGAACCGCGTGCACCTGCCCGCGTCGCCGCTCATGCACGGAACCGGCGCGTTCACGTCGTTCCAGGCCCTTTTCCTCGGCTCGGCGGTGGTCACGCTCGTCGGGCGGCACTTTGACGCGGACGAGCTGTGGGAGACCGTGCAGCGCGAACGCGTCACGCAGATGGCGATCGTCGGCGACGCGTTCGCCAAGCCGATGCTGCGCGCCCTCGAAGCGGCCGAGGCGAAGGGCACTCCGTACGACGTGTCATCGTTGGAGCTGATCATCAGCTCGGGCGTGATGTGGTCGTCGGAGGTGAAGCACGGGCTGATGCAACGCGGCCGGTTCATCTGTTTCGACTCGCTCGGCTCGAGCGAGGGGGTGGGCTTCGCGGGTTCGATCAGCGCGCCCGGCTCCGAGCAGAAGACCGCGAAGTTCTCGATCGGCGCGCACACGAAGGTCTTCGACGACCGAGGCGTCGAGGTCATCGCCGGGTCGGGAGAGGTGGGTCGGCTCGCGGTCGGCGGCAACATCCCGCTCGGCTACTACAAGGACGAAGAGAAGTCGGACGCGACGTTCCTCGTCATCGGCGGGACCCGCTGGTCGGTGCCCGGCGATTTCGCGAGCGTCGAGGCCGACGGCACGATCACGCTCCTCGGCCGCGGCTCGGTGGTGATCAACTCCGGCGGCGAGAAGATCTTCCCCGAGGAGGTGGAAGAAGCGGTGAAGGTACATCCCGCGGTCGCCGACTGCCTGGTCGTCGGCGTGCCCGACGAGCGCTTCGGCGAGGCGGTGACCGCCGTCGTGTCGCTCCGCCCCGGCGAGACGGCAACCCCCGACGAATTGAGCGCGGCGCTGGAGCCGCTGGCGCGGTTCAAGCGCCCGCGACGATTCGTCATCGTCGACGAGGTCGTGCGCGGCCCGAACGGCAAGGCCGACTACAAGTGGGCCAAAGCCAAGGCCGCGGCGCCCTCGGGCGCCGGACGCGAAACCTGAGCGAGCTTCGGGAGGCGGGTATCCCGCCGAGCCGCGAGCGGGGCCCGAGCGGCCCGGCGCGAAGCGCCGAGAGCGCGAAACTGCGTGAGCACTCGGGGTTAGCCGGGGGCTCACGCAGATCGCAACGAGAAGAGCGCGAGCTACTTCTTCTTGGCGCCACCCTTTTGCTTCGCGAGCACGTCGCGCGAGCTGAGGATGAGAAGGTCCTCGCCGTCGACGGTGATCTCGGTGCCCCCGTACTTCGAGTACACGACGGTGTCGCCGACGGTCAGGTCGATCGGGATCAGCTCGCCCGAGTTCTCGGCCCTCCGTCCGGGGCCGATCGCGAGGACCTCGCCCTGCTGGGGCTTCTCCTTCGCGGTGTCCGGAATGACGAGGCCGCTGTGGGTCGTCTCCTCGGCCTCGGCCGGACGGACGACGATTCGGTCCTCCAACGGCTGCAGGTTCATCGGTGCGCCTCCATTTGCGATGGCATCTGGACGCCCGGTTCGGGCGTCATTTACGGGAATAGCGTCGTTTTCGGGGCATCCTGGGCAGCGCCAGCGATTGGCACTCACCGGGTTCGAGTGCTAATCGTACCAATGCCCGCCCCGGGCGGGCAAGCTCGCCCCGGAGCGGCTCGGCGCGGGGTGCACGACCGCGTCGCGCGTCACACCAGGCGGAGATTCGGCACCACCGGGGCCTCGAGCGGGGTCGGGCCGTCGGCCGCGAGGCGATAGGCCGCCACCGACGCGACCATCGCCGCGTTGTCGGTGCACAAGGCGATGCTCGGCAGCACGACCCGCACGTCCCCCGCCACCGCGAGGTCGAGCAGTCGCTCCCGCAGCACCGAATTCGCGGCCACTCCGCCCCCCGCCACCACGGTGCCGATCCCCGTTTCGCGCGCCGCGCCGAGGAGCTTTTCGACCAGCACGTCGACGATCGCGGCCTGGAACGACGCCGCGACGTCGGCGACGTCGGTGTCGGGGTGCGCGCGCACGTATTGCACGACCGCGGTCTTCAGGCCCGAGAACGAGAAATCGTGCCCCTCGGCGCGCATGGGACGCGGGAATCGGATCGCCTCCGGGTCGCCTTCGCGCGCGAGCCGGTCGATCTCGGGACCGCCCGGATATCCGAGCCCGAGGAACCGCGCGACCTTGTCGAACGCCTCGCCGGCCGCGTCGTCGACGGTCTCGCCGAGCACGCGATACCGACCGTGATCCTCCATCGCGATCAGGAGCGTGTGACCACCCGACACGACGAGCGTGACGAGCGGCGGCTCGAGTTGCGGGTCCTCGATCATCGCCGCGTAGAGGTGCGCTTCGTGATGATGCACGCCGACGTACGGCAGGCGGCTCGCGAGGCTGATCGCCTTCGCGGCACTCACACCGACGAGCAGCGCACCCGCGAGGCCCGGACCGCGCACCGCGGCGACCGCGTCGAGCTCGCCGAGGGACGAGCCCGCCTCCACCAACGCCTGTTCGATGACGTCGCAGATCAGCTCGACGTGGGCGCGGCTCGCGACCTCGGGAACGACGCCGCCGTAGCGCGCGTGCAGATCGGCCTGGCTCGCCACGACCGACGACCGAACCTGGCGACCGTCGTCGACGACGGCGGCCGCGGTCTCGTCGCACGACGTCTCGATGCCGAGCACTCGCACGCGGCTCACGACCAGCCGCGGAGCCGCTCGACGACGGTAGTGCCGCGAATCCCATGCTCGATACCCTCGAGCACCCGGCGGTAAGGAGCTTCGCTCACCTCGTACGACCACATGACGAGCGCGTCTTCACCCGTGTCGGCGTAGTACGCCTTGCGGACGCCGACCGCGACGAACCCGAACCGCTTGTACATCTCCTGCGCACCCCGGTTCGACAGGCGCACTTCGAGCGTCATCGCGAGCGCGCCCCGATCGATCGCTTCGTGCGCGAGTGTGAGCAGGAGCCGCGTCCCGATCCCGTGCCGATGCCAAGCCGGGTCGACGGCGATCGTCGTCACGTGCCCGTCGGTGAGCGACATCATCAATCCGGCGTACCCGACGACCTCGCGTCCGACCTTGGCAACGACATACGAGCGCGACGACCGCAACGCGAGCTCACTCACGAACAACGAATGCGACCACGGTCGCGGGTACACCTGCGACTCGATGCGCACCACGCCGCGCAGGTGGCGCCGGCGCATCGGCGTGAGATGCACCTCGACGTCGATGATCTCGCGTTCGGCCGCCATCACATCCCCTTGCGATTCCACGCGATCTCGGCGTCGCTTTGACGCAAGTACATCGGGAGCACCTCCGAAGGTGCGCAGAAGTCTTCGCGTTCATAGCGCGCCCGCGCCAGCTCGGCCAGGGCCGAGAGGCTCGGCGAGGCGTGGGCCGGACCCGCGAGCTCGACGCGGCCCCCGAGCGGCTCGAACGCGTCGGTGAATCGCAAGGATCCGTCGCCGCACAGCAACGCGTCCTCGCCGCGGGCCTCGAGCTCGGCGACGAGATCGTCCGGGGTGCCGATCTCGTACTCGGAAACGCGCTGCACCCCACCGGGCACCTGGAGGTAGATGGCCCAGTAGAGCTCGTTGCGGCGTGCGTCGATGGTCGCGACCACGAGGCGGCGCGCGTAGCGCAGTGGGTACGCCAAGAGATCGAGGCTCGGGATCGGGATGACGGGCACGCGCAGCGACTGCGCGAGCACCTTCGCGGTCGTGACCCCCACCCGCAGACCCGTGAACATGCCCGGTCCGATACCGACCGCGACCGCCGACAGCTGCGTGAGCTCGACTCCGCAGCGCTCGCAGCACCATGCGATGGCGGGCGCGAGCGTTTCGGCGTGCCGGGGCGGCGCGGTGTCGGCGGTCCCGCCGAGCTCGACCCGCCCGAGCATGCCCTGCTCGTTCGCGAGCACCACGCCTACCCGGCGGGTTGCGGTATCGAGGCCGAGGAGCAGCATCACGCGGCGCCGAACGGCGCCAGCGCGGCATCGAGCGCGGCGCGTCGGGGCACCCAGGCCGGTCCGGTCGCGGCGATTTCGACGACGCGGCGGTCGTCGTCCTCGTCCATGGCAATCCGCACGTCGATGCGCTCGTGAGGGAGTACGGCCGCGATCGCCTCTCCCCATTCGACGACCGTGACGCGACCGTCGAGCAGCTCTTCGAAGCCCAGATCGTGTAGCTCTTGGATGCGGTCGAGGCGGTACACGTCGACGTGCGCGACCGGGACCCGGCCCTCGTACTCCTGCACGATCGTGAACGTCGGGCTCGTCACCCGCTGCGTGACGCCCATCGCCCGCGCCAATCCCTTCGCGAACGTCGTCTTGCCCGAGCCGAGGTCGCCGGTGAGGACGACGAGGTCGCCGATACGCAGCTGCGATCCGACGGCCGCTCCGACCGCCTCGGTCTCGCTCGCGCCGTTCGTCGTCAACGATCGCATCGTCATGCTTCGGTGGCTACGAGCGCGCGCTTGACACGCACGAAGTCGGCACGCGCCTCCGCCAGCGCGCGTCCACCGGAACGCAGGACCGCCGAAGGATGCAACGTCGGGATCAGCACGGCCGCCTGACCCGCGCGCGTGAACGCGAACTCGTTTCCGCGCACCTTCGTGATGCCCTCCTTGGTCTGCAACAGGAGCTTCGTCGCGAAGTTGCCCAGCGTGACGATCACCCGCGGCCGGATCAGCTCCAGTTGCCGGTCGAGCCACGGCGCGCACGCGTCGATCTCGTCGGGCTGCGGATCGCGATTGCCGGGAGGGCGGCATTTCACCACGTTGGCGATGTACACGTCGGCCCGGGTCAAGCCGATTCCCTCGATGAGCTGGGTGAGGAGCCGGCCCGCCCGGCCGACGAAGGGCTCGCCCTGCAGGTCCTCTTGTTCGCCCGGACCCTCGCCGACGAACATCAACGCGGCGTCGGCGCGGCCGACGCCGAACACGACTTGCGTCCGGCCGGCGGCGAGCTTGCACCGCGTGCACGTCGACGCCGCGACCGCGACCTCCGGCAACGTCGCACCCGCACTGCCGGCGGGATGCCGTGACCCGGCGAGCGAGGCGGTGAGGGGGTCGGACGTCACGGCACTCCCGGGGACGAGACGCGCATGCTAGCGGCCCGATACCGACGTTCGATCTACCGACCCTTGACCTACCGACCCTTGACCTACCGACCCTCGAATCGCATCGGCGACCACGTCGGCGGCGGCGAGTCGGAGCCGGTCGAGGTTCGGCGCAGCCGGCGGCGTCTCGGTGGCGGTCGCGACCGCGAAGGCGATATCGCCGTCGAAGCGCGTGTGCGCCGGTCGCAGCGCCCGCGCGAACCCGTCGTGCGCGCTCTCGGCAAGGAGAAAACAGGCCGCCTTGTCGAGCGACGCGTCGGTGACGACGACCACGAGCGTGGTGTTCGAGCGGCCTTCCTCGAACGGCAGCGGACTCGGGAAGCCCGGCGCCTCGGGGCCCGCCGTCGAGCCCGCCAATGTCGTGCCGTCGGTCGCGACCACGTCGCCGAGCGCGTTGACGACCGCGACCGCACCGACGCGGACGTCGTCGACCGAGGTCACGGCGACGCCGAGGCCGCCCGGTACCGCACCTTCGCGCCCGCGCCACTTGCCGACCGTCGCGCCGGCGCCGGCACCGACGCGGCCTGTCTCGAGCGGTTCGTCGCGCGCCGCCGCGACCGCGGCCTCGTAGCCGTAGTCTGCATCCGGTCGCGGCGACCCCGGTGCCTCCACCAAGTCGAAGATGCACGCGGCGGGAACGATCGGCACCGGTCCGCCCGCGGTCGCGAAGCCCTGGCCGCGCTCGGCGAGGTATCGGATCACTCCGTCGGCGGCCGACAAGCCGAACGCCGACCCGCCGGCGAGGGCGATCGCATCGACCCGCTCGACGGTACGCGAGGGTTCGAGCAGATCCGTCTCGCGCGTCGCAGGCGCGCCTCCGCGCACTTCGCACGAACCGACCGAGCCCGAGGGGAACAGCATCACCGTTGCGCCGGTGCCGTTCCTCGTCACGTGGCCGATCCGTACTCCCGCGACCGCCAAGCTCGACACGGGGGGAATCGTCGCGCACGGGCCCCTCGCCGCGCGGGGAAGCCGGTCAGGTCGCCTGGGCGCGCACTTCGCGGGCGAAGTCGACGATGAGCCGGTCGAGCTCGTCCGTCCGCTCGAGCATCAGCATGTGGCCGCCGTCCCGCAGTAGCTCGAGCCGAGCACCGGGGATGAGGCCGGCAATGCGCCGGGCCTCGAACGGCGGGGTCAGCACGTCGGCAGTACCGCCGACGACCAGCGTCGGGATGCGCACGTTCGGCAGCTCCCGGGTCAGATCGAGACCCACGAGCACCCGTGGCGCGTCCCGCCGGGTCTCGGGCGGGCACTCGGACATCATCGTGCGCACGAGCTCCACGTGGCTCGGGTGCGGGTTCTTGCCGAAGCCGAGGCGCGCCGCGAGGAAGCCCAGATTGGGTGCGTCCCACAGCCATTGCGCGTCGGGAGTTCGTTTCGAGATCCGCTCGAGGCGCGCCTTGGTGCGGGTCGAGCGCGAACCGAACGGTGTGTACGCGAGGGTCGACAATAGGACGATGCCGGCGACGCGCTCGGCCGCGACCTCGGGGAAGCGCGTGACGAACGACTGCACGGCGACGCCCCCCATCGAGTGACCGACGAGCACCGCGCCGTGCAGGTCGAGACCCTCGAGGACGGTCTTGACGTCGCGACCCAGGTTCTCCAGCGAGTGACCCTCTTGTCCCAACACCGAACGGCCGTGACCGCGATGGTCGAACGCGATCGCACGAAAGCCCTCCTTCGGGAGCTCCTCGAGCTGATGGAACCAGGTCCGCACCGACAAGGTCACGCCGTGCGAGAGGACGATCGCCGGATCGAGCTCGTTGCCCCGCTCGACGACGTAGATCGTGCCGCGGTCGTGCGTCTCGAGCCGGTGATCGAGATACCCGGGGGCGTCGAGCGCGCGACGCGCGTCGCCGTCGGGCGCGCGTCGCATCCGGGTCGCGGCCAAGCGCTGCACGCCGTATGCGAGCCCGGCCACACCTCCGAGCGTTCCGGCCGCGATCCCGACCCGTCTCGCGACACTCACTTGGACCTCCGAGAGCTCACAAGTACTTCCGGGGAACGCGCGGGCCGACCCCGCACACGACCGTGTACGGGATCGTGTGCAACCGCTCCGCCCACTCCTCTGCGGTAATCCGTTCTCCGCCCTGGCGTCCGATGAGCACGACCTCGTCGCCGACGTCGACGGGCTGGTCGCCGACATCGACCATGAGTTGGTCCATCGTCACCGTCCCCGCGATCGGGTGGCGACGGCCTCCGATGAGCACTTCGCCGCCGTGGTGCGACAGCTCGCGCGGAACGCCGTCGGCGTAGCCGATCGGAGCCGTGGCGACGCGCGTCTGCCTCGACGTCTCGTAGCGGAGGCCGTAGGAAATGCGTGCGCCCGCGGGCAGCACTTGCACGTGCGAGACGCGTGCCTTCACCGCCATCGCCGGAGTCAGGTCGGCCGCGCTCGCGAGCGCGGGTGAGGGTGCGATCCCGTAGATGCCGATCCCGACGCGCACCATGTCGTAGCGCGCGCCCGGAACCGCGACCGCGCCGGCGGTGTTGCACGCGTGCACGACGCCGGTGGGCAGATGCCGGGCCCTGATCTTCTCCAGCACGCGTTCGAACGCGCGTTGCTGCGCGGCGGTGTAGTCGTTTCCCGGTTCGTCGGCGACCGCGAAATGTGTACACACGCCCGCGAGCCGAAGCTCCGCGCGATCGACGACGTGCGCGGCGAGCTCCACCGCGTCGTTCGGATCACAGCCGACCCGGTGCATCCCGGTGTCGATCTTGAGGTGCACGTCGAGCGGTTTCGCGCCGTGTGTGAGCACGGCCTTCGCGAGCGCGTCGATGCCCGTCGCGGTGTACACGACCGGCGTCAGTCGATGCGTGACGACCGTCTCGGCCGCGGCCGGCACCGGCTCGGACAGCACGAGCACCGGTGCGTCGATCCCGGCATCACGCAACTGCACGCCTTCTTCGACGAGCGCGACCGCGACGCACTCGGCGCCGGCTTCGAGCGCGGCCCGGCCCACGGCGACCGCCCCGTGCCCGTAGCCGTCGGCCTTCACCACCGCGCACACCGCCGCGGGCGCCACGAGCGCCACCAGCGACCGCACGTTCGCACGGACTGCTTCCAGGTCGACCTCGGCCCACACCGGTCGGAACGCTTCCACGTCAGGTGGTCCGAGCGATGAAGCGGACGATGTCGGCGCGCGCGACGATGCCGACGACCTTGCCGTCGGCATCGAGAACGGGGACGCTGTTGACGCCTCGGTCGTGCATGATCGTCGCGACGTCTTCGAGGGTCGCGTCGGGCGCCGCGGTAGGAACGTCGACCTGCATGACGTCACGCAAGGTGGCGCCGGCGATCTTCTTCAGCTCGTGTTCGAGATGCTTCATCTCGCCCGGAAACGGCATACCCAGCCCGAGAAAATTGATGAATGTCGGCACGTGCACGCGCGCTTCCGACGCGATGAGGTCGTCGTCGCGCAGAACCCCGAGCAGCTTGCCGTCGGCGTCGACCACCGGGAGGGATCCCACGTTCTTGTCGGCGAGCACGTCGGCCGCGTGCTCGACGTTGTCGTCGGGGCGCAACGTGACCACCGGTGTCGACATCACGTCTCGCACCAGGGTGGAGCCGGGCATTCATGCCTCCCAGGGATCGCGTCCGGAGCGGAGCGCGTCCAGCGTAGGGTGCAGTGCACCGATGAGGTCGGTTGCAACGAGATCGTCCCCGGTTCCGGCGGCCGTTGCAGCCCGGCCGTGCACGTAGGCAGCGGTCGCGGCGGCGTCGAACGGCGCCGCGCCGTTTGCGAGCAGACCGACGATGATGCCGGTGAGCACGTCGCCGGTACCGGCCGTCGCCAGCGCGCGGCTGTCGGTGCGGTTCACGACGGCGTGGCCGTCGGGAGCGGCGACAACTGTTCCCGGGCCCTTCAGCAACACGATCGCCTCGAGGCGCGCCGAGAGGTCGCGCGCCGACGCCACCCGGTCGGAACCGAGCGGTGCTCCGGCCAGCCGCGCGTACTCACCCGCGTGAGGGGTGAGGATCGGGGGCGGGAACCCGGCGGCGTGCCGCGCGTGCAGCGCCTTCGGGTCGTCGGCGAGCGCGTTCAAACCGTCGGCGTCGACGACGATCGGAAGCGGGCACTCCGCCACCAGTCGCCGCACCGCGGCCTGCGTGCCCCCCTCGCGGCCGAGACCCGGACCAACGGCCAGCGCCGCGAAGCGCCCGATATCCGCGAGCACGAAACCGGCCGCGTCGGCATCGAGCGCGCCGTCCGCGGTGGCCGGAAGCGCTCGGGCCACGAGCTCACTCCCGCCCGCGCGCGCCGCCGGGTCGGCTCCCGGAACACCGCACACCACCATGCCCGCGCCGCTGCGAGCCGCCGCCCGACCCGCGAGGAGCGGCGCCCCGGTCATCCCGGTCGATCCGCCCACGACCAGCGCGCCCGCAGACCATTTGTGCCCGGCGGCCGCGCGTCTCGGGAGGCGGAGATCGGTTGGATCGAGCACGTACAGGCCCGGCCGGCCGACGGCACGCGCTCCGCCGGCGTCGACGCCGGTGTCGACGTTTAGGTCCACGCCGATGTCGATGACGGCAACCCGACCCGCGTGGGTGCGGCCCGGTTCGAAGAGCAGCCCCGGCTTGAGCGCGGCGAAGCACACCGTCTCGTGTGCGTACACGGCGTCGCCGCGCACTTCACCCGTGTTCCCGTCGACTCCTGACGGGATGTCGATCGCCAGCGTCGGGACTCCGGTCTCGGTCAGCGCCCGGGCCACGCGCGCGGCGTCGCCCTCGAGCGCGCCCCGAAACCCCGTGCCGAACATCGCGTCGATCGCGAGATCGGCGCGCGCCAGCGCCCGGCGCAATGCCGGCTCTTCGACACCGTCGACCAGCGCGAGCTCGTCGACACCGACGCCATGCTGACGAAGGCGCCGGGCGGCGACAACGCCGTCCGCGCCGTTGTTGCCCCGGCCGGACACGACGACGACGCGGCGGCCGTACGCGCCGCCGAGCATGCCCAACGCGTGCCGGGCGACCGCGCTCCCGGCTCGATCGACGAGCAGCGCTTCGGGCGTGCCGGCCGAGATCGTCTCGTGGTCGGCCTCGGCCATCTCCGCGGGGGTGACGACGAGCTGCACGCCGGGATCAGGCTCGCCAGGAATCGGCGAGGCGGACCACCGGCTCCGTCAGGAGGTCGACGAAGTCGATCGTTCCGAGCACGTCGTCGCGCATCACCGGTTCGGTCTCCGTCACCTGGTCGGCGATCGCCTGGTAACGATCGCGGTAGCCCTCGAGCACCCGGCGCGCCACCTCGCCGGGAAGCCGGTCGTGGAACCGGACGTGCAACAAGGTGAGACCGGTCGTCTGGTTGCCCTTGACCTCGGGCACGAAGATCATCGTCCGGCCATCGGCGCGGCCCCGCACGACGGTGACCTCCCGCTCGGCCGCGGCGCGGTGCTTGCTACCGCGCAGCACCGGGTTGGTCTCCGTGCGCGACGGAATGTCGAGCGCGATGCCGCCGCGGTCGACGACATTGATCGTCTCGCCTTCGATGTTGTAGCGCGTCCAGCCCGACACGCTCTCGACCGAGGCATCGAGCGCGACGAGCGTCCGCAGCGCGCGGTAGGTGAGGCTGTCTCGCGGTGCGCCGGCCGCGAGCACGTCCTTGACGATCGGCACGAGCAGCAGCGTCTCGTCGGAGCGCGAGATGCCGACGGTAACCGTCTTGGCCTGATGCTTGATCGCGTCGATCGGGCGGGTCAGCTCGTCGATGGCCTTCGTGAGCGCGGCGTTGAGGTCTTCGACGACCGTGCTCGGCGTTCCGACCTTGCCGAACTCGATCTGGTACGTGTCGAGCTGCTGGAGACCGGTTGCGTAACGCAACACCGACGCCACCCGAACCGCGGTGGCAGCCTCGAGGCTGCCGTCGTAGTTCCGCGTGCGCAGCTCGTCGAAGAACCGCGCGGCGTGTGGTTCGAGCGCGCCCGCGAGCGCACCGAGAGGATCGTCGCCGGTGCGGGTGGCGCGGAATGCGGTCTCGATGCAACCGCGGGCCTCCCGCAGCGGCCGGGCCGATGCGTCGATGGCCAGCGCCGCCTCGTAACCGAAGAGGTGCCCGGCCATCGTGCAGAGCACGAACGCGAGGTCGGGGTGCACGAGGGGAACAGGGATCGTGTCGATCGCCGCCGAGAACCGTCCCTCGCCGTCGTCGACGATCGCGATCGGCGCCGCCTTGTGCGCGCGGTAGATCGCGACCTCCTTCGCGACGTCGTCGGCGTTGGAGCCGCGCAGACCCGCCGCGCACACGAGGATCATGGGCTCGGCCGAGAGGTCGATGTGCTTCTTGTCCTCGGTGACGTCACACGCGATGGACTTGTAACAGAGCTCGGAGAGCTTGATGCGAATCTCCTGCGCGGCGACGCGATTCGCACCGTTGCCGACGACTGCCCACGAACGACGGCTCAGCGCGTTGCGTTGCGCGGTGGCGCCGATCGCGGCGCGCCGGCCGATCAACTCGAACATCGCGTTCGGGAGCTCGCGCAGCGCGACGAGACGTTCGTGACGGTACCGCCGTCGGGCGGCGTCGTCGTCGCCGAGCTCCGCCGCGATCGCGAACGCCAACAGGAAGCACGCCGCGACCTGCGAGTAGAACGCCTTGGTCGACGCGACGCTCATCTCGACGTCACGGCCATCGGACGTGAAGAGCACGCCATCGGCCTTGTCGACGAGATCGCTCTGACGCCGGTTCACGATCGCGATCACGCGCGCGCCCCGAGCGCGGGCGAGATCGACCGTACGGTTCGTGTCGGTCGTCGTCCCCGACTGCGACGCCGCGACCACGAGGGTGTCGCTCATGTCGGCGGCGAGGCCGAAGCCCGAGAGCTCGGTCGCGAGCGTCGCCTCCATCGTGACCGGGCTTCCCGAAATCGCGCCGCGTAGGGCCTGCACGAGGCTCTGGCCCGCGATCGCCGCGGTTCCCTGTCCGATCACCAGCACCCGTCGGATCGCGCCCGACCGGAGAGCTTCGAGCACGGCGTCGGGAAGCGTCTCCGGGGGCAGGCGCACGTCGAGCAGGCCGTCGCGCTCGACGATCTTGGCGCGTAGCGTCTTGCGGAACGACGCCGGAGCCTCGGTGATCTCCTTGAGGAGGTAGTGCGGCGCGGAGCCGCGGTCGACGTCGCGGGTCGTGATCTGCGGCTCCTGCAGATCGGACGCGTCGAGTGGCAGCTCGCGCCCGTCGTACGACAGCCGCCGTACTCCCTCGAGGCTTCCCGCCCGGCGCCCGTCCAGCACCACCACCTGGCCCTGGCTCGCCGGGTTGCCCGGATCGACCATCGTCTCGCCGTCGAGCCGAACGTACGCGCTGCACTCGGCGACCAGGCCGTACGGCTCGCTCGCGACCACGAACGCGTCGGGAGCGAGACCGACATACAGCGCCTGACCACTCCCGCGTTGCGCCAGCAACACGCAGTCGGGATCGGCGGCCGACTGCAGCGCGATCGCGACCGATCCTTCGAACGACGCGACGGTCGAGCGGAATGCCTCGACGAGGTCGACGCCCGCACCCATCCGCCGGGCGACGAGCGCGGGGATGACCTTGGCGTCGGTGGTGATCTCAGCCGGGAAGTGGAGCCCGTCGAGGGCCTTGAGATCGGCGTAGTTGTCGACGTCGCCGTTGAGCGCCGCGATCGTGTATGCGCGCGAACCGTCGACGTCGCCCGCGCCGTCGACCTCCTCCTGGTTCAGGGGGTGCGCGTTCGCCTCGGAGATGATGCCGATGCTGGCCCAACGCGTGTGGGCTACGACCGAGGCCTGCGCGGTGTCGGCACGCAGCGCGAGATGCAACAGCTCGTCGTCGCGGATCTGCGCGCGCAGGCGCGCGGTGTTGTCGCCGAGCTCACCAATCTCTGCCGCCGTCTTGTAGACGAAGGCGAGCTGGCCGTTCGGAGTCCGGACCGACCCGGCCGCGAACAACGGATCGGCGCTGCGTTGTTCGACCAGATGCGCGATCGTGGGATCGTCGAGATCGAGACCGTGGCCCGTCACGAGCAGGTGCAACCCGGCGGAATCGCGACCCCGAACCTCGAGCCGGTCGATCGCCGACAGCGTGACCTGCACCGAATGGAACGCCTCGCGCGCGGCCGGTCCCGACGTTGCGCCCAAGAGATCCTCGATCGCGACGGCAAGATCGATCCGATCCTTGCGGATCGACCACAGCGCGTCCTTGCACGTGATGAGTGCCGCGTTCAGCGCTTCGACGTCGGCGCCGTCGAGCGCACTCGCGTCGAGCCGGGCCTCGATCTCGGCGAGCCGCTCCGCGGCCCGATCGCCGTGGAGCGCGAGCCCGGCCCGTCCGATCGGGTCGTCGACGAGCGCGCCCACTCCGTCGCCCTCGCGCAGCTGCCGGTCGACCTCACGGAGGGTTCGCGCGGCCGCTTCCAGCGCGCCGAGGGTCGATTCGCCCGTCGCATCGAGCAGGACCTCGGCCTCGGCCAGGGTGCGGCGGAGGGCCTCCAGATCGGGGGGCACGCGACTGCCGCGCTGACGAACCAGGCCCACGATGCCGCACATCCACACAATGCTAGGGCGCCTCGGCGCTCCCGAACTCCGAGGTCACCAGGCTGCGCAGCCGCTCGGCGGCGGTGTCGGCCACCGACTGGGCGTCCGCCTCGATCATCACCCGCACCAGCGGCTCCGTGCCCGATGCCCGCACCAGGACCCGACCGGTGTCACCGAGCTCCTGTTCGATGCTCAGTATTGCCGCGGCGAGCGCGGTCGACGTCGCCAGGTCGACCCGCCGTGCCACCCGCACGTTCACGAGCACCTGCGGGACGCGCGTCATCTGCGCCGCGAGCGCGGACAGCGGTTGGTTCGTGCGGCGGAGCAGGTCGCACACGAGCAGACCCGTGAGCAGGCCGTCACCCGTCGTCGCGTATTCCGAATAGACGATGTGGCCGGATTGCTCGCCGCCGAGCACGAGATCATTCGCCCGCATCGCGGCGACGACGTGCCGGTCGCCGACAGGCGTCTCGACGACGCGGATCCCAGCTGCTCGCATCGCCCGGCGCAAGCCGAGATTCGACATGACGGTCACCGCGATCGCGCCGTTGCGCAACGCGCCGCGCGCGTGCATGTCGATTGCGGTCATCGTCATGAGCTGATCGCCGTCGACCAGCTCGCCGCGCTCGTCGACCGCGATCACCCGGTCGCCGTCACCGTCGAGCGCGAGCCCGAGCGCGGCTCTTTGCTCCACGACGGTCCGGCGCAAGAGCTCCGGATGCGTCGACCCGCACCCGTCGTTGATGTTGCGACCGTCGGGCGCAGCGTGGAGTACGCGCACGTGTGCACCGGCCGCCCGGAGCACGCGGGGGCCGATGTCGAAGCCGGCGCCGTTCGCGCAGTCGAGCACCACATCGAGACCGTCGAGCCCGCGGCCGTCGAGCGTGGAGCGCAGATGCGAGACGTAAGCATCCGCACTCGCTTCGTCGGCCCCGAACGACGGGATGCCGATTGCGGCGAGCGCAGCGAGCTCGCCGGAGTCCTGAGCGGCAGCGAGCCGGGTATCCCGGCGAGCAGCGAAGGCGACAAAGGGAGATCGCTCGAGCTCGCCTTCGATCGCGGCCTCGACTTCGTCGGGGAGCTTGCGCCCGTCGGCGCCGATCACCTTCACACCGTTGTCGCTCCACGGGTTGTGGCTCGCGGACACGATCGCCGCCGGCACTCCCGCAGCCGCGGCGACGAACGCGATCGCGGGCGTCGGGAGCACACCGAGCAGGACCGGCTCGACGCCCTCCGCCCGAAGGCCGACGGCAAGGTCCGCCTCGATCCGCGGACCCGAGGCGCGCGTGTCTCGTCCGACGAAGACGCGCTCGGGCTGCAGCACCCGGGCGACTGCCCGCGCGAGCGCATCGACGAACCACGCGGGGAGATCGTTGTCGGCGTCGCCGCGTACGCCGTCGGTACCGAAGCGCAACACGCGCAAGCGCCGGGCGCGCTACCGCTTCGAGTACTGCGGAGCCTTGCGCGCCTTCTTGAGGCCGTACTTGCGCCGCTCCTTCTCGCGTGCGTCGCGCCGGAGGAGCCCCGCCTTCTTGAGCACGCCGCGCGATTCGGGGTCGAGGGCGACCAGCGCGCGGGCGATGCCGAGCCTGATCGCGCCGGCCTGACCGCTGACGCCACCGCCGCCGAGGGTCGCATCGACGTCGTAGACCTCTTCGGTCTGGGTGAGCCGCAACGGCTCCTTCGCGATGACCTGGTGGGTGAGGATCGGGAAGTACGACGCGAACTCGCGACCGTTGACCAGGATCTTGCCGGTACCCGGTCGCAGGCGAACCCGCGCCACCGCTTCCTTGCGCCGGCCGGTGGTCTGGATCAGCGGCTTGCTCACGCGCGTTCTTTCATCGTTTGGCCTTCATCATTTGGCTTTCATCATTTGGCCTTCGGCCTTCATGGTCGGGCGGTCCGTCGCGGTCACGCGATGCGGGCCTTGCTGCGCTCGGGCAGCGGACGCACAACGGGCTGCTGCGCCTGATGCGGATGGGTGGGGCCGCCGTACACCTTCAGCTTCTTCAGCATCTGGCGGCCGAGCGGACCCTTGGGGAGCATGCGGCGCACCGCGAGCTTGACGACCCGCTCGGGGTTGCGGGCGAGCAGGTGCTCGAGGTTCTCGCTGCGAATCCCGCCCGGATATCCGCTGTGGCGGTGATACGTCTTCTGCAAGAGCTTGCGCTGCCCGACCGCCAGCTTCGACGCGTTCACGATCACAACGTGATCGCCGGTATCGAGGTGCGGAGCCCAGATCGGCTTGTGCTTGCCCCGCAGCAACGTCGCGATCTCGGTCGACAGCCGCCCGAGGATGGCGCCCTCGGCGTCGATCACGTGCCATTGACGCGTGATGTCGGCGGCTTTGGGGGTGTACGTACGCACGAGCGGGCCTTCGCGTTTCGATGTGGCGTTTCGATGTGGCGTTCGATATGGCGCGCGCGAGCAGCTGCGCCGAGCTACTGACATTAGCCGTCCGGGCCCCGGTCGGACAACCTTGGTGCGCTCCTGCGCACGCCGCCTAGCCTCACGGCCCATGCAGGGTTCGGCCACGAGGCCGCCCCACCAGGTTCCGGACGTCCACCGGGCCGAGGCGGAGGCCGCACTCGACGTGCTGCTCGACCGCGCCCTCGAGCCGATCGTCGACATGGTGTGCACCGCCCGCGACGGCGCCTACGAGGCGCTCAGCCACGACGGCCGCGTCACCTTCCGCCGCCACGACGACGGCTCGTACGAGCGGGTCTCGGTCTCGGGGCGCGACCCCCTCGCCGACCAGTCGACCACCCGGTTCACGCCGCTGGCCGACGAGCGCGCCAACCCCTTCCCGCACCGGTCGGAGAACGCGTACCCGCACGCCTTCGATCAGATCGCGCAGCTGTTCGACGCCCCGGCCGCGCCCGATCTCTGCGTGCTCCATTCCGCCGCGCACAACTGGGAGGACCAGGGCGGACACCTCGGCGAGCACGGCTCGCTCGGCCTCGTCCAAGCGCGCGCGCCGTTCGTCCTCGCCGGTAAGGGAGTCCGCAACCTCGGGCTCGTGCCGGCCTCGGCGCGTCTGGTCGACGTCGCCCCGACGATCTGCGCGCTGCTCGGCTGCGCGCCGCTCGACGACGGCGGGCGGTTCCTCGCCGTCCAGGATGGCCATGTGCTCACCGACCTGCTCGAGGCCGAGGAACGCCCGCGCTCTGTCGTGGGCTTCCTGTTCGACGGTACGAACGCGAACGTGCTCTACGACATGGCCGCGCGGGGCGAGGCGCCCAACGTCGCCCGGCTCATCGAGATGGGAGCCGCGCTCGGCCACGGCGCGCTGGCGTCACTGCCGACGGTCACGCTCGCGAACCACACCTCGATCATCACCGGTGCGCATCCCGGGCATCACGGCATCTTGCACAACGCGTGGTACGACCGCGCCGCGGCCGAGCAGGTGATCACGAACTCTTCCAGGACCTGGCCCTGGAGCATGCAACACCTGTTTGCCGGCGTCGAGACGATCCATCACGCCGTGCACCGAACCTGGCCCGATGCGTTTACCGCGTCGGTGAACGAGCCGTGCGACTCGGGTGCCGACTACTCGACGTTCGACTTCTTCCGACGCGGCGAGGTGCCGCCGATCCCCAAGGATTCGTTCGGTCTGCCGCACACGACCGAGCGGTTCGTGCGGCCCTCGAAGGACTACTCGTGGTCGTCGGTGGTCGACCACATGGGCGTCGATCAGGCCCTCGGCGTCGTCGCCGGAAGTTACCGTGACACGACCTACCCCATGCCGCGCTTCATGTGGTGCAACTTCACGCTCACCGACGCCGCGATGCACGAAGGCGGGCCGTATTCCGAGATGGCGGCCGCGTCGGTGCGCGACAGCGACGGGCGCATCGGCGAGATCATGACGGCACTCGAGCAGGCCGGGGTGTTCGACGAATGCGCGTTCGCGCTCGTCGCCGACCACGGCATGGAGCAAAACGATCCGTCGGTGCGCGGCGACTGGGACGTGGCGCTGCGGGCGGCCGGAGTCGAAGCCCGCGACGAGGCGTACGGATTCCTCTATTTCGGGGTCCGCGACACCTAGCACCGGGGCGGGCTAGTAACCGACCTCCCACAGGCACAGTCCACGCGCCGGTGCCAGCTGTCCGGCCGCATCGCGATCGCGGGCGCGCAGGATCGTCATCATGTCGCCGGGCCGGCGCTTGCCCAGACCGACCTCGACGAGAGTCCCGACGATCGACCGAACCAGCTGCCAGCAGAACGCGTTGCCGCGGATCTCGTAACGCAACACGCCTTCACCCTCGTCGACCCACCGTGACTCGAGCACCCGGCGCGTGGTCGACGAACCCTCGGGGCCCTTGCGACAGAACGACGCGAAGTCGTGCTCGCCGACGAAAGGATCAGCGCCCAGGCGCAGCGCCCGCAGGTCGAGCGGCTCGGGCACCCACCAGGTGAAGCGATCACGGAACGGATCGGGCGCGGACCGGTTGAGAATCGTGTAGCGATATGTGCGCCACTGCGCGGAGTGGCGGGCGTCGAACTGCGGATCGGCCAGCTCGGCCGCACGGATGACGACTTCCGGGCCGAGCATCGACGTCACCGCGGCCTGGAGTCTCCACGGATCGAGGCCGGGCTCGGAAGCGAAGCTCGCGACCTGCCCCCAGGCGTGCACGCCTGCGTCGGTCCGGCCCGCGCACGCGAGGCGTACCTCGTGGCGGAGCACTTTGCCGATCGCGTTGGCGAGGACGCCACCGACCGTACGCACGCCGGGTTGTCCCGGCTGCGAGGCAAACCCGCTGAAGTCGGTGCCGTCGTAGGCGACGACCAGCTTGACCTGCGCGGGCCCGGAACCGGCGGATCCGGCGTCGAAGAGCGTCACGGGGACAGTCTGCCAATCACATCGCGTTCGGTACCCGTTGAGCCCCGCGGTTGGGACGGGGACGATTGATCAGACGAATTCGAGGCGGGCCATCGGTGCGTTGTCGCCGGGACGCGGGCCGAGCTTGAGAATGCGCGTGTAGCCGCCGTTGCGGTCGGCGTAGCGCGGCCCGATCTCGTCGAACAGCCGGTGCGCGGCGTCCTTGTCGTGGATCCGGGCGACGACCAGGCGCTGCTTGTGCACGCCGCCGTGCTTGGCGCTCGTGACCAGCTTCTCGACGTAGGGTCGCAGCGCCTTCGCCTTCGCCTGGGTCGTCGTGATCGCGCCGGTCTCGGAGATGATGAGGTGCGACGCCAGGTTGGCGAGCATCAGCTTTTGGTGCGCGGCGCTCCCGCCGAAGCGCTTGCCCTTCTTCGGAGCAGGCATGGACTCGGTTACTCCTTGACGCGCAGCGACAAGCCACGCTCGTCGAGCTTCTGGATGACCTCTTCGAGTGACTTCGAGCCGAAGTTGGTGATGGCGAGCAGGTCGTCCTCCGACTTCTGCACGAGCTGACCGATCGTGTCGACGCGCGCCCGCTTGAGGCAGTTGCGCGGCCGCTCCGACAAGTCGAGCTCCTCGATCGCGAGATCGAGATCGGGCGAGGTCGACGTGGGTGATGCCACCTCACCGAGCTCCAGGCCGCGTGGCTGCTCGGAGAGCTCGGCGACCAGGTCGACAAGCTTGCGCAACGTGTCGCCGGCCGACGCGAGCGCGTCGCGTGGCGTGATCGAGCCATCCGTCTCGACCTCGAGCGTCAGACGATCGAAGTTCGTCGACTGCTCGACGCGCGTCGGGTCGATCGAGAAGGACACGCGCCGCACCGGCGAGAAGATCGCGTCGACGGGGATGACGCCGATCGTCGTGGTGCGCTTGTTGCGCTCGGCCGACAGGTAGCCGCGCCCTTGCTCGACCGTGAGGTCGACGGCGAGGCGGCCGGAGGCGTTCACCGTCGCGATGTAGAGATCGGGGTTCAGGATCTCGACGTCGGAAGTGGTCTGGATGTCGCCGGCTCGGATCTCGGCCGGACCGCGCTTGTCGAGCCGCAACGTCACCGGCTCGTCGGACGTGCAGCGAAGGACGAGGTCCTTCAGGTTCAAGATGACGTCGGTAACGTCCTCCTTGACCCCCTTGATGACGTCGAACTCGTGCAACGCGTCGTCGAAGCGGACCTGGGTGACGGCCGCGCCCGGGATCGACGACAGCAACGTTCGCCGCAGGCTGTTGCCGAGTGTGTGCCCGAATCCGGGCTCGAGCGGAGAGATCATGAAGCTCTGGACGTTGCCCTCGGCCTCGACGGCTTCGATCTCGGGACGCTGAATGATGAGCATGGGGGAAGCCTCGCTTGCTTACTTCGAGTACAGCTCGACGATGAGCTGTTCGCGAACGGGAATGTCGATCTGCTCTCGCAGCGGGAGGTCGCGCACGGTCGCCTTGAACTCGCCGGCGTTGACGTCGAGCCATTGCGGGGCGCTTCGGTCGAGCGTGTCGATGTTGTGACGGATCACGATCATCCTGCGCGCCTTGTCGGCCAACGTGACGACGTCGTCCTTGCGAACCACGTAGGACGGGATCGTGACGCGCTTGCCGTTCACCAACACGTGACCGTGGCGCACGAACTGGCGCGCCTGACTACGACTCGATGCGAACGCGGTGCGGAACACGACGTTGTCGAGACGCAGTTCGAGCAGGCGCAGCAGGTTCTCGCCCGTGATCCCGCCCTGCTTGTTCGCCTTGGCGTAGATGAGTTGGAACTGCTTCTCGAGCAGGCCGTAGATACGGCGGCATTTCTGCTTCTCACGTAGCTGGAGCAGGTACTCGCTGTCGCGGACCCGACCGCGGCCGTGCTGGCCGGGCGGGTACGGACGGCGCTCGATCGGGCACCGCATCGAATCGCACTTCGTGCCCTTCAAGAACAGCTTCATGCGCTCGCGCCGGCACAACCGGCAGACCGCGCCCGTATAGCGCGCCATTACTTTCCCTCCCGCTCGCTGCGGAGCGCCGCCTCCGGCGAGTGTCCTCCGGTCCGCTTCGCACCCACGTCAGACCCTCCGCCGCTTGGACTGGCGGCATCCGTTGTGCGGGATGGGCGTCACGTCCTTGATGCCGACGACCTCGATCCCCGCGTTCTGGATCGATCGGATCGCCGTCTCGCGACCGGAGCCCGGACCCTTGACCATTACGTCGACCTTGCGGACGCCGTGTTCCATGGCGCGCCGCGCCGCGGCCTCCGCCGCGAGCTGCGCCGCGAACGGCGTGCTCTTGCGCGAGCCCTTGAATCCCACGTTGCCCGAGCTCGCCCACGAGAGCGTGTTGCCCTGCAGGTCGGTGAACGTGATGATCGTGTTGTTGAACGACGACTTGATGTGTGCCATCCCGTACGTGACGTTCTTGCGTTCCTTGCGCTTCGGCCGGCGTCCGCCGGCGACAGGTTTCGCCACTGCTCCTCAGGCTCCGATTCGTTGCGCGGTCGAGCGTCGCGGTGTTGCGGACGGCTCGATCACTTGCGGGCTTTCTTCTTCCCGGCGACGGTCTTCTTCGGACCCTTGCGGGTCCGGGCATTCGTCCGGGTGCGCTGCCCGTGGACCGGGAGGCCCTTGCGGTGGCGCAGTCCTTCGTAGCAGCCGATCTCCATCTTGCGCTTGATGTCCTGGCTCACCTGGCGGCGAAGGTCGCCCTCGACCTTGAGGTTCTGGTCGATGTAGGTACGAAGCCGCGCCACCTCCTCGTCGGTCAGGTCGCGCACGCGGGTGTCACGCGACATCGAGGTCGCGTCGCACACTTGCTGCGCGGTGTTGCGGCCGATGCCGTAGATGTAGGTGAGGGAGATCTCGAGTCGCTTCTCGCGGGGAATGTCGACGCCGGCGATTCGGGCCATCGTGACGCGTCCTTCCTAACCCTGCCGCTGCTTGTGGCGCGGGTCCTCGCAGATCACCCGCACCGAACGGTGGCGCCGTATGACCTTGCACTTGTCGCACATCTTCTTGACCGAAGGTCGAACCTTCATTTTTCTTTGTCGCCTTCTCTGCTCGGCGGGATACCGCCTCGCGGACGCTCAGGACTCCGGCGAGCTCACTCGCATTGCTCGCTCGCCGCGTCGGTTGTCATGGATGCTTGTGGGCCTTCGTAAGGCCTGATCGCCTTCTCTGCTCGGCGAGGTACCCGCCTTGCGGACGCTCAGGACTCCGGCGAGCTCACTCGCTTTGCTCGCTCGCCGCCGTCGGTTTTCGTTGATTCGTCGAATCGTGGGGGGCTTCACTTGTAGCGGTACGTGATGCGTCCGCGGCTGAGGTCGTAGGGCGTGAGCTCGACCTGCACCCGGTCGCCCGGGGCGATGCGGATGTAGTGCATGCGCATCTTCCCGGATATGTGAGCAAGGACCTTGTGCCCGTTCTCCAGCTCGACACGGAACATGGCATTCGGCAACGGCTCGACGACCGTCCCTTCCACCAGGATCGTGTCATCCTTGGGCTTGGCCAGAGAGCATCACCTTCAGGTAGAAAAGCGCGCCAGCGACTCTTTTATTTCGTGCAACCTTGGGCGCGCCGAACGGGCAAGGAGCCGACCGAAAAGATTACCTGATCAGGCGTGCTACTGCCAAGCCGCCCCGGAGCGGCAGGAGCGGCAGCGACCCGTGGTCACGACGGGACGGTGAGAATCACCGGCCCGTCCTCGGTGATCGCGACCGTGTGCTCGAAGTGCGCGGCCCGGGAACCGTCGGCGGTCACCACGGTCCAGCCGTCGGCGAGCGTGCGCGTGGTGGCCCGCCCCGCGGTGACCATCGGCTCGATGGCGAGGACGATCCCCGCCCGCAGCCGCAGGCCCCGGCCCGCCGGCCCGTAGTTCGGCACCTCGGGATCCTCGTGCATGGCCGTGCCGATCCCGTGACCGACGTACTCGCGCACCACCCCGAAGCCCGCCGCCTTCACTTCCCGCTCGGCCGCGGCGCCGATGTCGCCCAGCCGGTTGCCGGCGACGGTCGCGGCGATGGCCGACTCCAGCGCGGTCCGGGTCACGTCCATCAGCCGCTGCGACTCGGCGTCGACCGCGCCCACTGGAACGGTGATCGCCGCGTCGGCGTGCCAGCCCTCGATGATCGCGCCGCAGTCGATCGAGACGATGTCGCCGGACTCCAGCACCCGTGGACCGGGGATTCCGTGCACGATCACCTCGTTCGGTGACACGCAGGCCACGGCCGGGAACCCGTGGTACCCGAGGAAGTTCGAGCGGGCGTTCCGGCGCTGCAGCACCTCGACCGCGGCGCGGTCGAGATCGGCGGTCGTTGCGCCCGGCACCGCCGCGCGTGCGCACGCGTCGTGCATCTCGGCCACGACGGCTCCGGCGCGCCGCATCAGCGCGATCTGGGTGGCAGTCTTGCGCAGGACCATCGGCGAGCGCCGACTACGAGAGCTGCTCGGCGCAGAGCTTCACGAGCCGCTCGAACACCTCGTCGCCCTCGCCCACGCCGTCGACGGTCATCAGGAGGCCGCGCTCGCGGTAGTGCTCGACGATCGGGACCGTCTCGCGCTCGTACAGCTCCAGCCGGCGCTCGACGGCCTCCTCGGTGTCGTCGTCGCGCTGGCGGACCGGACTCCCGCACGTGTCGCACGTCCAGCCGTGGGTGGGCCGGAGGTTCACGTGGTACACGCGCTGGCAGCTCTCGCATACGCGGCGCCCCGCGATGCGGTCGATCACGATCTCGCGCGGCACGTCGAGATCGATGACGAGGTGGAGCGGACAGTCCGCGATGACGCGGTCGAGCTCGAGGGCCTGGTGGAGCGTGCGCGGGAACCCGTCGAGCACGAAACCGCCGCCGAGCGGGCCTCCGGGGACCATGCACTCCTCGATGACGCCGACGACGATCTCGTCGGGCACGAGTTCGCCCGCATCCATGAACCGCTTCGCCTCGAGGCCGAATGCGGTGCCCTGCGCGGCCTGCGTGCGGAACATGTCGCCGGTCGAGACGTGAATCACGCCGTAATGGTCTGCCAGACGGGTCGACTGAGTGCCCTTGCCGGCACCTTGCTTCCCGAGCAGCACGAGTCGGGGCTCCGAGCAGCTCATGTGACTAGGAGAGGAAGCCCTCGTAGTTGCGCATCATCAGCTGGCTGTCGAGTTGCTTCATGGTCTCGAGCATGACGCCGACCGCGATGAGGATCGTCACACCTCCGAACGGATCCTGGATGTTCCATGCCTTCAGCACGATGAACGGGATGATGGCGATGATCGTCAGGTACACCGCGCCGGGCAGCGTGATCCGGTTGAGCACTTTGGCGAGGTAACGCTCGGTGGGAGGCCCCGGCCGGATGCCCGGGATGAAGCCACCCTGCTTGCGGATGATGTCGGCCTGCTGTTGCGGGTTGAACGCGATGGCCGTATAGAAGTACGAGAAGAACATGATCAGCACGCCGAAGCAGCCGATGTAGAACCAGCTCGTGGTGGCCGTGCCGACGAGGTGGTCGCTGATCCACTTGCGCGGCCCCGCGGGCAACACCGTCGCGGCGAGCGCGGGGAACGACAGCAACGACGTGGCGAAGATCACCGGGATCACGCCCGACTGGTTGACCTTCAACGGGATGTAGGTGCTCTGGCCGCCGTACATTCGGCGCCCGACGACCCGTTTCGCGAACTGCACGGGTATGCGCCGCTGGCCGGACTCGATCAGCACGATCGCGTAGACCAGCAGGATCGCGAGCGCGAGGACGGCGACGAACTCGAACTTGGACTGGGTCAGGACGATCGATCCCTGGTAGGGCAATCGGGAGACCACGGACGTGAAGATCAGGATCGACATGCCGTTGCCGATCCCGCGCTGGGTGATCAGCTCGCTCAGCCACATCACGAGCGCGCAGCCGGTCGTCCACGTGATCACGATCAGCGACGCCCGGTACGCCGTGAAATGCGGTATGAGAACGGTGCCGACCGGCAGCTGGATCCCCGACTGGCCGAGCAGACCTCCGTTCCCGCTCTTCAACACGAAAACGAACGCCGTTGACTGCATCAGCGCCAGCGCCACGGTGAGGTAACGGGTCCACTGCGTGACCTTCTTCTGCCCGGTCTGGCCCTCGTTCTGCCATTCCTCGAGCTTCGGGATCACGACGCCGAGCAGCTGCATGATGATCGATGCCGTGATGTACGGCATGATCCCGAGGAAGAAGACCGAGACCGCGGTGAGCGCGCCGCCGGAGAACAGGTTGAACAGGCCGAGCACGCCGCCGGCCGACTTCGACTGCGACTGCAGCTCCTGGACGGCCTTGAAGTCGACGTACGGCACCGGGATGTGCGAACCCATCCTGAACACGAAGATGATGAACAGCGTGAACAGGATCTTGTTGCGCAGGTCGGCGACCCGGAACATGTTTTGGAGGCGCGAAAGCCCTGACATCACCGGGACCTCATCGGGTCGACGACCACCTCAAAAACTGGCTCACACTGGACGACGCAGTGTAGCTAGCGGTTCGTGAGCGCGTTCCCCTGAGCCGGCGGGCGGCCCGTGGGCCACGGGAGCGGCAGTACCTCGGTCGACCCGCCCGCGGCCTCGATGGCCCGTACCGCGGCGGCCGAGAATCCGTGCGCGCGCACCGTCAGCGACTTCGTGAGCTCACCCCGGGCCAGCACCTTCACCAGCCCCCGCTTGGCCACCAGACCGCTGGCGCGCAGCGTGTCCGGAGTCACCTCGGCGCCGGCGTCGAAGTCGTCGAGCGTCGACAGGTTGACCACGTGGTACTCCACCCGGAACGGGTTGGTGAAACCCTTGGCCTTCGGCGTCCGGCGGTGCAGCGGCGTCTGGCCGCCCTCGAACCGGGCCGGCACGTTGTTGCGCGCGCCCTGGCCCTTGCTGCCGCGGCCGGCCGTCTTCCCGCCCTTGCCGCCGATCCCGCGCGCGACGCGCCGTTTCGGACGCCGCGATCCGGGCGCCGGTTTCAGGTCGTGGATCTTCACGGGAGCTCCTCCACCTTGATGAGATGCGGCACGCGCGCGATCATCCCGCGTACCTCGGGCCGGTCGGGAAGCGTGTTCGTCGATCCGATGCGGCGGAGACCGAGCGCGCGGATCGTGCCCCGCTGCTTGGGCTTGATGCCGATCCGTGAACGCACGAGCGTCACCTTTATCCCCGAAGTTCGGTCAGCGGTCATGCGACCTCCGTCACCTCGTGCTTGCCGCGTTGACGATCGCGGTACGCCGCGAGCATCCCCGTCGTCGACACCTCTTCGGCCGACTTGCCCCGCAGACGGGCGACGTCGTCGGGTCGGCGCAGCGCGCGCAGACCCTGCATGGTCGCCCGCGCGACGTTGATCGCGTTCGACGAACCCAACGACTTCGCGAGCACGTCGTGGATTCCCGCGGCCTCGAGAATCGCGCGCGCCGCGCCACCTGCGATCACACCGGTACCGGGGGCAGCCGGCTTCATCAACACGCGGGCCGCGTCGTGCTCACCGAGTACGACATGGGTGATCGTGGATCCGGCGAGCGGAACCGCGTAGAAGCTCTTCCTTGCCTCTTCCATGCCCTTTTGGATCGCGGCCGGGACCTCTTTCGCCTTGCCGTAACCGAGTCCCACGTTGCCGTTGCCGTCGCCGACCACCACCAGCGCGGTGAACGAGAAGCGCCGGCCGCCCTTGACGACCTTGGCGACGCGGTTGATCGAGATCACCCGTTCGTCGTACTGACCTTCAGCCATGTGAACCCAATCCCCTAGAGAGTCAACCCGGCCGCGCGGGCGCCGTCGGCGACCGCCGCGACCCGGCCGTGGTACTTGAAGCCACCGCGATCGAACACCACCGTGGTGATGCCGGCCGCCTTGGCGCGTTCTCCGAGCAGTGTTCCGACCGTCTTCGCGGCCTCGACGGTCGAGGTCGCGCCGCTCCGGAGGTCGGCCTCCATCGTCGAAGCGCTCACGAGTGTGCGGCCGGTGAGGTCGTCGATCGCCTGAGCGTAGATGTGCTTGCTCGAACGGAAGACGGCGAGGCGCGGCCGGGCCGCGGTTCCCGAGACCTTCTTGCGCACCCGGCGGTGACGCCGGCCGCGATGATCGGACTTCGTCAGGCTCATGACGGGACCCTCTGCTACTTCGCCGACTTGCCGGCTTTGCGCCGGATGTGCTCACCGGCGTAACGGATCCCCTTGCCCTTGTAGGGCTCGGGCTTGCGGATCTTGCGGATGTCGGCCGCGACCTGGCCGACGAGTTGCTTGTCGTGGCCGCGCACGACGATGCGCGTGGGCTGCGGAACCTCGAAGGTGACACCCTCCGGGGCGTCGAAACGCACGGTATGCGAGAACCCGACCGACAGCTCGATGGCGTTCGGGCCCTGGGCCGCGGCCCGGTAGCCGACGCCGACGATCTCGAGCTCCTTCGAGAACCCGTCGGAGACTCCGATCACCATGTTCGCGATCAATGTGCGTTGCAGCCCGTGCAGCGCGCGGTTCGAGCGGGTGTCGTCGGCGCGCGAGACGTTCAGCGCGTCGCCGTCGTGTTCGATCGAGACGTCGCCGACCAGGCGGTGTTCGAGCTGACCTTTCGGTCCCTTCACGCGGACCGCGAGGCCGTCGATCGTGACATCGACACCGCTGGGGACCGTGATCGGTTGCTTTCCGACTCGCGACATGACGCAGCTCCGCTACCAGACCTGGCACAGGATCTCGCCGCCGACGCGGCGCTCGCGCGCCTCGCGGTCGGTCAACAGGCCCTGATTGGTGGACAAGATCGCGATTCCCATACCGCCGAGAACCCGAGGGACGCCTTCGGCCTTCGAGTAGACGCGCAGGCCGGGGCGCGAGACGCGCTTCAATCCGGAGATCGTGCGGCGGCGGTCGCTGGAGTACTTCATCTTGATCGTCAGGCGCTTCCCCGGACGGCTCGGGTCGGCCACGACTTCGAACCCCGTGATGTAGCCCTCGCGCTCGAGGATCACCGCTACGGCTTCCTTCAGCTTCGACGACGGCATGGCGACATCGTCGTGGAACGCGACGTTCGCGTTCCGGATGCGAGTCAACATGTCGGCGATCGGGTCGGTCATCGTCACTGCGCGCCCCTCCCCGTCACCACGAGCTCTTCGTCATGCCCGGGATCTCCCCGGCGTGAGCCATCTGCCGGAGACAGAGTCGACACAACCCGAAGTCGCGGTAAACCGAGCGCGCGCGGCCGCACCGGCGACAACGCGTGTAACCGCGCACCTTGAATTTCGGAGTGCGCTGCTGCTTGAGGACGAGTGCCTTCTTGGCCATCGATTCACCCCTGCCCGTCGCGGCGGAACGGGAACCCGAGCGCACGCAGGAGCGCGAAGCCCTGGTCGTCGGTTTCCGCTGTGGTCACGATCGTTACGTTCATGCCTCGTACGCTGTCGATCTTGTCGTAGTCGATCTCGGGAAACACGAGCTGCTCGTTGAGGCCGAACGTGTAGTTCCCGTGTCCGTCGAATTGTTTGGGTGGCATCCCGCGGAAGTCGCGGATACGCGGGATCGCGAGGCTCACGAGCCGGTCGTAGAACTCCCACATGCGGTCGCCCCGCAACGTCACCTTGGCACCGATCTCGTTGCCCTCGCGGAGCTTGAAGCTCGCGATCGACTTCTTGGCCTTGGTGACGAGGGGTTTCTGGCCGGTGATGATCGTGAGGTCGGTGACCGCGCCGTCGAGCAGCGAACGCTGCTGCGTCGCCCGGCCGACCCCCATGTTCACCACGATCTTGACCGGTTGGGGAACTTGCATGACGTTCGTGAGCCCGAGCTCGTTCTGCAGCTGTGGCTTCAGGTCGCTCTCGAACCGCTGCTTCAGGCGCGGCGACTCCGTCGTGGTCGCGGCCATCAGATGTCGCCTCCGCACTTGCGGCAGATGCGTTGCTTCGCACCGTCTTCGCCAAAGCGGTATCCGATGCGCGTGGCGCCGCACTCCTTGCACCACAGCGCCACGTTCGAGACGTGGATCGGCATCTCCTTGTCGATGATGCCGCCCTGCATCACTTGACCTTTGGGCTTGGTGTGTCGCTTCACCATGTTCACGCCGTCGACGATCACCTTGTCGGTACCTCTGATGACTCGCGTGATCGTGCCGCGCCGACCGACGTCCTTGCCCGCGAGCACGACGACGTCGTCACCCTTTCTCACCTTCATGGTTACAGCACCTCCGGCGCGAGTGACACGATCCGCATAAAGCGGCGGTCGCGCAGCTCGCGCCCGACCGGACCGAAGATGCGCGTGCCTCGCGGCTGCATCTGGTCGTTGATCAAGACTGCGGCATTCTCGTCGAAACGGATGTAGCTCCCGTCGGGACGTCGCTTCTCCTTCTTCGTGCGCACCACGACGCACTTCACGACATCGCCCTTCTTCACCGACGCACCCGGCACGGCGTCCTTCACGGTGGCGACGAAGACGTCGCCGATGCTCGCGTACCGCCGGCGCGTTCCGCCGAGCACCTTGATGCACAGCACCTCACGCGCACCCGAGTTGTCCGCCACCTTCAACCGCGATTCCTGCTGAATCATCGGGCACGCTCGAGGACTTCGACGACGCGCCAGCGCTTCTGCTTCGAGAGCCGGCGCGTCTCGGCCACTCGGACGCGATCGCCCTCGCGCACGTCGTTCGTCTCGTCGTGCGCGTAGAGCCGCTTCGTGCGTTGCATCGTCTTCTGGTAGCGGCGGTGCCGGACGCGGTCGACGACGGCGACCACCACCGTCTTGTCCATCTTCGTGGACACCGCGATGCCTTCTCGCACCTTCCGGGCGTTCGACCGCTTCTCGTTCGCGTCGTTCATTTCAATGTCGTCCGCCATCACGCCTCCTGCCGATCGGCTTCGTGCGCCAAGATCTCGCGCTCGCGCATCAACGTGTGGATGCGCGCGATCTCGCGCTTGTAGTTCGTGATCTCCGAAGTGCCGTCGAGCTGACCCGTCGCGAGATCGAGACGGCGCTTCCACAGCTCCTGCTTCGCCTCCGACAGGCGGTCCACCAGCGTCTCGTCGGTCAGCTCTCGCAATTCGTCGGGCTTCGTCACCGCTACACCTCTTCTTCGCGGACGATGAAGCGGGCACGCATCGGAAGCTTGTGGATGGCGAGCCGCATCGCCTCGCGTGCGATGGGTTCCGGAACTCCGGACAGCTCGAACAGGATCCGGCCCGGCTTCACGACGGCCACCCACTTCTCGGGGTTGCCCTTGCCCGAGCCCATGCGGGTCTCGGCCGGCTTCTGCGTGACGGGCTTGTCGGGGAACACGTTGATCCAGACCTTGCCGCCACGCTTGATGTGGCGCGTCATCGCGATACGAGCGGCCTCGATCTGGCGGTTCGTCAGCCAGCCGGGCTCGAGCGCCTGGATGCCGAACTCGCCGAATGCGAGCCGCGTCCCACCCTTGGCCATGCCGTTGAGCCGACCTCGTTGCACCTTGCGGTGACGAACCTTGCGGGGCATCAACATCGTGTCGACCTACTCCTCGCCGCCGCGGAAGTGCGGAGTCTCGTGGTGCTCACGCGTGCGGCGCTCGATCTCTTCTTCCTCCGCGAGGAGCCGTTCGAGCTCGGGATCGGCCTCACCCAACAGCGGCTTCGCCGGCAGGTCCTCGCCGACGTCGCCCGCGTCGGTCGTCCCGTCGGGAGTCGTCACCGGCTCGCCGTCTTCGGCCTTCCTGCGCCGGCCACCGCCCGCGCTGACCACCCGACGGGCGCCGGGCTGACCGGCGGTCTCGCCGACGGCCATCGCGGCCTCGCGCGCGATCTTGTCCTCGACCGCGCTCTTGTAGGGGAGGATGTCACCTTTGTAGATCCATACCTTCACGCCGATACGTCCGAACGTGGTGCGCGCCTCGGCGAGGCCGTAATCGACGTCGGCGCGCAGCGTGTGCAACGGCACGCGTCCCTCGCGGTACCACTCCTTGCGGCTCATCTCGGCACCACCCAGACGGCCGCTGCACTGCACCCGCACGCCGAGCGCGCCGGCCTTCATCGCGGTCTGCACCGCGCGCTTCATGGCCCGGCGGAACGACACCCGCCCCGTGAGCTGGTCGGCGACACCTTGGGCAAGCAGCATCGCGTCGACCTCGGGCTGCTTGATCTCCTGAATGTTGAACTGGATCTTCGGGTTGCCGCTGATCTTGCGCAGACCCTCTCGCAGACGCTCGGCCTCGGCGCCCCGGCGACCGATCACGATGCCCGGCCGCGCCGTGTACACGTCGATGCGCAGCCGGTCGCCGGTGCGCTCGATCTCGACCCGGCTGACTGCCGCGCGCTCGAGTTGCTTGCGCAGATAGTCGCGGATCTTCCAGTCCTCGATGAGCGACTCGCGGTATTCCTTCTTGCCCGCGATCCACCGTGACTTCCACTCGGTGGTGATGCCGAGCCGGAACCCGTACGGGTTGACTTTTTGACCCATGACTAATCCTTCTCGGCTTCCGGCTCGGTCTCGGACGCTTCTTGGTCGGTGACCCCAGTATCGGAAGCGCCAGTATCGGAGACACCAGTCTCGGAGGCGCCAGTATCGGAGACCGGGGTATCGGCGACCTGGTCGACGGCCACATCGCCGCCGTCGACCTCGGGCTCGTCGGTCTCGGGCTCGTCGG
Organism: Acidimicrobiia bacterium; assembly: GCA_038323195.1. Taxonomy (GTDB): domain Bacteria; phylum Actinomycetota; class Acidimicrobiia; order IMCC26256; family PALSA-610; genus PALSA-610. The sequence goes on along the minus strand of JBBQGQ010000004.1, from coordinate 5,840 downwards.
GCTCGGGCTCGGGCTCGGGCTCGGTCGCACGTGAGCGTCGCACCCGCTCGGCCCGTCGGCGTTGCGCGACCGCCGCGCCGCGGCCGGTCGCCTCGTCCCGTCGCTGGCGCGCCTCGAGCTCGTCGCGCTCGAACCGCTCGAGCACGATCGTCACGTGCGACGTGCGCTTGCGGATCCGGAAATAGCGCCCGCGGGCGCGCGGTTGGCCGTGGCTGCGCGTCGGCCCCTCGTCGGCCCACGCCCGCGCGAGGAAGAGCTCGTCGGCGGGCAGCGCGTTGTTGTGCTCGGCGTTGGCGATGGCGGAGCCGAGCAGCTTCAGCACGTCGCCGGCCGCGTCCTTCTCGCAGAGTTGCAACATGCGCTCCGCGTCGGGGACGGGGAGCCCGCGCACGAGGTCGAGCACTTGGCGCACCTTGTACGGCGACGTGTGCAGGTACCGAACGGTTGCGCGCACGCCCGATTTCGTCGTGGTGTCCGCCATCAGCGCCGGCTCGATCGCTCTTGGCCCGCGTGGTAGCGGAAAATGCGTGTCGGCGCGAATTCGCCGAGCTTGTGGCCGACCATGGCCTCGGTGACGTAGACCGGCACGTGCTTGCGACCGTCGTGCACCGCGAGTGTGTGACCGACCATGTCGGGCGTGACCGTGCTGCGGCGCGACCACGTCTTGATGACCTTTCGGTCGCCGGCCGCGTTCATCGCGTCGACCTTCTCGCGAAGGTGGTCGTCGATGAACGGACCTTTCTTCAGGCTGCGCGGCACTTATTCGGCTCCTTCACTTACCTGCGGGCGCCGCGCGTACGACGCCGGCGGATGATGAGCTTGTCGCTCGACTTGCCCTTCTTGCGGGTGCGGCCCTCGGGCTTGCCCCACGGCGACACCGGGTGCCGGCCGCCGGAGCTCTTGCCTTCGCCGCCGCCGAGCGGGTGATCGACCGGGTTCATCGCGACGCCGCGGGTGTGCGGGCGCTTGCCCTTCCAGCGGTTGCGACCGGCCTTTCCGACCGAGATCAGGCCGGCTTCGCTGTTGCCGACCGAACCGACCGTCGCACGGCAGTCGATCGGCACGCGCCGCATCTCGGTCGAAGGCAGCCGCAGCGTCGCGAACGTGCCTTCCTTGGCGATGAGCTGGATCGCGGTTCCCGCGCCCCGGCCCATCTTGGCGCCACCACCCGGCTTCAGCTCGACGTTGTGGATCGTGGTGCCGACCGGGATGTAGCGCAGCGGCAACGCGTTGCCCACTCGGATCTCGCTGCCCTGGCCGCTCTGCACCAGGGCGCCGACCTCGAGACCCTGGGGGGCGATGATGTAGCGCTTCTCGCCGTCGAGGTAATGCAACAGCGCGAGACGCGCGTTGCGGTTGGGGTCGTACTCGATGGCTGCGACCTTGGCGGGTACGCCGTCCTTGTTCCGGCGGAAGTCGACGATGCGATACCGCTGCTTGTGACCGCCGCCGCGGTGGCGCGAGGTCATGCGACCGTAGGAGTTGCGACCGCCCGACTTCGGCTTCGGCTTCGTCAGCGACTTCTCGGGCCGGGTCTTGGTGACCTCGACGAAGTCGGACGACGTCTGGAACCGGCGTCCCGGACTCGTCGGCTTGCGTTTGCGGATGGGCACTTATCTTCCCTCCCGCTTCGGCGCGCCAGGGGCCTTGAGCATGGGTCGGCTCCGCGCTCCGCTCCCATCCGGTCGCTTCGCGGTCGCCTCCTTCGGCATGCGGCGCTCTGTCCGCTTCCCACCCATGTCAGCTCCCGAAGATGTCGATGCGTTCCTCGCCGGCGGCGAGGGTGACGATGGCTCGCTTCTGGCGAGCGGGGGTGTTGTACGCGCCGGTGCTGCGGTTGCGCGAGCGCTTGGCCTTGCGGTTGATCGTGTGGACCTTCTCGACCCGGCGGACGAACAGCTGCTCGACCGCGTTGCGGATCTCGATCTTGTTCGCGTTCGGGGCGACGATGAAGGTGTAGACGTTGAGGTCGTAGCCCGCGTACGACTTCTCCGACACGACGGGCTTGATGATGATGTCGCGCGGGTCCTTACTCATCGTCGTCACCTTCGATCCGGGTCGAGCCGGCGAGGCGAGCAACCACGGTCTCGAGCGAAGACTCGGAGAACACGAGCCAGTCGTTCACGAGCACGTCGTAGGTGTTCAACTCTTCCGGCAGGACGATCTGCACGCGCTCGCCGAGGTTGCGCATCGACTTCCACGCCGCCTCGTCGGTACGGAACAGCACCACGAGGACGCGCGCCTCGCGCTCACCCTTGGTGCGCAGGCCGATCGCCTCGAGCAGCCTCACTGCGTCCTTGGTCTTCGGCGCGTCGATGGCCCAGTTGTCGACCACGATGACCTTCGACTCCGCCGCCCGGTCCGAGAGCGCGGAGCGCAGCGCGAGCCGCACCATCTTCTTCGGGGTGCGCTGCGAGTAGTCGCGCGGCTTGGGGCCGTGCGCCACGCCGCCCCCCCGCCATTGTGGCGCGCGGATCGATCCCTGGCGGGCGCGTCCTGTGCCCTTTTGCCGCCACGGCTTGGCGCCGCCGCCCCGCACCTCGGCGCGCGTCTTGGTGCTGTGGGTACCCGCACGCTTGGCCGCGAGCTGCGCCGTCACCACCTGGTGCATCACCGCGACGTTGGGCTCGATGCCGAAGATGTCGTCGGGTAGCTCGACCGTGCCCGCGTCCGCACCCGCCGCGGTTTTCATGGTGAGAGACGTCACGCCCTCACCCCCGACTTCACCGCGTTGCGGACGAAGACGATGCCGCCGGCGGCACCGGGAACGGCGCCGCGCACGAGCAGCAGGTTGCGCTCGGCGTCGCCCTCGACGACCTGCAGGTTGAGTGTCGTCGTGCGCACGTTTCCGAACTGGCCCGCCATGCGCATGCCCTTGAACACACGCGCCGGTGTCGCGCAGGCGCCGATCGAACCCGGTGCCCGGTGACTCTTGTGATTGCCGTGCGACGCGCCCTGGCCGGAGAAGTTGTGGCGCTTCATCACTCCGGAGAAGCCGTGGCCCTTGCTGATGCCGGTCACGTCGACCCGCTCGCCGGCTGCAAACACGTCGGCCTTCACGATCTGGCCGAGCTCGAAGCCGGAGAGGTCGACGACGCGCAGCTCGGCGAGGTACTTCGTGGGGTCGGCGTTCGCCGCCTTCAGGTGGCCGAGCTCGGGCTTCGACAGGCGCTGCGCCTTGGTATCGCCGAACGCCAGCTGCACCGCGGCGTAGCCGTCGCGCTCCGGGGTCTTGATCTGGACCACGCGGCAGGGCCCGGCCTCGATGACGGTGACCGGGACGATCCGGTTCCCCTCGTCGAAGACCTGGGTCATGCCGAGCTTGCGGCCCAGGATCCCTTTGTTCGCCATTGTCGACTCCGGTGCGATGCACTCGTCGGGCGTGCGGGAGTTCCGCGCCCACGCGAACGCTCCGCTCGGAGTTCCCGGGCGGAGCGCGATCTCGGTTGTGCCGCGCGGTTCCGCCGGAAACGGGGCCTACGCGGGCCTCGGTTGATGTCGCGTCGCACCCGAGGCCGGGGAGGGCAACGCGGCGGGTCGCGATGTACGGCCCGGAGAGCCCGATGATGCTAGCAACTCCGCAACCCGCCTGCCATCCAGGGCCGCGTCCGCCGTCCGCAACCCCGTCATCCCCCAGATTTCAGGTCGGGCTGGAAGTGGTCGAGTGCCGGGCGCGCGTAGCACTCGCCCGGAGGCGGTGCGACACCGAGGGGACGCGCCGGCGGGCGAATTCGCTTGGCCACCAGGACGTCTTGGTCCTGCGTCGAAACCTGCGACACGATCGCGAACTCGCCGGACAGGAGGTCCGAGAGCAGCGCCTGGTCGCGGGGATCGCCGATGAGACTGCGCTCGAGCACGAGGTACTGCACCTTCGCCGGATCGTCCAGGTGCTCGCCCCGGACCCCCCAGTTGATGTTGCACCACGGTACGGGGAACTCGTAGATCCCGGCGCGGTGGGTCATGTGCGTGTCGATGTTGTACGCCACGCTCGCCGAGGCCTGCGCCGGAACCGACCTGACCGCGGCCGCCTTGATCCTCACCGTCGGGTCCGCCGCGAGGGGCCACGTGCCGTCGTGATAGTGCCGTGAATACTGCGCACAACCCAGCGTCACGCTCGCAACGAGCGCCGCGACGAGCACCATCGAAACCATCGACGCCTGGGTCGCCAGCCGCTGCGTGGACCGCTTCGAAATCCACGCGATCGCCTCGACCGTCGCGACCGCACAGCCGGCAACGACGACCGCCGAGTAGTGGAATCGATAGTCGCGCGTGTAGGGGAACGACGAGACGATGTTGACGAAGATGGTCGGCGCCGCGACGGCCAGGACCCGCAGGTCGAAGAGGGGGACGAAGGCCCACGGGCCGAACATGTTCCAGTACCACGTCTTGCGGTCGTCTGCGCTCGCGAGGTGCCACGTCTTGGTGGGATGGCGGACGGCGTTGAAGGCGACCTCGGTCGGAGTCTTACCGAGGTCACCGAAGAAGCTGTCGTAGAACGGCCCGATCCCGTTCTCGGCCGGGATGAGCACGCGCGTGGCGAAGTAGAAGTAGATCGTCGACGCGACGGCGACGATCGCACCGCGGCGCCGGTCGCCCCGCACGAGGATGACGAGACCGAGCACCGCGACCGCCAGCGCGAAATCCTCCTTGCAAATGACGGCGAGAACCGCGGCGAACGTGAACCACCCCCATCGCTTGTTACGCGCGGTCCAGTACGCGAAGAGCAGCGGTCCGATCGCGACCGCGTCGGGGTGGAAGAACTCCCACGTGAGCCACTGATACGTCGGGTTGAGCAGCAGCGCCGCCGCCAGTGCGACGCCGGCCCATTTCGATCGCAGCAGGTCGCGTGCGAGCAGGAAGATCGCGATCGCGCCGCTCGCTTGGGACAGGACCTGCACCACGAGCAGGAAGATCGGTCCCGCGCCCAGCCAATAGAACGGCACGAGCAACAACAAGAAGATGTTGGCGTGATGACCGAAGAGCTCGAGCCCACGGATCGTCACGAACGGGTCCTTGCCCCGGGAGAGGAGCCACGTGCCCTGGTCGTAGATCCCGAGGTCGAAACCGAACGTGCCGAACTTGTCGTAGCGCAACATCGGCAGCCGGATGAACTCGGCCGACCACAACGTGACGAGCGCGGCCAGCACCGCCTCGGGGAGCCCCCACGCCCTGACCATCCGCACCAAGCGAGACGGCCGGTCGACCGCTGGCTCGATTGCCGGGTCGGTCGAAGCGTTGGAAGCGGGCGCGTCTACGCCCTCGGGAAGGGACTCGGTGGCACTGTCTCCGGCGGCCACCTCGTCCACCGCAGGATTCTCGCGCGAGCAGGACGCGCGCGCGAGACGGTCAGGCCTGCTGCATCTTCAGCTCGATGTCGACTCCGGCCGGCAGGTCGAGGCGCTGGAGGGCCTCGACGGTCTTCCCCGTCGGTTCGACGATGTCGATGAGACGCTTGTGAATGCGCATCTCGAAATGCTCGCGGCTGTCCTTGTCGACGTGCGGTGAGCGGATGACGGTGTACTTGCGGATCTCCGTCGGCAGCGGCACCGGACCGCGCACCTTCGCCTGCGTACGAATCACCGTCTCGACGATCTTCTTCGTCGACTGGTCGATGACCTCGTGGTCGTACGCCTTCAGCCGAATGCGGATCTTCTGGCCCGACGGACCTGCCATGTTTATTCGCTCGCTCTCATGTTTATTCGCTCGCTCTCTGCGGCGCAGGGTACCTGCGCCGCGGACGTTCGCTTGCTGGCGAGTTCGCTCGCTTGGCTCGCTCACCGCCGCGTGCAACCCGGGTCGGGCCGCGCACGATAACGATTCTATTTCTCGATTTTGACGAC